>NZ_NPMN01000001.1 GCF_002266425.1 Tissierella sp. P1
GACGAGCACCAACCTTAATGTAGAATTTCTCATTAGGAGTGTCCGTTAGGACCAAATCTATACGAGCATAGGTTCTATCGGACACCACTGAATGATACCTTACGGGTAAAGAGCATAAATTAATTAACTAAGATAGTAAGCCTTTGAACTGTGTTATATTTTAAATAAAGTTAGATTTATATAATATATGGTATAATTATATTAGAATATAAATAGGAGTGGGCAAATAATGTCTAATAACGGGATAAATTTATATAATCTAGCTAATTCTTTAAATATAGGTATTTTAGTAGTAGATGAATATTGTAATATAAATTTTTTTAATAGTGAAGCTTTAAATATATTAGAATTATTTGATGAAAATAATCTAAACAGAAACCTATCTAATATCCTATCTAATTTTAAGATTAAATCTTTTTTAAAGTCTAATAAAAAACATGAATCCCAGAAACTAAAATATAATGGCAAAGATATTATTGTAATAAAAAAAGCAATTTCTAATAATGATACTAATGAAGGAGCCTATATAATTTTTCAAAAATTAGATACTTATAAAGAATTTATTAGACAGTTTGATGATGAGATAGAAGCATCTTCTCTATTAAATACAGTAATGGAAGCTACAAATGATGCTATTGTTTATGTTAATAAAGATGGATATATAGAAATGTTAAGTAATCCTTATGCGGAATTCTTAGGAGTAGATAGAGAAGTGGCAATAGGCAAACATGTACGAGAAGTTATAGAGAATACGAGAATGGATATTGTAATAAAGACAGGAATACCAGAAATTGCCCAAGTTCAAGAGATAAATGGTAAAAATATGATAGCTACTAGAATACCAGTATTTGTTAATGGTAATGTAGTAGGTGCTGTAGGTAAGGTATTATTTAAAGATGTAGATGAATTAAATTCCCTATATATGAAGATAAATAAGATTGAGAAAGAATTGAATCTATATAAGGATGAATTTAAAAAAGTAAACAAAGCAAATTATGCTTTAGATAGCATCATAAGTATAAGTAAGTCTATGGAAAGCCTGAAGGAACTTACAAAAAGGGCAGCAAAGACGAATTCAAATGTTCTAATTTTAGGAGAATCTGGCACTGGAAAAGAATTATTTGCACATGCAATTCATAATAACAGTAGACGTATAGATGCACCTTTTATTAGAGTAAATTGTGGGGCAATTCCATATGAGTTATTAGAATCAGAATTATTTGGATATGAAGAAGGTTCTTTTACAGGTGCTAAAAAAGGAGGAAAGATTGGGAAGTTTAAGGCTGCAGATGGAGGTACTATCTTTTTAGATGAAATTGGTGATTTACCTATGAATATGCAGGTAAAATTATTAAGAGTTCTCCAAGATAAAGAAATAGAGAGAATAGGTTGTAATTATTCAGAGAAAATTGATATTAGAGTTATAGCAGCAACTAATAAAGATCTAGAAAAAATGGTATCTGAAGGTATGTTTAGATTAGATTTATATTATAGATTAAATGTAGTAAGTATAAAAATTCCTCCTTAAGGGAAAGAAAAGAAGATATAACTATTCTGTCCAAGTATTTAGTAAACAAGATATCAAAAGGAGAAAATATAAAAGTAGATAAGATATCAGAGAGTACAATAGAATATTTAAAAAATTATGATTGGCCTGGAAATGTAAGGGAGCTAGAAAATATCCTAGAAAGGGCTATAAATTTCTTAGAAGAAGAAACAATAATTAAGCCAGAACATTTGCCTACTAAAATTACAGGTATGACTAGAAATAAGCAGATGAAAAGTTTAAAATCCATTTTAGAAGAGGTAGAAAAACAATCTATAATAGATAGCCTAATAATTGCTAATGGCAACAAGACTTTAGCTGCCAATACATTAGATATTAGCAGGACAAGTTTATATGAGAAGATTTCAAAATACGAAATAGATATGTAATGTTATTTTTCTCACAATTAAAAGAATTGTCAGAAAAAATTTACGAAAAATTAGAAAAGGAAGATTTGATGTAAGGAAAAACTTACACTCTATAGATTTAAAGTAAGTTAATGTAAGTATAACCTTACATTAACTTTAAATTATTATATTTTTTAAAAAACAAAATATAAAAACAAGTATATTTTATGAAAAATATGCTTGTTTTTTTGTTTAAATATGGATATTTAGATAAAAAACTAACATTCATACCAAAAATCAATGGCATGAATTTTGCTATATTAATAGTTAAACAATTAAATCAAGGAGGTATAAGGATGTTAGAAAATAAAGTATGTATTGTGACAGGAGCAGCCAGTGGAATTGGATTAGCTGTTGCGGAAGCTTTTTCTAAAGATGGTGCTAAGATAGTTATGGCTGATATTAATGAAGAAAGATTAAAAAATGAGTCAGAAAGAATAAGTGCAGATTATTTTAAGGTAGATTTAAGCACAAGAGAAGGTTGTAAGGATTTAGTCGATTATACTTTAGATAAATATTCAAAGGTAGATATTCTTGTAAATGTGGCAGGAATTCAAACAGTATCTCCAATAGAAGATTTTCCAGAGGATAAATGGGATTTTATGATTAATTTAATGTTAACGGCTCCATTCCTACTAACTAAGTATGTATGGAATTCAATGAAAGAGCAAGGTTGGGGAAGAATAATAAATTTAAATTCAATTCATGGATTAGTAGCATCTGAATTTAAAGTTGCTTATGTTTCAGCTAAACATGGTCTTTCAGGACTAACAAAAACTACTGCTTTAGAAGGAGGACCTTATGGAATAACTGTAAATTCAATTTGTCCAGCATATGTTAGAACTCCTTTAGTGGATAATCAAATTGATGCTCAAGCAGCATCCCATGGAATATCAAGGGAAGAAGTTATTGAAAAAGTAATGTTACAAAAAGCGGCAGTTAAAAAACTAATAGAACCTGAAACTATTGCAGATGTGGCCAAATTCTTATGTTCAAGTGCAGGAGCTCATATTACAGGCTCAACATTTACAATAGATGGGGGCTGGACAGCTGGCTAAAAATACTAAAGTTTTAATAGAAAAACAAGAGATAAAATAATCCTCATTAGAAACAAAAGATAAGGCTATTAAAAAACAAAAGATAAAATTTTTAAAAAGACAAATGATAAATAAAATATCAAGTAAAATAAAAGGGGGAAGTAATTATGCTAGGTATTATTATCGGATTAGTATTATTGATGTTCTTAGCTTATAGAGGATACTCTATAATTTGGATAGCTCCTCTATGTGCATTAGTAGTAGCTTTAACAGGTGGTCTAGAACTACTTCCAGCATATAAAGATACTTATATGGCTGGTTTTGTAGGATTTACAAAATCTTGGTTTCCAGTATTTATGTTAGGTGCAATATTTGGAACTTTGATGGATTATACTGGTGCAGCTAAGTCCATAGCTAAATGGCTTACAAAAGTGCTAGGTGCAAAGAGAGCTATCCTTAGTGTAGTAGTAGGCTGTGCAGTATTGACTTATGGTGGTATATCTCTATTTGTAGTTGTATTTGCAATGTATCCTTTGGCATTAGAATTATTCAGAGAAGCTAATATTACTAGAAAACTTATTCCTGGAGCAATAGCCCTTGGATCATTTACCTTTACAATGACAGCATTGCCAGGAACACCTCAAATTCAAAATTTAATTCCTACGGATTATTTTAACACAACACCTACAGCAGGTCCAATTATGGGCTTAGTAGCTTCAGCTATATTATTAGGTGGAGGATATGCATATCTTATATGGAGAGAAAAGAGATTTACAGCTAAGGGTGAAGGCTTTATTGAGCCTGAAAAGAAAGGAAATGTAAATGCTGAAGCTGAAGTACAAGAACTTCCAAATCCATTTCTTTCATTTTTACCTTTGCTTACTGTAATATTAACTTTAAATATAGAAAGGTTAAAATGGGATATAGTAGTATGTTTATTAGCCGGTATAATTATGGCAATGATAACTAATCCTAGCAAATACAAAGGTTTTACTAAATCCATTAGCGGAGGAGCAACATCATCAATTACTGCAATTATAAATACATCTGCTGCTGTTGGATTTGGTTCAATAGTAAGGGCAGTACCAGGATTTCAGACATTAACAGATTTACTTCTAGGGATAAAAGGTTCTCCCCTTATTTCAGAATCAATAGCAGTAAATATTTTGGCTGGTGCAACAGGCTCAGCTTCAGGAGGAATGGGTATAGCATTAGAAGCTTTGGGAGCAAAATATTATCAATTGGCTTTGGAGACAGGTATTAGTCCTCAGGCTTTTCATAGAATAGCTTCACTTTCATCAGGAGGCCTTGATACACTTCCACATAATGGGGCTGTATTGACTTTACTTGCCGTTACAGGTATGACTCATAAGGATTCATATATAGATATATTTGTTACTTCAGTAGCTTTACCAGTGGTAGCCACTATTGCAGCTATAATTCTTGCAAGTTTAGGAATTTATTAGAAAAATAATAAGAGATAAATATCTCCCCATCTAGTATAATAATTAGATGGGGAGATACGATTAAAAGGAGGTTACAAGATGAAGATAGAGGATATTAAAAAGATAGGTATAGCAGGGGCAGGAACTATGGGATCTGGTATAGCTCAAATATTTGCACGAAAGGGATATGAAGTAGTTATAACTGATATTAAAGAAGAATTTCTAAAAGGCTCTAAAAGATTAGTATCTATATTTAATAGTAGTTTAATAGAAGAAGGTCTTATGGCAGAATCAGAAGTTGAAAATACAGTGAAAAATATAAAATATTCCATAGATAAAAAAGTCTTTTCTGACTGTGATGTAATAATTGAAGCTATTATAGAAAAGATGGATATAAAACAGGATTTCTGGAAAGAGGTAGAAGAAATAGCTAAATCTGATGCTATATTTGCAACAAATACCTCTGGTCTTAGTATTACGGAAATATCTAAGAAAGTAAAAAATAGGGATAGATTTATAGGAATGCATTTTTGGAATCCACCTCATATTATTCCATTAGTTGAATTAATAAGAGGAGAAGGGACAAGCGGTGGAACTGTAGATATATTATTGAAATTAGTAAAAAAAATAGATAAGGAGCCAGTAGTTGTACAAAAAGATGCTCCAGGATTTATTGGTAATAGAATACAGTTTGCAGTATTTAGAGAGGCATTGAATATAGTAGAAGAGGGAATAGCTACTTTTGAAGATGTGGATAGAGCTATGAAATATGGACCTGGATTTAGATATCCAATAATAGGTCCTTTAGAAACAGCAGATTTAGGAGGGTTAGATACATTCTACTATATATCTTCATATTTATTTAATGATTTATCCGATGTAAAAAAACCACAAGAAGTATTGAAGAAATTAATGGATAATAATGAGCTAGGCGTTAAATCAAAGAAAGGTTTCTATGATTATTCAGAAGGTAAAGATGAAGAAGCTATAAAAAGAAGAGATAAAATGTTCTTCAAGATGTTAAAATATATTCATAATGCATAGAATAAGGTTCTGCTCCATGCTAGGAGTAGAACTTCTTTTTTACTAAGTTGTTATAGGATAAGCTCTATTCTAATATTATTAAATATTAGAAAGGGGGAGGATGATGAAGAAGGTAATCAATAGGAAATGGATGAAAATAGCATCAATATATGTAGGTACAGTTATAGGTGCAGGTTTTGCTTCTGGTAGAGAGATTATAGAATTTTTTGGAGTATACGGGATAAAGGGAATTTTTGGGATAACAATATCAGGAATATTGTTTTCTTTGATAGGAGGATTACTTCTTTTAAAGATATTTAACAATAAAATAAGTGGATTTGAGGAATTAATATGTAAAATATTTGGAAAGAAATTTGGATTAATATTAGATAATATAATGACAATTTTCTTATACACGGGGTTTAGTGTTATGGTTGCAGGTAGTGGTGCAATATTTGAGGAGGAGCTAGGTTTATCTTTTAACCTTGGGATTATTGTAATGATAGTTTTGTCATTTATAGTATTTCTATTTAGTTTAGAAGGATTTTCCTTTATTAGCTCTTTGTTAGTTCCTTTACTTATTATAGGTATTATATTTACATCTATATATTTAAATATAAAAGAAGGATATTATTTATCTAATATAAATGGAGTAAATTTGACGCTGAAAGGAAATTTTCTATCATCCTCTCTTTTATATCTAGGCTCCAATTCCTTAATTATTATCATAGTATTCTCGTCCCTATTATCATTGATAGATAGCAAAAAACAGCTATTTTAGGTGGTGTATCGGGAGGAATAATATTATTTATCCTTGGTTTATCTATATTAAGTTCCATGCTTGTTTATTATGATGAGGTAGCTACTATGGATATTCCGATGCTAAGAATATGTAATTATATAGGAAGTGGATATGGAAAATTTTATTCAATTATACTATGGGCTGCTATGTTTACAACTGCATTAGCTAATGGTTTTGGTATTATAAATAAGGTTTCTAAGAGTAAATATAAGAAACTTATAATAACCTTATTCTGCTTGCTATCCATTCCTCTAGCTAAGTTTGGATTCTCCAACTTAGTAGCGACATTATATCCAATTTCAGGGGTAATAGGATTTGTACTTTTAATTTTTATTTTAGTAATATTATAAAAGTTTTTTAAATTACTTAAATGATATATAATTATTAATGAAGAATAAATAGGATGTGATAATGATGGAATTTTTTACTACAAGTGATAATGTGAAATTATATTATGAAGTAAAAGGAGAAGGATTACCAATAATTTTTATCCATGGATTCGCAGAAGATCATAATTCATTTAGAATACAACAAAGAGTATTATCTAAGAAATATAAAATAATAACCTATGATTTAAGAGGTCATGGCATATCAGATAGGACAGATTATGGATTAAATTTGGATAGATTTGCATTAGATTTAAGAGAGTTTATAGAATATCTAGAACTAAAAGATGTAATATTAGTTGGTTGGTCAATGGGAGCATGGGTTATATTTGAATATATAAATTTATTTGGATTACAAAAGATATCTAAAATATGTATTGTAGATAAAGGGCCTAAGGCTATAAATGATAATAGCTGGAACTTAGGTTTATATCATGGTAAATATACTATGGAAGATGCATTAAAGGATTTAAGTTTAATCAAAGAAAATTGGATAGGATTTGCAGAAAAATTTATAAGAAACATGGCACCTTATTTTAATGAAAAACAATTTAATATTTCAATGGATAAGATGAAAAATAATTCTCCTCATGTAATGTACTCAATGTGGAAATCTATGATAGAAAAGGATTATAGAGATACTTTGAGTAAAATACACATACCAACTTTAATTATATTCGGAGGAAAAAGTACTTTCTATTCAGTTGATGTAGGAAAATATCTTAAAAAAAATATTAAGAATTCAGAGTTAATAATATTTGAAAATTGCACCCACTTATTGGTATTAGAAAACCCTATTAGATTTAATAGGGTTTTAGAGGAATTTACATCCAAGTATTAAATTTTTTAATATAAATATTTTTAACAATTTGTGTAAGAATGGAATAGGCTAATAATATTCCCATTAGCCAAGGAAAATAACTTGCTGGAAGGGGAACAAGTCCTATATAAGTTCCGAATTCAGTATATGGAATTAATATGCCTATACTTATTATTATAAATGTCATTACCATAAGTGGAGTAGAAGCTCTACTTTGTAAAAATGGAATCTTCTTTGTCCTGATCATATGAACTATTAAAGTTTGCGATACAATGCCTACTATAAACCAACCGGATTGAAATAAAGGCTGTAATTCTATTGTATTTGCCTTAAACACAAACCACATAATAGCAAAGGTAGCAATATCAAATATGGAACTAATAGGTCCTATATATAACATAAACTTACCTATTTTATCGGCATTCCATTTCTGAGGCGTTCTTAAATATTCTTCATCCATATTATCCCATGGTATAGCTATTTGAGAAATACTATAGAGTAAGTTTTGCACAAGTAACTGTATTGGCAACATTGGTAAAAATGGGAGAAATGCACTAGCTGCTAATACACTAAATACATTTCCAAAGTTAGAGCTAGCAGTCATATTTATATATTTAACAATATTTCCAAATACCCTCCTACCTTCAATTACTCCTTTTTCCAAAACATTTAAGTCTTTTTCAAGTAATATTATATCAGCGGATTCCTTAGCTATATCAACTGCTGTATCTACAGAAATACCTACATCAGCTTGTTTTAGGGCTTGAGAATCGTTGATGCCGTCGCCCAAGAAACCAACAACATGACCATTATTCTGTAGAATAGAAATAACTCTTTCTTTTTGCATTGGGGATAGTTTGGCTAGGATACTGGATTTTGAAGCTATTTCATACAACATTTCATCCGTCATTTCTTCTATATCTATACCTAAGACAACATTGTCTATAGGAATCCCCACATCTTTGCATATTTTTTTAGCAACTATATCATTGTCTCCAGTTAATACCTTTACATCTACTCCGTGTTCATATAATGCCTTTATTGCAGAAACAGCTGAATCCTTTGGAGGATCTAAGAAACCTATATATCCAATAAGAACCATATTACTTTCATCTTTAATACTAAATACATTTTCATCTGGTACATTATTTTTTTGAGCTATAGCAAGAACTCTCATGCCATCTTTATTAAGTTTAGTTACCATATCCATGACTGTTGCTATTAATTCTTCAGTTAAAGGTAAAACATCTCCATTGATTTCTACAAAAGAACATATAGAAAGCATTTCTTCAACAGCACCTTTAGTTATAAGTTGCCTTTTTCCATTTTCACTTTCAACTACTACTGACATCCTACGTCTTGTAAAATCAAAGGGAATCTCGTCTACTCTTTCATATATTTTTGTTGCTTCATTAAATCCTTTTTCATTACCATATTCTATTACAGCAATATCTAACAAGTTTTTTAATCCCGTTTGATAATAACTATTCAAGTATCCATGTCTTAAGACTCTATCATTTTCATTGCCTAGTACATCTAAATGTGTTTCCAATATAATTTTATCTAAGGTTAAAGTCCCAGTTTTGTCTGTACATAAAATGTCCATGGCACCAAAGTTTTGAATAGAACTTAATCTTTTAACTACAATTTTACGTTTAGATAAAGATATTGCTCCTTTTGCAAGGTTTGTAGAAACTAAAGTTGGAAGCATCTCAGGAGTCAAGCCTACAGCTACTGAAATAGCAAATAAAAAGGCACTTAGCCAGTCTTTTTTTGTCAATCCATTTATTAAGAAAACTATAGGAACCATAATTAACATAAATCTTATTAGAAGAAAGCTGACGCTTTTAACACCCTCCTCAAAACTAGTTTGACCTCTGTCTTTAGTAAGAGATTCTGCAATAGTACCAAAATACGTTTGGTTTCCTGTCTGCAAAACTATACCTATTGCAGAACCGCTAACAACTATGGTCCCCATTAAGGCAATATTTTCTAGATCAGCGATATTCTTATTTACATCTTTATTATTAATTTCTGAAAACTTCTCAACAGGTTCTGATTCACCTGTTAATGAAGATTGACTGATGAACAAATCTTTGCAAGTAATAATTCTTAGGTCTGCTGGTATTAAATCTCCAGCTGCCAAATGAATAATATCTCCTGGAACTACATCGGATATATTGATTTCTTTTTTCCCCATAGTCTCTCTTTCAACAGCTGTTGTTGTAGGAACTAAATCTTTTAAATTATCTGCTGTTATTTGAGATTTATGTTCTTGAGAAAATTTAAGGATTGCACTAACTAATATCATAGTGGAAATAATTATAATAGTAATCCAAGATTTTTCGCCAGACGGAGCAAAAACAATATCAGTAAAATAAGATACAAAAACTATAACTAATAATATTAAAATAAAGGGATCTATAAAGGAATTTAAAAGGTAAATATACCAAGGATTTCTTTTTTGAGAAATTATTTCGTTGTGTCCATAAAAGTTTAATCTGCTATTTGCTTCTACTTCAGATAAACCATTGATGGAGGAATCTAATTCTCTAAAAATGGTATCAATATTTTTTGAACTCATATCTTGTAGATCTTTATTAATATTTTCATTACTATAAACTCTTTTCTTTCTCATAATTTACACCTCCAAAAAAGACAATACTAAATAATGGTTCAGTAAATAGTCTAACCATAAGTTAAATTTGTATTGAATTTTTAAATTTAAAATAAATTTGGAAAATTTTTTCAGAAAGGTCTTTTTAGGTATATGTAAAGAAAAGATAATTATTATAATATAATTATATGATGTTGATTATACATATACTTCAACCTTCCTCTATATAAATACTACTCGGTCCAGAATCCATAAATTTACTCACCTCCAAAAAAATAATAATCCTCCACCAAAGCTTGAAGGGGAAGGATTTACTCTTCTCGTTCAAGTTTTGGCTTTATAAGGCGCTGAAATTGCATTAGGTTGAGCCTTGCGACAAAACCTGCTAACCAGTGCAGAGTGTTTCCACCCTTTTACGGCAGCAATCCATATCCTTATAGTAACCTCACCTACCGAGATTATTAAGTTCGTCTTTAAGCATATACTGTAAAAATATAAATGTCAAGTGTTTTTATAAGATTTTTAATAATAAAAATCATAATCTTTAATTAAAAATCTCTCTACTATAGATTTAATATAATCCATGGTGTTGTTTCTTGCATCATCATAGGAAATCTTATTATTTAATACTCTCTTTAGCATACCTTCAAAGATTAAAAGAGTCATATCATTCAATTTGTTTGCATCTTCAGAAAGAATATATCCTTCATTTACACATGCAAATACAGTAGTTTGCCCTCTCTCATTAATATCTGTTTTCAACAGCATAGTAGAAATATTTTTATCTGTGCTAACCATATCTTCTGGGAAAAGTTCATAATAATCAGCTACATAATCTTCAAAATGCTTTTCTAAATTTGGAAAGAAAATAGCATTGTAAATTTCTGGCTTATCATAAGCATAATCACAAAAACATTCCCAAACTTTAAGAAATCTATCCATAGCATTTTTCGCGTCTTTTAAATATGTATCTAAAGCATGGGCATAATCTTTTATATATTTCATAGCTGCATAGAAAATTAAATGATCAAGATTTTCAAAATAATTATAAACTGTAGCACTATTATATCCAGCTCTATCAGCTACTTTTCTTAGTGTCACTCCATTAATTCCAACTTCATCTATTATTTCTTCAGTTGCATTAATAAAGTAAGACATTATTCTTTTCTTTTGTATTTGTTTCTTCATATATGTTACCACCAACTTTAAAATATTTATATCTAATTTATATTAGCACAAAAGTCCACATTCTACAAACAATTTATAATTACTGAATATTACATTTATGGTTAATAAATCAATGTAGAATAGTACATAATAAGCTGAGTATTAAGTTTATCTATACTATTAAAAATATTTTAAAAATTATCTATAATTATGATTGAAATGTAATCATGATTATGATAATATAATATTTAACAAAGATAATCATGATTAATTTAAAAGGAGTGAAGAGATGAAACTAGAAATTGGTAATTTCCAAGTAAAAGATGTTGTTTTTGGAGAGAAAACCATGTTTAATAATGGAATTCTATCCATAAATAAGGAAGAAGCTATGGCTTTTATCAAAGAAGATGAACACATTATAGATCTCGACATAGTAATAGCCAAGCCAGGTGAAAATACAAGAATAGTTCCAGTTAAAGAGGCTGTAGAACCGAGAATTCGTCCAGATGGTAGACCAGTATTTCCTGGAGTTACAGGAGATGTTGAAGCTACAGGTAATGGAAGAGTACATGCATTGAAAGGATGCAGTGTTTTAGGTGTAGGCATGCACTATGGTAGCTTTGGTGATGGATTAATCGATATGGGTGGAGAAGGAGCTAAGTACACTCTATTTTCTGAATTAATAAATATCTGTATAGTAGCGGACACAGATGAGGAGTTTGAAAGATTTGAGCAACAAAAGAAAAATAGAGCAATTAGATGGGCATCCCATAGATTTGCAGAATATTTAGGAAATACAGTAAAAGGTTTAGAACCGGAAGAAATTGAAACATTTGAATTAGAGCCAATAACTAAAAGATCAGAAGAAATAAATAAACTTCCATCAGTTGTATTAGTAATGCAACCTCAATCTCAGATGGAGGAATTAGGATATAATGATTTAGTATATGGATGGGATATGAATAAATATGTTCCTTCTTTTATGAATCCAAACGAAGTATTAGATGGAGCATTGATATCTGGTAGTTTCATGCCAGCATCATCAAAATGGGCAACTTATGACTTCCAAAATTTCCCTACTATTAAAGAATTATATAAAGAGCATGGAAAAAGCATTAACTTCTTAGGTGTTATCATGTCAAACTTAAACGTATCCCTAGAACAAAAGAAACGTTCAGCAATATTTGTAGCTCAAATGGCAAAGTCTTTAGGGGCTGATGGAGCAATAGTTACTGAAGAGGGATATGGAAATCCTGATGCAGATTATATTTTATGCCTTGCTGCATTAGAAGATGTAGGTGTAAAGACAGTAGGTATAAGTAATGAATGTACAGGTAGAGATGGAGCTTCCCAACCACTTGTTACATTAGATGAAAAGGCAAATGCACTAGTGTCTACAGGAAACGTTTCTCAATTAATAGAACTTCCTCCAGCTGATAAAGTAATAGGTGAATTACAAGCTTTAGCCAGAGATGGATTATCTGGAGGATGGGCATATGACGAAATATTAGGAGCTTCTGTTAGAGAAGATGGCTCAATTATTATGGAAAATAATGCAATGTTCTGTGGAGATAGAATAGCAGGTTGGTCAACTAAGACTATGAAAGAATTTTAGGAGGTGGAGAGATGAAAAAAGCAATTCATTATATAAATCAATTCTTTGCAGGTATTGGTGGAGAAGATACTGCTGATTATAAGCCAGAGATTAGAGAAGGATTAGTAGGACCATCTCTTGCTCTAAATAGTATGCTTGAGGCAGAAGTTACTCATACTATTATCTGTGGAGATAACTTTATGGGTTCTAATACGGATGAAGCAGTTGAAACTATATTAGGATTTTTAGAAGGTAAAGAATTTGATATATTTGTTGCTGGTCCAGCATTTCAAGCAGGTAGATATGGAGTGGCATGTGGAACTATCTGTAAAGCTGTTAAAGAAAAATTCAATGTTCCAGTTGTCACATCTATGAATGAGGAAAATCCTGGAGTAGAGATGTTTAAAAAAGATATATATATCTTCGAAGGTGGAAAATCAGCAGCAAAATTAAGAGATGACGTAAAGGCAATAGCTAACTTTGCAAATAAATTATTAAAAGGTGAGAAAACAGGCTCAGCTGATGAAGAAGGATTTTTCCCAAGAGGAATTAGAGCTCAAATGTGGTTAGAATCAGGAAAGACTGCTGCAGAAAGAGGCGTAGATATGTTGATTAAAAAATTAAACAATAAGCCTTTTGAAACAGAACTTCCAATACCAAAACAAGATAGAGTTCCTATAGCAGCACCGATTAAGGATTTATCTAAAGCAAATATTGCAATGGTAACAACTGGTGGAATAGTACCAGTAGATAATCCAGATAGAATTCAATCTGCTTCTGCTACACGTTGGGGAAGATATGATATATCTAAGGATGAGAGATTAGAATCAGGAGTATATAAAACCATTCACGCTGGATTTGACCCTGCAGCAGCAGATGCAGATCCAAATGTTATTATGCCAATAGATGCAATGAGGGCGTATCTAAAGGAAGGAAAAATAGGTAAACTTCATGATTATTTCTATAGCACTGTAGGAACTGGAACGACTCAAGCTGAAGCAGCTAGAATGGGTAAAGAAATAGTTGAAAAATTAAAAGAAGATAATGTAGATGGAGTTATTATGACTTCCACCTGAGGTACTTGTACGCGTTGCGGTGCAACAATGGTAAAAGAAATTGAAAGAGCGGGTATACCAGTAGTTCAAATGTGTAACCTAATACCTGTAGCAACAACAGTAGGCTCAAACAAGATAGTACCTACAATATCTATTCCATATCCGCTAGGAGATCCGGCGACATCTAAAGAACAACAATGGAAACTTAGATATCATAGAGTTGGTGTAGCACTAGATGCTTTAACAGAAGATGTCAAGGAACAAACAGTATTTAAGGTAAAAATTTAAATAAACAGTAGGGGTGTATAAACACCCCTATAAATTCACCTCTAAATTACTCTAAAATGGGAGGAATTATAATGAATAAAACAAAGCAAAAAGATAATACGGTTTTTTATATATCTCTTGCACTATCTATAGCTATAGTTTTATGGGGAATAGTTGCACAGGAGAATTTCTCAAATTTTGCAAACTCATTACTTAATTTCCTAACAACTAATTTTGGATGGTCTTATTTAATATCTATGTTCATCTTTGTCGTATTCGCCATTATATTAGCATTTAGTAAATATGGAGATATTAAACTAGGACCAGATGATTCAAAGCCAGAATATAGTACGACTTCTTGGTTTGGAATGTTATTTGGAGCCGGGATGGGTATAGGTCTTGTATTTTGGGGTGTAGCTGAACCTATATCACATTTTGTAAATCCAGCTCCAGGAATTGAATCAGGAACCCTACAAGCAGCAAATTTTGCTATGAAATCATCCTTTATGCACTGGGGATTCCATCCTTGGGCTAATTACAGTATTATAGGTCTTGCCCTAGCGTATTTTCAATTTAGAAAGAATAAGCCAGGTTTAATTAGTAGTATTTTCATACCATTATTAGGTGAGGAAAGAGTTAATGGACCTATTGGAAAATTAATAGATATACTTGCAGTATTTGCAACAGTTGCAGGAGTAGCCACATCTTTAGGACTTGGCACATTACAGATTAATAGTGGTTTAAACTTTTTATTTAATATTCCAGAGACTAAATTAGTTCAGATAGGCATAATTGTAGTAATTACAATTCTATATATTTGGACAGCAGTTAGTGGAATAGATAAAGGTATAAAACTATTAGGAGATATAAATTTAGTGTTGGCATTTGGACTTCTTATACTTACTATCATAATAGGACCTACACTAAAGGTAATAAATTCGTTCACTAATGGATTAGGTCAATATATTAATGGCTTTATAAGTGATAGTCTTCATGTTGAAGCATTTGGTGATAATAGTTGGTTAAACTCATGGACAATATTTTATTGGGCATGGTGGATAGCATGGGCTCCATTTGTGGGTACGTTTATCGCACGTATTTCAAAAGGAAGAACTATTAGAGAATTCATAGGAGGAGTTATACTTGCACCTGCTGTAGTATCGGTTGTTTGGTTTGCAGCATTTGGCTCAATGGGTATAAATTTAGTTGATAAAATTGGAGTTGAAGGATTGGCTGCAGCAGCCAGTAATCCATCTACAGCTTTATTCCAAGTATTTAGCAATTATCCTTTAAGTACAGTATTATCATTAATTACAGTAGTATTATTAGGTACTTTCTTTATTACATCAGCAAACTCAGCTACATTTGTACTAGGAATGTTATCTTCAGGAGGAGATTTAAACCCTACTGCTAAAAAACAATTCATTTGGGGAGTGGTTCAAGCTCTGCTAGCAACATCTTTATTGCTTGCAGGAGGCCTAGAGGCATTGCAGACTGCTTCAGTAGCAGCAGCATTTCCTTTTATATTCGTAATGTTACTGGCTATTGTATCTTTGATGAAGGCTTTAAAACAAGAAATATAAATAATGGAGGGCCCCGTAAGGGACCCTCCTCTTATATCTATAGGAAGTTTTAGCTTAAAACTTCAATAGATGGATTTTATATAAATGGTAAATAATTGTTATTTTTATCCTTAAAAGGTTTAGATATTATATTTTCTAAAATCTTAAGTCCCTCAACTATCTCATCATTATTTATTGCCCCAAAACTAAGTCTTATATAATTAGAATAAATAGACTCATCAACAAAGAAAACTTTTCCAGGTACAATTGCTAGATTGTTTTCAGTACATTCCTTATAAAGTTCTAAAACATCTATTTCTTTAGGTAATTTGAGCCAAATACTAAGACCGCCATTAGGATTTACATAAGATATTCCATAGTTATTTAATTTATCTAGCTCTCTAGTCATAATATTATATTTTTCAGAGTACACTCTTTTAATTTTTTCTATATGAGATTTCCAATAACCTTTTCTTAAGTACAAATCAAATGCTCTTTGAAGATATCCAGATGAGGATACATCTGTGGTATGTTTAGCTTTTATAATTTCCTTAAACAATTTATTAGGCAATGTAATAAATCCAATACGGACCCCAGGCATAAATATTTTTGAGAAAGACTTAATGAAAATAATTTGATTATGCTTATCCATAGATTTTAAGGTGGATTTTTTATCATTATCATCAAAAGATAAATCTGTTAAGAAATCGTCCTCTATTATATAAAATTCATGTTCCTTTGATAAAAATAGAAGCTCTTTCTTTTTATCATCACTATATGAGTATGTGGTAGGGCTTTGATAGTTAGTCATCATATATAAGAATTTTGGACTATATCTTTTTGCATAAGATTTTAATAAATCAATATCTATGCCATCTTCGTTCATAGGTATTCCAATGATCTTAGCACCTCTAGATTTAAATGCAGATAATGCACCAGAATATGTTGGATTTTCAACTAATATACAATCTCCATGATTAATCAAAGTCTTTGATATTATGTCTAGACCTTGTTGACCGCCAGAGGTGATTAATATTTGATCCTTATCTACTTTGGTACCGTAATTTTCCATCAAAAATTTAGATATGGATTCTCGAAGTGGTTCATATCCTATTATCTCTGGATATAAAAAAGCTTGGCCTCCATCCCTATCTAAAACTTCTACTAGGGCTTGTTTAAACTCTTCTATTGGGAATAAATCTGGTGTAGGAGACATAGAAGCAAAATTAATACTATCTTTTGATACGGGAAGTATGCCAGATACCATTAGTTCCATATCACCTTCTTCTAAATAAGGCATATCGTCGGAAATTGGTAATTTTTTTATATAAGTTCCACTTCCTTTAATTGAATATACATAACCTTCCTTCTCTAATAGCTTATAAGCACTAACTACAGTTACATTGTTTACTCCCAGTGATTTTGCAAGACTACGGATAGAAGGCAGCTTTTCCTTTTCCAATTGATTTTCCTCTATTAATATTTTAAAATTTTCATAGAGTTGGATATATAAAGGCGTATCTATATCCTTATTTAAAATAAATTTATTCATAGGTATCCTCCTTAAATGTATGGATACATTTATTATAACAGATTTTATATTAGAATAAACTATAAACAATAAAATAATCCCACAATCGTGGGATTATTCTATTACAACCTCAACCTTAGTGCCATCTTCACTATCTACTTCCACAATTTTGCCAGTCTCTCCATTTTTGATAGCTGCAAATATTTCTTCCATATCATCTTCAGTCAAACCAGCCTCTTTAAACTCGGGGGAAAATTTTCCAGCCAATTTAACTCCTATATTGATAAGGGAAATAGGTAAAGTTACATTTACTTTAGTAGAATCCTCTGGATCAAAGACTCTTACTTTTAGCCATTTGGCCTTAGTACTAAGATTAGTATTATTTGAAGCAATATCATTATTATCTAGAGCATCTAGTAGTTTAACACCTTCTTCAGTTGTGATTTTTCCTTCTTTAACCATTGTTAAGATTTGCATTTTTTCCCCTCCTAACATTGTCATCACTCCTTAATATATTTTTATTGAACCATTTGACGTAGAAGCAATAAAATTTAAATGCTCCCTATTTTCATCAAAATTAACACTATGAGCTATTATCTTTTTGAAACCTAAATTAGCTTGTTTATTAAGTTTATATACTATATTGGGAATATCAAGGGTGATATTACCCATAGAAGTTTCCAGATCAAAATAACTATCATTGTTAGCTTCATAAATCTCAGAGCTAATTGAGCCATTAGAAGTCATTAGTTTTATCTCTTTAGCTCTATCTACATCTATATCATCACAGGTAATTTTACCATTAGAAGTAATTAGATGAATTATATCACAAGTAATATCTTCTGCCTCGATTGACGCATTAGAGGTTTTACATATTATTTTTTGGGCATCAATATCGTTAATACCTATTTTAGCATTGGCTGTTTTAGCATCGATTTCAGAACAGTGTACATCCATTAAAAATATATTAGAATTTGTAGTAGCTGCTTTAATGATATCTGAACTAGTATCTCTACATTCAATTCGTCCATTTTTAGTTGTTAAATCAATTTCATTACTATTTATTTCTACAACATCAATAGAGGAATTTGTAGTTGTACATCGTAATGTATGCATACTTAATTCTTCTATATCTATCTTTCCATTACTAGAATTTAGTATGATTTCATTATAATGTTTTTCTGGTAAAGAAACATCTAGCTTAATCGATATATTGCTATTATATTTTGGAGTAAATATTACTTTATCTCCATCCATATAAAAATCGAAATAAGGTTCATTTTGTGAAATTATCCCATTTTTATATTGACAAGTAGACTTAATAAAAAGTTTGTCTTCATCATTTGACCTTAAACGTATATTTCCATTAACAGCTTTTAAATCTAAGCTTGGATTTTCAATATGAGATATATCCATATCTAAATCTGTGGTAATGGTTTCATAATTACCCATAAAACTAAATGAATTACCCATGTCTTTTAGGCTGTCAAACATAGTTGATAATGCATTACCAATATCAGTGCCGATATCCTCTAAAGTATTAAATATTGGTTTTGAAAATTTTCTGTCTTTGAATCTGTTGTCTTTTTCTTCTTTGAACTCATTATGTTCCCTAGGTATTTCCATATCTTCTAATGCTTCCATAAGCTTAATAGCTTCTTCAGATGTTATCTTACCTTCTTCAAGCATTGACAAAATCATCATTTTTTCTTCTTTCATTTTGCCCCTCCTATTCTTCACCTTGAAGCAGCTTAAGAGCTTCTTCAGATGTTATTTCACCACTATTTAATTTCTTCAAGATTTCCTTCTTATCAACTGTAGGTTCTGTATATTTAGGACTGTATCCTAGGGCTTCAATTACATTTTCAAGCCTTCCTCTAACAGTAGGATAGGATATGCCTAATTCTTTTTCTATTTCCTTTATATTTCCTCTGCTCTTTATAAACACTTCAACGAAATTTTTCTGCTCATCAGTAAGTTTGCAAAATTTACAAAGTGTGAAATTGCCTTCTATATGAGTATGACATTTATGGCAACTAAGTTTTGTTACATAAAGCTCTTCACCACATACGGGACATTTACCTATTACTTCTCTTTTCATATTTTCATCCTTTCTCCTAAATTATAGAAATCTTCACCATTGTTCCATCGCCAGTAGATATATCAACTAAATCAAAACTACTCTGGGATTTTAATTCATAAATTAAATCTTTTAGCATTCTATAGTCCAATTGTTCTAAAAAAAACTTTGCATCATTATCTAAGTCATCCATATTTATTATAGCCCTATCTTTAAATTTAAGTGCTATAGAAAATAAGACAGTAATAAACCAAAAAGGAATACTAGGTAATCTTAATCTAAAATTACTTTTCATATCAACAACTTTAATTTTAATTCTAGAAGTCATATAAGTACCTCCAAATTTTGAATATAGAAATACATTCAAAAAAATTTACTTGTTAATATCATAATAGTATTAATTATTAAATATGTCAATATAAATATTAATAATATTAATAAATAAATTAAAAATATTAATATATGTTTTTTAAATTTAAAAATCTAATAAATTTAATTGAAAAAATAAAAGTATAATAGCAATAATTGTTAAATTGTTATACAATTTGAGTATATGATATAATAAATTAAGATAATAACTACTGATTTAAGGAGCGGTTATATGGAAGAAAATAAGAAATCAAGTCTTAAAGGCTTTAAAATATTTATTATGGTATTCCTTATATTAAGTATATTCTTATTAGAAGAAGAAAATCAAAAACGATTGGCTAAAATATTAGACTTCATTGGGGGCAAAGAAAAGGTTTTAGAGTTAGTTAACTCTTTTGAAAATGAAGACGATATACAAAATATAAATATATATAATGAAACAGTTGTAAAATACAATAATAACAAAATATCTTTTATGGAAACCGATGGTACACTTATCTTGGAAAAGGAATTTAATTTTGAAGATCCATTTGTTCATTATGGAGATAAATATATTTATGTAATGGACAAGTCTACTGGCGATATTTATTCTTTTGATAAAGATGGAAAAACTATAGATAGGTTGCAATTTGGTAAGGAGATATTTAATTTAAAGGAAAGCCATCAAAACCTTATTTATCACATAAAAAATTCAGATGTGGAAAGTATAAAGATATTAGATAAAGATAGAGTAACGTTTGGAAATTATTCATACGAGGATAAGAATATTCTTACCTGTGTTTCAAATATAAATGGAACAAGAGCTGCTATATCCTTGTTAAATCTAAATGAAGGAATATTAAAATCACAAATAGAATATTATGGTGAAAATGAGGAAAGGTTAGGTTCACTAGATATTGAAGGAGAAATAGTGGTATATCTTAATTTTACATCGAAGAATGAGATTATTGCATTAAGTGATCGTTCTTTATACCTCATTAAAGATGATAAAATAATGTGGAAAAAAGAATTTGATTTAATAAAAGATATTTATCTTGGAAAAGATAAAATTTATATTTTATATAGTAATTACTTAGAGACCATAGATTTCAATGGAAATACAGAAGAAAAAATTGGATTTACAGAGGATTATAAGAAAGTATTGCCATTTGAACAAAGGTTTTTACTCTATGGAGACGATAATATAATTATAGTAGAAGGAAAAAAGGAGATATTAAAACATAATGATAATATAATTGAAGTATTTACTTCCAAAGATCAGATACTAATATGGGGACCAGAAGAAATAAAGACATATAGGATATCAAATAAAAAATAAGGTGAAAAATGTCTAATTATGGGTATATTCATTAGTATAATGAGTAATTAAATGGGAGGGTAAAATGACTAGAAAAAATTATTCTTTAGGTGTAATATTAATATTTATAGGTTTAATGTTTTTACTTATGAATTTAAGTCTACTTACTTTTGATTGGCTATTATTTATATTGGCAGTGGGACTAATAGTATGGGATTTAATAAAAGGTAATATGGTCTATTTAATAGCAGGTTTGCTTCTCCTTGGAATATCATCTGTAGCTCTTATAGATGAATACTTATTTACAGCTATTAGTGTAAAATCCTTTATATATCAATTGACATTTGGTATCATATCTTTAGTACTATATGGAAAGCATGGAAATAAAGGTTTTCTAATATTAGGAACTTTACTATCTGCCATGAGTATTAACAGTTTAATTGAGGAAACAGCTACAACTGATGTAAGCTGGACAAGGTTTTTATTGTTTGCTATTGCTTTCTTTATTTCATATGTTATAGGATATAGAAAAGAAAGCGTAGATTGGCCAAGAAATATATCTGTTATAATGTTAATTGCTTCTGCTATATCTTTATTAGGATCTAAGGATTTATTAAAAATTGGATTTTGGAAATTTATATCGTATTTAGTACCTGCCATCATTATATTATTTGGAATTAAGATAATATATAATGGAATAAAGGAATCAAGATAATCCCAGAACAACGGGATTTTCTTTCTTATAATGAATAGAAAAGTTCTATTTTTATAATTTAATTTTAAGAACTTGACCTAAATGAGTTTTAATCAGATTGCCGAAATCTTTGATTCTGTGCAAGTTGCTTATACAGTAGTCAATAAAAGCCGTCTCTAATGCTTTAATTAGGAAGCTTTTACTATTAATTATATCTATACTAAATAATAATATATAACATTTATAAATACTTTTATGGTCAATATATAAAACTAGTATAATATAATTAATTGAAAATATAGGAGGAATAATAATGAGAATAGAAGTAGATGCAAGAGGACAAGTATGTCCAAAACCAGTTATAATGACAAAAAAGGAATTAGATAATTTATCTAGTGGAATAGTAACTACTATTGTAGATAATGAAGTAGCTAAAGATAATGTTTCAAAACTAGCTGCATCCTACGGATATAGTTTTATAATTGATAAAGGAAAAGAAAATGAATATTACATCCATATTACTAAAGGCGGTATAGGAGAGGAACCAAATTCAAATGTATGTATTCCAGATACATTTAAGGATTTAACTATTGCTATTGGTTCAGATAAGATGGGTGTTGGCGGAGAAGAATTAGGTAAGATTTTAATGAAGAGTTTTATCTATACAGTGAAAGAAACTACCCCTTGGCCAGCAACTATAGTTTTCTTTAATTCAGGAGTTTATTTAACTTGTGAAGGCTCAGAAGTTCTAGAGGATTTAAAAGCATTGGCTAATGAAGGTGTTGAAATTATATCCTGTGGAACATGTTTAGATTATTATAATATAAAGGATAAACTTCAAGCCGGAGAAATAGGAAATATGTATAGCATATATGAAAAAATGAGAAATGCAAATAATACCATAAACATTGGATAGGAGACAGCAATGAGAAAAGAGACTTACGGAGTAACTACCTATAAATCTACTCATCACACAATACAGGCTGAAGGAGTATTTAAGGAAAAAGGAATAAGTTTTAGAACTATACCTACGCCTAGAGAAATTACAGTTAGCTGTGGATTAGCTATTATTTTTGCACTAGATGATCTTCCTAAAGTAAAGGAAATGGTAAATAGTAATGAAATAAATATAGACGGCATATATAAATATACTAAGGATGGACAAAAGAATAGTGCTGAAAGGATAATATGATATTGAGGTTGATTATATGGAAAAGGTCAGACATATAACAAATACTATCAGGTATTTAACTGATGATTACTTGAAAACTAGTAATGGACAGTTGAATATCTTAGGAAAATTATTGAAGATATTGATAATAATAATAGCAATAAAGATAGTTATCTCCTTAACTAATAAACTTATAGATAAGGCTCTAAGAAATAAAAAGGGAAATAATATTTTTATAAGTAATAGGAGAGCTAATACCATCGGTGAGGTACTAAAAAAGATTGTTAAGTATGTCTTATACTTCATAGGTATAATGATGATTTTAGAAATGTTCAACGTCAATACTACATCAATATTAGCTACAGCAGGGATCGGGGGATTAGCTATAGGTTTTGGCGCTCAATCCTTAGTCAAAGATATTATCACTGGATTCTTTATTTTATTTGAAGATCAATATGCTGTAGGAGATTATGTTAAAATAGAATCTTTAGAAGGCACTGTGGAGGAATTAGGTTTAAGAGTTACAAAGCTTAGGGATTTTTCTGGAGATTTGCATATAATTCCTAATGGAAGAGTTCAGATTGTAACAAATAAAACTAGAGGAGCCATGAGGGCATTAGTAGATATATCTGTGACATATGAAGAAAATATAGATAGGGTAGTTAAGATACTGGAAAAGGTTTGTGCAGATATTAAATCTAGTAATGATGCTATATTAGATGGACCTACTATATTAGGCATTACTGATTTAGGAGAATCTAGTGTATCAATTACAATTATAGCTAAGACTAAGCCCATGGAACAATGGGCTGTGGAGAGAGAGATTAGGAAAAAGGTAAGAGAAATCTTCCATAGGGAAAATATTGATATACCTTATCCAAGAAGAGTAATATTTGGAGGGAAAGATAATGATACTAAAATATGATGTAGGAGATATAATAACTTTAAAAAAAGGGCATCCCTGTGGAGAAAACAAATGGGAAATCCTACGAACTGGTGCAGATATAAAGCTCAAATGCTTGGGATGTGACAGACAAATTTGGATACCTAGAATAGATTTTGATAAACGGATTAGAAAGATTTTAGTAGATGATAAGTGGATTAGTATAGTTCATTACAAGGGGAGAGAGAATGAAGAAGAATGAATAGTATAAAAACAAACTATACAATTAATTGTGTAGTTTGTTTTTTAAAATATATATTAGTAAATAATAATAAAATAGGTCATAATTAAAGTATAGAAAATCCTTATTTGACTTATTTGAATTGACAAACAATATAAAATATGATTTTATATTATTATATATAATATTTACATAGATATTTTACTTAAAATTAGGAGGAAAGAAATGGGAGATGAATCTGGGGCCCGATAACAGGACAATTGCTTTTAATTTTAGTGTTGACACTATTAAATGCTTTTTTCGCTGCATCGGAGATGGCAATGGTATCAGTTGATAAGAAAAGGTTAAATGTACAAGCAGAAGAGGGTAATAAGAAGGCGAAAATGTTAATAGAACTTTTAAAAGAGCCTTCAAGATTTTTATCTACAATACAAGTAGGAATTACATTTGCAGGATTTTTCTCATCTGCATCTGCAGCTGTAGGAATTTCAGATGATTTTGGAAGGTTGTTGGCAAGCATTGGAGTACCTTTTGCAAAGGATGTTGCTTTTGTATCAGTGACTTTAATATTGTCATATATCACTCTTGTATTTGGAGAGCTTGTGCCAAAGAGAATAGCTCTTCAAAATGCAGAAAAATTTTCAATGTTTGCAATTAAAACTGTAAGTATAGTAGCTAAGATAATGAGTCCTTTTGTTACTTTCTTATCTTTTTCTACGAATGCAATTATGCGTCTTTTTGGATTTAGTACTGTTGGTGTAGAGGAAAAGATTACATTAGAAGAGATTCGTTCAATGGTAGAGGTTGGACAGGAGCAGGGTGTAATTAATTCAATAGAACGAGAGATGATAGATAGTGTAATAGGCTTCGATGATAAACTAGCAGAAGAGATTATGACTGCCAGAACTGAAGTTTTTATGATTGACCTAGAGGACCCGATAGAGGAATATCTTAGTGAATTACTAGAACTGAAATATTCTAGAATCCCTGTATATGAAGGGGATGTAGATGATATACTAGGTATACTCTACATTAAAGATTTCCTGCTAGAAGCATATAAGTCTGGATTTAATAATGTAGATATTAGAAAGATTCTTCGTCCAGCATATTTTATACCTGAACGTAAGAATATTAATGATTTATTTAACGAGCTTCAAAGTAAAAGAAAGCATATGGCTATTTTGATAGACGAATATGGTGGATTTTCAGGAATCGTCACTATGGAAGATTTGATTGAAGAAATAGTGGGAGATATAGATGATGAATATGACCATGATGAGCCAGATATTAGAAAAATAGACGATATGACTTTCATAGCTAAGGGAGCAATATCGATTAAAGAGTTGAACAGTAACCTTGGTACAAAATTAGATGAGGATTCAGAAGATTATGATACCCTTGGAGGTCTGTTAATAGATATAATAGGTTATATACCTGATGATGGTGAAAAGGTAGTTGTTGAATATGAAAATATTGAATTTCATATAGAAGAAATTAACGAGAAAAGAGTACAAATGGTACGTATAATGCTTACAAAAACGGAAGAAAATTGTTTTGAAGAAGAAAAATAATTATAATTAGTCAGGTACAATATTAATGTTGAAGTACCTGACTTTTTGGTATATTAAGCTAAGGGAAGGTGTCTTAATGGATATTAAATCGAAACATATGAAGAATGCTGTATTTTTAATTTCTTTTGCAATTATATTGATGTGGTTATTAGAAAATATTTCAGTAGTTTGGATGGGAATATCTAGGATGTTTGCAATATTTTCTCCATTTATAATAGGATTTGCAATGGCAGTTGTACTTAATAATCCAATGAAATTTATTGAGACAAGGTTATTTGGAAATAAGGGAATGTTTAGAAAAACAAAAGAAAAATTTAAGAGACCAGTAAGTTATTTACTTACACTACTTATATTTATAGCTATTATTTTTATTGTCTCATTTATTATAGTTCCAGAACTAGTTAATACAGCTCAAGATTTGGCTGAAAAATTTCCTTCCTATTGGGCTAATTTACAAGTCTTTATAAAGGAAAATCTTGAAAGTAATAAACAAATAGTTGAGTGGGTAAATAATATAAATATCGATTGGGAAGCCATTGAAGAAAATATTATATCATTTTTTAAAAGCAGTGCTTTGGATTGGGTTAGTTCTACATTTACATTTGCATCTTCAATAATAAATGGAATTGTTAAATTTGCATTAGCCTTCATATTTTCTATATACATTTTATTACAAAAAGAAACTTTAATTAGACAAGCAAAAAAATTCATAATTGCATTTTTTCCAGAGAAAGTTGCCAATAAGATATTTTATATTGGGAATTTATCAAATAATATATTTTCAAGTTTTCTAACGGGTCAATTATTAGAAGCCTTAATAATAGGCGGATTATTCTTTATTTCAATGAATATATTTGGATTTCCTTATGCTCTTATGATAAGCATAATTATAGCTATAACTGCGCTTATTCCAATGATTGGTGCATTCATAGGATGTGCAGTAGGTGTTTTTTTAATTTTAGTTGTAGATACCAAAATGGCATTTTGGTTCATAATAATGTTCTTGATAATCCAACAAATAGAGGGAAATCTTATATATCCACATGTTGTTGGCAAGGCATCAGGTCTTCCGTCTATATGGATACTTGTTGCTGTAACAGTAGGAGGAAGCTTATTTGGAGTATTAGGAATATTGCTATTTATTCCAATCGGTTCAATAATATATACATTATTAAGTGAATCTATAAACTACAGATTAAAATTGAAAAAAGTAAAAAAAATATAGCGTTATAAATAATAATAACCGTCCAAATTAACTTGGCGGTTATTATTGCTAGAATCCATATTTTATTATACCAATTATTAGTAAGTGTAAGGGATAAAATATATAGAATATCCATTTAGAATTTTTACTTCCTCCAGGTTTTCCATTATATTGTTTAAGAATAGGAATAGCTAAGAGTATTCCTATTTGGAATATCTGATAATACCAATTGTTATTATTGCTAGTAAACATTAAAAAAGGACTAATTATTACAGGACTTGCTATAGCAATAAAATTCCATATTTGTTTTTTAAAGTTATTGGTATTTATTCCGAAAAATAATATCCATAGAACGGCAATAAAACTCCAATCACCTGGGGTCGCTATAATACAGAGACCAAATATTAGAATTATTTTTATTGTTTTGCTTAATTTTTCATGGTTCCAAACTATAAGAGACATTAATCCGAGAAAAAGAGTATACATAACAGAGGTTTGAAGCTTAAATTGAATGCCATTGTTGAAGGTAATAGGTAATTGACCATTCATAAAGTAATAAAATGGAATATGTGAAATAATAGCAAAAATCCCTAATCTTAAGGTATACCTTTTCAAATTACTAGTATGATGATAGCCTTCTGCTATAAAATAGCACATAATAGGTGCTGTAAGTCTACCGATCAAATGCATTATTTGACCTAAAACACTGCCTGTTGGAACAAATGCCCAAGCTATATGGTCAATAAGCATTGCAAAAATAGCAATTATTTTTAGGCTATAACCTGACAACCCAGTCTTATTAGGCTCTGTAATTAAATCTTTCATGCTAAAATCCTCCTAGTAATATAATAATTTGATTTTATAACATTTACTTATAGCAAACAAGGTCAAAATAAAATAAATGTAAAAAATTTATCTATTTTCGCAATATTCCCAATAGATGAACTTTGTGTTTTTCCCCTCAAATTGTATTAAAATGTTAGACAATTGCATAATTAAATAGTAAACTATAATTAAGGTTATAAGCGAAACCTAAATTTAATGGAGGTGCGTGTGATGTCATTAAACTATGCAAAGCGTATGGACAGCATCAAGGCTTCAGAAATTAGAGAATTGTTAAAATTAACTCAACAACCTAATATTATTTCATTTGCTGGTGGTATGCCAGCCCCAGAATCATTTCCAATAGAAGAATTCATAAAAATTGGAAGAGAGGTTTTAGAGAATACAGGAGCTCAAGCATTACAATATGGGCCGACTGAAGGTTATCAACCACTTAGGGAAGCTATAGCAAAAAGAATGGCAAAAGTAAAGGTAGATGTTAAGGCTGAAAACATATTAGTGACAAGTGGGTCCCAGCAAGGATTAGATTTTGTGGCTAAGATATTTATTAATCCAGGCGACATCATAGTTTGCGAAAGCCCCACATACCTAGGTGCTATCAATGCATTTAAGGCTTATGAACCCAAATTTATAGAAGTATCTACAGACAAAGATGGTATGAATATGGAAGAGTTAGAAGAAGTGCTTAAGAGTAATGATAATATTAAATTTATTTATGTTATTCCAGATTTTCAAAACCCATCAGGCAAGACTTGGTCTGTAGAGAGAAGAATTAAATTAGTAGAATTAGCAAATAAATATAATGTTGCAGTAGTTGAAGATAATCCATATGGAGAATTAAGATTTGAGGGTGAAATATTACCAGCAGTTAAACATTTTGATACAGAGGGAAGAGTAGCTTTCTTAGGTACTTTTTCAAAAATTCTTTGCCCTGGTTTAAGACTTGGATGGGTGGCGGCTGCACCAGAATTTTTAAGCAAATTTATACTTGTGAAACAAGGAGCTGACCTTCAGTCAAGTACTATTTCACAAATGGAAGCAGCAAAATTCTTAGAACTTTATAATATAGATGAACATATTCAAAAAATAATTGATATATATAGAAAAAGAAGAGATGTAATGATGAAAACCATAGAAGAAGAATTTCCAGAAGGTATTAGTTATACCTATCCTGAGGGAGGATTATTTACATGGGTAGTGCTACCTGAGTATATGAATGCTAGAGAATTAGCATTAAAGGCTTTAGAACAAAATGTTGCATATGTTCCAGGTGGATCTTTCTTCCCGAATGGTGGAAATGAAAATACCTTTAGATTAAATTATTCAAACATGGATGAAGAAAGAATAGTTGAAGGTATTAAGAGACTTGGAAAAGTAATAAAAGATGCTATAAGATAGTTATAAATCTTGTAAATGATATTTAGCCATAAATTTTAAATTAGAAGATTAATAAATAAAGATAAAACCTTCGTTTTACTTAGAGAGATAAACTTTAAGGAATGAAGGTTTTATTAATTTGATATTAACAATTAAACATCAACCTTAGGCAGTCTTATTTCTATAGTAGTTCCTTTACCTTCAATACTCGAAAGAGATAGTTGACCATCATGGTATTCTACAGTATGTCTAACTATGGATAAGCCAAGGCCAGTACCATTTACCTTTTTTGATCGAGATTTATCTACTCTATAAAATCTTTCAAATATTCTATTTTGATGCTCAGAAGGAATACCTATACCAGTATCACTAACTTTAATAACTCCCCATATATTATCGGAAGATATCTGTACATCTACTTTACCATTGGGTTTATTATATTTTATAGCATTATCCACTAGATTAAAGACCAAGTCTTCAATCATTCTCTGGTTTCCTTTAATCAATGTATTTTCTCCAGTTACATTTAGAGATATATTTTTTTCCCTTGAATTAATTTCTAGATTGGAGCACACAAATTGTGCTATAGAAAATAAGTCTATTGAAGAAATTTCTCTTTTAATAGATACATCATCGAGTTGAGATAGTTTAATAATAGAATCTATGAGCCCTAAAAGCCTATTACCTTCTTTTCGGATAATTGCAGCAGATTTTTGAATATCGTCTCCTTTAGCCATTCCAGTTTCTATCATTTCTGCAAAGCCGTTAATAGAAGTGAGAGGAGTTTTTAATTCATGTGATACATTAGCAGTGAATTCCCTTCGTATTTTTTCTGCTTCTTTTAGACTCTCAATATAATGTTCAATTTCCTTTTTCTGTATTTCAATAGTTCTAACGAAGGGCTCCAGTTCTTCATATATTGTAGCCTCCTTAACATTTTCCCCAGATAATATACTCTCTATATTATGAGAGGCTAGTTGTATAGGCTTAATTATCTTTGATGTTAAAATAGATGAGATAATATATAAAAATATTAAGATAAATACTAAGAGTCCTGCCATGGCAGGTAATATACCTATGAAAACATATTTTATATCTTGTATAGGTCTAGATATTCTGACTATCTTATTATCTACTTTCAAATCATAAAAAGAAGAGGAATGTTTCTCTGGTGGTACAGAATTAGATTCATAGACATGGATATCGATACTACTTCTAATATCCTTTGGATTATAATATCCGTAGAATAAAAAGACTAAGACAATGGAAGTGATAACTGCCGTTATGGTAGCTATAGCTGCCAAATTATAATATATTTTTTTATCCAAGTCCTAACCCCCTATCTTATATCCTACATTTCTTATGGTTTGAATAATTTTACCAGCATCACCAAGTTTTAATCTTAAAGTTCTAATATGAACATCTACAGTCCTGCTTTCGCCTTCAAAATCAGTTTCCCATACTTCACTCATTATTTTATCCCGAGATAAAACAATATTTTTATTTTTTAATAAATAATGTAGAAGTTCAAATTCTTTAAAGGTTAAATTTACCTCCTTTTCATTTACTGTTACAATTCGTCTTTTTTCATCTAAACAAAGATTACCTATAGATATTAAACTTTGTTTATCTTCTAATCTAATACTACGACGAAGAACAGCATTAACTCTAGATATTAATTCCATTACTCCAAAAGGTTTGGAAATATAATCATCAGCTCCCATATCAAGACCCTTTACCTTATCATACTCGCTGGTTTTTGCAGTGAGCATAACTATGGGTATATCTTTAGTACTATTATTTCTTCTTATATTGGCAAGTACAGCATATCCATCTTCGCTGGGTAGCATTATATCGAGTACAATCAAATCTGGAAGTTTAAATTGGAGTTCATTATATAAATCATCAGCACATTCAAAACCTTTAGCTTCAAATCCATTATTTTTTAATGCATAAATAACTAATTCTCTAATACTTTCATCATCTTCAACACAGTAAATTGTCTTCATAAAATCACCCCTTCATACAATGCAAAATGCACAATTCACAGTTCACAATCAATTGGTACAATTCAATTATATCATTAAACATAATATAAGATATATTATAAAACCAAAGAAGAGTAAGATTTCTTCTTTGGTTTAACTTTTCTAATTCATAATTTTAAATTTATAGCCAAATGTCACTTAGGTAATTCAAAATTTCTCACATAATGTTCTCCAGTAATAGAATAATAAACCCATTCTGCAATATTTTCTGCGTGATCTCCGATTCTTTCTAGGTATTTAGCTATCATAAGTAAATCAACAGCTTGCTCGCCGTTTTCTACACTTTCTCTAATAAGCTCAATTAATTCATTCTTAACAATGTGAAATAACCCATCAACCTCATCATCATAGTCTATAACAGTTTTTACAAGTTCTAAGTCTTTCCTTACAAATGCATCTACACTATCTCTTACCATTTTTATTGTAGCTTTAGCCATTTGAGGAATATGGTTAAGTTTCTTTATATATTTTTGCCCAACAAGTCTTATTGTTATTTCAGAAATATCAGCAGCCTGATCTCCAATTCTTTCCATATCTGTAATCATCTTTAATGCTGATGATATCATTCTTAGATCACTAGCTACAGGCTGTTGCTGTAGCAATAGCTTTAAACATCTTCTTTCAATACTTTTCTCTATATCATCTACTTCTTTATCATTTTCCACAATCCTTCTTGCAAGCTCGGCATCTTGCTCTATAAGAGCGGTAACTGCTGCCTCTATGGAACTTTCAACTATACTACCCATATCTGTAAGTTCTTCATTTAATAAATCTAATTCCTTATCGAACCTACTTCTCATATACATCACCCCTTCTATAATTGATAATAAAAATATATTTTATCCAAATCTTCCAGTTATATAATCTTCAGTACGTTTATCCCTTGGCTTAGAGAATATATCATCAGTAGCTCCAAATTCTATTAATTCTCCTGATAGGAAAAATGCAGTTTTATCTGAAACACGAGTCGCTTGCTGCATATTATGAGTTACCATAACGACAGTATAATTATCTTTTAATTCTTGAACTAAGTCTTCAATCTTAGCAGTAGATATAGGGTCAAGGGCACTAGTGGGCTCATCTAGTAGCAATACCTCTGGATCAACAGCTAAAGCTCTTGCTATACAAATTCTCTGCTGTTGTCCTCCAGATAATTCAAGGGCATTCTTTTTTAATCTATCCTTTACTTCATCCCATATTGCAGCATTAATAAGGCTTTTCTCTACAATTTGGTCAAGAACATTTTTGGATTTTATACCATGTGTGCGAGGACCAAAGGCAATATTATCATATATACTCATAGGAAATGGATTTGGCTTTTGAAAAACCATACCGACACGTTTTCTTAGAAGATTTACATCTATATTTCCATTTCCGTTACCATTACTATATATATTTTTTCCATCTAATAGAACACTTCCTTCTATCCTACATCCCTCAATTAAGTCATTCATTCGATTAAGAGTTTTGAGAAATGTAGATTTGCCACAACCAGATGGTCCAATAAAAGCAGTTATTAAATTTTTCTCTATATTAATATTTATATCTTTAAGAGCGTGAAAGCTCCCATAATATAAATTTAAATTTTCAACTACAATTTTATCCATTTAAATCCCCTTTCGATAATTTTTTAGCTATTAAGGATGATAATCCATTAATTCCTATTACAACAATTAAAAGCACTACAGCAGTTGCATATGCTTGATTAGTATATAATCCTTCACTGGAAAGGGAATACATATGAATTGCTAAAGTCCTACCTGATGAAAATAAATTTTTTGGTATCTGTGGAACTGTACCAGCAGTATATATAAGTGCTGCAGTTTCACCTACAATTCTACCTATTGCAAGGATAATCCCAGCAAGTATTCCAGGCATAGCTGTAGGTAAAACTATTTTGAATATAGTTCTTAATTTACCTGCACCTAGACCAAAGCTTGCTTCACGAAGAGTATTAGGAACTGCTAGGAGGGCTTCCTCCGTTGCTCTAATTATAAGGGGGAGGATCATAATTGCAAGAGTAAAAGCCCCAGCAGCCATTGAAAAACTCCAACCTAAAGTTGTTACAAAGAATAGCAATCCAAATAAACCATATACTATGGAGGAATTCCCGACAATGTCTCTGTTGTTAATCTTATTATCTCAACTAATCTATTGTCACTTTTTGCATATTCAACAAGATAAAATCCAGTGAATATGCCAATAGGACAAGCAATTAATAATGCTAAAAAAGTCATTATAAGAGTAGTGATTATTGCTGGAAATAAAGAAACATTTTCTGTAGTATATTCTAAAGCAAATAGAGAAGGCTTTAGATAAGGAATGCCTTTGATTAATATATAGCCAATTATAATAAACAATATAGAGAAGGTTGCAAAAGCTGAAAATATGACAAGTCCCTTAATTAATTTACTTAATTTATTCAATTAGGCCACCTTCCTTTTAAGAACAGAGAATAATCCATTTATAAGTAGTATGAATACGAATAATACTACCCCAGTTGCGATTAATGCTTCTCTATGAAGTTCAGCTGCATAGCCCATTTCTATTACAATATTAGCAGTTAAAGTACGTACTCCTTTTAATAATCCTTTAGGCATACGAGCTTGATTTCCAGCTACCATAATTACTGCCATGGTTTCTCCTATTGCTCTGCCAATTCCAAGTACTATAGATGAAAGGATTCCAGATTTTGCGGCAGGCAGCATTGCGAAAAATATTGAATATTCATGGGTTGCACCTAAGGCAATAGCCCCTTCATAATAACTGCTAGGTACCGATTTAATAGCTGCTTCTGAAAGCCCTATTATGGTTGGTAAAATCATTATGCCAAGAAGTACAGAAGCTGTTAGTATACTACTTCCTGTACCACCAAATAAATCTCGAGTTAAAGGTACTAAAACAACAAGACCGAAAAATCCATATATTATAGATGGAATTCCAGCCATTAGATTTACTGCAGGTTTTAAGAATTTATAAATCTTCTTTGGACAGAACTTTGCTAGATATATAGCAGTTAAGATTCCAATAGGTACTCCAAGAATTATAGCACCAGACGTCACATAGATGCTTCCCACAATCATAGGAAATATTCCAAATGATGGTGGGATATTTGAAGGAGACCAATCTTTACCAAGTAAGAAATTAAATGCTCCGATTTTTCCAATCGCTGGTATTCCATTGGCAAACATAAAATAACATATTAAAATTACTGATACTATAGAAGCACAAGCGGAGATAAAAAATATTATCTCCATGAGCTTTTCAAAAAATTTTGTTTTCATCTAATCACCCTCTATTTAATGTCGCTCCAGTTAATAAGTTCACCTATAAATATATTTTTTACATTTTCTAAAGACATATCAGCTAAAGTATTTGCTGGATGAGTAATTACTGCGATACCATCTAATGCTATAGCAACATCTTTAAGCTCCGCTTTTTCACTGTCTTTTAAAGCTCTCGAAGCCATTCCTATATCAGCAGTACCATCTATAGCAGCTTGCATACCAGCTGATGAGTCAGATTGTTGTACCTCTATTTGAGCATTTGGATTAATTGCAATATAAGCTTCTCTAAGCTTCTCCATAACTGGAGTAACAGATGAAGAACCAGCTACTACTATCTTACCACTTGGTTTAGAACCGCTATATGGGGCTGCATTATCATCTATAGCTATATAGTTTTTTGAAACAACTTCTTGTCCTTCTTTGCTCATTATAAAATCTATAAAATCCTTAGATACTTCAGAAATTTCACCTTTTGTTGCTATATTAAAAGGTCTGGCTATTTTATAGCTTCCATTTTTGATATTCTCAGTTGTAGGAGCTATACCATCTACATTCAACGCTTTTACTGTATCATTAAGAGAACCTGTTGATACATAGCCTATTGCATATTCGTTTCCAGCAACTGTTGTAAGTACAGTATCTGTTTTCATTTGAGTGATAGCTTCTTTTGTAGTTCTATCAACTTTTTTACCACTGCCATCTTTTTCCTCTACTCCTGTTAACTCTACAAATGCACCTCTAGTACCAGAGCCTTCTTCTCTAGTAACTACTACGATTTCATTTGATGTATCAAATCCATTTTTATTATTATTAGTATTTACATTTTCTCCGCCTTGATTATTTGATTTACATCCTGCAAGAAGTGATGCCACTAAAACAAATGATAATGCTAAAATAACTATCTTTTTCACTTTATTTCCTCCCTTTAATTTCTTTATTTGTTTTCAGTATATAAGGAGAATGTTAAATCTATTGTTATGGTAATGTTAATTCTATGTAAAATCTGGACATAATTATTATATAAAAGGTATTTAAAATTTCTTGCATACTTTATTTATTAATGATATAATACTTTGGTAAATCCTTGCTCTATCTTTAGGATAGGGCCGACAGTCCATAGGGAGGTGAAACATATGAGAAAGTACGAAGCAGTGTTTATCTTTTTACCAAATGAAGAGGAAAAGAGAGTTCAAGTTCTTGACAGATTCAAGGGTATAATTGAAAAGGAAGGAACTATTACAAACATTGATGAGTGGGGAATTAGAAAGCTTGCATATCTAATTGATGATATTGGCGAAGGATACTATATACTTATGAATTTTGAAGGTACACCAGAGGCAATAAAAGAATTAGATAGGGTTGCTAGAATTTCTGACAGCATTATGAGACACATGATCATTAGAGAAGATGAATAATCTAAGGGTAGGTGAGAATATTGAATAATGTTGTATTAATAGGAAGATTGACAAGAGACCCTGAACTAAGGTATATACCTGGAAGTGGTACTGCAGTTGCTAGATTTAGCATAGCAGTTGACAGGGGGCTTTCTAGAGAGAAAAAACAAGAAATGGAATCTAAAAATCAACCTACAGCAGATTTTATCAACATAGTTGTATGGGGTAAACCTGCTGAAAACTGTGCTAATTACTTAGTGAAAGGTAGATTAGTAGGTATTCAAGGCAGAATTCAAACGGGTTCTTATGAAAAAGATGGTGTTAGAAGATATACAACAGATGTTGTAGCTAACAATGTTGAATTCTTAGAATGGGGAGATGCAAATAGATCTCAGAACTTTAATGATACTAGCCTGGATTTTGGCGGTATAGAAGGCTTTCATCCCACTGATAATGATGACATTCCATTCTAGAAGGAGGGTAAGAAGATGCAAAGAAGATTTAAACCAAGAAAAAGAGTTTGTAGCTTTTGTGTAGACAAATCAACTCATATAGATTATAAAGATATAAATAAGCTTAAAAAATATATAACAGAAAGAGGAAAAATTCTTCCTAGAAGAATCTCTGGAAACTGTTCAAAACATCAAAGAGAGCTTACAACAGCTATAAAAAGAGCAAGACAAGTAGCATTATTACCATATAGTGCAGAATAAGAGAGGATACCCTCTCTTTTTTATGACCTAACTTAGCGAACGATAGGTCCTAAGAGACACCACTGAATGATACCCTACGGGGTAAATAGAGGTTGTGAGATTTAGTAGGTCAAACGCACCTACGCTGTCCGTTTTGTCTACAATTCGCTACGCTTATTGGACAAAAAGGCAATGAGCACCAACCTTAATGTAGAATTTCTCATTAGGAGTGTCCGTTAGGACCAAATCTATACGAGCATAGGTCCTATCAGACACTACTGAATTATACTACGGGTAGATAGAGGTAGCGAGTAAATAGATTTGAGTTGTGAAACTGCGGGAAATTTTAAGACTTTTTATTTGACTTATGTCCCCATACTTTGTATTATTTTAATAAGGCCAAAATATAAAATTAAAGGATGGGAATGGGATGAAAAATAAAGACATAGATATTATAAAGAATATGAAAACTGTAGAATGGCTTAAAGCTCAACTACTTACTACTGTTGCTAATCTTTATACTACTTTGGCAAATGGAGAGGAAAATACAAGAGAAAATCTTGAAGATATTATTTCCAATCTTATATTAGAATCTTTACTTTTAGGTAAAAGATTAGGATTAAGTTATGAAGGGATAGAAGCCGCATTAAGAGATAATATTAAACTCAACTTAATAGAGGAGCACAAAATAGAAAGATGGTATGGAGATTTAAGTATATTGCTTGAATTTATTGATCAACATAAAGATTAGAGGTGAAATTTTTGAATAATAATGATAAGATAAAGAAAAGTACTGTTGAGAGTATAGTGGTAATATCTATTATGGCTTTATACATAGTCTATGGAATTCATTTCGTGCCCTTACTAATGTTATTTATCCCGCTGCCATTTGTAGTTTTAGGTGTAAGAAATGGTATATATACCAATATAATAAGCATAATAGCATCATCTTTAATAGTGGGTGCACTCCTTGGATTTTCATCAGCAGCTTCGCTTATTTTAATATTCGCACCGCTGAGCATTGCCATAAACTATTGTATCAACAATAGAAAAAGTGGTTTTGATACCATTTTAATTTCTACTGTAGCATTCTTTCTTTCCTTTTTAATTCTTATGTCTTTTGAAGGAACAATATTAAATCTAAATTTTGTGAAACAATTAGAAGAAAATTTTAGACAGATATTAGCTATGCAAATAGATATGTTGAATGAAATGGGAATGACAAAGTATGAAATTCTTCAAACAGCAGATTTATTGGAAAGTACTTATAAGACAATAATCGTACTGATTCCATCATTAATGGCGATTTTCTCCTTGAGTGTAAGTTATGCTAATTTGTTTTTTTCATCAATAATACTTAGGAAAATGGGATATGGCACTGTTAACCTCCAAAGATTTTCTAGGTTTAAATTACCTAATAATATTATTCCTGGAATTGGAGTAATGCTTTTAACAGCATTTATAATAAAAAAATTAGAGATACAATACCATGAAGCATTGTTATTTAACCTTACGTTTTTAGTTGGTTTTATATTTTTTATCCAAGGATTGGCAGTATTAGATTTCCTTTTAATTAAGGCTAAAATGCGTTTGATATTCAGGATTTTAATCTTATCTTTAAATATCGTATTTATACCTATAAGTAGTATAATATTTTTTATAGGTATATTAGATACAATCTTTGATATAAGAAAAATAAGGAGACCAAAATCCTTATAGGAGGATAAATATGAAAAATAAAAAGATATTTGAATGGCAGGATAGCTATATTTACCTCATAACAATTGGTTTATTAATCATTGTTTTATCATTCTATCAACCATACTTTCTGTAATAGGCATTGTTTTAATAGGTTATTTGATTTTCTATAATATAAGAAGTGTTGGCAGGAGAGAAAAGGAATTTAAAAAGTATGTAGAAGGATTGGGAGATGAATTTGAATCTGCAACCAAACATGCGATATTTAATATGCCTTTTCCTCTAGTTATGTTAGATGAGAATAGAAATATATCTTGGTATAATACGCCTTTTTTAAAGATGATGGGTGAAACAGATTTATTAAACGAAAAAATATCTGATCTAATACCAGGACTTAATTTAGATGGCATATTTAAAGAGAATGATATGAAGCCATTGGATATAAAGTATGGAGAGAAGAATTATAAGGTATATCCAAATCTAGTGGATACAAAAAAAACAAATAGCACCAATAGTATGATAGTAATGCTTTATTGGGTAGATAATACAAGCTTAGTAAGTTTAGAGCAAAGATATAATAGGGAAAAATTAGTAGTAGTATTAGCATATGTAGATAATTATGATGATGTAAAAAACAACACTCCAGAAATAAATAGACCATTAGTAATGGCAGAGATAGATAAAAATATTAACTCTTATTTTGCTAAATATAATGGGATTATAAGGAAATATGAGAACGATAAATATTTTATTATTATAGAAAATAATGGATTTAGAAATATAGAAAGTAAGAAATTTGACATACTTGATCAAATAAGAGAATTGGATTTAGGAAATACAATACCTATTACATTAAGTATGGGGGTTGGAGCAGAAGGGAATAATCCATTTGAATCTTATCAGAAAGCAAGAGCAGCTATAGACATTGCCTTAGGTAGAGGAGGAGATCAAGCTGTAGTTCAGGCTGGAAATCAATTGAGTTTTTATGGTGGAAAAACAAAGGCCATAGAAAAACGAAACAAGGTAAAGTCTAGGGTAATAGGATATGCGCTAAGACAACTTATAGACCAAGCAGATAAAGTATTTGTAATGGGGCATAAAAACCCAGATATGGATTCCTTTGGTGCAGGTATAGGGGTGTTACGTGCGGTGAAGGATAGGAATAAGGAAGGATATTTGATTTTAAGCGGTGAAAATCCTTCTATTAAGAATATTTATGATAAAATGGTAAAGGAAGAGCCTCAAATTTTAGATCAGATAATAACCCCAGAAGAAGGCCTACTATTAGCAAATGATAGCTCTTTGATGGTTGTAGTAGATAACCATAAACCAAGCTTTACAGAAGCACCAGAGATACTAGATATCATATCTAAAGTAGTAGTTATTGATCATCATAGAAGAGGAGTAGAATTTATCAAAGATCCAGTTTTAACGTATTTAGAACCCTATGCATCTTCTACTTGCGAATTAGTTACAGAGGTATTGTCTTATATGAGTGATAAAATTAATTTGACAAAATTTGAAGCAGAGGCATTAATGGCAGGTATTACAGTAGATACGAAGAACTTTAGTTTTCAAACAGGAGTTAGAACCTTTGAGGCAGCTTCTACATTAAAACGGGCAGGAGCAGATACTACAGTAGTAAGACAATTATTTAGAGATGATTATAATACATTTATATATAAGGCAGAAGTAATAAAATCTTCAAAGATTATTTTTGATAAAATAGCTATAGGTAGGCTTGAAGCTCAAATGGAAGATTCACTCCTAATAGCTGCACAAGCTGCGAATGAATTACTTAATATAAATGGTGTTGAGGCTTCATTTGTAATGACTTATGTAAATCATAAACTTCATATTAGCGGAAGGTCTTTAGGAAATATTTCTGTACAATTAATACTTGAAAGCCTTGGCGGTGGAGGTCATCTGACTAGTGCTGGTACTCAATTAGATAATGTAAACATGGATGAAGCGGAAAATATACTTACAGAAACCATAGATAAATTTTTAAGGGAAGGTGAGGAAGAATGAAAGTAATTTTATTAAAGGATGTAAAAGGTTTGGGTAAAGAAGGAGAGTTAGTAAATGCAAAGGATGGCTATGCTAGAAACTTCCTGTTGCCAAAAGGAGATGCAATAGAGGCTACACCAGCTAATCTAAAGAAATGGAAAGAAGAAAAGGCAAAAGAAGAAGAAAGAAAGAAGAATGAGCATAATGAAGCTTTAAAGCTTAAAGAAAAAATAGAAAATATTACAGTAGTAATTCAAGGAAAAGCTGGAGAAGGTGGGAGACTTTTTGGTTCCATTACTTCTAAGGATATAGCTGATGCATTAAAGTCACAACATAAAATAGATATAGATAAAAGAAAAATAGAGCTAAAGGATAATATTAAATCCCTTGGTGTGACCAGTGTAGATGTAAGAGTATATGCTGAGGTGTTAGCAAAATTAAATGTTAGCGTAAAAGAACAATAATGAGGTGGGAAAAGTGGAAAACCAATTAATTGGACGCATTCCTCCCCATAGCTTAGAGGCAGAGCAATCTGTTCTTGGAGCTATGATTTTAGATAAAGAAGCTATAAACACTGCAATAGAAATAATTAGACCAGATGACTTCTATAAAGAAGCTAATAGAGAAATATTTGAAGCGATATTAGTCTTATTTAATAAAAATGAACCAGTAGACTTAATTACGTTATCAGAGGAACTTAAAAGGAGAGGAACATTAGAGAATACTGGAGGAGTTACTTATCTGGCAAATCTATCAAGTGCAGTAGCTACCACTGCTAATGTTAAATACTATTGTAAGATAGTGGAAGAGAAATCAATACTTAGGAGACTGATTAAGTCTTGTGATGATGTAATAGCTAAGTCTTATGAAAACTCTGATGAAGTAAATTCCATAATAGAAAAGGCAGAAAAATCTATATTCGATATTACTCAAGGTAGGCATAGAGAAGGCTTTTCACCTCTTAACGAAGTGTTATTATCTAGTTTCTCTCAAATAGAAGAAAGGGCTGCAAATCAAGGAAGTTTAACAGGTTTAACAACAGGGTTTATAGATTTGGATAATAAACTATCAGGACTACAAAAATCAGATTTGGTTTTATTGGCAGCTAGACCTTCTATGGGAAAAACTGCCATATCTGTAAATATCGTGACTAATGCCGCCTTAAAGGCTAATGCTAATGTAGCGATATTTTCTTTAGAGATGTCCAAAGAGCAATTAGTACAAAGAATGATTTCTGCTACAGCACATGTGGATCTTCAAAAGATAATTTCAGGAAGATTATCCGAAGAAGAGTGGATTCAAGTTATAAACTCCATGGGTCCTTTATCTCAAGCAAATATTTTCATAGATGATACTGCTGGAATCTCCTTAATGGAAATGAAAGCAAAATGTAGAAGGTTAAAGATAGAGAAGGGTCTAGATCTTGTAATGATAGACTATTTACAGTTGATGCAACTGGATGGACATCAAGAGAGCAGACAGCAGGAAATATCAGCTATATCTAGGGGATTGAAAGCTTTAGCTAAGGAAATGGAATGTCCTGTAATAGCTTTATCACAGCTTAGCCGTGCACCAGAACTTAGAGCTGATCATAGACCTATATTATCTGACTTGAGGGAATCTGGAGCTATAGAGCAAGATGCTGACGTTGTATTATTTTTGTATAGAGATGAATATTATCATGACGATTCAGAAAAGAAAAATATTGGAGAAGTGATTATAGCAAAACATAGAAATGGACCAACTGGAAGTATAGAGTTGGTATTTAAGAAAGAATTCACGAAATTTGTTAATATGATTAGAGAAGGGTAATAATATAAATAAATAGTAATCACAAAGGAGGGTTTTGATGAAAAACCTTATTGTTAAGATTATTTTTATATTTATAATATTATCATTGTTAAGTTGCAGTAAACCTCCTTTAGTTAATAGTGAGTCATATATAAATAATGAATTTGAAAATGTTTCTGATATAACAACTAAATATAGAATAAGAGATATTTCTTATGAACAAAGAAATATTAGTTATACAGGTGAAGGACATTTCTTCATAAGAAGAGTAGATTTTAATTCAAATAAAGGGAATTATACTACATCCTATCTTATCCCAGGAGATAAGGGCAAAATAAATTATTTTGATGAAAATAAGGAACTAATATCAAGAGAGTTAGAAGATGGCAAATTGCCATTAAAACCATATTAATAGTAGATACAGATAAATACAGTATGATACTTTCCCAAGCTTACTCTTATAAGGATTTGGGAAATGGTACAAAAGATAGCTATCCAGAAATATATCCAGTTGAAATTGAAAAACAAGAGGGATACTGGAAAGTAACCTATAACTATAAAAACATGAAAGATTATCATGGTATAATGTGGGGAGTAGGCTCTGATAAAAGATTAGTAAACTTAGATGATAGAAACCAAAGAAAAATATGGAGTAACTACGATATAAGCAATAACTCAAGGCTTGCAGAGGATGGTTATTATTATAAAAGCCCAGACTCCTATAGACCAGCTACTGAAAATTCATTTTGGAGAAATCCTTCCATGTATATAGTTCAATCTTGGATAAAAACTGGAGGAAGCCTTGCAGCAGATATATTAGGAAGATCCTTCTTGCTTATAGGTTCAGATAATATAAATGAAGAAGGATATTTACCCACATTGCCTGAAAGTAATTGGCTAAAAACTGATTATGACATAGGAGCAGGTTTCTTTGATACAAGATTTAATGCAGACATTGGGGATACTTATCTAGAAGCATATAAAAAGTTTGGTTATTCTAAATTTAGAGATTCGTATTTAGAATTAGCCAATTATTATTCAAATCATATTTATAAGAATCATTATAAGGTTTTTAATACAGATGGAGAAGAAGGATGGTTGGTACAAGATTATGCTTATAAAGCAATGTATAAGCCCACTCATGTATCTCTAAATCATCATATTCATGCAGCAAATTGGTTTTTAAAGATGTATGAAATAGAAAATGAAAAATCCTTTGAAGATATAGGATTAAAAATGTTAAAAGGGGTAAAAATTACTAGAGATAAATGGATAAAAACAGATAGAAATCTGCACTATTCCTACAGACCTGATGGAACAATGGGTGGAAATGACTATCCTTATTTAACATATAATGATTTGTTGCTTTTTCAAAAGACTTACTCTAGAATATATGGTAAATTAGATGATGATATAGAAATATTGATGGAATCTAAGAAACAATGGATGGATAATAATGGAGTAGTGGATTATTTGAAATTTTAAACTAGACTTATTTTACTTCGGGAGGTCAATTCTCGAAGTAATAATTTTATCAAGAAGGTGATAAAGTTGGAGATAAAGGGGAAAAGAGTTATCATTAGAGAGCTACAACTTAAAGATGTATTTCTTATGAGGGAATGGGGAACTCACGAAAATCCTTTAATAGAGGACTATAATTTTCCACCAATGAATGATAAGGAAATAAAGATATGGTATGCAATGAAGGCAAATAGGCTATTTAACAAATATTATGGTATAAGAAATGAAGAAGGAAAATTGATAGGCTATATGGGGATTAAGGATATAAAAGTAATTAAGAGAGAATCCACACTAGGCATAGTTTTAGATCCAAATCAGGTAAATAAAGGATATGGAACAGAAATTTTAGATACATTTTTAAGGCATTATTTTACCGATATGAAAATGAAGAAAATGATATTAGAAGTAGCTGAATTTAATAAAAGAGCTTACAGAGTTTATCAAAAGATTGGATTTAAACCTATTGGATACTATTTAGATGAATTTTTTGACTCTGAATTGGATTTATCTAGCACCTATTACTTAGAAGAAAAATCTTCTTTTGTAATAACAGATAAAAAGATATATAATTATATTTACAAAATGGTCTTAAACAAGAAAAGATTTTTTGAACTAAGGAAATAATGATATTATTGGAGCTGATAATATGAGTTTCACCCTTGAAACTACAGATATGGATTTAGGAGATACTCCTATAGAAAATATATTTATAAATGATTTTATGCCAATGGCGAATGGAACCTATGTTAAAGTATATCTATTAGGATATAAATATGCTCATGACAGAGATGAGAAGATAGAGGTAAATAATCAGATAATAGCAAAACATTTGGAAATACCTTTGGAAGATGTATTAAGAGCTTGGGACTTTTGGGAAAGTAAAGGAATAATAAAAAAGATAGTAGTGAACGAAAAAGATAAATATAATTACAAGGTAAAATTCTTGAACCTAAAACAATTGTACATAAAAAATAACCTTAGTTTATTTAATAATAAAGAAGAAACCATTAAAAAACCAAAATCAATTACGCCTCAAGATTTAATAGACGCAAATCAAATACCTGCAATAAATAAAATGTTTAATCGTATAGATGATATAATGAGAAGGCAAACTCAAACTACGGAGAAACAAAAAATATTATCTTGGATACAAGATTATAATATGAATCCTGATGTAATTGAAAAAGCCTTTTCCTATGGAGTTGAAAGAAAAGGAGTTAGAAATGTAAATTATATAGAGGGAATTATAAGAAACTGGTATGATAGTGGATTTACAAACATGGAAGCAGTAATAGAACATTTTAGAACTCAGGATGAAAAGTTTTATAGATATCAAAAAGTTATGAAGGCTTTAGGATTTGATAATAGAACTATTTCACAAGGTGAGATGAAAGTTATCGATAAATGGTTTGAAGAATATAAATTCTCTTTAGAAATGGTCCTCAAAGGATGTGAATCTTCATCTAAGACTGCAAATCCTAGTGTTAATTATATTGATGGAGTATTAAAATCTTGGAATGAAAAAAATATAAAGACCTTAGAAGATATTGAAGAAAAAGATAAGCCTAAAGAGAAAAAAGAATATAAGGTAGCAAAACCTTCTCAAATAAAGAATGTTCCACTTAAAACAAGATTTCATAATTTTGAGCAAAGAACTGATAAATATACCTCAGAAGAATTGGAAGGTATTGCAAGAAGGAAGAGAGAAGCCTATAATCAGAAGGCAAAAGGAGAAGTATAAGTATGTATAAGGATATATTAAAAGAGTTATCAATTGAATATGAAAGAAAAAGAGATAGACAACTACATGAACAGAGAATAAGAAAAGAAAAAGTCTATAAAAAGATACCAGCAATTAAAAGAATAGATGAGGATATTTTAAGAACTGGACTTTCTGTGTCTAAATATATAATAGGCAATCCTGACAACTATAAAGAAAGTGTAGAAAAGGCAAGGAAAACAATTGAAAAATTGAAGATGGAGAAAGCTTATTTAATGACGGAATCTAATATTCCTGTAGATTATATGGATATAAGGTATGATTGTGAAACTTGTAAAGATACAGGGTATCTAGATAATGGCAATCAATGTAATTGTTTGAAACAGGCATTAGTATCTCGTGCTTATAAGATGTCTAATATAGAAAATGTTCTCCAGAAAGAAAACTTTAAGACCTTTGATATTAATATATTTAAAGATGAGCCTTTGGAAATGAAAGGATGACACCTAGGGAAAATATGATAGATATAGTAGGCATTGCGGAAGGCTTTATTAGCAATTTTAATGAAAATAATGGGGAGAATCTGTTATTCTATGGAACAACAGGATTGGGAAAGACCTTTCTATGCAATTGTATGGCTAAATCTCTACTAGATAAAAATAAAATAGTAATATACCAAACCGCCTTTACAATACTAGAAATAATAGAAAGACATAGATTTGGGAAAGATGGTAAAGATAACAATGATTATCAATATAAATTACTATTTGAAGCAGATTTACTAATTATTGATGACTTAGGTACAGAAGTAGCTAATACTTTCACAAATGCAGAAATATTTAATATTGTAAATACCAGAATAATAGCAGGTAAGAAGACAATAATATCAACTAACTTGACACCAAAAGAAATATCTGAGACCTATACAGATAGAGTATTTTCAAGGATATTAGATAAATTTATTCCACTTAAATTTTATGGACATGACCTTAGATGGGAGTAATTATAGCAATTCACAATGCACAGTTCACAATTGTTGGGGTCTAGCTTTGAAGCATTTCTCAGTGACCGGAGATCGATTTTAAAATTGTGCATTGTGAATTGTAAAAAGGGGGGGAAATCTATGGATGCAAATGAAAGAAGACAAGAAATACTCAATATCTTAAGTAAATCAGAGAGACCCGTTAAAGGAACAGATTTATCTGAGCAACTAGAGGTCAGTAGACAAGTAATAGTTCAAGATATTGCAATATTAAGGGCCAGAGGAGAAAATATACTTGCTACCCCTCAAGGATATTTAATACCTAAAATCCATGAAAAAAGAAGATTAACGAAGACCATAGTTTGTACTCACAAAAATAATATTGAGCTAGAAGAGGAACTCAGAACAATAGTTGATCTAGGGGGAAGGGTTATAGATGTAATAGTAGAGCATCCCTTATATGGAGAAATAAAGTCTCAATTACAAATAGGATCTAGACATGATTTAGAATTATTTATAGATAGTTTAGAAATCACTAAAGCAGAGCCGCTATCCTCTCTGACAGGTGGCGTTCATTTACACACTATAGAAGTAGATGATGAAGATGCATTAAGGAGAATAAAGGAAGTCCTTTTAGAAAAAAAATACTTGATAAAAGAAGATTAGGATGGTATATTTATAGTTACAGGTGACAAGACAGCTGTAAATACAAATGAGCAAGGGGATGTTCAAATGGCAAAATCAAAGGGTGGCATACAGAATTATTTTGTTAAGGTATTAAATGGCATGGCTTGGGGACTTTTTTCATCTTTACTTATTGGACTAATAATTAAACAAATAGGTACATTATTTAATATGGATCAACTCATTAATTTTGGTTCTATAGCACAAAAATTGATGGGACCAGCAATTGGTGCAGGGGTAGCCTATAGTGTAGGTGCTCCACCTTTAGGCATTTTTGCCTCTGTAGTAGTGGGAGCAATTGGTGCAGGAAGTATTACATTTGATGGTGCTACAGCAATTATAAATACAGGAGAGCCTGTGGGAGCTTTCATTGCAGCCTTAATAGGTGCAGAATTTTCAAAGTTAATCAGCGGAAAAACTAAAGTTGATATAGTATTAGTTCCGTTAGCTACTATTATAATAGGTGGATTTGTTGGTCAATACGTAGCCCCATATATGACTATGATAATGAATTTCTTTGGAGGGATTATCAATAAAGCAACAGAAATGCATCCTATACCAATGGGAATAATAGTATCAGTAGTAATGGGAATAGTTCTTACACTTCCTATAAGTTCGGCAGCTCTTGCAATATCCTTAGGGCTGTCAGGACTTGCAGCAGGAGCTAGTACTGTAGGATGTGCAGCTAATATGATAGGATTTGCAGTAGCATCCTATAGGGAGAATGGATTTGGAGGACTTATTGCTCAGGGATTAGGTACATCGATGTTACAAATACCAAATATAATAAAAAATCCAAGAATTTGGATACCAGCCATAATTTCATCTGCCATATTGGGACCTATATCTACTTATATAGTCAAAATGCAAGGAACTAGTATGGGTGCTGGTATGGGAACTAGTGGTTTAGTAGGTCAATTTTCCACCATAGATGCAATGGGTGCTGCACCAAAGACATTAATTTTAATTATTATGATGCATTTTATATTGCCAGGAATAATATCTCTTGGTGTATCAGAATGGATGAGAAAAAAAGGATTTATAAAACCTGGTGATATGAAACTATAAAAATTTAAAAAAATTAAAAGTTAATGTTTTAACATACCATTGAGGGGTATAAAAAGAATAAGAGGACAAACCTCTCCACACAAAAGATAAAATTTGCAAGATACAAAAGATGAAGATATCCATTAGAAAATCTAATAGTTTAGGTTTTCTAATGGATATTTCATTTTATATCATCATAATTTAAATTCTCGATCATACGGGTTCTGATATTATCAATATGTTTTTGCATACATAGCTTTGCCTTTTCTACATCTTGATTTTTAATCTGCTCATATAACTCTTTATGTTCTTTCAAGACATCTGGCATAATTATATCTATGGTTGTAGCATTTAGATAACGTCTACAGTTATTTAGGATTTGCAATAATTGTTTTTCTAGATATTTATTTTGGCTAATTTCTGCTATTAAACAATGGAACTCTGAATCAAAGGTTAAAAAATCCTGTTGACTCTTAAATTGTCCAGTAAAGGATTGTTCCTGCTTATATAATATATACTCGATTTTTTCTAAATCTTCCTGTGTCCTTAGAGTAGCAGCTAATTGAATAGAAAGGCTTTCTAGCAATTCTCTAATACTTAGCAAATCATCAATCTGTTTTTTAGTTAATTGTGCTACAAAAGTTCCTTTTCCAGGAATCATTTCAATTAATTCCTCATGTAAAAGGCGATTAAGAGCAGACCTAATTGGTGTTCTGGAAACACCAAGTTGTTCTGAGATATCTTCTTCCGTAATCAATTCCCCTGGCTTTAATTCCAGCTCTACAATGGCATTTTTTAGTATATCATATGTTCTTTCAGCCAAAGTACCTTTGGACTTTATTTGAGGTAATTGTCTCATATAAAACCTCCTCCAACCTCTTATATATATATATTATCTTTTCTTTTCTATTCAGTCAAGAAGATTAAATAAGCTGTACAATCAAGATGTACAGCTTAACCCCATTTTATTTATTTACCCTATTTTCTGGTTCTTGTCCACTTAAAACTCGAATTACTTCTTCACATGCCCTTCTTCTCAATTCTTCCAAGGAATCAGATGTGAAGAAAGCAGCATGAGGTGAAATAATTAAATTGTCTAATGTAAACAACTTGTTATCAACTGGCAATGGCTCAGTTTCAGTTACGTCGATTGCTGCTCCTGCAATAATTTTATTTTTCAAAGCTTCATATAAATCATCCTCTTTAATAAGAGGACCCCTTCCTGTATTTACAATAAATGCAGTTGGTTTCATTTTCTTAAATACTTCAATATTAAATTGATGTCTTGTTTCCGATGTCAAAGGAGTATTGATAGACATGATATCTGATTCTTTTACTACAGTATCGAAATCAACCAATTGTACATCCATATCTTCTGCTATCTTAGGATCTACATAAGGATCTGTTGCAATTATTTTAAATCCAAAAGGTTTTGATTTTTTTGCAACTAATTTTGCAATCCTTCCAAAACCAAATATTCCAAGTGTTTGCGTTGAGAATCTTCTCATTGCAGGGAAACCGCTTACTGTATGGACGCTTTGTATATCCCATATACCTTTCCTTGTATGTTGATCATAAACATTAGTGTGCCTTAGTATTGTTAACATTAGAGCAAGAGTAAAATCTGATACTTCCTCTATGCTATAGTCGGGAATATTGCATACTGCAATACCCTTTTCTTTTGAACTTATAAGGTCTATAGTATCATAACCAATACCCTGTCTAACAATGACTTTACAATTTTTCATGGAATCAATGATTTCCTTTGTAATTGGCTTATCTGCTGTGATAACTGCATCTGTATCTACTACTTCTTTTAAGAATCTTTCTTGATCACTATTTGGTATAAATACTAAATTTAGCCCAGCATCTTCAATCAATTTTCGTTCGTAGGTTGGATCATCTATTAATACACTACTTAGAACAACTTTTCTTCCCATTTTATATTCCCCCTAATAATTTTCCAATAGTCTTGATACAAATAAATCGATCAATTTTGGTGTTTTGTAAAATAAGTCTTCTTTATATACTCTCTCTGTATATTTGTGTAAATCTCTACCCCAAGGACCTATATTTATTACAGGCATGGAGATTTCCTTAATCACCTCTAGAGGAATATAATATATATCTTTCCACATAAGCATATTATTTGCTATATAATCAATATTGCTTTGATCTGATACAAACATAGAATAGCTTAAGTCTGAAATACCGGTAAAATAGTTTTGCACTATATACTCTTCATGGAAATGATCTTTTGCATATGTTTTGATATATTCTATGATTTCATAAATTATAGCTGATTTTTCTCCGAGCATGTTATTGTTTGTACTTGGATAATATGGTGGTGTAAGTGCAAGAATAACACATGGAGATACATCTTTTACATATTCTAAGGTCTTTTCAATGATGGTATTTGCTGCTTCTATTGTTGTGATCTTATTTGAATTAAATTTTTCCTTTATTTTTACCATGAGGTTCTCATAGGCACTCTCAAAATCTTCACCTGAATCCTTAATAGCTTCACTATATAATTCAGAATAAAATTTAACATTAGGTTCCCAAGTAAACTTTTCAAATTCTAAGCCTGCTATATTTGTATATGCCTTATAACTTACATTCATATCTTCAATTACTTTTTGAAATGATTGGATGCTAATGTTTTTCAACTCATCCATTAGTGATTTTGGAGTCCTTTTCAATGGAAGTATACTCATATATCCACAGGAAGCAATTGGTAATGATACATCATAAACCATTTTTCTATCTTTATGATATAGCCACGTTGGTGGTGGATTAGTAGTATTGCCAACCTTCTCTATAAAGTTTGGATTTAATTCTGTTCTACGAATAATCTCAGATAGTAAATTAATTGGATTTAACCCGGAATATACTTGACCAACATGTGCAAGCTTTCCACGGACATATACAACAGGCATAATTTTGCCAATAGACCCATCATATAGGGTAGGTCTCAAGTCATCTCCTCGCTCATGGGGTTCTGAGTTTAACATCAATTTATATTCTAAATCATATTTATCCTTTAGTGATTTCAGATGAAGAGCTGCACCTCTCATACCTGCGGATAAATTTTCTTCGTCTGGCACAGAAATTAGAACAATATTACCTTTAAAGTTTGAATCTTTGCTATATTCTTCAATCAATGATAGTTGGATAGAGCCCCCACCTTTCATATCACTAACTCCACGTCCAAAAATCCATTTATCACTGAAAAGGTCCTCCTTTGCCAAAGAAGGAAGTTGCATTTTCTCTGCCTTGAAAGACTCCATTAATTCATAAGGCTTTAAGCAAAGAGATTCTAAAGTCCCATAATCTTTTGTTTCAACGATGTCATTGTGATGGATAAATACAATGGTGTCTTTACCTTTTCCTTTTAATAGACACCAAGGTACTTTTCTACCAAGGTAATCATCTGGTATTTCAAATAATCCATAGTGCTCAGGGTTGTTTTGAAAGTATTCTATCCTAGAAAACCATTGTTTAAAGAACCCCTCTATATTTTTTTCTTCTTTAGAATTAGTATCACTTCTAGTTCCTACAAAATCTAATAAATTCTTTTCGATTAAATCCTTCATAACTTCTTTATCAAATCTCATGGATATACCTCTTTCTATATTTAAGTGATTGCCTATAGTTTTCCTAAAGCTGCTTTGATTTTATCACATGCTTCTACTATATCTTCATAAGAACGACAATATGCTAGTCTAACATGACCCTTTCCATAATCTCCGAAGGCTGTCCCTGGAACACCTACAACTCCTGCGATTTCCATTAAATAGCTACAAAAATCTGCTTCTGTCATGCCGAAGGATGTAATGTCAGGAAATGCATAAAAAGCACCTTTCGGTTTTACCATCTTTAGCCCATCTATTTTTGATAAGGATTCATACAAATAGTCGCCTCTTCTTTTGAACTCTTTTACCATATCGTCTATAAAGCTATCTCCGTGATTGAAAGCTTCCACTGCCCCCCATTGTGCAAATGCTGTACAACATGTAGAGAAGTTTTGATGTACCTTATTAATATATTTGATTGCATTTGCAGGCCCCAGTACATATCCAATTCTCCAGCCAGTCATTGAATATGACTTTGAAGTAGATTTTACAACCAAAGTTCTATCCCTCATATCTTCTAAGGTTGAAATGGAGATATGTTTTTCTCCATATATGAATTCATCATAGCATTCATCTGAAATGACTATTAAATCCCTTTCTTTAACAAGAGTTGCGATTTTTTCTAAGTTTTCTTTATTTAATACATAGCCAGCTGGATTATTTGGTGAATTGAGTAATAGCATTTTTGTCTTTGGAGTGATTCTTTTTTCTATCTCTTTTACATTTAATTCCCAATTATCTGACATGAGTACAGGTACTTCTACTAACTTAACTCCTGCAATAAGAGCTTGTTCTTTATATGCAGAGAAAAATGGGCTAGGTGAAATAATTTCATCGCCGAAATCCATCATGGTTGCTATAATGACGCCAATAGCTTCTGCTGCTCCAGCCATTACAGATATTTCTGAATTATAATCATATTTGAGCCCAAAACGTCTCTCTTCTTTTTCACAAATTGCCTTTCTTAGAGGTTCGATCCCATTAACATCAGTATAATGTACCTGTTGGCTATCTAATGCTTTTTTAACTGCTTCCTTTGCAACGATAGGTGAGTCAAAATCTGGTCTACCAATTTCCATATGAATTATTCTTTTGCCCTGTTCTTCTAACTTATTTGCTTTTGCAAAGATTTCATATAATCCTCCAAATGGCATAGACTCTAATCTTTTATTAGATGATCTCATTTATTATCTCTCCTTTAATATATAATATTATTTTAAACAAAAATCATGGACAATGCTGGAATAAAGGTTGTAAGTAGCAAGACAGCGATAATGGCACCAATTAGTGGCCATACATGCTTAATAATACGATCCATAGGAGTTTTTCCTACTGCTGATGCAATGAAAAGATTAGCACCATAAGGAGGTGTGATAAATCCAATGGATAGATTCATAGTCATGATTATGCCAAAATGTATTGGGTTAATCCCAAGAGCTACTACAACTGGTAAGAAAATAGGAGCTAAAATAGTACAGCTTGAAATATTATCAATGAAACATCCGACTACTAATAAGAAGATATTGATTAACAATAGAATGACGATTTTGTTATTTGAAAAATCTAATAATGCTTTTGCAATAGTACCCGGAACTTGCTCCATAGTTAATAAGAATGCGAAACTCATTGAAAGTCCAATCATGAAGGATGTAGCACCTGCAATGACTACCGTATCTTTTAAACAATCAAATAATTCTTGTTTTCCGATTTCCTTATATACAAAGGTTCCGATAAACCAAGTATATACACAAGAAATGGCTGCTGCCTCCGTTGGTGTAAAATATCCACTATAAATACCGCCAAGTATGATAACTGGGCTTAATAAAGCCCAGAAAGCATCCTTTGTAGCTTTCAAGACAGATTTTATTGTAGGTCTTTCTCCAGAGCCAGTATATCCATTTTTCTTTGATGTTCTGTAGTTTACAATCATTAGTGCAAGACCCATTATTATCCCCGGTATAATTCCGGCTAAGAAAAGAGAACCTATGGAAGTACCCGTTACAACACCATAAATAACAAATGGAATGGATGGTGGAATAATAACACCGATGGTTCCTGCTGCTGCCGTTAATGCTGCAGCATATCCCTCATCATATCCCTTTTCCTTCATTGCTGGCATCATAAATGATCCAACAGCTGAAACCGTTGCTGGACCGGAACCAGAAATTGCAGCAAAGAACATACAAGTTAGAGTTGTTACCATACCAAGCCCACCGGTTACATATCCTATAATATGGTCAGCTAAGTTTAATAATCTTTTTGAAACGCCGCCATATCTCATAAAGTTTCCTGCTAACATGAAAAATGGAATTGCCATCAATGTAAAAGAATCTAATGCTGCAAAGGCATTTTGTGCAATCATAATAGGCTCTATATTAGTCATGAATATTAAGGTCAATAGAGTAGCTAAGCCTAATGCTATACCTATGGGTATACTAATAGTTACAAATAGGGCCAATAAAAGGAATAAGACAATAATCATATTCTATACCTCCAAGCTTTCTAGTTTTTTAACTTCATGGAAAAGCTTTTGACATAATCTAATAACCATGAGACCACAACCAAATGGAACTGAAGCATATGCATATGCCATTGGAATTTGCATAGCAGGAGATACTTGTCCTCTGTTTAATAATATATCAACCAATTGTCCAGATTTAATAGTTAGGAAGGCCACGAAGACTGTCCACAAAACTATAACGAAGATTTCTAATTTAACTTGTCCAGATGGCGATAAACTATCTTTCACAGATGTAATCCTCAAGTGAGCATCTTCCTTTACTGCTAAAGAAGCGCCTACCCATATTTGATATAGCATTATGTAACGGGAAAGCTCTTCAGCCCATGTCAGTGAATAATGAAAGAAAGTTCTAAGAAAAACTTGTACTGAAATAATAACAACCATAAACACTAAAGTAGCAATAAGGAAATAAGTTTCGAAATGTTTATCTAATGCTTTTAATAATTTCAACGTTTTCACCCTTTCCAATTAGTTGTATTTTTTAGCTAATTCTATTAGATCTTTTCCTAGCATTTTTTCAAACTGCTCATAAACGGGTTGTGCTGCTTCGATGAATGGATCTTTTTGTTCAGGAGTTAATTCATTTATTTTCATTCCGGCATTTCTTAATTCGTCAAGATATCCTTTTTCCATTTCTTGTGTAAGCTCTCTTTCATATGCAATCATTTCCTTAGCACATTCATTTAAGAGTTTATTTAAATCATCTGGAAGATTATCAACAAATTCTTTATTAAATAATAGACTACCTGATGCAAAGAAGTGTCCGGTTAGAGATAAATAGTCTTGTACTTCATAAAACCTAGAAGAAGATATAATTTGCAATGGATTTTCTTGTGCATCAATGGTATTTTGTTGTAATGCTGTAAATAACTCTGAAAAACTGATGGGTGTAGGATTTGCCCCCCATTGTGAGAAAGATGCCATATGGATTTGGTTCTCCATAGTCCTGATTTGGACACCTTTCAAATCATCGGGAGAGGTAATGGGTTTTTTATTATTTGTTATATGCCTGTAACCTGTCTCTCCATATCCTAAGTTAACCAAGTCAAGTGGTTCAAGTAATTTATTGAGCTCTACACCTAGTTCATTATCAAATGCATTGTATGCTGCTTCACGAGTTTTAAATATAAAAGGCAAATCTCCCACCATAAACTTAGGCTCAAACCCGGCTAAAACTGCTGTTCCAGGAAAAGTTGCGTTTAAGGATCCAATACTTACTGCTTCTACAGCTTGTCTATCCCCGCCTAATTGACTATTAGGAAATACCTGTACTTCGAATCTGCTCCCAGATCTTTCTTCCAAAATTTCTTTGAAATAGACGGAAGACAAATGAATAGGGGATACTTCATTAGTAACATGGGCAAGTCTAATGACAATAGGACCCGTTGAACTTGGGTTTTTTCTATTATGATTTTCCTTATAGAAAATACCTGCTGTCATAATTGCAATAGCTAATAACAAACATGGAAACACATATTTCTTATTCATTAGTAAGCCTCCTTGATATTCAGTTTATAAGTTTGCTCTTCCAGAAATCTAAACTGCCCTCCTTAATATAATTAATGTATACATGTATACATGTATACATTAATTATATTAAGGTAAATTAAATTTGTCAATATATTCTGTAAATTAAAAATTTAACAAAGATTTTGCAATTAACAAAGAATAGTAGAAAAATCTATTCTTGTCAAGCACTTTCTTCTTCCGTGAAAAAGGGGGACTTTAATACACTCTCCGCTGCCCCATTTTTGAAAAAGGAAAACGGCGGCTTTGATTGTTATTTCAAAACCACCGTTAGGCTTTTTGTATTTGATTAGGCGCATGGAAACTTTGCCGCCAAACCAAACAACGATTTTTTTTATTTTCCGTTGGGCGGCAAGTGCGTACTTACTTAATTTAGCTTTATAGTTCAGTAGCTTTTATTTATTTCCGCACTGGTCTGATATACTTCCAAAACCGCTCAGGATTAAATGAAAAGTAAATTATTCTACCAGGGGAAGTATCAAAGCAGTAACCAGTGTCTGTAAAATCAAAAGTTGACATTGCCTTTTCCATCTTTTCCTCCATACTACGATTTTCCTGCTCATAGTCGAATGGCCCATGTTCAAAAACAATATACTCGGCTTCGGGAACATCAATCATAAGCATTTGTGGTGGTACTTCGCTTTATAATCAAAAGGAAGACGTGCACCATAACACTCTGTACGTGGAATACCCCAATCGCAGAGTCTGCCGTCTGGGTCATTAATGTACGCCATAATCTGACCGCTGCTGCCGTTAGATTCGCTCCCGCCATCATCATCCAATTTACCCTTGATACTATCGAGTAAGCCGCAAATTGTTTCGCAGTCCTGTTCTGGAATAAGACTTTGCTTTTGCCAAAAATCCCAATACCCATTACTCTCATAGTTTTTAATGTGCAAAAATTTGTGTGCGGGAATGGTTACAAAATAAATTTTGACATCATCTGTAGATTTAATCATACCAATCTCTCCAAATCCTAAAAAGTAGCGGTCGAAAGGATTTATCTTTGTACGAAGAACGACAGGCTTAGGCTTTTTTCGATATTCACTTGGAGTTATACCATATGTTCCCTTGAAAGCTCTGGTAAAAGCTTCATGTGATGAAAAACCATAATCAAAAGCAATATCCAAAATGCTTTTTTCACTATCACGCACCTCTTTTAGTGCAAGGGCTAATTTTCTATGCCGCAGATAATCCCTAAATTGCATACCCGATATTTCTTTAAATTTTCTCGTTGTATGAAATTCGGAATAACCCAGCCTGCAAGAAAGAAAGCGTAGCGTCAAGGCTTCATTATTATAATTTTTAATACATTTGTCAATTTCATCAACCATTATTTGAATTTGTTTCTGCCACTCGTACATTCGTCTGTTCACCTCATTTCAACCACTCTACATTTATTATAAAGAAGTAGAGAGATTACTGCTTGATTTTACTTGCTGTTATTTCATTTTTCTCTTTTAAGTTCTGCATCTTTGCGTCTGGATTACAATATGAGATTTTTAATATCTTATAGTACCACATCAATTACATTATATCACATAAAACATGACACCATAAAGTCATGCTATCTATAAGGAATATTTTGATTTATTGCGGGCAAGCTGAACATTGCGCTCTGCTATATCACGTCCATTGAAAACAGTCGACAGCACACAAGCCTGCAAATCTTCTATGAGCTTGCTACCTTTTCAAGGACTTTTAATCAATAAAAAATAGTAAATATAAACTTTAAGTTCTTAGTATAGGTTTTCGAATATATACTCTTATTTAATTTATGAAAATTGATAAATTAAGCTTTAATTAAGGTTTGGATTAACAGCATTTAAACTTAGTCTGCTATACTCATTATGAAAATAAAAAATGAGGTGAATAATATGTTTAAAAAAGGATTAACAGGTTTTCAGATAAAATTAATTGCATTATTCTTAATGATTTTTGATCATGTGCACTACTTTTTTGCGTTTACTAACCAAGTTCCTTTGTGGTTTACGTGGATAGGGCGTGTTGTGGCTCCAATATTCATCTTCATGGTGGTAGAAGGATTTATCCATACACGCAATCGTTCCAAATATATGGGTAGACTTTATATGGGCTCATTGATAATGTTTTTTAGTAATCAATGGATTACAAAATGGTTTCAACGTGGTGATAACGTTGCTCTCATGGCGAATATTTTTGCGACTCTCTTTTTAATTACTGTTTACTTAACCATCATTGACTATTTAGGAAAAGGTATTAAAGAAAGACGTATCATGCCTATAGTGTTGGGGATTTTGGGATTGGTGTTGCCTGTTGGCCTTGGTATATTTATGATGATGAACCTCCATATTCCAGGAATGATTTATGCCATGTTTTTATTGCCAACTCCAATGATCGTTGAAGGTGGCCCAGTATTTGTAGGGCTGGGAATCTTGTTTTATTTATCCCGTGATAAAAAAGCACTTCAACTTACTCTGTATGCGTTGGTATCTATTGCTCTAATACCATGGCAAAACCTTTCTTTACAGGGACTGTTTTATAATAATTTCCAATGGCTGATGATAGGAGCTTTACCTTTTTTAGCACTTTATAATGGACAGAGAGGAAAGGGGATGAAGTATCTGTTCTATGTATTTTATCCTCTCCATATTTATGGTTTATATATTCTATCCACTTTTTTTGTGTAAATCACTTAACATGTGGCGCTGGATTTGGGTATACTATAGCTAAATTACAAATAAAGGAGCTATACTATGGATGTGCTATTTAATAAAAAAATACTTGTTGTAGATGATGAAGTCGAGCTACTGGAGATAATTGAACATGTTTTGAAGTTGGAAGGATTCACACAGATAAAAACTGTAAACACGGGAGTTAAGGCTTTAGAGCATTTTCATAGCTGGCAGCCGGATTTGGTGATTTTAGATGTAATGTTACCTGATATTCAAGGTCATGATCTGTGTAAAATTATAAGGGAGGATTCACAGATTCCTATCGTATTTGTGTCTGCTAAAACGGAAGAAGTTGATAGAATTGTAGGCTTTGCAATTGGAGCAGATGATTATGTGACAAAGCCTTTTAGTCCAAAGGAGCTTGCATATCGGGTTAAAGCACATTTAAAACGCTCAGAATCTGTAGTTGAGACACAGGATATTGAGACCATTAATTTTGGCCCTTTTAAGATGACTCCCTTAAAAGGGGAGCTCTTTAAAGGAGAGGAAGAAATCCTATTGCAGCCTAAGGCATATAAGCTACTTGAATATTTTGCTAAACATCCTAATTTGATTTTAAGTAAGGAACATTTATGCGAGTCAGTCTGGGGAGAGGATTATATTGGCTTTGACAACACTATTATGGTACACATTAGAAAGATAAGAGAGCAGATTGAAACAGACCCGTCCAATCCAGAGTATTTAGTTACGGTAAAAGGATTGGGTTATAAGCTAGTAGTAAAGGATAAATAATATGAGGCTACATTTGACTTTTAAATATCTAATGAGTATTATTATGGTTATCATTGTGGTGGGATTAGTCAATGGATTTATAGCCTTTAGTTTATTTCAATTTGGACCTAGGGAATCCTATTCCTATGGCATCGCCAATGAGCATTATATTACCCCGGAGGATTATGCCAGACAGTTTTTTCAGTATATTAGTTTAGAAAAAGGACAATTTTCCTTAGACAAAGATGCACAGAATTCCCTAATGGAAAATAATGCTTGGATTCAGATACTCGATACAGATTATAAGGTAATTTTTCAATTCAATGGAAATAAAGAACTTCCGCAGATATATACACCAATGACTTTGGTGCACAATTATAAGTACGCAAATCCAGATACGATGTTTGTAAGCGAGGTATCTTTTGAGGAGGAGACGTATACCTATTTAATTGGTATGCCATATAGCGACATTCAAAGGACGTTTTTTACGTTTAATAAAACTTATTTTGCCAGTATTATAGGTGGACTTGCGCTACTTGTTCTGGCTGTGGACCTAATTTTAGGTTTGCTCTTTGGCATGGGTTTTAGCAGAGGATTAACAAAGCCCGTAGGACAGATGATCAAAAGTATAGAGGATCTGACTGAGGGACATTACAATCAAGTTCTACCAACAAATGGCTTATACGGTTCGGTCTTTTCTAATATCAATAAGCTGTCGGACCAGCTACAATCCAATGAGAAAGAACGTGTTGCCATAGATACCATGAGAGAAAATTGGATCTCCAATATATCTCATGATATAAAAACTCCTTTAGCATCTATTCGTGGATATGGGGAATTACTCCGTAGTGATGAAAGAATATCAGAAGAGAATATGCATCATTATTTAAAGGTTATTGAAGATAAGGCACTTTATATCTCAAATCTAGTGGATGATTTAAATTTAAGTACAAGACTTGAGAGAGGGCATTTGGTGTTAAATTTACAGACGGTGAACCTAGTGACTTTGTTAAGAGATATTGTTATCGATGTGCTTAATGGTGTAGATATATCTAATGTTCATTTGGATTGGAACTGTGATGAAACACAGATTTTATATGAACTTGATTCAATTCTTTTTAGGCGAGGGATAAACAATATTTTATATAATGCCATTATACACAATGATAAGTCAGTTAATATCAAGGTGAAATTAAGCTATGAGGAAGGACAAATTCACATACAGGTAGCTGATGATGGAAAGGGAATTTCGCCTGAGGATTTGCTATATATTTTCAACAGGCATTATAGAGGCACAAATACCTCCAATGGAGTTGAGGGAACAGGTTTAGGTATGGCTATAACTAAACAGATTATAAAGATTCATGGAGGAGAAATCAGTGTAAAGAGTGAGCTTGGTTCTGGTACATGTTTTGAAATTATTCTTCCCAACTAAACAATTATATCCTTACCTTGTACACTAGAATACAAGATAAGGATATAATATTATTGTTAACTATATTTTTAGTATTTTAAAACTAGAAGAATCAACTACGCAATCATCCATCCTTCTGCTTTCTCGCGAATTCCAATAAAACGCCTATAAATACCTGCTTCTTCTATTAAATCCATATGAATACCTCTTTGCACAATTTGTCCATTATCTACTACAAGTATCTGATCTGCATTTTGGATAGTAGCTAAGCGATGGGCTATGGTGATAATGGTTTTTCCATGTACCAAAGCACTAATGGCTTGCTGAATAAAATGCTCATTTTCCGGGTCAATACTAGCCGTAGCTTCATCTAATATGACTATTGGAGCATCCTTTAACATAGCTCTTGCAATAGATATTCTTTGTTTTTCACCTCCGGAGAGAGTAGAACCACCGTCCCCTATGATAGTATTGTAACCTTGGGGAAGATTCATGATGAATTCATGACAGCATGCTTTCTTTGCTGTTCCTACAATTTCATCGAAGCTAGCTTCTGGCTTTCCAAACTTAATATTATTTAGAATAGTATCATGAAATAAATATACATTTTGAAATACCATGCTAATATTTTTTAATAAGCTGTCACAGGTCATTTCTCTAATATCCACATTTCCTATTTTAATACTTCCTTCATTTACATCATAAAATCTGGCAATCAGGTTACATATAGTTGTTTTACCGCTACCGGATGGACCAACGATGGCAGTAGTTGTATTTTGTGGAATTTGGAATGATATGTTGTTTAACACATTTTTGTTATCGTAAGCGAAGGATACATTTTGAAATTCAATGCTATAATTACTCAAGGAAATATCCTTACCATTATGATCAATAAATTCTGCATTTTCAATGGGTTCTAATTTATTAAAAGTAGCATCTATGATTTTTAGAACGTGAGCTGCATTATTGATGGTTTCTACGCTACCAAAGATAACAAAAGAGAAGATAATCATCATTAGCATAGTTGGTAGATCCATAGTTCCATTTATAGCAAAAATAGAAGAAATAGCTATAATACATACAGATGCCGCCTTTAACACAAAATGATGCATTGTGTTATATGGAACGTAATTCTTTTCAATTTTAAGATTAATATCTTTGCTGGATTTGTAAGCGTCACGAATCCCGTCTATTGAAACACCTTCTTGTTTAAAGGCCTTTACTACAGGCATTCCTCTAACATATTCAATAGTTGCATTTATCATAGTGTCTTGTGCTCTTTGATGAATAGGAGCATTCTGATTACTTTTATTTCCTAAGAGTTTTAGGAATACTGCAGATAATAGTATTCCTGTTACGGCAGTTACTGCAATCCATATATTATAAAACCCCATACATAATACCATAGTAAAAGCACTGATATATCCGTTTATTACTGTATCAATCATCTTCATTCCGTGCATCTCAATGAAAGATAAATCCGTTGTAACAGCCGAGGTTAGTTCTCCTGTATTATTATTGCTGAAAAATCCAAGGGATACTCTTTTCAGTCTATTTCCGATTTTAGTTCTTTCTTCTGCAGAGACCTCATATCCAACACTTTCTTGCGTTTTAGCACGAAGATAGGAAAATAAAAATCTTCCTAAGACAGCAAATATCATATATACAGTTAGTAAGATAATTTCTTTACTGGATAATGATTTTTTTCCAGATATATCTTCTAAAATTAGATTCAATCCATAAGCTGTTGCCATAATAGGCATTGCAATAAACATAGTGTGTATGAAAGAGTAAATAAACCCAATATATAATCTCTTTTTATGCACTCCTGTCCATGTCATTATCCTTTTTATTGACTTAAACATATTACATTCCTCCTCATTCTTGATTGACCGCCCATAGCTTCGCTCCAATATGTGCTGTCCACATATCCTTATAAAGGCCTCCCTCTTTTAATAACTTTTCATGGGTGCCTTTACTTTTAATTTTTCCTTTTTCTAGAACGATAATTTGATCTGCACTTTTTATAGTAGATAACCTATGAGCAATAACCAGCAATGTCTTTCCTTTCGTAAGTGCTGCAATAGACTTTTGGATTTTATCTTCATTTTCCGGATCAGTAAAAGCAGTTGCTTCATCAAGAATTACGATTGGAGCATCCTTTAATATTGCACGAGCTATAGCAATTCGTTGCTTTTCTCCGCCAGACAGTCTTCCTCCGGCTTCACCGGCGCTAGTATGATATCCCTTTTCAAAATTGGAGATAAATTCATCACAACATGCAGATTTGGCTGCTTGTAAAACCTCCTCATCAGTTGCCTTTGGGTTGCCCAAACGAATATTTTCAAGTAATGAACAGTTAAACAAGAAATTATCCTGTGTAACAAAGCTAACCATATCACATAGCTGACTAAGAGGTATTTCTTTTATATTTGTACTACCTATTTTTATTTCACCTTCACTTACATCCCAAAAACGAGCAATCAATCTTGCTATGGTAGATTTACCACTACCGGATGGGCCTACTAATGCTGTAAAGTTTCCCTGTGGAATCTTTAAACTTAAGCTTGATAGTACCTCGTTGCTGTGTGTACCATCATAGGAAAATGAGACATTATTTAATTCAATATCATATTCTTTAATAGAAACAAACTTATCTGTGTTTTCCAGTTCTATCAAATTAAGTAGTTCATCAGCATCTTTTACAGCATATTCAATAGATTTTAAGTCATTGATGAATACTGTAAAGCTTGTTAGTGGTCCTATAATTCCCAGAGATAAAATCATACACATAGTAAGCTCTGCTGGACTTAAACTTCCTTGTTTGTAAAGGAGAATTCCTATAGGTAATGTACCAAGTAAAGTAGAGGGTAGAACAGCTCCTCCAAAATTCATTAATTTCCATGTACTTCTAAACCAGTCCAAGGTGTACTCTTTAAAAGAGTATATGGCTTTTTCAAACTTTTCATAGGAGGTTGTAGATTGATTAAAGGTTTTAATAACCTCTATCCCTTCTACATATTCTACAATGACTCCATTGACATAGGTACTAGCTTCCATATAGTCACTATATTTTTCATTGAAGTTTCGCATCATAAAACCATATGCAATAAAAGCAATGGGAATTGTTATAATTGATGCTAATGCCATACGCCAATCTATTACGAAAAGATAGATGAAAACGCAAATTGGTAATAATAGATTTGAAAATCCTTCTGGGATTAAATGTGCCAGAGGAAGTTCAATTGTTTCTACTCTATCTATTATAATGCTTTTTAAATTTCCCACTGTTTGATTTAATACTGTACCGAGGGGTGCATGCATCAATCTATTTGCCATAGCCATTCTCATTCCTTCTAAAACTGTATAAGCGGAGATATGTGATAGTGTTGTTGAAAATGCATGGAATAACAACTTAATTACATATCCTAAGAGACAAATGGATGTCCAAAATAATATATCACGTACAGACTGTTTTCCTTCGAAGAAGAGAATGATTATTTGATATACTCCAAAATAAGGAACTATGCCTCCAGCTACACTAATGACTTCTAGAAAAATAGAAAAAAATAATTTTCTCTTACATGGTTTTGCGAATTTCATAACGGTTTTTAACCAAGATTCTTTATTCATAATAATCTCCTTTCTAAAATTAAGGTTCATAAAAATTGGGAATAGTTGTTTAACTATTCCCAATTATATTTTATATTTAGTAACCTATCTACTCTAATGGGTCCATGATACTCCATTTAGACAATGGAATTTCTATACTCCTTTGGTGATTTTCCTATAACAGCTCTAAAGGCTGATGCAAATTTACTTGAATTATCATATCCGACTTTATGAGCTATATCACAGATGTTTTCCTTAGTTTGTCTTAACATAATAGCAGCTTTGTTCATACGATACGCTCTCATATAAGAATATATTGAAGTCCCGTATACCCCTTTAAAGCATAATTTCATTGAAGTTAAAGGAATATTGAATTTTTCTGAAAGCTCATCTAATGTATAATGATCCTCTAAATTCGTGGTAATAAACTCTTGGATTGCCTTTACTTTTTCAACTTGAGTCTTATAATAGTATGGTCTTTTATCAAAGTTTTTGGGAATCTCTAAAATGCTTAAATGGAGCAGTAGTTCTAAAATTTTTATTTTCAAGTAATCGTTCTTTATTTTATTAGGTATTGTATAGAGCTCCAAAAAGATATGTGCTATTACCTTATCTGCTTGAATAATAAAAGGTCTATTTAACATGGAAAACTTTTTACTTAAAGCAGCTAAATCAATAGAAAATCCTCCATATAGTTTTGTAACCTTCTCTGCTTCTTCAATATGAAATACTAATGATATTCCATGGTAATGATTAAGAGGAAATCCAAAGTTTTGAATATGGTTTTCTCGACCATTTATCTGCAAGTCACCGGCTTTCATATATACATAGGTATCGTTATCCAATTTCCATTCGATTCTTCCTTCGCGGCAGAAATCGATGCAAAGAAAATCAGCCTTTGTATGGAATTGTGAGGAACAATTTTCATATGAAAATCATTATATATTAAAGTAATTCCTGGGAATACCTTGATTGCTGTCATAATGCCATCACCGGACTCATCTTTCATTCGATAAATTGTACAATCTTTACTTTGAGAAAAAGTAGTTATATTATCGCCAAAAAAGGTTTTTTCTTCCCATGACATTTTATACACTCCTTTCCGTTTTACATCCTATCTTTATTGTACAATTATACTTCATCTTATACAATTCCAGCCTTTTTAAAGTGCTTATGAAGTAACCTTTTACCCCATAAACACCCTAAAACAGAAGCAGTGACTGTTATAATACATAAGATAATCATTAAATTTGGGTTCATAATCTCTAAACATTGCTGAACAATAGGCAATGTACCTGTAGTTTTTGTTTTATATAATGCTATGTAGGCGTCTTGCATATATACAAATGGAATATATTCACCAAGAGCGTAGCCTAACATAATAGAAGCAAATCCAGATACAGCTGCTATAAATTTATTTCTTCCTATTAGATTAAAAAGTAGCTCTCCTATAAATCCTCCTGCTAAAATTCCCCAGAACATAATAGCTTTTGGTGCCATTGTGATTAGGGTAGAGCCCATTAAAGCTCCGCTGATTATGAACACACCCTTCATAGGTGCTTGGCAATCATAAGCATGAATATAGTGCCTCCAATAAGGCCTAAGATAATTGGCAATACTAATAAAATAGGTGGAAAGAAACCTATAGTACATGCTATAATCCAAAATACTACTAATAATAGTGCATTAAAGATTCCGATGGTAATTAAATTTTTTATTGTTTCATTTTTCTTTTTTGAATTCATGTGAACCTCCTTCTTAATAACATTTTTTTATATAATTTTAGATAAATACTTTTCTAAAGACATTTTAGACACAGTATTTTCATCATTAAAATATAATATGGAATCAAAGGTTTGCACTGCAAATTCATAATCATGAGTAATGACAAAGATACTACGATTTTCTTTCGCTAGTTTGCGGATGATATGACTGACTCTATTCATATTGGCTGCATCCAATCCGCTAGTCGGCTCATCAAGAAATAATAAATTTGTATTATGCATACATGCTATAGCAATGGCAAGTCTTTGCTTTTGTCCCCCTGATAATGTGGCAGGGTGGCAATCCTTCCATTCATCAAGTTGAAAATATTTTAGATATTTATTTGCTCTTTCCTTTTCTTCTTCTGAATCATTAAATCCTACAAGCATTTCCTCCATAACACTAGGAGCAAAAAACTGATAATCTACATCCTGCATCACATAAGATGAATTTTTAACTCGTTTTCTTTTATCAGCTGTTTTTTCATTCAACAAAATTCTACCTTGTTTGGGACTTGATAATCCCATTAAAACCTTTACCAGAGAACTTTTACCGACACCATTTCTTCCAACAATACCAACGACTTCTCCTGTATAGGCTTCAAAGGATATATTGTTCCATAACAATCTGTCTCTGCCATATCCAAAGGATAGATCTATGACACGTAGTAGAGGAGAAGATTGGCTATATAAATCATCAAATTGATATTTAGATTTCATTGTTTTCAAATGTTTTAAATCAACTTGACGTAATCCTTTTTTATGAAACCAATCTGGAGAGTGATTTATAAATGTTTCTCCCTTAAAGATTTCTTGTATTCTACCTTTTTTCATATAAATAACACGATCTATTAAGTTTTTAAGATAATAGAGCTTGTGCTCTGAAACAATGATGGTGCATCCCTTTTCTTTTAATATTTTTAAGATATCATAAAGCTGTCTTGTGCCTTCATCATCTAGATTTGCTGAAGGTTCATCTAGAACATAAACTTCTGATCCTAATGCATAAACAGAAACCAGTGCTACTTTCTGCTTTTCTCCGCTAGATAAATCAAAAATTTTTCTTTCCATTAATGGTAGGAGTTTTAAGTTGTCTACCGTTTTAGAAATATTTTTTTGCATTTTATCTGTAGAAATACCATGATTTTCACTTGGAAAGGAAATTTCTGTCTTTACATGCATGGTAAAGAATTGTGAACGTGGGTCTTGAAAAACAGAACCTACTTTATATGATCTTTCTTTTATTGATTCACTCGTTATGTTTTGCTTACATACAGTTCCCTTCCCCTTTAACTCACCCTTATAAAAAGATGGTATCAATCCATTGATACATCTTGTCAATGTGGTTTTTCCACATCCGCTTTCTCCAGTGATGACTATAAATTCCCCCTGTTTTATACTTAGATTTATATCTGTTAAATTTTCTTCATGACTACCTTCATAGGTGAAATAAACATGTTCTAATTGAATTACATCCTTTTTTTCCTTTTGTGATATTATTATTTTCTCCACGTAAATCACCTCCTGCTATCCATAGAATTATAGGAGAAATCCAGATTTATCCATATAAATAAGACTGACTGCAATGATAATGCATATTAAACAATAAATAGCATCACTAGCTTGGAAACGGACATCAGATAGACAAGTGCGTTTATTTGCAATATCAAGGCCCTTGCAAAGTGATGCTGCAGATAATTCATCTGATATTTTGCTGCTTCTTATTAATAATGGAATAATAAAATTTTCTATGGTTTTCATAGGGTGTATTATAATACCGATTAATGAAGTATTTAGACCTCTCATTTTTAGACTGACTTTAACACAGTTTATCTCATGTATAATAGTTGGAACATATCTATAAACAACAGCAAAAGGTATTATAATCATTTGTGGAATATACATATTTTGTAAAGCTGTCATCATCTCATTCATTGGCATTTTATTCAACATAATTATAGAAGACATATAAGCAGGCAGTACACGAATAAACAATAAAATAATTAAATTAAACATTATAGTTAAATAAGGAATCTGCAGCATATCTAGGATTTTATATAAAGCTAATAAAATCATATATCTCCATACCATTTGAATAGCTTTATCCTTCATATTATGGGAGATCATTAAAATAAGCATTATCATAAAGAGAATAGCTATTGCCATATGACTGGATAGTATAAAACTAGTCAATGAGACCACAATTACTTGAAAAATCATTACTCGTGCATCAGGTTTTGTAGATTTAAATTCAAATGGCTTGTCCATAAAAATTGAATCACGTCCTTTTAAAGTAGTATTTATCCTTGGCTAGTTAGTATCCACTAACTATAAGGCGGGAATGGATAATATTATATATCAGTGATATATTAAATAGTCTAATATAGATTTTTAAGATTGTCTGCTCTATAAAGACCGTTATGCTCCATTTAGACAAATATATAATAGAAATAAATTAAAAAGTTTATGAGTTTTTTATCAAGATGTCTCTATTTAAATCTCATTTGTATTGTAAGTTAAATAAAATTTTTTTAAAGTTATCCTTGACAATAGCAATTATTATGCTATAATATCTATAATTAAATACTTGGCTAAGATGGGAAATAGTAAATATGTAACTTTTTTAGAGAGTCAATGGATGGTGAAAATTGATAAAGTGAACTATTGAATCCAGCCCTGAGCTAATAAATTTCGAGTGAGCCTTTTGGCTAACTAGGGTGGCAACGCGGGAATACTCTCGTCCCTACTATTTGTGGGACTGAGAGTTTTTTTATGACCTAACACAACGAACGATAGTGAGTTGATGTAGGTCAAACGCAACGAACACCGAATCTATACGAGCATAGCGAGTAAATAGATTCGAGTTGCGAGACTGCGGGAAATGACCTAACTTAGTGAACGTTAGGTCCTAAGGGACACCACTGAATGATACCCTATGGGGTAAATAGAGGTTGTGAACTTTAGTAGGTCAAACGCAACGAACACCGAATCTATATGAGCATAGCGAGTAAATAGATTTGAGTTGTGAGACTGCGTAAATAACTGAGTAGTAATAATCGAAGTTAATCGAAGCTATTGATGGTAGGTCAAATGTATCGCTCACTTCGTTCGCTTCGTTGTCCGTTTTGTCTACAATCCGCTATGCTCATTGGACAAAAAGGCAATGAATACCAACCTCAATGTAGAATTTATCATTGGGAGTGTCCGTTAGGATCAAATCTATGTGAGCAAATAGATTTGTGTTTCAAGACTGTGAAAAATTTAAGGAGGTTAGAGAGATGTTAGATATTAGAAGAATAAGATCAAATCCAGAAGAAGTAATGAAAGCTTTGCAGAAAAGAAAGGGCGAATTTTCAATTAACAGAGTTCTTGAATTAGATGAAAAAAGAAGAGCTATTCTTGTGGAAGTAGAAGATATGAAAGCAAGACAAAACCTTGCATCAAAGGAAGTTCCTAAACTTAAGAAAGAAGGGAAAGATGCATCTCATATCTTTGCTGAAATGAAAGAACTATCAGAGAAAGTAAAGGAATTGGATATTGAAGTAAAAGAAATAGATGAAGAACTAAAAAACACTTTACTTCAAATACCGAATACTCCTCATGAATCTGTGGTAGAGGGTAGAGATGATACTGATAATATAGAGATAAGAAAATTTGGAGAACCAAGAGAATTTGAATTTGAAGCAAAAGCTCATTGGGATATAGGTACAGGTTTAAGTATCTTAGATTTTGAATCTGCTACAAAGATTACAGGAGCTAGATTTACAGTATTTAGAGGATTGGGAGCAAGACTTGAAAGGGCTATTACACAATTTATGCTTGATTTACACACAGGAGAGCATAATTATACAGAGATGGCAACTCCTTTTATGGTAAATAGAGACAGTATGACAGGTACAGGTCAGTTACCAAAATTCGAAGAGGATATGTTTCATTTGCCAAGTAAAGACTATTTTCTTGTACCAACTGCAGAAGTCCCTCTTACAAACCTACTAAGAGACGATATATTAAATGAAAAAGATCTACCAATATATTATACAGCTTATACACCTTGCTTTAGGCAAGAAGCGGGAGCTGCAGGCAGAGATACTAGAGGTCTTATAAGAAATCATCAGTTTGATAAGGTAGAATTAGTTAAATTTGTAAATCCAGATAACTCCTATGAGGAACTAGAAAAACTAACCAGCAATGCTGAAGAGGTATTAAAAAGATTAGGTTTACCATATAGGGTAGTAGCACTTTGTAGTGGAGATTTGGGCTTCTCATCTGCAAAGACTTATGATATAGAAGTTTGGATGCCATCTTATAATAGATATGTAGAGATTTCAAGCTGTAGTAACTTTGAAGACTTCCAGGCTAGACGGGCAAATATTAGATATAGAAGAGAAGAGACGGGAAAAGTTGAATTTGTTCATACACTAAATGGATCTGGCTTAGCAGTGGGCAGAACTTTCGCAGCAATTCTTGAAAATTATCAACAGGCAGATGGAACAGTAACTATCCCAGAAGCATTAAGACCATATATGGGCGGGTTGGAGACAATTAAATAGAAATTCATTGCAATATCACAGTAAATTGATATAATAGTAAACATATTATATATTGCAATATTCTGAAAATATTTATAATATATAATATTAATTCCAGAAAAGGGGGAAATCTTATGAGAAAAAGATTTGTATCAATTGCTGTGGTATTGCTATTATTGATGTATTTAGTAGTAGGATGTACATCTAATACTGCATCAAAAGGAATTTATATTTCTATAGCTACAGGGGGAACTGCAGGTACTTATTATCCGCTGGGGGGAGCATTAGCTAAAATTTTTAATGATAATATTGATGGAGTAAATGCAAATGTTCAATCTACAGGTGCTTCTGTTGAAAATGTAGGGTTGATATCAAAAGGAGAGGCAGAAATAGCTTTCATACAAAATGATATTACCTACTATGCAACTACTGGAACAGAAGCTTTTGAAGGAAAAGAAAAGGTAACAAATCTTCGTGGTATGGCTATGATTTATCCAGAACTAGTTCAGATAATAGCGACAGAAGAATCTGGAATTAAAACAGTAGAGGATCTGAAAGGAAAAAAAGTTGCAATAGGTGCTCCCGGTTCAGGAGTAGAGGCTAATGCTAGACAGGTGTTGGCTGTTCATGGAATGACTTATGATGATTTAGGGAAAGCTGATTATCTGTCATTTAATGAAGCTGCTGATCAGTTAAAGAACAAACAAATAGACGCAGCATTTTTAACAGCAGGAATCCCAACGTCTGCAGTTACTGAAGTTGGACAGACTTCAAAAATAGCAGTAGTTCCTATAGCAAGTGATAAAATATCTAAGCTTAGTGAAGCTTATCCATTTTATACAGAAGTGGTTATACCAGCTGATACCTATAGTGGGCAATCACAAGATATAACTACTGCTGCAGTAATGGCTATGCTAGTGGTATCAGATAAATTAGAAGATGATCTAGTTTATAACTTAACTAAAGAAATGTTTGAAAAAAGACAAGTAATAATAGATACTCATAGTAGAGGTAATGACCTCAAGTTGGAAACAGCTTTGAAGGGGATGCCAATAGAACTACATCCTGGTGCAAAGCGATATTATGATGAAAAGGGTATCAAATAAAGTATGTTTTGTGGGTAAAGGTATTGAAAATAACTTCAATACCTTACCTCTATATCAAAAATTAACTTTATTATTTCTTAGTCTTTTTTTATTATTATCTATTTGTCCAGTAAAAGTTTTAATAGCGGCTGATTATAAAACAAATGATTATATTAAATCTTGGCAGATTAGAAACAGAGAAAGCTTTACTATAGAATATACCCATTCAGTACAACTTACTCCAGTGTCAGAAACTTATATTATCAATGGAAGTGATATTATATTGGTGGAGTCATATTTTCAATCCTATGGTGCTGGTTTACCATTTACAACACCTTATGAGTTTGAGATTACGGATAAGGGATTTAGAATATATGATATAAATGAAGTTATGGAAAATTTAATATATCGAACGGGTGCTGAGAGGGCAAATCATAAGTTAATTATAAATGATAATGAATATGAATTTTTAGAGTTTACAAAACCTAGAATGAGTGTTGAGTTTAATGTAAAAAAAATTATGCTTATATCTTATATCGTAAGGGAGGTTTTAAGATGAGTGACAAAAAATTAATAACAGAATCGGACGTAGCCATGGATGTAGATAAGTTAATGGAAGAATATGATATAGAAACTTCAAAGGTCAGAAGATTAACTGGAATCATAGGTATCATTACTACAGTTATAGCTATATTGATGTCTGCTTTTCAATTTTATACTGCTGGTTTTGGAACCTTATTATCAGCTAAGCAGAGATCTCTTCATGTTATCTTTGCCTTTACATTAGGTTTTTTATTGTTCCCTGGAGGGAAGAAATCTAAAAAAGATAAGGTGTCTATTTTAGATTATATATTCATACTTTTAGTAATAGTAGTATTTGGATATTTATTTGTATTTGTAAATCAAATTTCAACTAAGGGGGGAAATGCAACAACAGTAGATCTGCTTTTTGGTGGGTTGGCAATACTACTTACTCTAGAAGTAACGAGAAGGGTTGTAGGTCCAGAGCTTCCTATAGTTGCTATGCTGTTCCTTTTATATGCAAAGTTAGGTCCATATTTACCTGGAGTATTAGGTCATAGAGGCTTTACATGGGAAAGGATAATATCTCATATGTATTTGACTTTGGAAGGAATATTAGGTATTCCAATAGGAGTATCTGCAACATTTGTTTTTATGTTTATATTATTTGGATCCTTTTTAGATAAGACAGGGGTAGGTAAGTTTTTCATAGATTTAGCTTATTCTCTTACAGGTCATTTAAAAAGCGGGCCAGCTATGACAGCAGTAGTAGCCAGTGGACTTATGGGATCTATATCTGGTAGTTCTGTTGCCAATACTGTTACAACAGGAGCATTTACTATACCATTGATGAAAAAAACAGGATATAAAAATTATTTTGCAGGAGCAGTAGAAGCAGCAGCCTCTACAGGTGGACAAATAATGCCTCCGGTTATGGGAGCCGCCGCCTTTATAATGGCAGATTTTACGGGAATACCATATTTGCATATTATTGCAGCAGCTGCAATACCTGCAATATTATATTACTTTGCAGTTGGAACAATGGTTCATATTGAGGCTTCTAAGTTAGGATTAAAAGGTTTGCCTAAGGAGCAGTTACCACGATTAGGCCAGATTCTTAGAGCAGATGGTTATTTACTTATACCTTTAGCATGCATAATATTTTTCTTGATTAAGGGTTATACAGCTACAATAGCTGCATTTTATTCTATAGTTATAAGTATTATAATAGCAATAGCTGCATCATTTATTAAAAAAGATAACTCCTTTGGAATCAAAGATTTTCTCAGTGCTTTAGAGTCAGGAGCTAAGGGTTCCATTGGAGTTGCTTGTGCATGTGCTTGTGCAGGAATGATAGTTGGTGTTGTTACATTAACTGGCCTTGGTCTTAGGATAGCTGAACTTATAGTAACTCTAGCCCAAGGTAAATTACTATTGACATTATTCTTTACCATGATTGCATCAATAATCCTTGGCATGGGTTTACCTACAACAGCAAAATATATAGTTTTGGCTACAATGGCTGTTCCAGCCCTTGTAAAATTAAATGTAAATTTAATGGCGGCTCATCTGTTTATACTATACTTTGGGGTAATAGCAGATATTACACCGCCAGTAGCATTAGCAGCTTATGCAGGTGCGGGAATAGCCGGTGCAAATTCAATGAAGACAGGTTTTCAAGCTGTGAAGCTCGCTTCTGCAGCATTTATTGTGCCATATATATTTGCAGTAGACTCTTCTTTAATTATGGTTAAGGATGTAGTAGGAACTACTGTAACTTATTTACCATTTATCAGTGCCATACCCGTAATAATAACGGCTATTTTGGGGATATTATGCTTAGCAGGTGCTGTGGAAAATTATTTAATAGATCATTGTAAAATTTACGAGAGAATATCATTAGGAGTAGCAGCACTATTATTATTAAAACCAGGCTTATGGACAGATATCTTTGGATTGATAGTGTTGATAGGTATATATCTGTTACAAAAAAATAGAATAAAGAAACTTACTCTAGCTAGTTAAATTGCAATAAAAGGTTGAGTAGATTCTTACTCAATCTTTTTTAAATATAAGATTAATAATATTTAAGAACATAGTAAATAGTAATATTAAAACTATTATGTATTGGAGGAGTATTATGAAAAAAAATAAAGTATTATTTATAATACTATTACTGATTACTATACTATCTTTAACCAGTTGTAAACAAGGAAAACCATTAAATGCAGATGCTCTTATAGCCAGAAATATTAATGAAATAAATGAATCTAAGATAAATGAATATAGGATTAACGTAGATTTAGATACTGAGAGTATGACATATGAGGGAAAACAAACAGTATCCTATGTAAATAATACAGGTATAGACTTAGAAGATATATACTTTCATTTATATCCAAATGCTTTTAAATCCTTAGCAGATGCACCTATATTATTTAATATGGAAGAAAAAATGAGTTCTTTAAGTTATGAATCAGGGGATATGGATATTGAGAAAGTTATACAAAATGGAAAAGAATTAGAATGGAGTATAGGAGGAGATAAAGATACTATACTGCATATTAAACTTGATAAGTCACTAGAAAAAGGTAAGAGTACTGAGTTATATCTAGAATATAAAGTAAAACTGCCTACGACTAAGGATAGGTTTGGGTATCATGATAAAGGTATAAATTTTGGAAACTGGTATCCTATATTATGTGTATATGACGAAAGTGGATGGAATCTAGATCCATACTATAAAGTTGGGGATCCATTTTATAGCGAAGTTTCTAATTATAAAGTTTCTATAACTACTCCAAAAGATATAATAGTAGCTTCTAGTGGAAACATTGTGTCAGAGAACAGAAAGGGAGATAAGAAAATATATGAAATTGAAGGACCTTTAATAAGAGATTTTGCTTGGGCTGCTAGTAAAGATTTTATAATTAAGGAAAAAAAGGTAGAGGACACCATAATTAAGGTTTATTCTATAACTAATGACTCAAATCTTATAAATGAAAGTTTAAAAATAGGGGAAAATTCTATTAAAACCTTCAATAAAATTTTTGGTAAATATCCTTATGGTGTATATACAATAGTTAATACAGAGTTTCCATCAGGAATGGAATATCCAGGTATAGTATTTATATCTAATGACTATTTTCATAAACATTTAATAAGTATATTAGAAAAAGTAATAGTACATGAAACGGCACATCAATGGTGGTATGGAATTGTAGGAAATAATCAAGTAAAGGAACCTTGGTTAGATGAAGGTTTAACCACATATTCAGAGGTAATATACATTAATGAAGTTCATGGAAAGAAGAAAGCTAAAGAATATTATGACCAAGATATAAAGTTAGGATATGAATATGCAGTACAGTATTTAGGTGAAAATGAAGTAGTAAATAAACCTTTATCAGAGTTTATAGGTTGGGATGATTACGGGCTTTTAGTATATACTAGAGCAGCTATGTTTGTAGATAGAATAAAAGAAGACTTTGGAGAGGAAACACTATATAAGATATTAAATAAATACTATGAAGAATATAAATTTAAAAATGCAAGAACAGAAGATTTTATCAAAATATGTGAAGAAGTAACTAATACCTCCTTTAATGGATTGGTTAAGGAATACCTAAATGGAAATAAAAATAGATAAAAGCAGAGAATTTAGGTTCTCTGCTTTTATCTATTTTTCACAACCTAAGCCAAATCCTCCGCAGAATAGAATTACTAATAGCAAAAAGAAGAATAGTAGACTAGAATTATTTTCACAACAACCTTTACGTTCACCCATTTTTAAATCCCCCTATAATGTATTAGATCTTCCTAGTAAAACTTCTCGGAATCCCTAATACATTATATAAATATATATATAAATTTGTTACAATATAGTGGGAGGAGATTTTTTTGAGAAAAATATCAGCTATACTATTATTAATAATTATTATTATGACTAATACCATAGTATATGGAAATATAGGAATAGAAGAAAATTTAAGATCCTATATTCTAGCAGATTCTGAGACCGCTCAGATATTAGAAGAATATAAAATAGATGAAATAGTTGAAATTGCCAGTATCTCAAAATTAATGTCTTATTTGATTGTTATGGATGAAATATCAAAGGGCAATATCTCCTTAGGAGATATTATTACCATAGACAAAGATACTACTAAAATAAAAGGGTCTAGTTTTAATTTGAAAGTAGGAGAAAATTTTACTGTTAAAGAACTTTTAGAAGCCTCCATAGTAGTATCTGGAAATGATGCTACATACGCATTGGCAAAATACATCGCAGGAACTGAAGAAAACTTTGTAAAAATGATGAATCAAAAGGCAAAAGAAATAGGGATTGAAAATGCTGTGTTTTATAACTCTACAGGGCTTCCTATAGGAGAAAAAAGCATACAAAATAAGATGACAACCAGAGAAATATTCAAATTAGCTCAGTATATAATAGAAAATCATCCAGGAGTTTTGGAAACGGCTAAAATTAAATCAATAGAAATGGTTAGTAGAGATTATTTTCAGAGAAATACCAATCCATTGCTCAACGAAATAAAGGAAGTAGATGGGCTAAAGACAGGATTCACGAATAAAGCTGGATACTGTTATGTATCTACCTTTAATATAAGAGGGAGGGAAACCCAAACCAAAGATTTGAGACTTATAGCTATAGTAATGGGTGCAAAGGATTTAGAGATAAGGGATGCTATGGCTAAGATACTAGTGGAATATGGGCTTAATAATTACTCTCATAAGATATTTTTAGATGAAGAAATGCCTTTAAAAACTTTAGAATTTCCTCGAGGTGATATAACAGAAGTACATGTTTTTGTTGAAAATGGATTTTCAAAACTAGTTAAAAATGATGAAGATATAGTAGTTAATATAGACATAAATGAGGATATAACTTTACCGATAGAAAAGAATACAAAAATAGGTAAGGCAACAGTAGAAAAAGAAGGGGAGGTAATTTGTGAATCAGATATTTTAATTAAGGAAAGTGTAAATAAGGCTAAGTGGTATGTTTTAATTGGAAGATTTTTTAATAGATTGGCTAATATGGTGATAGGATTTTTCGGGGGGGATAACTAAATGATTGGGAGAATCAATATAGCCATATGTGATGATGAAAAGATACATGTAGAATTATTGGAAAGATATGTACATAATTGGGCTAAGAAAAATAATATAAAACTCGGAATTGAATTTTTTCATAGTGCAGAAGCCTTCGATTTCAGCTGGAGTATGGATAAAAGATATCATATACTTTTGCTAGATATTCAAATGCCAGGAATAAATGGAATTGAACTAGCAAAAAGAATAAGAAAAAGTGATAATTTATTAAATATAATATTTATTACCGCTATTCCTGACTTTATAGGAGAAGGCTATGATGTATCAGCAATTAATTATTTAATTAAGCCAATAGAAGAAAAAAAGCTATATGAATGTTTAGATAAAGCTGTACAGAAAGTTCCTAAGAAAGAAAAAACAATACTTATAGATGTAGAAGGAGAAACTATTAGAATAAAACAAGAGGATATAATTTATATTGAGGCTTTTTCTCATACAGTAGATATAAATACTGTTAGTGAAAAATATGCTACTCGTAAAAATATTGGAATTATAGAAAATGAATTAGAGCAAAATGCTTTTGTAAGATGCCATAGATCCTATATAGTAGGATTAAAACATATAAAAAGAATAGGAAAAACAGATATAGAACTAGACAATGGAGATGTAATTCCTGTAAGCAGGAGGCTCTATACTAATACAAATATGGCCTTTATAAAATATTTTAGGGGTGAGATAAATTAAAAATAAGGTATTTATTATACTTGGTATTCCTCTATTACTGGTAGGCATTTTCTTTATAATCAGATACATACTAAATAAAATAGTAGATAGGCGAATTACTAACTATCAAAATGACCTTATCTCAAAGCATTATACTGAAGTAGAAAATATATATAAACAGATGAGAGGCTGGAGACATGATTATCATAATCATATACAGGTAATGAAGGCATATCTTTCTTTAGGAAAATATGAAGATATGGATGAGTATCTTAATGATTTAGATAAGGATTTGACCAATATAGATACTGTACTAAAGACAGGGAATTTAATGGTGGATGCAATTCTAAATAGTAAATTATCCATGGCCATTAGTCAAGGAATAAACATAAATGCAAAGGCAACGGTTCCAAAAAATCTTCAGGTGGCAGATGTAGACCTATGTGTCATTATCGGAAATCTAATGGATAATGCTATGGAGGCAGCAATAAAGTTAGAGAATCCAGAAGACAGGTTTATCAGAGTATATATAAGAGAAATGAAAGGTCAACTTTATATATCTATTACCAATTCTGTAGGTGGAGAAGTAAAAAAAGTAAATCTAGAATATATATCTACAAAGCTAGGATTAAATCATGGTTTTGGATTAAAAAGAATAGATAGTATAGTTAACAAATATAATGGCTTCATCAATAGACAAAATGAAGAGGGAGTATTTGCAACAGAGATAATTTTACCCATATAGTACCATTAGTGTCATAAAAGTGACCATTGGTGCTATTTTTGTACATAAATTTGGATTTGTTGCTATAGTATGGTTGAGGTGATAAAAATGGCAATTAAAAATGAAGAAAAGCCTAAGTATGGAGTATTAGAAAATATGATGTATTTAATTAAGAATATGTGGAGTTGGGATAAAGGATTATTTCTTTTCTTTGTTATTCAAATTCCTTTAATTGTAATAGGTCCTTTACTCAGTATATATATGCCTAAAATATTAATAGACTCTATCTCTCAAGGAGTAAGTATAAGGCAATTTCTTATAAATATAGGGATACCAACAATAGGAATAATAATAGTAGAAAGTATGTTAAAAGCATCCTATTTCAAAGCTCAAATAGGTGGAATGAAGTATAGACATATATATACACTTAAACACGCAGAAAAATCCATAGATACAGATTATGAAAATATAGATGGTCCTAAAGGTCAGGATAAGCTTATGAAGGCAATTATGGCAACAATAGGTGATGAAGCAGGAACACAGGCAATAACCGCAGTATTAATAGGTTTAATCTCCAATATGGTGGGAATGGCCTTATATGGAAGTATAATATTTACTATTCATCCACTTCTAATAGGATTTTTGACTATATCCTCATTAATTAATTATTTTATAGGGGATTATGCAAATAAATATGAGTATAAAAATAAGGATAAGCTTTCACCAGTAGGAAAGAAACTGGAGTATATAAGAACTAAAGCAGGAGATTTTAAATCTGCTAAAGATTTAAGACTATATAATATGACTTATTGGTTTCAAGATATGTATGATGTGTTTTTAAAGGATGGAATAGAATTACAAAGACAGAATATTTACAGAAGATATTTAGCTAACCTTGCAGATGGTGCATTGGCTTTTTTAAGAGATGGTATTTCATATGGTTTTTTAATTTATTCGGTTTTATACAGAAATATGAGTATAGGTAACTTTGTACTATATTTTGGAGCAATATCTGGATTTTCAAATTGGCTGTCAGGCATAGTAAAGAATTTAAATGAATTAAATAGGATACATTTAGAAACTTGTGATTTAAGAGAATATTTTGATATGGAAGATAGGATGAATAGAGGAAAAGGGGTAGAATTGCCTAAGGAGTTTGAATTACCCTGTGATATAGAATTGAGAAACCTCTATTACAAATATCCAGATACAGAGGAATATACTATTAAGGGAATCAATCTCCATATAAAGAAAGGTGAGAAACTAGCATTAGTAGGAGTAAATGGTGCAGGAAAAACTACGTTGGTTAAGTTGATTTGCGGTTTATATACTCCTACAAAGGGTGAGATATATATCAATGGCAAAAATTCCTGTGAATATAATAGAGATGAATATTATACATTGTTTTCTGTAGTATTTCAGGATACCCATCTTTTACCTAAATCCATTGAAGAAAATATTTCACTTCAAAAAAAGGAAAATATAGATGAAGAAAAATTGGGCAAGGTTCTTTATATATCAGGATTAATGGAAAAGATAAAATCCTTGCCTAGGGATAAAGAGACATTATTGATGAAGTCTATATATGAAGATGCCATAGATTTATCAGGAGGGGAGCTGCAAAAACTAATGCTAGCAAGGGCATTGTATAAAAATGGACCTATTATAATCTTAGATGAACCTACAGCAGCTCTAGACCCCATATCAGAAAATGAAATATATCAGAGATATAATGAATTAACTAAGGAGAGAACCTCCATATTTATTTCTCATAGATTAGCTTCTACCAGATTTTGTGACAGAATAGTATTTTTAGATGAGGGACAGATAAGGGAATACGGCAGTCATAATGAATTGATGAGTAAAAATGGAAAATATAATGAGATGTATACTATGCAGTCTTACTATTACAAGGATAAAATCGGAGGTGAGGAAATTGCATAAGAAGGGTTTGATGTATGATTTAAGACTTATAATTAAGGGATTAAAGGAAATTCATAAATTGCAGCCATGGGTATTGCCTGTTGCTGTACTGGAATCATTTCTTAAAGCTATAGCACCTTTTGTGAATATATATATGTCTGCTAAAATCGTAGATGAATTGATAAATTTTAGTTATTTGAACAGACTTATAGTATTTGTAGGCATTACCATAGGATTAAATCTAATTATTTATCTAGCATCTACAGGATTTGAGCATATATTGAATTTGCTTATAATTATAATGGTGCAAAATCGAGATATGGTATTAAATAGAAAGATAATTGATATGGATTATGAGCATATAGAAAATCCAGAGGTTCATTTACTGCGTACAAAGATACAAGAGGCTCAAAATCAAAGTGGAGGAGGTATATATTCTTTAATTAAATATTTTGGAGTGCTGATTAAATGCTTAGTTATAGTGCCTATAAGTTTAGTTATGATAGTGGACATATTTAAAGTCACATCTAATGAAAGTTCCATAAGGTTTTTAAATTCAAATATATTAAATTTTATTTTTATAATTCTATTATTGATTGGTACAATTTATAATATGAGATTAAAAGAAAATTCTGAGAGAGAATATTTCAACTCCCTCAATAAAATAGTAGATTATAACAGAATAGCGAATTTTTATTTTGAAAAAATCGTGGACTATAATTCAGGGAAAGATATAAGGTTGTATAATCAGAAGAATTTGTTTAATACTGCCTTTGGAGAGGTTATAGGTGAAGTTAACAAAATTGCAGATGAAATTTCCTTAAATTATATGAAATATGGGGGAGCCAACGGATTTATTTCATCATTACTAACAGGATTGATATATATTTTCATAGGATTAAAGGCAGTTATGGGCTCTATTACTATAGGAAATGTAGTTAAATATACGGGAAGTATAAATCAATTTATAAGCAGCAGCAGTATGCTTTTAGTAACTATTGCAGCTTTAAAGATCAATAATCAATATATACAGCTATATCTAGATTTCTTAAACATAGAAGGGAAAAAGTATAAAGGAACATTGCCAGTAGAAAAAAGAAATGATGATGAGTATGAAATTGAATTTAGAAATGTGTCATTTAAATACCCAGGAACAGATAATTATGTATTAAAGAATATCTCTATGAAATTAAATATAGGAGAACGACTCGCTATAGTAGGTATGAATGGCTCAGGAAAGACTACATTTATTAAGCTATTATGTAGACTATATGACCCTGATGAAGGAGAAATACTTTTAAATGGTATAGATATAAAGAAATATGATTATGATGAATACCTGAATCTATTCTCCATAGTATTTCAAGATTTTAAGCTATTCTCATTTTCTTTAGGCCAAAATGTAGCTGCATCTGTGGATTATGATGAAGATAAGGTAAAAGATGTTTTAGTTAAAGCTGGGTTAGGGGAAAGATTAAATAATATGCCTAAAGGAATTCAAACACCTTTATATAAGGATTTTGATGAAAATGGGGTAGAGATTTCAGGAGGAGAGGCTCAAAAGATAGCATTAGCTAGAGCCTTATATCGTGATGCACCTATTATAATCTTAGATGAACCAACAGCAGCATTAGATCCTATAGCAGAATTTGAAATATATTCTAAATTCAATGAAATAGTAGGAACAAAGACTGCCTTATATATATCCCATAGACTATCTTCCTGTAGATTCTGTGATGAAATAGTAGTATTCCACGAAGGAAGGATAATTCAAAAAGGAAATCATGATGAGTTGGTCAAGGACGAGAATGGAAAATATTACGAGCTATGGAACTCCCAAGCTCAATATTATAAGGAAGAAGCAGTATAGATATAGGAGAAAAATAAGAATTTTGGATTATAATAGGATAATGAAGAGAGTAAAAATGACAATTTAATAAGAATAAAAAGCTACGGTTAGATTACACGTAGCTTTTTTAGATGGTATAATATCCTTCAACTTGAATGGTGATGCTAGTTCATGATTTAGTCCATAGAAATTATTCTTTCAGCTTCTTTTCCCATATAGTAGAGGTAGCGAATGGACGAAAGCCAATACTATAATAGAACTGCTGAGAAGAGTCCACCAAGCTGTTTTTGCTCCAAGTTTACCCACGCGCTTTATCCCCTCTAAAACTGCTGCCTTCCCTAATCCCATTCTGCGATAATCAGGATCCGTTGCTACTGGCTCTACCACTGCATAGCCTACCTCTGGGTCATACCACATTCCACAATAAGAAACAAAATTTCCATCTGGTGCGACGACAGCAACTTTTAAGTTTAAGTCCACATTAGGACGGATCATCTCTTCTTTTCCAGCTTGTTCATCCTCTTTAGAAAATTTAAAATCTCCTTCACCATTTAGCTCGTGATTAAATCCTTTTCATAATACACGACCATATTGATAAATGTCATAGGTTTCTTTCATTGTAGTAATATAAAATCCTTCTGGCAAATTATAATCGGTGGATGTTTTATCTAAATAAAAAATGGCATCATTTTCTTTCTGAACTGTAGCAATAAAGCCAAGATTGGCCGCAATATCTTGAAATTCTAAATCTGTGTCTCCAATTGTAATTCCAAACTTTTCATCTTTAGAAAGATTATTTATTGCATATAATAACAATTCCTTCTTTAAGAATGTATATTCTGGCAAAGTTAAACAAAAAGATTGTCCCAGCTGACAATCAAAGGTTGCTACTCCTACAATCTTATCATTGTCTTCCCACAGACCAGTTCTATTTACTGCAGATTTATCTAGATAACCATGAGTTGCCATCCAATCCCATCTTGTATATGTAAATTCTGCATATCCTAATCTTGTAAAAAATGCTCTAACCTTATGATAGTCTTCTGTAATGCCTGCTTGATTTGTATAATTCCTGAACTTTATTTCCATACTAATTCTCCTTTTTGACTATTATTATAAGCAATACTATATATGATATAAATTCCAATCTTATCTATAGCTATTCTATACCCAAAAAAGAGGGGCTCGAAATGTTTTCAAGCCCTCAATACTTTTATGTTTTATATACTATTTTTCGTACTGTTTCATATGCTAATCCAAATTCTTGAGATATTTGTTCTAAAGTATCCCCATTTTTATATTGTTTTTTTATTTGTTTATTTCTAATTTCAAAATAACTTTTAGAGTCATTCTTCTCTCCCCATTTTAAATGTTCATCCCCGATGGGGATATATAAGATTTCTCCTCTTATATATTTTTGAATTTCGGCTAACAAATATTTTGGTAATACTTCTGCTGCATTTATATATTTCATGACATCCGCTCCTTTATTTATCATCATATAAATAAATTACAGAGTTCAGCAGATAGCTTATTTATTGATCCCATACAGATGCTTTCTCTGTATGGTATAAGTCTTGATCGAGGCTATTTCTCAATATAACTCTTATTATCATTTAATTACCCTCCTATCGTTTATAATTATCCACTTTATAATTTATAATAATAAATTGCAAGCTGAGTTCTATCCCTTAGGGATAATTTCTCTAACATATTAGAAATGTAATTTCTTACAGTACCCTCACTTAGAAATAACTTATCGGCAATTTCCTTGTTATTTAGTCCTTCGGCTACTAAAAGTAAAATATCAAATTCCCTATCTGTTAAATCTATATCTATATTTTTCTTAGAATGCTTTTGTATATTAGATACTATCTTTGAATCGAAAACATGATTACCAGAATAAACTGCATTTATGGCAGGGATGATACCTTGAATATTCTGCTTTAATATATAACCTTTACAGCCTAAGGAAAGGGCAGCAGATATATATTCATCATCTTGAAATGTTGTAATCAACAGTATTTTAGCATTGGGATCTCTATCTAAAATTTCTTGAGTCGCTTCTATTCCATTCATTTTTTCCATCCTTATATCCATAAGGATTAAATCTGGTTTGTGAAGGGAATAAAGTTCAACTGCTTCTATACCATTATGACCTACGGCCAAAACTTCTATTCCACTGGCATTTACGATTGTTTTTAAAGAATTTACCACTAAATAATCATCATCTACGATTATAACTCTCATATACATCATCCCTTCATTAAAGTCAGGTGTATTTTAAATCCATTATCAAATTCATAATTTAAAAAACCATTATATTTACTAGCGATTTCATTCATAGAAATAAGACCTATTCCTTTAGTTAAGAGATCATCTGTTTTATTAAATTTGTTGCCATTATCCCTCACTATAATAGAATAGAACTTAGGTTGACTTAGAAGGCTGATTTTAAGCTCTGTAGCATTAGAATGTTTAGCACAATTGGTAATGGCTTCTCTTATAATAGATAATATATCAAATTTTAAATCATATGGTAAACTATCTTCTAACTTATATATAAGTTGAATGTCTATAGTAGGAACTTCCCTGCAAAGGCTTTCGATTCTACTTTCCAAATCAAGAGATTCATTATATAAATTATGGATACTGTTCCTAATATCATTCATTCCATTATTTAAGGTGTTTTGAAGTAAATCTAAACCTTCTACCATGGTATTATCGGAGACTATCTTTAAGGCTTCTACCTGTAATATACTACTACTTATAGCATGACCTATTGAATCATGGAGTTCTCTTGCAATTCTATTTCTTTCTGTAAGTATGGCAATATGAATATTCTTTTCTCTATCAATTTTTAATTGCTCAGTATATTTTTTTAAATAAATGGCGTCCTCTTTCAATCCATCCCTTACTATTTTGTTTTGATTTAAAAATACATTGAACCTTTTTGTCATAATTGAAAGGTAGATAGATATGGAGAAAACTAAAAGATTAGCTATAGAGAAATCCCTTAGAATTAATATCATGGCGAAAAAAGCATATATATTGAAATCCAAATACATATTATACAAAATCAAAGGCAAGTAGTAGATAAATAAGGGATCATAAAGATAAAATATTAAAAAGATAAAATAAATAAAAACCCTTACTTTTTTAGGGTGAAATAAATCTAAGCACAAGGAAAGAATCAGAGATATAAGAAAGTAAAAAACCAAGTCTCTTGTTGTATTTATTTTATAAGTATTATATAAACAAAAAAGAACTATGAATGATTTTTCTATAAATCTTCTCATTAAGAAACTCCTTTATAAGCTTTCTATTATCTGTATAATCCAATTATACTAATATTTATTAAACTATACAAATATATTGTAATTTTATCTTGTAATATATAGTTTCTTTGGTCAGATAAATGCCGGTGGTCAGATTTGTGTATAATTATTTAAATAGAATCGACAAAATATGTCAAAAATTGAGCGGAATCAATAGGTTGACAGGCTTTTCTATGAATGATATGCTGATTTTAGTGAAAACTTTGAAAATATGGAATATATGACCAATTTTAGCAACAATATATGATTCAGATATTGAATAATGACATAAATATAATATATATTAAAGAACCCATATTTGTATATTATTTTCAAATTGTATTCTTAAGAGGCATTATTTTTCAAAAAATTAATTAGTAGAATTATGTAATTTCAAATTTACTAGCACTAGAGGTTGCTTTAATATAAAAGTATAAATAAGGAGGACATACAAAATGAAAAATAAAAAAATCATACTCTTACTTATCATCACGATATTACTTATAGGATGCAGTGAAAAAAAAGAGCCAATTAAATTAATAGAGGTTAGTGGTGAAGGCTCTACAATCTATGAAAACGATAATATAAAAATAAAAATAGCTGATAATGTAAATGAAAAAGAAACTATATATACGTCTATACTGAATGAGCTACAGAAAATAGATGAATTTTCTCCTATAGAAAATATTGAAATACAAATATCAAAGCAATATATAGTTCCAAATATAGATAAGATAATAAAATGTGATGCTAAGTTTATAGAAACAGAAGAATTTAAAAAAGAACTTATAAAAAAATCCTATGGGATATATGATAATTGGATATCAGAAGGACTATATGCAAAGATATATAACACAGAAAAAAGTCAAATAGACTTCGCTACATATTATTCAGATAATGAATTCTCATTATTTGGAGCAAGGTTTTTTGAACCATTTGCATCAAAGGAAGAGATAGAAAGTGTGAAATCTGCATCTATAGATTTAGTGGAATATCTATTAGAAAACAATAAAAAGATGGAGCTTATAAAAAACAATATAGAATTATCTGATATAGAAGCTTGGGCAAAGGAAAAGGATATAGATTTATCTTATCAAAGGGAAATAGAAAGTTTAATGAATAGGATGGAAGTATATGATATAGCAGATAAACTCATTATAAATACCAGAGAAGAAATAAATGGATTTAAGATAGATATTAGTATTGCAGATATAAAAACAGGACATGAAAAAACTGAACAATATGATACATCAAAGAAGATAGAGCAAATTATATTAAGGTTTGACAGAGATATATTAGCTATAAAGAAGGGGATTGAAAACGATGCGCCAAGATTCTATGCTGAATATAAAGAAGTATTAAATAATGTTCCTAAGATAAAATATATTTTTGAAATGCCTTCGGAGCCTTTTAGGGGTGGCGGTTATGTTATGAAAGGGACTGACGAAATATACTTAATAAACATAAATACTCAAGTACATGAGTATTGTCATTTTCTATTTCATAATCCGTTTATTAAAAAGGATATAGTTGTTAATAAGCCATCAGGGTTAGATGAAGGAATTGCCAATTATTTATATGTAGTGTATTCAGAGACGTATGGTAAATGGATAGAAAGAACATTTTATGTTATTGAAAATCCAATGGAGCGCAATGGGGTAGAAAATGCTACGAGTGATATTTTAATAGCGGTAGAGAAGTTAAGTGAGAAACAGCTTAATATTTATACTGAAAACAATATTAGTGCAAATAATGTTGAAGAAATATTAAAGAGTAAAAATAAAAGAATACTAGCAAGCCATGTTGAATATTCTTTTACAATTAAGATTAGCGAAACTATTACTGGTGATAAATTAAGTAGGGGGATAGCACCTTTGGATTTAATGAATGAAGGAGACTCTATGGATTATGTTGTAAATTTTAGTTTTATTCCATATTTAATAGAAGAATATGGATTGGAAAAGATACTTTATTTAAATGTCGCAAGTTTTGATGGGCTGACCTATAAAGAGGTATTTGGAAAAACCTTTGATGAATTAAAAGTAGATTGGATGGACTATTTAAAAGAAACTATTAAAGGTATTGAATCCATACTTTAATAGTTGATATTCTATACTGCTATTTAAATATCTACTAAATATATAATATAGAATAGATAGAAATAATTTGCATCTATTCTATATTAGTATTTATCTAATTCTATCATCTTTATATTATTTGAATAAAAAAGTAGCCAAAGGAGGACATATGAATGAAAAATAAAAAAATTTTATTTCTACTTATCATCACAATAGTTCTTATAGGGTGCAGTGAAAAAAAAGAGCCAATCAAATTAATAGAGGTTAGTGGTGAAGGTGGCTCTACAATTTATCAAAACGACAATATAAAGATAGAAATCTCTAGCAATATGGAAAATCCAGAAGATATATACAAATCAATATTAAATGAATTACAGAGAATAGATAAGTTTGCCAAGGTAGGAAGTCTCGAAATACAAATATCAAAGAGAAATATAATTCCAAGGTTAGACAAGATAATAAAATGTGATGGAAAGTATATAGAGACAGAAGAATTCAAGAAGGAACTAATTAAAAAATCCTATGGTATATATGATAACTGGATATCAGAAGGACTATATGCAAAGATATATGATATAGAGAAACCAGAAGTAGACTTCGCTTCATATTATGCGAATAATGAATTCTCCTTATTTGGGTCAAGGTTCTTTGAGCCGTTTTCATCGGGGGAGGAAATAGAAAGCATAAAATCAGCATCCATAGATTTAGTAGAATACCTGTTAGAAAATAATAAAAAGGAAGAATTGCTAAAAAATAATATAAAAGTATCGGATATGGAAAACTGGGAAAAAGGGATAGATTTAGATTATCAAAGAGAAATAGATAGTCTGATGAATAGGATGGAAGTGTTAGAAATAGTGAATAAGTTAATTATAAATACTAAAGAAGAAATAAATGGGTTTAAAATAGATATTAGTACTGCAGAAATAAATGAACAGTATGGTACAGCAAGAAAAATAGAACAGCTTATACTGAGATTTGATAGAGATATATTAGCTATAAAGAAGGGAATAGAAAAGGATGCTCCTAAATTTTATTCAGAATATAAAGAGGTACTAAATAATGTACCTAAAATAGAATATATTTTTGATACTACTAACTCCTATGATTCTATTGATGGAGGATTTTTTTCCAGAGGAACTGACAAAATAAACTTAAGAGATATAAATTCTCATGCACATGAATATTGCCATTTGTTTTTCTATAGTCCTTTTATGGAAAAAGGTATAAATATTGCAAAACCTGAATGGTTAAATGAAGGAATTGCAAATTATTTAGATATAATATATTCAGAAGCTTCTATTAAAATGATTGAAGATGAATTTAATAACATACCAAATTATACAGAGCTTCTATCTACACAAGACTTCACAGAAAATGAGTTAAAAGAACTAAAGAGTTTATATCACGATTTATTAAATATTTATATTAAAAATGATATTGATATCAATAATATAGAAGAAATTGCAAAGAGAAAAAATAAGAGAATAATGAAAAACAATTTGAACGTTTTATATAGAGTTAAATTTCGTAAGATTCTAGATACTAACTCAAATGAAGGAAATGCACCTATGGATTTGATGATAGAAGGTGATTCCATGGATTATCACAAGAACTTTAGTTTCTTTAATTATTTAGTTGAGGAATATGGATTGGGAAAGATGCTTTACCTAAATGTTGCAGATTTTAATGGATTGACCTATAAAGAAGTATTTGGAAAAACCTTTGAAGAACTAAAAGTAGATTGGATGAATTACTTAAAAGAAAATATCAAAGGTATTGAATCGATACTATGATATCTTGCAAGTTCTTGGGATTGAATAGATGTTGAGTGTATAATTAAATAGTTTTGAAATATTGAAAAAGTCACTTGGAGTTAAAAGAGATAATTTTGACTGACTTATATTTATTCGATAATATATACCGAATTATGTTGAATAATGTCGGGAAATAAGTCGTATCAACGGGTTGACGGGATGTTTCAGTGATAGTACAATGAACTTATGAATTGGCTAATGGAAGTATTTGATATAATATTATGCTAATATTTCTATAGCTCTCTATGGGGAAAGGGGAATAGAGTAGGTCTCTCATTTATAAACTAATTTTGAATTATATATATGATTAGTTAATTATGTATAAAATGAGAGAAACCCAGCCATTTCAATTAAAGAGTAGTACTTATGTTAATTACAGAATTTTGTAATTAGCGACAAATACTTATAGAAGGGAGGAGAAAATATGAAATCATTGAACGATATTATCTGGAATGAAGATATTGATTTAGAAGAAGAGAAAAATGGCGACATTCAATTTGGAGATGACCCACGCTTAGAGCAAAGTTGTGGAATTAATGTTAACTGTGGTTGTGGATCATATAACCCATCCACATTATGTAATTGATAATTTTCAAGGTATAAAATAGATGGAACTTAGCTCCATCTATTTTATATTAATATTTATCTAAGTTTTATTCTTTGTATGAAACTTTGCTAGAATGGGGGATATAAAATGAAAAATAGAAAAATCATACTCTTACTTACCATCACAATATTTCTTATAGGATGTAGTGAAAAAAAAGAACCAATCCAATTAATTGAAGCCAATGGTGGAGGTTCTACAATCTATCGAAATGATAATATAAAGATAAAAATATCAGATAATACAGATGAAAAGGGAAGTATATATACATCTATACTAAATGAACTACAAAAAATAAATGAATTTTCACCAATAGAAAATCTTGAAATAGAAATATCAAAACAATATATAGTTCCAAATATAGAGAAGATGATAAAATGTGATGCCAAGTTTATAGAAACGGAAGAGTTTAAAAAGGAACTTATAAAAAAGTCCTATGGAATATATGATAACTGGATATCAGAGGGACTTTATAGCAAAATATTTGGACAACAAAATGAAAGTATAGATTTTACTACATATTATTCAAATAATGATTTCTCATTATTTGGAGCAAGGTTTTTTAAGCCATTTGTATCAAAGGAAGAGATAGAAAGTGTAAAATCTGCATCTATAGATTTAGTGGAATACATATTAAAAAACAATAAGAAGGAAGAACTTCTTAAAAACAATATAGAAATATCAGATATAGAAGAATGGGCAGAAGAAAAGAGTATAGATTTATCTTATCAAAGAGAAATTGAAAGTTTAATGAATAGAATGGAAGTATACGATATAGCAGATAAATTCATTATAAATACGAGAGAAGAAATAAATGGATTTAAAATAGATATAAGCATGACAGAAATAAAAGCAAAAAATGAAAGAACTAAACAGTATGATACAGCAGAAAAAATAGAACAAATTATATTGATGTTTGATAGAGATATATTAGCTGTAAGAAAGGGAATAGAGGAAGAAGCACCAAAATTCTATGCTGAATATAAGGAAATATTAAACAATGTTCCTAAGATAAAATATATTTTTAATACGAGTGTTGATTATTTGCCTGATGGTGGATTTGTGATACAGCCAGGAAGTGAAGAAGTAAATTTGAAAATATTGAACGTTCATGCACACGAATATTGCCATATTTTATTTCGTAATCCTTTTATAGAAAAAGGTATAAATATAGGAATTTCAGGATGGATTGGTGAAGGAATTGCGAATTATATGCACGGAGTGTATTCAGAATCTTATATGAAAATGATGGAAGATGGATTTAATAACATACCCAATTATACAGAACTTCTAGGTACACAAGATTTTACAGAAGAAGAGTTAAAAGAACTAAAGAGTTTATACGATAATTTATTAAATATTTATATTAAAAATGATATTGATATTAATAATATAGAAGAAATTGCAAAGAGTAAAAATAAGAGAATAGTGGAAAATAATTTGAGAGTTTTACACAAAGTTAAATTTCATAAGACACTAGGTATTGACTTAAATGAAGGAAATGCACCCATGGATTTAATGACTGAAGGTGACACTATGGATTATCACAAAAATTTTAGTTTTTTTAATTACTTAGTTGAAGAATATGGATTGGAGAAGATGCTTTACCTAAATGTTGCAGATTTTAATGGATTAACCTATAAAGAAGTATTTGGAAAAACCTTTGAAGAACTAAAAGTAGATTGGATGAATTACTTAAAAGAAAATATTAAGGATATTGAATCGATACTATGATATCGTATAAGTTTTTTGGATAGATGTTGAGTGTATAATTAAATAGTTTTGAGATATTGAAAAAGTCAGTTGGAATTAAAACAGATAATTCTGGCTGACTTATATTTATTCGACAATACATACCGAATTATGTTGAATAATGTCGGGAAATAAGTCGTATCAACGGGTTGACGGAATGTTTGAGTGATAGTACAATGAACTTATGAATTGGCTAATGAAAGTATTTGGTATAATATTATGCTAATATTTCTATAGTTCTCTATGGGGAAAGGGGAATAGAGTAGGTTTCTCATTTCTAGACTAATTTTGAATTATATATATGATTAATGAATTATGTCTAAAATGAGAGAAACCCAGCCATTTCAATTAAAAGAGTAGTACTTATGCCAATTACATGATTTGTAATTAGCAGCAAATACTTATAGAAGGGAGGAGAAAATATGAAATCATTGAACGATATTATCTGGAATGAAGACATTGATTTAGAAGAAGAGAAAAATGGCGACATTCAATTTGGAGATGACCCACGCTTAGAGCAAAGTTGTGGTGGTGTGCTTAGTCCTGGTTGTAAAATAGATTACTCATATCGCCCTGCAACAGGATGTACTAAATAATTTCTAAGATATAAAATAGGTGGATTAATCTCCATCTATTTTATATTAATTTTTATTCAAACTCTAATAGTTGTAGAAATTTTACAAGGGGGAATATAAAATAAAAATGCGAAAAATACTTTTACTTATACTCATAGTACTCCTAATAGGATGCAGTAAAAAGAATGAGCAAATCCTATTATTTGAAGCTGGTAGTGGAGGCTATACAACATATCAAAATGATAATATAAAGATAAAAATATCGGATAATATAGACGAAAAAGAAAGTGTTTATACATATATACTAAATGAACTACAGAAAATAAATGAATTTTCACCAATAGAAAATCTTGAAATACAAATATCAAAGCAATACATAGTTCCCAATATAGATGAGGGAATAAAATGTGATGCCAAATTCCTAGAAACAGAGGAATTTAAAAAGGAACTTATAAGAAAGTCTTATGGAATATATGATAACTGGATATCAGAAGGACTATATGCAAAGATATATGAGATAGAGAAAAAGGAAGTGGACTATACTACATATTATGCAAATAATGAATTTTCATTATTTGGAGCAAGATTTTTTGAACCATTTGCAACAAAAGAGGAAGTAGAGAATGTACAAGCTGCATCAAGAGATTTAGTAAAATATTTATTAGAAAATAATAAGAAGGAAGAGATTATCAAAAACAATATAAGTATATCAGACATAGAAGAATGGACAAAAGAGAGGGGAATAGATTTATCCTATCAGAATGAAATTCAAAGTCTAATGAATAGGATGGAAGTTTATAGAGTAGCAGATAAATTCATAATAAATACAAGAGAAGAGATAAACGGATTTAAAATAGATATAAGTATTGCAGAAGTAAAAGCGCAATATAGCACTGCTTTACAATATGATACAGCAGAAAAAATAGAAGAGATTATATTGAGGTTTGACAGAGATACGTTAGCCATAAAAAATGGAATAGAAGGAGAAGCACCAAAATTCTATACAGAGTATAAAGAAATATTAAATAATGTTCCAAAAGTAAAATATATTTTTAATTCAAATGATGATGGGGGTGCGTATGGTGGTTATCTTAAACTGGGAAGTGACGAAATACACTTGATGGACATGAGTGTTCATGCACATGAATATTGTCATTTTCTATTTGATAATTCCTTTAAAGAAAAAGGTATAGATATTTCAAGTCCATTATCATTATGGATAGACGAAGGGATTGCAAATTATTTAGATGTAGTATATTCAGAAGCTTATATTAAAAATATAGAATATGGGTTTTATGTTATATCTGATATTACAGAGCACTTAGAAGGACAGGGTTTAACAGGTAGTCAATTAGAGGCAATACAAGAATTAAACTATCATGAACTAAGTATTTTGGTTGAAAATAATATTGATATTTATAATATCGATGAAATTGTAAAAGAATAAAAATAAAAAATAATAGAGAATCATTTGAGATTTCTATCTAAAGTTAAATTTCATGAAATTCAAGGCATTAAAATAAGCGATGGAAATGTTCCATCTGATTTGATTAGTGAAGGTAATACTATGGATTACCATAAAAATTTTAGTTTTTTTAATTATTTAACTGAAGAATATGGATTAGAAAAAATGCTTTATCTTAGGGTGACAAATCTTGATAATTTAACCTACAAAGAGGTATTTGGAAAAACCTTTGACGAGTTAAAGGCAGATTGGGTAATCTACTTAAAAGAAAATATTAAAGGTGTTGAATCAATACTTTAATAACAAACCATAAAAGGGGGACAGGCTATGCATTTTATAGAACATTCTACAATTATGAAGACAAATAAAGATGATGAATATATCTTAATCAATTTGCTAAACGGGTTATCAGATATATTATCCGAAGAAGACTTAAACTTAATCAAGCTTTGGAGAAGATCAGAGAATATTCAATTTGACAATAAATATGAAACAGAATTATATGATGCACTGATTCAACGAAAATATATAATGGAAAATCCAGAAGAGGAGAATAGATATAAGGAATCTCAATTGGCAATCCTTAGAAAAAATTATGAAAAGCGAAGAAATAATATTAAAGATTTAGGTATAGTTCTGACCTATGATTGTAACTTTGGATGTAGCTATTGCTTTGAATCTAATATTAGCAGTCACGATAAGGATTTGCTTACAGAAGATATGATTGATAGAACTGAAAAATTGTTTCCAAATATAGAAAGTATACTTTTATATGGTGGAGAGCCTCTATTGGAACAAAATATGGATATTATAAAATATATAATAGAAAAATATCCTGATAAAGAATATCGAATAATAACAAATGGCTACGATATAGATAAGTATATTGATATTTTGAAAAAGATTAAGGTAAAGTGGCTGCAGGTAACATTAGATGGAGGCAAAGAGACCCATGATAAATCTCGGTTCCTAAAAAATAATAGAATGGGAACCTTTGATAAACTAATATCTAATATTGATTTAGCCATTAAAAATAATATAAGAATAAAAGTAAGGATGAATATAAGCAAAGCTAATTATCAAGAGTGTTTAGAGCTTAGAGAGAATCTAAAGGAAAAATATCCAAATAATGAATTATTAATATTTGAATTGCAGCCTATATTTCAATTAGATGATGAGAGTAAAAATTTTTTAGAGCCTATACTGTACTCCGTAGATGAATATAGTGACAATACTATTAATAACTCGTCAGTTAATTTTCAAAAATCTATAATCGATGGGAAACCCATAGGTTTAAAATTTTATAGCTGTTCTGCAGAAACAAGTGCTAGATTAATAGACAATAGAGGAGATATCTACTCTTGCTTGGTTTCAGTGGGCAATAGAGATTCTAGAGTTGGAACGTATTATCCTGAATTTAAATATTTTGAAAAAAGCTTGATAAATAGAAATATAACAACTATTGAACAATGTAAAAATTGTAAATTTGCATTATTATGTGGCGGTGGATGTGGAAACTCAAAAAATATTAACAACGAAGGATTTATAGGGGAATGTAGTTTTTTTTCAAGGAAATTATTTCAATATTCAAATGCTTTAGGATATGAAACCATAGAGGAAGTGATACTATGATTAAAAAATTCAATATAAGAACAGACAACGAAAAAACGGTTCATTATAATTATGGAAAATATATAATTTTCGACTTGGTAACATTGGACTATATAGTTGTGGATAAGGAAGAGTATAATGAATTTTTAGATGATTATAGGGATTATTTGAGTAATAAATCCAATATAGCAATTGATGAAACTGAAATAAATAAAAAGAAAAAGGAACAAATTCTTGATGTAATGTTCATAACCAGCTTTGATTGTAACTATAGCTGTACTTATTGTTATCAAGAAGAGTACAAAAATATTAGATCTAAGTTGAATACAGCTGATTTTGATAAAATAAAAGAATTTTATCAAGTTCATGACAAATTATTCGATACTCACTCAATCATTAAAACAATTGGTATTATGGGTGGAGAACCTTTACTTGATGATAATTGTGAATTAATAGAAAGTATTTTTAAGAATTTTCCAGAAGCTAAGATAGGATTCACTACTAATGGTTCAAATATATCACCATATAAATCATTGATAAAGGCGAATAGAGAAAGGATTAAGTCTATAATACTTTCAGTCGATGGCGATAAAAAACTACATTTAAAACATAGAAATACTTTTAATGATAAGTTCTATGACAATATATGGGAGGCATTGGAGTTTTTATTGGATAATGATATTGAGATAATTATCAATTCTGTATATCATCCTGAAGAGATTGAAGATTATCCTCTATTTTTTGATATTTTAGAAAAGTATGGATGGTTAGAAAATAAATTTTCAGTGAAACTTGATTTAGATATTATGAAAATACAATCTATAGATGAAGATGATATCTATATTAATATGGCAAAGGAATCCTTTAAAAAACTAATTGAATTAGATAACCGAGCAAAATATCTAGGCCAGAATTTTACAAGTTATACTGAAATCTCCATGATTGGTATGATACAATCAAGGGATTCTCGAATACCATATAAGCATTGTGATCTTACATTTAGACCTTCTTATACATTTCTGCCAAATGGAAAAGTTGTTACCTGCTTAAGTTCAGATAATCCTAAACTAGAGGTAGGAACTTATAAACCAGAGATTCGAATAAATAAAGATAATATAGAAAATATCTACAATCGTGATGTCCGTAATATGTCAAGATGCAAAGAATGTGACTATAAATATTTTTGCAGAGGCGGTTGTGTTGCCGAGAATATCAAAAGATACGATACCTTAGATATAGGATATTGTAGCAGATGGAAAGAAGAAGATTATAAAGTAGCTTTGGAGAGAGTTTTAAATCAATTGATAGCTGAGGAAATAAGAAATACTGAAAAAATTAAAGCATGATATAGGGGAAGATAAATTTGCTATATATAAAAAAGAGCATGGCTTTATTGGATAGATATAAAATTAAATATTTATTGATTAAGTTGACAGGTATTTTGATAAAGGCCAGTGCTTTAATAGAGCCTTATCTAGTAAGTGTAATTGTTGCATCAATTATGCAGAATAATATATCTTTATTTAAAAGGTATATTATTCTGTTTGCTATGTACTATATGGTGTTTAGCATTATAAATTATTCATTAGATAAAGTATACTCTAAATTGATGATTAGAATAAATAATAAGGTTAAAGAGAGGATATTTTACAGCTATTTTGGACATTTCCAATATAGCAATACATATAATTCGGCTAAATTAAATAATGTATTCACAAGTGATTATAGTTCTCCGTTATCTTATTTAGATTATTTATTTAGTTATTTATCAGAAGTTATAGTTTTATTATCTATGCTATTTATATTAATTAAACAAAATACTTGGTTTATATATACTATTGTTTTAGTAATACCTATAATATTTATCAATATCCATTATTCTAAGAAGATAAAGAAATATAATAAAATAAATTTTTATTATTCAGATGTAATATTGGGTATTGTCAAAAAAGTTTCTAATAGTATTTATGAAATTACTTCAAATGAAAAGATTAAAAACTTTATTGTAAACGATTTTGATAATTGTATAGAGGATAAAATTTCTAATGTTGATAAGCTAAATGAAAGTAAGATAAATTTACAATATATAATGGATGCTATCATGAAAATCAATATATTCTTATTTTATATATTAGCTGGAATACTTGTATTTAAGAAAAGAATAACTCCAGAAATCTTCATATTTCTATCTTTTTATATTCAGAGAGTATTGGTAAGCCTCATAGGGATAACTAATCTGATACCAACTGTTCAAAGATATCATGTAAGCTTGGATAGGGTCTTTGAGGTAATGGAGACAAAAAATTTATTAAAAGATGAAGAAGAAAAGAAACAACCCCTTGATTATATTAAAAAAATAGAGATAAAAGACGGAGAATTTAAGATAAAGGATTCTTATATCTTAAAGGATGTTAATATGCATTTAAATAAGGGGGAACATATATTAATTGAAGGTGAAAATGGAAGTGGAAAATCCAGCATGATAAAACTTATCTCATTACAATACCCTTTAAGCTGTGGAGAATATCTGATTAATGATAATAGCCATAAAGAGTATAAGGCTTCAGATATTATGGAGTGTATAAGTATATCTAATCAAAGCCCAATTATCTATCCTTTGTCTATAAGAAATAACATTTTATATGAAGCTGATAATGGTAAATATACTTTAAATGAAATTCTGGAGGATTTTGATCTATTGGAGTATATAGAAAGTTTAGAAGAAGGTATAGATACTTTTATAGATGAAAATTACAATTTATCTGGTGGTCAGAAGAAGAAAATAGAAATAATAAGATGTTTATCCAAGAATTCATCTATTTATATATTGGACGAGCCTCTTTCCAATTTAGATGCTGATTTTAAAAATAAATTCGGTTATATATTAAATAAATATTTTTCAGATAAAACAGTAATAATGATTGAGCATGGAAACTATAAATCCGATTTTTTTGATAGGTGTTATAAATTTAAACACGAAAGCCTAGAGGTGCAAAATGGATAATATATTGATTATAATCGATTTAGAAGGAATTATTGGAGTTGAAGATTTATGGGATAATAAAAGGAATGAGGATTTATTATATAAAGAAATATCTGCAATTATAAATCCCATACCCGATAGCATGGATATATATCTATGCTATGACCATAATGATGGTATATTGCCAGGTAACTTAGTAGAGAAATTAAATCCTGAAATCAATATAATTAAGAAAATTAGAAATATTGATTTTAGCATTGATTATAAGACAGCTTTTCTAGTAGGCTTTCATGGCAAGAAAAGTGATCATTGTAGATTCCCTCATACCTTTAGAGATGAGATTGAAATATTATCTTTAGGAGAAAAAGAAGTCGGAGAAATTGAAATGGTAACTAATCTTTTATCCTATTATAAAATCCCAGTTTCATTGATAAGCACTGAAGCTTCAGTAATTGATTACCTAGATTATGATTGCATATATCATGACATAGATAAAGGGGATATGTCTTCAATATATTTAAACTTAGAAAATGATGTAAAAAAGGCCCTTAATAGTGAAATCTCATTGTTCAAATTTGATGATTCCAAAGTTAAAATTATTTATAATAATTATGTACAGAGAAGGGTGAAAGCATTAGAATTAGATATCAAAATTTCTTTTAAAGATACAATTGATTTTTTTAGATATCTGCCGAATTTACACATTCCTTTAAATCATATAATAAGTAAAGATCTTGAAAATATGTTTGAGGAATTAGTGCGAAACAGACCTGAATCCTTGGAATTGGTGAAAGATGAGAATATAAGAAAATTATTAGATAAAGATATAAGTTTAATAACTTATCTTGATCTATATGATATATCACAATACTTTTATAAAATAAAAGATAATAAGAGTGCTAAATTTGAACTTCAACCTAAAGAGTAGAAACAACTCTAAACAGCCCTAGTTCGATATTCTATCGGATTGAGGCTGTTTAATCTTTTTAGAAATCTTTCATAGTTATAAAAATAAATATATTTTTCTATATTATTTTTAATATAATATGACATTTGTCATATTATATTGTGATTCTATACACTACAATGAAAAACTCCAAATTCGTATAATTAAATTAAGATGAAATAGGGGGAGTGATTTAAGTGATAGTAAAAGTTAATAATTTAGTAAAAAGATATAAGGAATTAATTGCCCTTGAGCATTTCAATATGGAGGTTGAAGAGGGAGAGATATTGGGACTTTTAGGACCCAATGGCTGTGGTAAGACTACAGCAATAAACTGTATTCTTTCATTATTGAATTTTGATAAAGGTGAAATAGAGATATTTGGAAAGAAAATGACCCCAAACTCCTATGATATTAAAAAACAAATAGGAGTAGTGCCTCAAGAGGTTTCAGTTTTTGAGAATTTAACCGTAAGAGAAAATATAGATTATTTCTGCGGACTTTATGTAGAAGATAAAGTCACGAGAAAACAATATGTAGAAGAAGCTATAGAATTTGTAGGGCTAAAGGATTATGTAAAATTCTATCCTAATAAATTAAGTGGAGGACTTAAAAGAAGACTAAATATTGCTTGTGGGATAGCTCATAAACCTAAATTGATTTTTTTGGATGAACCTACGGTTGCAGTAGATGCTCAAAGTAGAAACTTCATATTAGATGGAATAAAAAGGTTAAATCAAGAAGGCAGCACTATTATATATACTACTCATTATCTAGAGGAAGCAGAAATGATTTGTAAGAGGATTATAATCATGGATAATGGCAAAAATTTGGTTTCAGGAACTAACGAAGAATTGAAAGCTATGATAACAACAACTGAAAAAATAGTAGTTGGATTTTCAGTGATTAAAGATGAAACGGTTCAAAAGCTTAGGAAAATACCTCATGTAATTGATATAGAAAAAAGGGAAGATGATTATATCATAAAGTTTGAAAATGGACTCAACAACTTATCAAATCTATTGGAATTTATAAAAGAAAACAATCTCACCTATACAAAACTATATAGCCAATTACCTACATTAAATGATGTATTCTTAGAATTAACAGGGAAGGAGCTTAGAGATTGATATGAAAAGTGTATTTCGTAACTGTATATATCAAGGGAAAAACTTATATAGAGACAAATCTTTTCTTTTCTGGACTTTAATATATCCATTGATAATGGCAATATTTTTCTACACAGCTTTCAACGGACTGATAAATATAGAACTAGAGAATATAGATATAGGAATAAACTCTCAAAACCCAATTGCATTTATATTGGAAGAAATCGAAATAGTAAATGTTCATAAACTCTCAGAGGATGAAATAAATGACAAGTTAGAGAATGAAGAAATTCAAGGATTTATTGACGACGATTTAAATCTATTAGTCAAAAAATCAGGAGTAAATCAGACTATAATTAAAGAGATACTTGATCAAATTAAACAAATGGGAAGTTTAAATGTTCCTATTGAAAAATTTGATTTTACAGTAGAATATATTTCAGAAATAAATCAAAAAGCAGATATTGTAATTATAATATTTTACTCACTAATTGCAATGGTTTCTGCCTATGGAATTTTTCCTGGAATTGTAACAGTAAGTTTAATTCAAGCAAATTTGACTAATGTAGGCAAGAGGATAAATATAACACCCCTACGAAAGAATGAATTTCTGTTAGCAGGTATCATAGTTTCACTAATTTTAAATTTACTTTCAAATGTGATATTGCTGATTTTTATAAAATATATCTTAAAGATTAATTTGTTTACAGAGATGAAGTATAGCACTATTTTTATAATAGCAGGAAATTTATTTGGAGTAGCCCTTGGAATATTTATTGGAGTTTCTAATAAACAAAATGAAAATACAAAGACTATTTTAGGTATTATGATTACTTTGTTTTTATCAGCTTTATCAGGAATGATATCACCAAATATAAAGATTTGGCTTGATAAGAGTGTTCCAGTATTAGGAAAGATAAATCCAATCGCCATAATAACTAATAATCTTTATAGGATAAATCTGTTAGGAAACACTCAAACTGTAATTGAAGGAGCTTTGATTTTATCAATTTATTGTATAGTTCTTATTAGTATATCCTATGTATTTTTAAGGAGGAAGACCTATGACAGTATATAAATATTTCGTTAAGATAGCATTAAAAAATAAAGGAGTTATCCTTTCATACACAATCATTTTCTTCATTCTATCAATATTAAATGGTGGAGGGAATACACAAAGAGAAACCAGTTTTATGGAAACAAAGCTTGATATTGGAATAGTTGATAATAGTAATAGTGAATTATCAAAGAGTCTAATAGATTATTTAGGAAAAAAGAATGATATAATCGATACCAAGTCAGATGAAAAGTATATTAAAGAACAGATTTTCTTACAAATAATAGATGCAGTAATTGTTATTCCAGAGGACTTTGAGAAAAAGGTAATCAATAAGGAAAAGACTATTGAGGTATTTAGAGATGATAGGAATATAGGAGCTTATCAAATTCAAAATCAGATTAATAAATTTATTTCCTTTGCTAATGCAACCTATGAAGATGGGAAATTTGATTTATCTAATGTAAGTACTGCCTTGGATGAAGGTATAGAGGTAAATATAATTAAACCTGATAATAATATAAATCAGAAGATGAATACATGGTTTAAATTTTATTTTAATTTTGTCTCCTATATAGTAATGGCCTTATATATCTCTGTAATAGGCTTTGTTATGACTGACTTTATAAATAAGGAAGTTGAGAATAGAAGAAAGATATCTTCAGTAAAGTTTTTGAAATTTAATAGCCAAATATATTTAGGACAGTTAACAATAGCAAGTTTTCTAACATTAATATTTATATTGGGAAGTATTATTTTGAAAGGAAGATATATTGGAGAAGTGAATTTTCTAAAATACGTAATTAATACAATAGTATTTTCATTCTCTGCATTATGTCTTGTATTTTTAATTAACAATATAACAAATAATAAATTTGTTATATCAGGTGTAAGTACGGTATTATCCCTTGGAGTCTCATTTGTCTCAGGTGTAATGGTACCACAGCAATTTTTAGGAGAGAAGGTATTGACAATAGCTAAGTTCTTTCCCACATATTATTTTGTAAAAATAAATGAAACAGATATCAGCTCTTTTCTAGATGTAAAATATGAAATATTTATGCAGTTGTTATTTGCCATAGCATTCTTATTGATGGGACTATATTTTTCTAGGGCAAGACAAAAGGCTTAAAAGATAATAAGAGGCAGTTCTAAAGAGGTATAAGAACTGCCTTTATTAATTATATGAGTATTTTACTGATTGTTGACATCCTTTCAAAAATGCTGTAAAATATATTGGTAAACTATGCACTCGTAGCTCAGTAGGATAGAGCGGCGCCCTCCTAAGGCGTAGGCCGGGGGTTCGATTCCTCTCGAGTGCACCAAAACCAAAGCTGCGAGTCTTTATAAAGACTTGCAGCTTTTTTTATGATAATGTAGATTGTGTATTTCCATAAATAATAGCAATTAATTCAATAAGATGGACAAAACAATTAAGTTCAGGTATTTTATATCTTTTGAATTTCAAATATTTACTTTTATTTTTTTATGTAGGGAATTATGTTATTATAGTAAAAAGATTATTAATTATACGGACAAACAAGGATTTAACATTGATATACAAAATGAATATCATTGAAAATTTATATTTTGAGAGGTGAGATATGAAAAAACATAACATTAAGCTATATAATATAATTTTTCCTATATGGTTCTTATGGCTGATACCAATTACTTGGATTGTGGTTTTGCCGGCAAATTTTCTTATAGATTTGATTGTAATTGTATTGACTATGAAACATCTAAAAATAGAAAACATTAAACAGAAGGCTAAGACTGCGATCTTTAGAGTTTGGATATTTGGGTTTATTGCTGATTTTATTGGCACAGTGGCAATGTTTATACCTAATCTAATTAATTTTAGCTACGACACAGCCTTAGGACAATGGTGGTATAAAAATATCATAAGTGCTGTTAGCTATAATCCTTTCAAAGCATCTATTCTATGCTGTGGGTAACTGTATGCGTGATAATAACCGCATTTTTTATCTATTTGTTTAACTATAAATTCTGTCTGAAAAAATCAGATTTAGATGACATACAGAGGAAAAAACTTGCATTATCCTTAGCGGTATTTACAGCACCCTATTTGTTTTATCTTCCTACATCTTGGTTTTTCTAAAGGTTATAAATATAAGTAGGGAAATGACAAATTCTATTATTTTATATAATAGGAATTGTTGAAGTTTGAAAAAGAAGGAGGCTAATTCTAGGAAGTAGAAGAATAAGCCTTTACTTCTTCTTTTAAGAATTCAGAGTAAAAATCGATATATAAAAATTCTCTCCCAATTCAAAATACTTTATCTTATTGAATTCATGTTTTTGCAGCAGATTATCAATCTGTTCAGGGCTCAATCTATGATTGGTAGGTGGACCTATAGGAGTTTTACGTTTATGAAATTCGATAACAGCCAAGAGTCCACCATTAGTTAAAATACGCTTGATTTCGTTTGCCATACCATCCATATCCTCCAATTCATGGAAAACAGTAGAAGCTAGGACAATATCACAAGAGGATGAAGGTACATCTTGAACATCATTCTTTAGTATAACATTATCTGCATTATGTTCTGTTCTTTTAACTTTTAATACTTCTAGCATTTCAGTGGATATATCTACTGCATATATATTGGAATTAGTTAATTTAGATGCTGCAAATGTAAAAATTCCTGTTCCTGCACCGATATCACAAAAAGAACTTCCACCTCCAAGACCAAGATTTTCAAGTGTTTGTGATGGATTTAATTCTTTTAACCGTTTAGGGTTCTCTAATTTATGTTCCATATTTTTAAATTCTCCTTTCTAGATTAGACATAATACCTTTCATTACTTTTTTTAACAATAATATGTTCTAAGTATATCGATTACCCTTTCCACCCTATGGTAAGCGAGACTATAGGTTATGTTTTAACCAGATTTGGAAAAGCCTAAAATCCCATGAGCTTTTAATATAGTAAGATATCAAGATAAAGCAGATTGTGCAATATTGAGAGTTTTTTGATTTTACTCACAATCATACCGTATATTGGTATGTATCAATATACTAATATATTTGATATTAGTCAAGAAGTTTAGTTGAGATTTCATGTGTTATAATGTTAATAGGAGGTGCTTCTATGACGCAAATTGCTAAAGAGATACCAAAGAGAATTGGAGGCGAGTGTCCATGAAGATTGACCGCTTGCTTGGAATACTCACAATCCTGCTTCAAAATGAACGGGTAACAGCTCCCTATCTTGCTGAGAAATTTGAAGTTACTCGCCGTACCATTGGCAGAGATATTGACACTCTTTGCCAATCAGGGATACCTATTATTACATATCAAGGCAGCGGTGGCGGTATTTCTATTGCAGAGGGGTTCAAGCTTGACAAAAGCATTCTGACTGTTGATGAGCTTTCAGGGATTATTGCTGGTCTCAAAGGTATTGGAAGCGTATCGGAAAAGTCCCATATTGAGAAAACTCTAGATAAATTATCTGCTAATAAAGATATTGTTGTATCGCTAAGGGAACCCATTATAATCGATCTTGCTTCTCATTACAAGGGCAGCTTGACAGAAAAGATTGAACTTATTAAAAGAGCGATTCATGAGCAGAGATTAATTGAATTTGACTATTATTATGAAAAGGGTATTACACATCGCCGTATCGAGCCATACTTTATAATTTTCCAGTGGGCAGCGTGGTATATATTTGGCTTTTGTCAAGACCGAAAGGATTGGCGGTTGTTTAAGATGATGCGGTTATGGGATTTATGTCTTTGCACTGAGACCTATATTCCTCGTGAAATTCCACCTGAAAAGAGAGACTTCAATAAGTGTCTTCCCGATGATAAAAAGCTAGTTGTTCTATTTGACCCATCAGTTCGTTATCAGCTCATTGAAACATATGGGCTTCATTGTTACACAGAAACGGAAGAAGGCCTGCTTCGTCTTGAAATTGGGTATACAAATAGGGATTTTACTATATCATGGATTTTGGGGTTTGGAGATAAGGCAAGGGTACTTGAACCTGCTGACATGGCGGAGCATATAAAACGAATCGCTGTTAATATTTTGGAACACTATAAATAAACAGGACAGGATGTTGTCCTGTTTAATGTGATATGATTCTTTCAAAAGGAGGGTTTTGGATTGAATAGTAAACCGATAAAAGATTATGGAGATTTTGTTAGTACACTGCTGGATGCTGGGTTTTCAATGGGGGGTGGGAATAGTGAAGGCATTTTCTCCGTGATTCCATGGAATTGGGAGGAATCACCGCCTTACGAGACACCTATATGCTGGCATACAGGAAATCCAGATACTGACCCATGGGAGTGGCGTATGCGTGTATTAGACGAGCGTAAGGATATTGCTTATGCAAAATTATTCTTCAAGAAAAGCGGATATATGGTCAGAGAATGGGTTCCTTATTTTCTCGCAGTTCGGCGAGAAAATAGGACATTTGATGAGAAATATGCAGATGGTGAAATCAGTAACCATGGGAAACGAATTTATGACACTATCCTCGAAAATGGGACGTTGCCATTACATGCAATAAAGCAGTTGGCAGGCTTTGGAAAAGAGGAAAAGTCTCAGTTTGACCGAGCCTTGACAGAACTGCAAATGAAAATGTATTTGACTATGTGTGGAAGGCAGCAAAAAATATCTCAAAAAGGAATAGAGTACGGCTGGTCTTCAACTGTATTTTGTACAACTGAGAATTTTTGGGGGGAAGATGTATTTGAAAAGGCTGTAAAAATCGAGAAAGATGAGGCAATTGAAAAAATAACGGAGCGTGTTTTTATACTCAATCCTAATGCTGAGTTAAAAAAGATTTTGAAATTTATTAAAGGATAAAGAAAATTTATTATTACGGGGGTGTGTAAATGAGTAAAGAGATTATTGCAAAAGCAGGAGAAATTATTTGTCAAAATACAGCTCATAATTCATTGGAAGGTTCAGAACCTTATTGTGTTCTTGCACTCATTGATAAGGACGGGTATCCTACAGCTTCAACTATTACGGCATCAAAGTCCCATGGAATTAATTGGATTACCTTTTGCAGCGGGCTTGAAGGTAACAAGGCAAAACGTATAACAAACTGCAACCGAGCAAGCGTGTGCTTTAATAAGGATGGGGCATATAACATTACTTTAGTAGGAACAATTGAGGTTGTAAAAGATCTAGCCATCAAGGAAGAAATGTGGTATCCGGGAATGGGGCAGCATTTCAACGGTCCTGACGATCCAGACTATTGTGTTTTGCGTTTTAAGACAAATCGCTACAATCTTTTGGTTGATTGGCAGGAAGCGGAGGGAAATTGTGAAATATGATATGAGTGCTTAGAATAAATTTGCAGGGAGAGATTATATGAGTTTAATAATTGAAATGACAAAAGATTTCGCTATAGATATTTCAAATTGGATTTATGAAGACCCTTACTCAATGTATAGTTTTGAAAACAATTCAGAAACCATTCTTGAACTTATGAGCGGTGATTATTATGCTTTTATTGACGATAAAAATCAATTGTCTGGTTATTTCTGTTTTGATAAGTCGGCGCAAATACCAACTCATGACTATACATACTCTGAAGAAGCATTAGACATTGGATTAGGTATGAATCCACTTCTGTGCGGAAAGGGATTAGGATATTCATTTCTAAATGCAGGTATAGGCTTTGCTCGAAAGAAATTTCAAGCTAAAAAATACCGACTGACAGTTGCTTCTTTTAATAGGCGTGCTATCAGTTTGTATGAAAAAGTTGGTTTTATAATATTAAAGACTGTTAATCATTCCAAGTCTGGAGATGAATTTTATATTATGATTCGAGAAGAAAGAGATTAAATTATCTTTATAAGCCATTGTTTTTACCTTTATAGGCGAATTCTATTGACTATTTTTATTACCTTGATTGACATCATAGATGCATACTGTTATTATTATAACAAAGAACTAGTGTAATATAGATAAATTGGGTATATAATGAATGAAAATAAGTCTTTTTTGAGGATTATTAAGATTTATAATAATCTTTTTATAACTTATAGAAAGATTCTAATTTTTTTCATTTTGGAACGTGACCTCAATGAGTTTTAAGCAGATTGCTGAAATCTTTGATTTTGTGCAAGTCGCTTATGCAGTAACTAAGAAAAGCTTACTTAAAATCCTTTATTAGAAGCTTTTCTTATATTTGTATTAAATAAACTATTTCAAAGTAGGGGAATCATATGGCGATTTTAAGTTTTAAAGAAATTGAATGCATGGATTGTTATAAATGTGTCAGACATTGTCCTGTTAAATCAATAACAGTTAAAAATGGACGAGCACAAATACTTGAATCAGAATGTATATTATGTGGAACTTGTACTGTTGTTTGTCCTCAAAATGCAAAGGAGGACAGTAATGATATTCCTAAAATATTAGAGTTACTTAGCCAAGGGCGTCAAATTGTGGCAACTGTAGCACCTTCATGGATTACTGCATATCCCAAAGCGTCATTTCAGACCTTTTCTGATGCACTTGCTGAGTTAGGTTTTTCTTATGTTTCTGAAACAGCAGAAGGAGCATATGTTGTGAAAAGCCATTATGAAAAATTGGTTGAGGATAAATGGAATGATGTAATCATATCTTCCTGCTGTACGACTATAAATCTATACATTGAACATCATTTTCCTGAGGCACTGGATTTTTTGGCTCCAATAATCTCTCCTATGCAGGTAAGTGCTCGTAAGTTAAAGGATTTATACCCTAATGCTATAGTGGTATTTATTGGTCCATGTATTTCTAAGAAAGCTGAATGTGGTGAAAATGGTGCAGACTATGTAATTACCTTTGATGAGCTTGAAGGATGGTTTGAAAATTCTAGTATAGAACCTAAAGAAGACAGTTCAATACCTACGCCAAAGCTTTCCCGATCATTTCCATATAGCGGAGGTATATTGGATAGCATGTTAAAAAATGACAACTTTCAATACATCGCTATTGATGGGATTGAGAATTGCATAAGTGCATTACAGGAAATCGTTTCAGGCAATTTAAAGGGATATTTTATTGAAATGAGTGCATGCACCGGAAGTTGTATAGGGGGACCGTCTTTTCAAAAAAGCCAAAATAAGCAAATTTTTGGAAAGACTCTGGTTAGAAAACAAGCAGTAGATGAAAGTGGAAAGAATATTGATTTTGAGACAAGAACTGGTTTTTCGCTGAAACAAAAATTTCTTGATAAAAAAATAGTCTGCATGCCTCCGACAGAATGGCAATTGGCTGCAATATTGAAGAAGATGGGAAAAAATACTGTAGAAGATGAGCTAAACTGTGGTTCGTGTGGATATCCTAGCTGTAGAGAGAAAGCAATTGCTATCTATGAGAATAAAGCAGATATTAACATGTGTTTGCCATTTATGAAAGCCCGTACGCAGTCTTTTGCAGATAAGGTAATAGAAGTATCACCTAATCTTATATTAGCTGTGGATATTGATATGTGTGTCATAATGATTAACAATGCCACATGTAAAGCATTCCATTTATCCTCACCTGAGGATATCCTTGGTTCTCCTGTATCACGTATACTAGATGAGTATAATTTTATTGATTTAATTGCAAGTGGGGAAGAGAGAATAAGCAGAAATATATATGTTGCAGAGTATGGTTTATACTTAGAGCAGACACTCATATACGATAAGGGAAATAGCATAATAAGCTGTATAATGAAGGATATTACTCAGCTTCGCATGGAGAAGAATAGGATTCGTCAAGCAAAGATGGATTCTGCTAATATGGCTGATGAAATTGTGGAGGCTCAGTTACGTACAGTACATGAGATAGCTTCTCTTTTAGGAGAAACAGCTGCAAAAACTAAGCTGGCAATAATGGATTTGAAAAAAACAATACTTATGGATGATGAGATTTTTTAGGATAGGTGGCTTATATGCTGGATTATGTATTAGATTTTGCAAAGATAAGTTATAATAAATATACAGAAAGTATTTGCGGTGACTTTTACTATAAGGAAACAACAGAAGATGGAACCACTTTAGTTCTTTCTGATGGCCTAGGCAGCGGTGTAAAGGCAAATATACTTGCAACGTTGACTTCTCAAATACTAGGGACATTACTTTCAGGAGGCATGCTCTTAGAAGATGCTGTTTTTACTACAGTTCAAACATTGCCTATGTGCAGGGAGCGAAAGTTAGCCTATGCTACATTTGTAGCTGCCAGGATACAGAAATATAAGGTATATTTGGCCCAATTTGATAACCCTCCTGTTATACTCCTTCGAGGCGGAAAAAGTATAAGTCATGAGTCTGCACGTTTTTTCATTCAAGAAAAAGAGATTTGGGAAAGTACAGTACCGTTGCTTTCTGATGATATGCTTTTTCTAATGACTGATGGCGTTACAAATGCAGGTATAGATAGCGAAATTGGCAAAGAATTAGGACATGGTGAAGTTGTAAGGCTTTTGGAGCAATGGTATAAACCTGAAGTTTCAGCTGCATGGCTAGGGGCCCGTTTGATGAATGCCTGCTTATGTCTTTATGATGGAAAGCCTAAAGATGATATAACACTGTTGACACTGCAACTTCGGGAACGAAAAGCCGTAAATATTATAATCGGCCCTCCAGAGAATCCTAACGAAGACGATAAAATATTAAACATGTTCTTTGGAAAAAAAGGAAAACATGTTGTGTGCGGCGGAAGTACAGCTAAAATGGTTTCCAAATTCTTAAAAGCACCTCTTGTGCCTTTAGAGAATACATCATCTGAGGGTATACCTGCTATGGCGAAAATAGAAGGAGTAGATCTTGTGACAGAAGGTATTATTACCTTAAAAAATATTCCTAAGCTTATACATGAGTATGAGAAGAACGCTATTATATTACTTGAATTAGAAAAGAGAAAAGATGGTGCTGCTATGTTGACACGTATGTTAATCGAGGATGCAACAGATATTAATATATATTTAGGAAATGCTGTAAATCATAGTCATCAGGAGGACGGGTTAGGAATTGATATTGTTTCAAAATTGAAACTTGTACAGGAAATAGGGGAAAGTCTTGAAAAGATAGGTAAAAAAGTAAAGATTAGCATGTGTTGACACTTGAAAAGTTCTATGATACACATTTAATATACAAATAAAAAGCTGTATCTAAATTTAGCATTATAAGGTGATATCAATGGATATTTTATATATGAGAGAGGCTTTAGAAGAGGCTAAAAAGGCGTATAGCATCTATGAAGTGCCTGTAGGTGCTGTTGTTGTTTATGAGGGAGAAATAATCGGCAGAGGTTATAATCAAAGGGAAACTTCAAATGACCCAACAGCTCATGCTGAAATACTTGCAATAAAAGAAGCAAGTAAGCATCTTAATGCGTGGAGGCTGCTTAATTGCACTATATATGTGACGTTAGAACCCTGTGCCATGTGTGCAGGTGCAATAGTAAATGCTAGAATAGGAAAATTGGTTATAGGTACTAGAGATCCTAAAAGAGGCTGCTGCGGAACTGTGGAGGACTTAACGAATCATCCTAGGTTTAACCATAGATTAGAAGTGGAATTTGGTGTATTAGAAGATGAATGCAGCAGTATAATTTCTAGTTTTTTTAAGGAGCTTAGGGAAAGTAAATAACTAACAATAAAGAAGTCTCAGCATATAGGTCTTGAGACTTCTTTATTGTTGTATTTTACGAACTATATCCTCTATAAATTATTTTTTGGTGCAACTCTAATCCAAGTTTCTTCGTAGCATTTTTCATTTGCAGTTTCATAGTACATCTCAAATTCAAAGCCCTATTCATACTCTCTAAGCAATCCATATGTATTCTCCTCCTTTAATTAAAGTAATAAATTCATATCTTTGCAATAATTGCAGGATATTGCAAGGAGCTAAAGATAAAAAGGATTATATCAATGGAATCTATTTCCTTATATACTTTTTGTAGTCCTAAGGGGTTAATGTTATAGGGTTGTTATGTTTGTTGTTTAATATATAAACTATACTATTACAATAATTAAATTTAATTGTCTATATCAATAATAATACACACTTGACTTTTTTTTCAATACCAATATATAATGATTTTAAATTTAATCTATATTGAATTGACAAAGATAAGATAACATATGAGATCAGGGATTATTTTCTAAGGAAAAAGAGTTTTGAATATAGAATGAATTATTATAATCAAAAAAGACAGAATTGTATTTGATAGGTAAACATTGGAGGAATTTAGGTATAAAGGAGAGTTGCCATGAACGGCTTCATCGAAATAAAAAATGCACGAATACATAATCTGAAAGGCGTAGATGTAAAGATCCCCAAAAATAAACTAACTGTAATTACCGGAGTATCTGGCAGCGGAAAATCAAGCCTTGCATTTGATACCCTTTATGAGGAAGGAAAACGAAGATATCTTATGTTCTCTGGGACACAGTTTATAGTTGACAGTACACCCTCTTTTGACAGTATCACAGGGCTTTCTCCGACGGTTGCAGTAGAACAGCGTATAATCCGTCAGTCTAATCCTCGAAGTACAGTTGGTACACGAACAAAAATAAGCAATATGCTTGCTATGCTGTTTGCTGCTTATGGGGTGAGAGATGACAAATATAATGATGACATACCCCTTACGATGGAGATGTTTCAAAAAAATTCTCCCAAGGGTATGTGCGTAAAGTGTCTGGGCACGGGAATTATTAAAGAACTTGATGAAGAAAAGCTGTTTGAAGATTTATCGCAAAAAATAGAGGATGTTTGCTTAGGATTAGGAAAACGGGGAATTACAAAGCGAATGCTTGATAGCTTTTGTAAATATCATAATATCTCTCCCACAGACAAGCTCTCAACGCTTACTGATGAGCAATTAAACTTTTTGAAATATGGTGATAATGGAAAATCATCCTTTATGGGTTTTGTGCCATGGATAATGCATACTACAAATGGAGCTTTCTCGACATCGAGTCGCCTCGAATATTTGCTTACCAATGCAGGATATATGGGCAAAGCATCTTGTCCGAAATGTGGTGGCACGGGTCTTGGAGAACAGGCTTTTCATACTGCTATAGGAGGCAAAACTATTTCTGAGCTTGAAAATATGTATATAAAAGATTTGTACCAATTTTTAGCTACAGTCCCTATAATATCACCTTTGTTAGGCGAGATATTGGTAAAGCTAAATTGCATGGTTGATGTGGGGCTGCATCATCTTGCGCTTTCACGACCTGTACCAACACTTTCAGGCGGAGAAATTCAAAGACTATTTTTAGCTTCTTATATAATTGCTGAAATGGATAGTATTATTTTCGTATTTGACGAACCGACAATTGGATTACATGAGGTGGAAAAAGCTAAGCTGATTAAAATTTTGAAGAATCTTGTTAATCGTGGAAATACAGTTATAGCTGTTGAGCATGATGAAAAATTTATACGATCTGCTGACTACATTATTGACCTAGGTCCAAATGCAGGTGTACTTGGCGGTGAATTGATTTTTCAAGGTGGTTTTGAAGAATTTTTGTATTGTAAAAATTCAAATACATCACCATATTTAAGATGTGAAGAAACTCTGAAAATGGAAAAACGAAGCAGGACTATCGATATGCTAAATGTCTTAAAGATAGAAAATGCAGCACTTCATAATCTGAAAAATGTTACAGCAGAGATACCGCTTGGATTAATGGTAGGTGTTGCCGGAGTATCAGGAAGCGGAAAATCAAGTCTTATTTCTGATACACTTGTGCCTAAGTTAAAAGAAATGTTGAATACCAAGTGCATAACGGATGATGAAGATGGGGAGTTTACCTATGAATCTAATAATGTAATTATAAGCGGTATAGAACATATAAAAAAATGCTTTGTTATTGACCAAAAACCAATTGGAAGAAGCCGTACATCCTGTCCTGCCACATACACAGGTATGTTTGATCGTATCCGAACTTTGTTTGCAAAGGAGAGCGGACTTTCAGCAGGTCTTTTTACCGTTAATTCCGAGGGTGGCTGTAAAGTATGTAAAGGTGACGGTGAGATACATTATCATGTAGGTTTTGGCAATTTTATTAACTTGGAATGTGAGGCTTGCCGCGGAACAGGTTTTATTCCCGAGGTTTTAGAGGTAATGCTTGACGGAAAGAATATTAAAGATATCTTATCAATGACGGTGGATGAGGCAGTGGAATTTTTTAAGGGAAAGGATAAATCAATTGATAAAATCCTTGCAACGCTTTCACGTGTGGGTATGAACTATATCACTTTGGGACAAAAAACTCCTACCATATCTGGTGGAGAAAGTCAGCGTATCAAATTGGCAAAGGAGCTTTCAAAAGGACAGAATGCAAAGGATGCAATTTATATCTTGGATGAGCCTACTACAGGGCTATCATTTCATGATAGTAAAAAGCTATTAAAACTTCTTCATGAACTTGTAGATAAAGGTAATACAGTTATCCTCACGGAACATGACCCTTATGTGTTATCAAATTGTGACTATATCATTGAGATGGGTGTCGGCGGAGGCAATGATGGCGGAAATATTATAGCAGCAGGCACACCGAAAGAGTTAAAACAAAACTCAAACTCTATAATAGGACGGTATTTGAAATGAATCATGAAATTGAGGAATATGTTGACCATTATATAAAACAAAGAAGATATCGTCTTATCAACAGCATTTTGCTTTTTAAGGATAATGAGTTGATTCTTGAACGATATTATAATAACTTTACAAAGGATAGCAGAAATAATATAAAATCCATATGGAAAAGTATTTTGTCCATATGTATAGGTATTTGTCTTGATAAAGGATATATTAAGAGCTTAGACGAGCCTATAAGCAATTATTTAACAGAATTTGCTCAGAATGTTCATCCATATCACAAGCTAATCACTGTTCGGCATCTTCTAACCATGTCATCAGGCATATATTGGAATGGCGGTGTTCATTATCACTGCCCCATGCTTGAACAGCTTTGGAGATCAGAAAATTGTTTGGAACATCTTTCAGATACAGCTATGGCAGATGTACCAGGTACAAAATTTGTGTACAAGGAATGGGATGTTATTTTACTATCTGCACTCATAAGCAAGGCAACAGGTATGAGCACATACGAGTTTTGCAGAATAAATTTATATGAGCCCCTTGGAATAACCAGTGGTGAATGGGCTGCATTTTCGAATGGTGTGAATTATAGCATTAGCAACAATCCAATTCTTGAAATGCAATCGGATTTATCTGCTCATGATCTTGCTAAAATCGGTTTTTTGTTTTTGCAAAATGGGAAAGGTATTGTCAGTGATAATTATATAAGACAGGCTATTTCTCCTTCCCAAAGGGAAAGGAATTATGGTTTCTTATTGTGGTTATTTGATGGTGGTTTCAGCTGTCGCGGATATGGAGGTCAGGAGGTAAATATTCTGCCAGAGTCAAATATTGTTTACGTAATACAGGCAACACCATCAGCACAAAGTAAAAGCTATGAAGATGTTTTTGATAATATCATTAAGATAGTACAGGAGTAATAAAGATATAGTATGCATAAAAATAGGGCTTAGATAAAAGAAAGAGCAACCAAAAGGTTGCTTCTAATACTTTATATGTCTGATAAATTAGAATTTATCAGCTTTTTTTATCTTTATTTTTAGCCATTCAATTAAAAAAGAAATAAGAAAGCAGACAATATATGAAATTACTAAATAAATTAATGTCTGTTCTAATATTGGAGGATATGTATTGTTGTAGAGCTTAGAAAAAAGGATTCGAGGTAAAATAATACTCCCAATTGTTACACCTATACTCACTCCTATTGCAGATTTCAAAGCCTTTTTAACCATAAGATTTCACCTCCATATTAGTCTATTATAACACATAAACATATATAGAAATACCCAGACCTCCTTGTTTTTTCAATTATATATAGAAAACAAGTAAGGAACTGGGTTTCGTTTAAAGCTATACTCCAATATATTGATATACTAGATTATTTTAGTTTTTTTATACATTGGCAGTAGAAACTAAAATTGGTTTTTGTCCACTGAAACCTCCTTCTTCATTTACGGTAATCGAAAAAATATGCGGAGTCATCATAAATATTGTTGAAGTTGCATCAGCCACAACAATTATGCCATATTCGTTAATATGCACATCACCAGAAGCACTTGTATTAGGACCTGCAGTTACAGATATGCTGTCACCTACTGTAACATAATTATAGATGTTCTTAAGCTGGTCAGTATCGCAATTCTGAGGAAATTGGCTAGGTGGACTTAAATAAGTTATGGAATCATCATAAATACTATTTGGAAAATAAAGCATTGTTATTTTGTCGATATTAAAAGCAAATGATTCTTCTTCTGATTGAAGAACGAGCATTGGTATACTTTCAGCATCAGGAGCTTGGTAAAGGGAATGAATTGGTCCTGAAACTGTTGCAAGTCTATTTGAGAAAATACTAACAGAATCACCTTGATATATATTGACTATTTGTTCTAAAACATGAGCAAATTGCTCTAAAGCAAAGCAACGGCTATTATCAGCTATATCACTGTTTAAATAAAAAACTCGCAGATTAGCTTTAGATGGTATCGTATTTGAGAAAAAAACAGTAGTATTTGATGTATTTACCAATGAGATGTTGATAGGGGCATCACTAACATCTAGAATAGCTATTCCATTCATATTACCTGTTTTATTTGGTGAATTGCTATCAAATTCATGACCTTTGTCAGAAATTAACTTAAAAATAACGCTGCGTGAACCGAAGATTGACTGCATAGCTACATACCAATCAATGACATATAGACCATTTTCAGAAATAGTAATGGTACCTGTTATATTATTATAACTTATATTTCCTATCATACTAATTGTCTCATCAAATATAACATTATTATTGTTTAAAATACTATTATCATTATTTTTTTGAAGTTGTAATATTGTATTATTCATAATTACACCCTTTTTATATAGTTTAAATTGATCTTTATATATTATATGCCTTCGATTCAAAAGTGTTAAATACAATAGCCGCAAGTGAAGATTAAGGATATATTCATAATTTATCATATAAACTTAAAAATCCATTGTTGGTAGCAACGGATTTTTAATGAGGATCCATCTTAAGGATGTACGTTTTATATTTCTCTTTATAGGTACCTTAAAAATTAAAGTTATTTTACTGTTCTAAACATTTCCCTGAAATACCATATCAGTATCCCTGCATAAATATTGTACTGATTTTCGGCCCGTTTCAAGGGCAACAGGAAGTCCTCCGGGAATTATAAGTCGGTGGCCAGCAAAATAAAGATTGGATATACTTTCAGGCTTTGAGGGATAGGGATGCATTTTTACACCTTTACCCATAATTGACATCCATGAACCCTTATAAGAATTCAGATAGCGCTCATAAGTCAAAGGAGTAGCGATATCCCATACTTCTACCTTACCGGCAGTTTGAGGATATTTTTTTGCCAAAACAGCAATGAAGTTTTCCGCAAGCTTTTGCTTTTCAGATTCATAGCTACCCTTTATCTTCTGCTCTTTCCACCATTCATAGCTATCTCCTGGAAATATAGAAGTAATGGCAGTACATCCATTTGGAGCATAGCCTTCATAAGTCGCATAGTTATTTATACTGATTTCCTTGATTTCTTTTCCAGCACAGAATACCGGAGTATCACTTGTAAAGACCATACTTTCATGAATATTAGACAAGTCCTCTTTGATTCCTAAACAAATAAAAGTATTTAGCATAGGTTTGGTTTCAGAGCGCATCTTATCCGCCCATGGCTCTTTAAGTGGGTTGTCAAATAGAGTGTCAATCGCAGCCAGTGTATCTTGTGTGATGATGACTGCATCTGCAGAGATTTCTGTCCCATTAAAAACAATACCCGTAGCACTACCACTTTTAATCATAATCTTTTCAACTTTACTATTATATTTTATCACACCGCCTAAAGCTTCAAATCGTTTTGCTATCCTGCCAGCCATGGCAAGTGAACCGCCTGAAGGGTATCCTCCATCACCTTTTGCAAGGGTTGACAATGTGAAAAGCATGCTTGTGGCATTGTTATCATCGCTGACAACATTTCTGAATAAATCTTGTAAAAAAGGACTTTTATACCGCATAGCATATTCTTTTACCGTTTGATCTGAGTAGAAAGACATTCTAAAAAATGCAGGAATCATAGAAATCAATTTTGATATCGGTATAGCGGATTTTTCTTTAACCTTTACGTTTTTAATATCCGTAATGGGCATATCCACTTTCATAAATTTTTTCAAATCCCTGCAAAGGCAGATTATTTCCTTTTTATCTTCGGGTGATAACTCAATCAAATGAGACTGTAGTTTATCAATATCTCGATATAAAAAAGCCATCTTTCCCTTATCTTCAAAGGTAAAAAACGGGTCGCGGTTATAAATGGAAGTATTGTCATCCAATGCCCCGATTTCACGCCAAAGCTTATGGAGGGCAGTTTTTGGAGAAGAACCCGTCAGCCAGTGCATGCCACCTTCAAAGAGATAGCCCTTTCTTTTCCAGCTTGTAGATGCACCGCCTGGAATGGAATGAGCCTCATAAATCACAACATCAAAACCACTTTGGCGGGCATATACGCCTGCCGTTAGTCCAGCAATACCGGCACCGATAATAATAACCTTTTTCATCAGCCTTACCTCCTTATTATATCAATAATCCAATCACTATCAGGACATGGTGAATTTGGATTAAGCGCAATTTCCTCCGCAATGCCCCTTACGGCAGACCAAAAAGCAATTGAAAGAGCATAAGGGTCACCGCTGCGGATCGTACATTCTTCCTGACCTTTCAAAATCAGCTCAGAAGTTGGCTTATAAATATTAAAACTGGCAAGCATCTCTTTGACATAATCAGGAGCTGCTTCATTATAAAAGGCTTGATTCATCAATACAAACATCTTTGCAGTAAATGGCTCGGCTTTAATATAATGAAAAATTTGTCTTGCGACATCTTCAAAAAAGGCAAGAGGTTCTTTTTCAGTAGGAGCCATAACACTCATGGGTCCTGAAATGCCAAGACTTATCAATTCTTCATATAGTTTTTCCTTTGAAGCGAAATAATGAAACAACAATCCGACACTCATACCAACTTGCTCTGCAATGTCACTTACTTTTGTAGCAGAATATCCCTTGCGTATGAATAAATCCAGTCCAGCATTCAGTATCTCATTTCTTCGCTTTTCTTTTTGTTTTTCACGAATTCCCATTATTAAATCTCCATTCATTGAATATATATTCAATATTATATACCTATTATTGAGATTTGTAAACATTTTTCAAGAGAGTTCATAGGTTTCCAATATATATGATATTAAGAATGCTATTATAACAATGATAGAGATGTTTTTAATGATTTTTCTATAAAATACGAAAATGACACTGAATTTGAAAGAAAACTTTCAAATTCAGTGTCATTTTGTTTTGGTAAAAAACAAAGTACATAGGTTAATCTATGTACTTTGTTAAAATATTCTGGAGCTGGCGAGAGGAATTGAACCCCCAACCTACTGATTACAAGTCAGTTGCTCTGCCGATTGAGCTACGCCAGCACTTGTTTAATTCACAATTATCAGTTCACATTTCACAATTGAAAAACCAAACTCTCAAACCAATATTCTTAGTTTTGCTCAGAATATCATTTCTAACGCTTCTCAATTGTGCATTGTGCATCGTGAATTGATTTTTTGGCGACCTGGAAGGGACTCGAACCCTCGACCTCCAGCGTGACAGGCTGGCATTCTAACCATCTGAACTACCAGGCCAAATGTTTAAATTCATAATTGTCATTCCACAGTTCACAATTGAAATTTAAAAGACCAATAAAACGTTATTTAATTGTGCATTGTGAATTATAATTTTGGTGACCCCACCGGGATTCGAACCCGGGTTACCGCCGTGAAAGGGCGATGTCTTAACCGCTTGACCATGGGGCCATATCTGTCGTCAAAAACAACCTTTTTTATTATACTACGATTTATAAAATTTGTCAAAGGAAAAGTTTAAATATTTTTAGATATTTTGAGGAATGTTAATCTTTCTATATTTATATTAATTTTATCACTCTAGGATTAATGATTTAGGTCTCAATTTAGGGAAAAATAAAATAAGCAAATCTCTAGAATTAGCAAAAATTAGCTTGTTTTGTAACTAATTTTCACTCCTTTGAATAAAATAGTATAAAGGGATAGGAGTGTTAGTTATGAGAAGATACTTTAGCAGAAATAACGACACAAGAATGCTGATAAGAAGAATATCTGGAACAATAGGCATTATTATAATGCTTTGTATAGTCCCTTTCAAATTTCTAATGTTTGCTATAGGGTTAATCTGCTTAATTTTTGCTCTATTAATATAAAGATAAGATAGGGTTTGTCATTTTCTAAAGAATGGCAAGCCTTATTTTGTTCTATTTTATATAAATTACTTTAAATAAATTTCATAAAATAAAAAATGATGCATTAAATCAAAAAAATTCACATATGATTAGAAGGACAAGTCGTAGCATAACTTTGTATTAAATATTAGTTTACTACTGAGGAGGGGTGTTATGATATATTTTAATAGGGATAGGACGGAAGTTATAGAAGAACTTATGTCAGATGAAAAGAATGGTTTGAGTGATCTAGATATTAAAGCAGCACAGGAGAAATATGGACCAAACGAGTTTTCAAAAAGTAAGACAAGTTCATCCTGGGATGATTTATCAGATCCTCTGATAATTATACTTTTGATTGCAGCAGCCATAAGTTTTTTAATTGGAGAGTACATAGATGCAATTGGAATAATTTTGGCTATAACTTTAGGTTCTGTAATTGGGTACTTAACAGAAGAAAAATCTAAACAAGCTGCCGAAGAATTATCTAAAATAACGGAAAATATTTTTATTAAATGTATTCGAAATGGAGAAGTAAATCTTGTATTAAAAAATGATTTAGTCCCAGGTGATATCGTGCTCTTAGAGACAGGAAATATTGTTCCAGCTGATGGTAGAATATTGGAGTCAATGGGACTAAAGGCAAGAGAGGATATGCTAACTGGTGAATCTGATGATGTTGATAAGCATGCAGATATAATAGTTGAGATGGAAAAGGTTGAAGTCAAAGGAAATACTATAATTCAAGAACCAGTTCCAGCAAAACAAATAAATATGCTATTTGGTGGTACCCTTATTGCCAGCGGAAGAGGCAAAATGATAATAACTGCAATAGGTGATTCAACTCAAATGGGCAAGATTGCTCAAAGTATAAATGAGGTAGATAATGAAACACCACTCCAAATAAAATTAGGCGATTTAGGTAAAAACATTGCCAAACTATCAGGTTCCATTGCACTAATATTATTTATATTTATGATATTAAAGATGCTTATTCAAAAATTAATTATTATTGATAGCTCTGGAATTATTCCGTTTTTTAATTCAATTAAACCAGTGAAAAATGCCTTTGTTGTTTGTGTTGCCCTTGTAGTTGCTGCTGTACCTGAAGGGCTTCCTACAATGATTAATATGACTCTTGCTATTACAATGCAGAAGATGGCAAAGATAAATGCATTGATAACAAAAAAAGAATCTTGTGAAACAATAGGGTCAATTTCAGTTATCTGTTCCGATAAAACAGGAACATTGACACAAAATAGAATGACTGTAGAAAAGGTTTTTGTTAATGGAGACTATAAAGAAAAGTATGATTCAAATGAGAGCTACTTTATAGATAACTGTATAATAAATTCAACAGCTGATATAAAGTATATAAATAGGGAATGGCAATATATGGGAAGTGCAACAGAATGTGCATTATTGGTATATTTAGAAGACAAGCAGTATTTTGAATATAGGAAAAGTAAAGATATTACTTATCAGATTCCCTTTACGTCGAAGACAAAGAGAATGGATACAATTATTAGAGAAGGAGAGGATTATGTACTTTTATCTAAGGGGGCACCTGAGATTATTTTAGATTCTTGTGAATATGAATATTTAAATGGTCAGATTGTTAAACTTACAAAAGATAGAAAGCAATATATTGTTGAACAGATAAAAAAGCTTCAAGTTCAAGCAATGAGAGCATTAGGGTTTGCTTATAAAAAAACATCTAAATCAAATATTAATACATTTAACAACACTAATGTGGATCTTTATGAAAAGAATCTAATATTTACAGGATTTGTAGGTATCAGAGATCCTCTAAGGCCTGATGTAAAAGATGCAATTTCTATTGCAGAGAAAGCTGGAGTGAAGACTAAGATGCTAACTGGTGATAATATTAATACAGCAGTAGCTATTGGATATGAACTAGGATTATTAGAGAACAATAATAGAGCTGTAGAATCAACCTTTATAGATGCTCTCTCAGATCAGGAACTAAGAGAGGAAATAAAGACTATTTCAATAGTAGCTAGATCAAAACCTGAAACAAAGATGAGGATAGTAGAAGCCCTTCAAGATAATGGTGAAGTTGTAGCAGTAACGGGTGATGGAATAAATGATGTCCCCGCATTAGTAAAGGCAGATGTAGGTATAGCTATGGGTATTGCTGGTACAGAAGTAACCAAAAAATCTGCTAGCATAATTTTAACAGATGATAGTTTTAGCACTATAGTAAGAGGAATACAGTGGGGAAGAGGTATATATGAAAATTTTCAGAGATTTATTCAATTTCAGTTAACTGTCAATATAGTAGCTTTTTTAATAGCAATAATTTCTCAAATTATAGGTAGAGATATGCCTTTTACAACAATACAGTTATTGTGGATTAATATAATAATGGACGGGCCGCCAGCCTTATCTTTAGGCTTAGAGCCAGTAAGAGAAGATTTATTAAATAGAAAGCCTATTAAGAAAAATAGTAACATTATCTCGGAAACTATGTTAAAGTCAATTATTGTTAATTCAATTTTTATTACTCTAATATTATTTATACAAATGTTTTGGAATCCTTTAGGGGTATCAACAAGTAATTATAGCCAAGCTGGTATTTACGTTGGTAATGAAATGCAGACATCATTATTCGCATTATTGGCTTTTAGTGCTTTATTTAATGCTTTAAATTGCAGAGAATTTGGATTAAATAGTATAATCCCTAACTTTAGGAAAAATAATTTGGCATTGATAACATTACTTGCAACAGGATGTGCACAGATAATATTTATGACATATTATAATTATTTCTTTAATACAGTACCTTTAAGATTTGCGGTCTGGGTAAAGATTATAATTATGGCTTCTGCAGTTGTATGGGCTAATGAAATTTTAAAATATTTCCTACGATCAATGCGTTCAAAAACCACATATTAGTATGTGGTTTTTGATGCTTTTTCTATATTAACTTAATGATTGCCAAACAAATAAGGATTATGCCAGAGAGCCAAGATAAATTAATTTTTGATTTTTCGGCAAATTTTCTACCAATAAGTAATCCAAACCATATAAAGACTGAGTTTGTAATTAATGAAAACAACACCACAAGTTTTAAATTAATTGATCCCAAAGCGCTGGCAAAACCTAAAACAACAGCATCAATAGAAAGTGCAACTCCAAGATAGAGAATTTCTTTTAAGCTAATCTTTTCTACATTTATTAAATCATTTTTTATTTGATTGATATATATATTAGTTACAAATGTCAAATCAAATAATGTAAATATATATTTTTTAACTAATCCTTGATTTTTAGATATATAGGTTTTAGAAATACCTTGTAATAAATAAAATAAACCTAATGATCCTAAAGTGGCAAAACTTATTATTAAGGCACTGTTACCTGGAAGGATATTTCTTACCATAGCCCCACAAAATATAGATAGAGCCAATATTGAAGTGCTAATAAGGTTAAGGATTTGTATTGATAAAAAAGGTATTTTAACCTTATTTGCTCCATAAGCAATACTTGCTACAAATGAATCTAAGGAGCATGATAATGCAAATAAAAAAGCTTCTAGCATGATGATCTCCCTTCTCTTAAAAATATCAATCTAATATATATAATATCCTTATAGTTTTAATTTGTGCTTAAATAAATATTAAATGGAAGATAAATTTAATGCTCCCTCACCTGTTAAATTTTATTTTTGTATGTTATAATATGAAGGTAAATAATAGGGAGAGATGTCCGAGAGGTTGAAGGTGGCGGTCTCGAAAACCGTTGTGCAGTGCAAGCTGCACCGTGGGTTCAAATCCCACTCTCTCCGCCAGAAAGATAGGACAAAACAGATGCAAGATATCATCTGTTTTGTCCTAATTTTTTATGTTATACTAAGTTGAAGATAATTTATATTATCCGTACAGGTATTTTTTATAATGGAGGTTTCAATGAAAAAGATCATCGTTATCATGATAGCATCACTTATGCTATTCACAGGATTCGCAACACCAGTTTATGCACTATCGGATGCACAATCTGCGGCAATACAAGCATTGCTTGATGATGCCTGTCGCATATCTGGTGTACCGGGTATGTCAATTTCTATAATCACTGGAGAGGAAATGTTCTACTTTTCCTCTGGCTACGCAGACCGTGATAAAAGGTTGCCCGCCAGTGAAAACACTCTATACGAGCTGGCTTCGGTTAGTAAGGCTTTTACTGGTGTGGCCATTTTACTGTTAGAGGAGCAGGGACTACTGTCCATGACCGACCCTGTTCAGAAATATTTGCCTTGGCTTACGATGGAGTATAAAGGTATGCCTGTTGATATGCAGAGCTTTACACTTAATAACTTTCTTCACCATACCAGCGGCTTGACAAATCGAAAGCATATTCAAAGCATCCCGCAAGGCAGTACGCCAGATATGTTGCGAAAAACCGTGGAAGCATTGGTAGATGCTGAACTGGCATTTGCCCCTGGTGAGCAATACGAGTATGGAACTGTCAATTATGATGTATTAGGTTTGGTTATTGAGGTTGTGTCTGGTCAAAGCTATGAAAGCTTTATGACGGAGCAGGTATTTCGCCCCTTGAGCTTATATCATACTTATGTTTATAAAGAAGAAGCCCAAGCAACCGGGCAACTGGCGCAGGGCTACCGATCTTCTTTTTTTATAACAAGCCCATATAACGCCCCAGATTATGCCGGTAACAAACCGGCGGGATATATCATGTCCTGCACAAAGGATATGGCGCATTGGATGAATATACAGATGGGTGGTGTACAAGATATACCTGAAGTATTTAAAGCGGTTATCATGAAATCACATCATGGAGACGTATCTGTACCGGATGTCAATGGAATGTATTATGCGGCAGGATGGATGGTAAACGCTGACAAAACAATTATTGAGCACTCGGGGGGTAATCCCAATTTCTCAACCGAAGTGGTAATACTGCCAAATGAACGAACAGCCTTCTGCCTGCTAACCAACGGCGCTAATACCAATATCGGTCTGGTAAAAGGTATTAAAGATATATTGGACGGCAATCTTACGCAGTCGTATAAAATAAGCGGCATACAGTTTTTGGACATCATTCTTTCGTTTACCACAATTATTGTTTGCCTGTTGGCTATCATTTTCTTTATTTTGGGGTTACGCAGAAAGAAAATGAATGATCGGCAATCAATAACAAAAAAGAGAATATTCATAACCGTTGTTTGGCTAATGGTTACTGTTGCCATATGCATTATGTGCTGGATTTTCCCGATGTTCTTCGGATACGATTGGTCAACGTTACTTATTTGGCAAACATATAGTATTCTTACAGTTTTGATTTCACTGGCGCTATTAACTGCTTCTATTACATTCTTTGTATACACTCGCCAGCATAATGCCGTGTCCCGATAATGAGTATAATCTTACCTGCATCTATTTTGACCTAATAGCACAAATTCATCAGGCTAAAAAAGATATAGAGTTGTTTCTTTTTTAGCCTAAGTTTTATGATAGAATAAATTAAGATAGTTATAGGATGGTTAATAATGGACATTTGAAGTAATGATTATATAGTATATAATGAACCTTGCAGCAATTAATTTATTTTGCAGGGTATTTTTTGGCTGATTATGATACATTTATTTCGGAGGAGATAAATATGGAGTGGGTAACAAAGTTAAATGAAGCGATAAGTTATATCGAAGAGAATATTAAGGGTAAGATTGATTATGCCACTGCAGCACGTATTGCATGCTGTTCACTTACACGTTTTCAACGAACATTTTCCTTGGTTTCGGATACGACAATTGGAGATTATGTTCGATACAGGAAAATGGCATTGGCAGCTGATGAATTGAAAAGTTCCAGTATAAAAGTAATCGATCTTGCATTGAAATATGGCTACGATTCCCCGGATTCATTTACACGAGCATTTCAAAAATTTCATGGAATGTCACCCACCACCGTGCGTAAATTAGGGGTGTCAAAGGCTTATCCAGCCATCTCGTTCCAAATAAATATTAACGGAGGAAATGTTTATATGGGAAAAAAACCAGTAATACAAATTGAGGAATTCGTCGGCAAGCAAGTGGTCTCATTCTTTGCAGATCAAGTTGATCCCGAAAAACATGCATGGAATTTAATGCGCACTTGGGTGAAAAGTAATATCAAGGATTATTCTATGAGAAGATACATTGGATGTGCACCTAAAGGACATCATCCACAGGGTGAGCAGCATAAATCAAACGAAGGCCCTGTTAAACATGAATATTATGCACAAATGATTCTATCGACAACGAAGATATTAGCGATTTATGTAAGGATGTGGATATATGTACTGCGCCACAAGGCTTGTTTTTAATAGGAGATATAATTTTTAACGAATTTCACGATGATGGCACAATAGATATCGGGACATCCATGCAAAAATCATCTCAAATAATGTTTGACTGCATGAATGAAATCGGAGGTTATGAGCTGGACTTTAATCATCGATGCTTTTATGAAGAACATATTTTTCCTAAAGAATGGTTTTATGGAGCGGATGAAATGGCTGAAATGAAGCTATGGCTACCAATTAAGAAGGTGTAATCAATATATATATATTTTAGGCATAATGCCAGTAAAACCTGTTATCAGTAAGATTTTGATTTAAATTTACGCCGTATCTGTCCAAAGTCGGGTACGATATCAAACGATACCATTTTTATGGGAGAAGTTAAGCATTATAACATACTGTATAATATAATCAAGGGTATCTTTTTTACTAACTTTCTAAAATTATTAGACTAGGAAAGATAGTAATTTGTGTCTTCTCAGTCTAAGTTTTGTATGTTATATTTGAAAAGAGAATTCATTTTTAGCAAGGAGATATATCTTATGTATGAACGTATGCTCGATAAATTAAAAGAACCTTCCCTAAACGAAATGATAAAGTATTGCGGAATTACAGGAGAGCTATTTGAATGTCTTAATCAAGAGATTTTATTTAAGTACAAAACAGAATTTAAGATTCGTTTTCCCTATGGAAATCATTATGGATGGGGAATAAAACACAAATCCAAAAACGAACATATCTGTGATATTTTTGCTGAGAAAGACGCATTTACAATAATGATACGATTAACAAATAAACAAATAGATAAAATCTATTGGGAATTATCTGCATATACACAAGAAATATGCGACAATAAATACCCTTGTGGAGAGGGGGGATGGCTTAAATATCGGGTAGTTTCTAATGAATATATGGAGGACGCATTTAAGCTATTAAATACAAAATTACAAAAATGATTACTACATAATTATTAGCATAATCTTATCTGCCCTTATTTTGTGATAATAATACAGAATATTAGGTCTAAAAAGATGCCGTGGGTTAATCCCATGGCATCAGTATTTTGAAGGACTCAACTATAATTTTTATAAACATATGGAAACTCTATACATTTTGAAGGAGTATATACTGCCATTAAAACAGCTTTAATTGCCTAAGGATATTAGAATTCACTTTTCTATCTATAATTTTTTCATCATCTATTACTTCACCAATTAATAATTCTCCCATTGGATTGTGTTTGCTGCAGTTTTTGGCAACAGATGAATCACTGTAATTTGCATAACAATAAATACATCCGTTTTTACAGGTGTTGTATGCACCAATGTCAAAGCTTTTAAAGCAGCCGCAGCTATCACGCTGATTTTTGTCAGCGACAATATTAAGTTTTTCTCCGAGAATACGCTCAATAACATCTTTATCTATGCAGGAAGCCTTTTGGATTCCATATATCTGCAAGTTTATGTTTTCACAGCATGCTTTTATTGTTAATCCGTACTCTTTGGCACATTTACTCATAAAGATACTAATTTCTGCCATTTCCTCTTTAGAGGTAGGACGAATGGACTTTGTTTTAATCTTTGAATACATGTCTACAAAACTTATGGTTACTATTTCTGTAAAGTTATGTAATTTATCGCACATTCTTTCAAATTGTTTCTTGTGATAAGCTATATCAAGAACATCATTAAGTATTAAAGGGTCATATCTCCATAAGACACGTTCTTTACCAATTATTTTACTGAGTTCTATAAATGTATCTTCTATATCCGATTTATTACGCAGATTCCTCTCAATAGAACTGTCATAAGGGGTGAGGGTAAATTGAAAATAATACTTATATCCCAAACCATCAAGTATGGGCAACTTATCCATAATATTCTGTGCATCCTTAGTCCAAAATACAATACAGTCAATTACATCAGGAGACAAATCTATTCTACTGATTTGTCTGTGATTCATTGGATTCCGGGACAAAACATATCCAGCATTTAAACGATTAATGAACCACCTAGAATAATGGCAAGGTATATCTGTTCTGCGAGATGCGGAGATTATCATTATTTCACTTCTCCTCTCTGTATTAATTAGAAAAGCATTTCTAAGATTTACATATTTCTCCAAGACTAATTTATGACAGATAACATAAAGATTTGTATAAATATTTTTTAGCAGTTTTGGAGGTTTAGCCCCAAGGCATGTTGAAAAAATCAATTAAATGTAAATTCATTATACTTCAATAATGAAAAAAAGAAAAGAACTGTCTATGTACTATAGAAAAGTGCAATAAAGCTGTAAAACAAGAGACATTTACATCCTAGTATACATATGATAAAATGCAAGCAAATGGATTTTTACTTTCTGGAGAGGAAGATGTGCTATGGTGAAATATGACTGCTTAATAGTTGATGATGAAGAAGCATTATCTCAAAGTACCTGTGAATATTTCAATATGTTTGGAGTGAAAACCTTTTGGGCAGCAGATGAAAGGGCGTGTTCTGATTTTTTAAGCCAAAATAAAACGGATTTAATACTTTTAGATATTAACTTAGGGAAGTCCTCAGGATTTGAAATATGCAAGAAATTGAGAAATACAACTGATATACCTATCCTCTTCATAAGTGCAAGAACAAGTGATGATGATGTACTACTTGGTCTTAATGTAGGTGGAGATGACTATATTCAAAAGCCATACTCATTGAATATTCTTTTAGCTAAAGTCAGGGCTGTATTGAAACGATATAGGGGATACGAGGATATATTCTATTTTGGGAGTTTTAAAATCGACTTTATTATGGAAAAGCTTATGAATGATGAGAAGGAAATTAGATTAAAGGCTATGGAATATAAACTACTTGCTTATTTAATTCAAAACAGAAACCGTAATATTTCAAAAGAGGAACTTTTTCAAAAGGTTTGGGGTGACGCGATTACCAGTGATGGAACACTAAATGTTCATATTAGAAGACTTCGTGAGAAAATCGAAGAAAATCCAAATGAACCACATTATATTAAAACCTTATGGGGGACAGGCTATGCATTTGAAACTGATTAGGAGTTTAAGATGAATATTAAAAAATTAACTGCTTTAGCAATTACTATTTTTTTAATTGGTATGAGTATAATACTTTATGTTTTCAATAACACCGAAGATATTAGAATTGATACTGTTGTGGTAAATGATATTACCCAGTCCTTGGCAAAACAGTGGGATAATCTAGATAAATTAGATTTACCTTGTTTAAAATATGGACTTGACTATGTTGTTTTGGATAATAAAGGAAACTTCATAGGAGCAACAAGAGAAGGTCTTAACGAGAATATAAATTCTGCTGTAAATAATCGAGATACAATAGTTGATATTTTACTTGATACAAAAGTTTTGGGTAAGCTTATTATTTATAATAATACAAATGAACTTTGGAAACAGCATAGAGATAATTTGCTTATGACTTCTTTACTAATCGTAACGTCTACTACTTTGTTTTGGCTTGCCTATGGAATGTATATAGACAGAACTATTTTTAGACCATTTCGCAAACTGCAAGCTTTCGCCCGACATGTAGCGGCAGGTGAATTAGATATGCCCCTTGAAATGGATGAAGGTAATATCTTTGGTGCATTTACAGAAAGCTTTGACTTAATGAGAGAGGAACTGGCTAAAGCAAGGGAAAACGAAAGAAAAGCCAGTCAGAGCAAGAAGGAGCTGGTGGCATCATTGAGTCATGATATAAAGACACCTGTTGCATCAATAAAGGCTGTTTCTGAAATTATGATAGTAAAATCTAATAGTGAAGAAGATAAAAAACAATTGGGTATCATTAATTCAAAAGCAGATCAGATAAATATACTTATAAATAATATATTTAATGCTACTTTAGAAGAATTGCAAGAATTAAAGGTTATAGCGGGAGAAATATGGAGTACAGAATTATATGATTTAATAAAAAATGCTGATTATAATAACAGAGCTATAGTATCTATAATTCCCGAATGTATTGTTTCGGTAGATAGATTGAGGCTCTTACAGGTTATTGATAACATAATAAGTAACTCATATAAATATGCAGATACGTCAATTAATATCATTGGAAATATAAAAGGTCAGTATCTTGAGTTAGAGTTTAAAGACTACGGGTTGGGTATACCATCGGAAGAGGCACCCCTTCTATTTAATAAATTCTATCGTGGAAAAAATTCAATAGGGAAGAGTGGTACAGGACTTGGACTATATATTTCCAAATATCTGATGAATAAAATGCAGGGTGATATTGAATATAAAGCTACAGATAGTGGATTTGTCTTAATTCTCAAATTACGTATTTCATAAAAGATAACTGTCTTAGATGTAGCCTATCTTTTACAGCCTTTTTTAACATGGCTTTTATGCTATAATTGGCGTATGATTATTCATATGATAGGGAATAGAGCTATGGCAAATATTATAAAAGGATTAGAAACTACATTCAACGAAGTTGTCGAAAATTATGACAAAATGTGTCCGACATATAGATAGACTAGAATTGAAAATGTAGATTATATATAATGTTAACTTAGTTAGAGAAAGGAAAGAACATGAAAATTAAAGTCAAGGAAATGTCTGATATTGATTATGAAAAAGTAAATAAGCTTATTGATTTTGAAGATGCAGATGCTGAATTTCTAATGGCATATAATAATAGAGAAAAAAATATATATTGCCTTTATAACTATGATAAACTAGTAGGTATTGCACAAATCATTATCAATAAGAGGGCATTTTTGTATATTTTTATTAATCCCTCTTATAGAGGTAATGGAATTGGATTTAATGCTCTTAAGCTGTGTGAGGAAAAACTATATGAAAATGACATTGAGCAAATTATGACAACATATCGAATTGACAATTCTTACTCAAAAGCATTTGCGAATAAACATGGATATATGAGGAAGTTTTCTTCAGTTTATATGAAGTATTCAGGGATCCAGTTTGATGTACAAGAGCCATCTATTAGAAATTACTGTGATGATGATTATGAATCTGCACACGAAATGTATGCGGAGGCTTTTCATGAGATGCGGATTAGTGTAGGTGATTTTCTTGATTCAGTTATTGAACAACCTAATGACAAAATGCGTCAATACTGGGCTGAAACATCAAATGAGCGCTTGGTATATATTAGAAATAGTGAAATAGTTGGTTACGCTCATATTGATGGAAACGAAATAGGGAGTGTTTCAGTAAAATCACAAAAACAAGGGCAAGGTATTGAACGAAGCTTTGTAAAATATATTTGCAATAAAATTCTTGCAGAGGGAAATGAGGCGGTTTTTCTTTATTGTGTTGTGGGGAATAGAGCCAAAAGTTTATATGACAGTTTGGGATTTCAAGAAATATATACCTGTGAGTATGCAACAAAATTAAACTCATTAAATATTTAAGAATTGGTTAAGAAATGATTAAAGACTGGTTAAGGATTTACAATATATAATAGGGCTGTAAAAGATGAACTGCTTTAAATGCAGCAAACTTTTAACAGTCTTATTTTTGTAGGAGGGAATCAATGAAAAATGTGATTATATCAACTAATAAGCTTTGTAAGACCTTTTCAAACGGAGGAATGCAGCAGCATGTACTTAAGAATCTGGATATTGAAATATTTGAAGGAGATTTTACTATCATAATGGGTTCATCTGGAGCAGGAAAATCTACCCTTTTATATGCATTATCAGGTATGGATAAACCAACTTTGGGCTCCATTAAATTTTTTGATGAGGAGATTACAAAGCTATCCAATGATAAACTGGCAGTTTTTAGGAGGGCTAATTGTGGATTTGTATTTCAGCAAATGTTTCTTTTGGATAATATGAGTATATTGGATAATATACTTATGAGCGGTTTGCTCCTAAGCAAGGATAGAAAAGAAATTACAGCAAGAGCAAAGGAACTCTTTATACAGGTTGGATTAGATGAAACAATATGGAGAAAATTTCCCACCCAATTGTCAGGGGGAGAGGTTCAGCGTGCTGCAATTGTCCGTGCATTGATTAATCAACCAAAAGTAATTTTTGCCGATGAGCCCACAGGCTCTCTTAATTCAGCAGCAGGCAAAACAGTACTTGATATGCTTACTGAAGTAAATAACAAAGGACAAAGTGTCATCATGGTTACCCATGATTTGAAATCAGCTAGGAGGGGAAATAGAATTCTATATATGCGTGACGGTGTTATTCATGGAGTTTGCGACTTAGGAAAGTATATAAGTGGTGATAGAGAACGGCATATTAAACTCCAAGGATTTCTCGCCGAAATGGGGTGGTAAATATGAAGAAAATTTTTATGTTAAGTTTCGCAAATATACGAAAATCTAAAGGACAGACAGTTTCTCTTTTTATAATGTTTTTGGTGGCAGGGTTTTTATTAAATGCAGGTTTACTTGTGTTTATAAACTTCGGAAACTTTTTTGAAAAAATAACTGATGAACTTAATACATCTGATGCTTATCATATAATAGGTATGAACCTATATAATGAAGAAGTAGATCGATATATTAGAAATAATCATAATGTTTTAGAAATGGAAAAGTTTGATTCATTATATGCTTGGGCATCCATACCTTATAATGGTGATACACGTGAGCTAGCATTTCTCTTAAATGATGGAGATTTAGAGCGTAATCTTTCTAAATGGAAACTTATAGGAGAGTATTTGCCAACAGATTCCATGTCAATATACGTTCCATATGTATTAAATGTTGACGGAGGCTATGAGCTTAATGACGAATTTGAAATGAAAATTGATGATACAATTATTGAGTTTACCATAAAAGGTTTTACGGAGGATGGGTTTTTCAGTTCTGTAGACACTGGGGTTTTGGGACTTTATATGCCTCATGAAACCTATGAAAAAGTAAGAGAGATATTAGGTGATAGCTATAAAGGTACAGTTGTTTTTACTAATCTTATTAAAAACGATAAATCCCTTGAAACAGGAATCAGAGAATTGATTGAACAGGATAATATGATGACAAGGTCAGTATTGAGTATAGACTTACCTATTATACAGCTGTCTCGTACTATGATGGCAAGTATGACAGCAGCGATGATAGTAGTCTTTTCTGCTATTGTTGCGTCAGTATGCTTGATAGTTATCAGGTTTAAAATCAATAACAATATAGAAGAGGATATGATGAAAATCGGTTCATTAAAGGCCATAGGTTATACTAGCAGACAAATTATATATTCCATTGCTCTACAGTTTCTTTTAATAGCATTTGCAGGCAGTATAGGGGGAATAAGTATATCCTATTTTACAATTCCCATATATTCTCTTATATTTGAAAGTCAGTCTGGATTACATTGGGTACAAGGATTTGATGGTATAATCAGCGGAATTACCTTGAGCATAATTCTATTGGCAGTAGTAATGGTAACTTTAATCAGTGCAGCACGTATTCGAAGACTTCATCCCATCATAGCTTTGAGAGGCGGTATAATAACACATAATTTCCGTAAAAATTATCTACCTCTCCATAAATCGAAGCGTAATTTAACTATTGTCCTTGCCTTTAAATCAATGTTCCAGAATATGAAACAGAGTATTATGATAGGAATAATATTGATAGCAGTATCTTTTTCCAGTACCTTTGCAGTTATAATGTTCTATAATTCAGCAATTGATACTAAGGCATTTAATGAGATTCCGGGAGTTGAACTTTCAAATGTTATGGCTGTGTTAAATGATGATGCTGATACTGATCAACTGGTAAAGAAAATACGGAATTTAGATGGTGTGAGAAAAGTTCAATTCATAGATGAAACCATGGTTAAAATAGATGATAATGACACCCTTACCTATGTTATGGAGGACTATTCTAAGAAGGAAACTGATATAATCTATGAGGGAAGGTATCCTATTCATATAAATGAGGTAGTTATCTCGGGGCATTTGGCAGAGATGCTTCAAAAGAATATTGAAGATAATATTACATTAAAGAATGGTGAGAGAGAAGTAGAATTTATTATTACAGGTTTATCTCAAGGCATTAATAGAGGCTTATGAAAATCTTTATGACATATGATTCAATACTTAAGCTTAACCCAGATTTTAAACAGCAAAATCTACAAATATATCTGAATAAAGGAGCAGATGTCCCTGAATTTATAAAGACCCTTGAAAATTCATATGGAGACTCTATAATGACAATAGTAGATGCAGATAAGAATATGGAACAGAGTATAGGAATCTATATATCCATTGTTTCAAAGGTTGGAATTGCAATTTTGATTATAACAATGGCTGTAGTTGTTTTTGTTTTATACCTTATCATTAGTTCAGCCATTATAAGAAGAAAACATGAATTAGGAATACAAAAAGCAGTTGGATTTACAACATTCCAGCTTATGAACCAGATTTCCTTTGGTTTTATGCCTCCTGTAATTATTGGGGTATTTATAGGGACTATAGCGGGAATGACACAAGGAAATAAAATTATGTCAATAGCGCAGAGGTCAATGGGTGTTATGAAAGCAAATTATATAATAAATACTCTTTGGATTATTTCATTTAGTATTGCTATTGTAATTATATCTTATATTACATCAATGCTTATTACTTATAGCATTCGTAAAATATCAGCATATAAGCTAGTAAGTGAGTAACACAAGGGGACGGTTCTCCTGTGTCATTTTATATTGTTATCGCCTATGGTTTATGCTAAGCTAAAATAGAGGTGATTTCTATGCCAAGAAAGTCAAGAGAAAAAAGTGATACAGGAATATATCATGTGATGCTGCGGGGGATAAATGGACAAATAATATTTGAAGATAATGAGGATTATGAAAGATTAATCCAAAGTATTGGAGAGTATAAAGGAGTATGTGAGTACGAGATATATGCCTATTGTCTCATGAGCAATCATATACATTTGCTAATGAAAGAAGGAAAAGAAGACCTTGGAATAGTCTTTAGAAGAATAGGAGCAAGCTATGTCTATTGGTACAATGGAAAATATAGTAGAACTGGACATCTATTTCAAGATAGATATAAATCTGAGGTAGTAGAAAATGATGAATATTTTTTAACTGTACTAAGATATATTCACCAAAACCCTATTAAGGCAGGTATTGAAAGAGAGATAGGAAGATATCCTTGGAGTAGCTATAATGAATATCTAGGAAAAGAGGGAATCTGTAATGCTAAATTTGCACTAGGATTCTTCGGACAGGATGAAAAAAGTGCAATAGCAGCGTTTGAAAAATTCAACTATGAAGAAAATAATGATAAATGCCTTGAATATGAGAAGTCACTAAGAATAGATGATAATGAAGCAAGAAAAATTATAATGGAATTATTTGGAGTAGAGGATACAATTGGAATTCAAAAACTCGAAAAAGAAAAAAGAGATAAAGTCATTAAAAAATTAAAGGATAGAGGATTATCAATAAGGCAAATCGAGAGACTGACAGGAATTAGTTTTAGTATAATAAGAAGAACATGACACAGAAGAACCGTCCCTCTGTGTCATGTTGATTTTACCCGTATTTGAATTAAACTGATTACATCATCCAGAACCTTAGGTTCTGTAACTTTAATCATTAACCAGCGGCTTCCATGAGAAGAAGTAGTGTTCTGATATAGGTTTTGTGTGTATTTGGCATAGGATGGGAGCATTAATTGGGTTTCAAGACTCTCTTTATTGCTGATTACTATAAGAGCAATATAGAATCCTGACATGGGATAAAGTGTACATAAGGATTTTCCATATTTTCGGTATTTCACATTCCAACCGGGCTGCATGGAGCACTGGCTGTAATATAGTTTTGGATTAATATGATAAATACTTTGTAAAAACAAATTCAACCTTTGCCAAAGCTGAGTATTCACATATCTATTGATTTCATCTAATGAAGCTGATTATTTGGACCATATAATGCACTCCACTTCATACTTTTCTCTCCTTTTCTACAAGAGTTATTCTTCGGGTATAGGCATTACCCATACCTCCATACTAGTTGTATCTGGACTATGGTTTGTATAGCGTTCAATTGCAAAAGGTTTAGAAATAAGCTTATGATTTGGGAGCCATGTTTCAAACATATATTTATGAGCCTTGTATATTGCATCCATTACAAGATGTTCAAAGTCTTCCGCCTCAAAAGAACAGACTATATATTCTCCTTTAGGCAATTCCCATGAGGAAAAACCTAGAATCTCTTCATTAGAAGAAGCCTCAGCTCCAGCAAAATAACGGTAATAGCCATCCTTGGTTCCCATATAAGTAACACCAAGTTCGTCACCACCCTCTTTTAACCCTTCAATAGTCGGTTTACTTTCGTGAAAAATATTCCATAGCTTTCCAAGTGCATCTACACCAGTGTTACCGCTACCGGGCATCTGATCAATTGGTTCTTCTAATATAAGTCCAATAAAATATTGGGGAGATGAAATATTTCTTCGTGTAATTTCAAGAACAATTCCATCAGAAACCAAAGGAACATTCTCGTCCACAAGGGTATAATTCAGTAACAGCTGGGGTTTTACAAAATGATTTAGACGAACTGGATTGGTACGGTATTCCTCCGGAGTCATTCCAAAGGCATCTTTAAAGGCTCGTGTGAAAGTTTCGTGAGATGAAAAGCCAAAATCTAAAGCGATATCCAGAATTCGCTCATTGTTATCTTGCAAACCTTCAGATGCTTTTGCAAGACGGCGTAGCTTAATATATTCATTCACTGGCTTTTTGACTAATCGACTGAACAGCCTTTGATAATAAAATTGAGACAGTGAAGCAAGTTTTGCAAGAGCAGCAATTTTAATTTCCTCTGAAAGATGTTCCTCAATATAGTCTATGGTTATTTGTATTTGTTCCCATGCGTGCATATCTAAGCACCTCCTTATAAATAGAATAACATACCTATAATCAATTGGCTTGACCTCCAATGCCCTTTTATAAGGTTATTTATTTGCAGATAATCATATCATAATAGCAATTTGTATTTTACTTTCCATAATTAAATTTCAGATTGATCATTTTACTTGAGGCAATACGTTTCGTTGTGCTAGGTGATTTATGAGTAAGAGACAGTATCAGATAATTACTAACGTTTATTGTTAGATTGGCATGTATTTCGAAGGTGAAAAATTTCGGTACAATAATAAAATATTTGGTTATCCTCGGTAAAAATGTTGAGTAAATAAAGTGATAATGATACTTATGATTTTTATGGATATGGCATCTAGATTATAAAGAAAAATGATTAAATATACTCTCTGAATTTTGGAGGCTGTGATTATGTCGTCAGTTTTATGTTATCATATTATTCATAGCAAAACACAAACATCATACAGGTAAGCAATTTTAGTATAATGTATGACATCTCAAGAAATATTAAAATAATCTCTTGTGATGTAATAAGCATTTCTAATTTAGCTATAGCTTGATAGAATGCCATATTTATCTATACTTTCAGAAAAAAGGCTTTGAACACTTTCAATTGTTCAAAGCCTTTTAATATTATAAATGTATGCTTACTAAATTTCATTGTTTCTAACTCTTTTAATCAAATCTTCCACTTTTTCCTTTATTATATCTCTAGTTTCCCGATAGTCTTCAATGAGTCCACCAGATGGGTCTGTTAGCCCCCAATCCTCGATATGACTATTTGGAACAAAGGGACACACTACATTACATCCCATAGTTATAAGAATATCTACTTCCTCGGGTATATTAGATAATAACTTAGGATAGTGACCACTCATATCTATACCTGCTTCTTCCATTACTTGTACTGCCAAAGGCTTTACTTTTGGATAATTTTCAGTTCCTGCTGAATATACTTCCAATATATCACTACCTAATTTTTTCGCCCAGCCTTCTGCCATTTGAGAACGGCATGAATTGTGAACGCATATAAAAGCAACCTTCTTTTTCATTTAGTATTCCTCCAAATAAAGATTATTTAGCTTTATTAAACCATCCCCTTGTATTGTTTGCTATCCTTACAAGAGTAAGCATTACTGGAACTTCAACAAGTACACCTACTACAGTTGCTATTGCTGCTCCAGATTTCAATCCAAATAAAGAAATAGCTACTGCTACTGCTAGTTCAAAGAAATTTGATGCTCCAATCATACCTGCTGGTGCAGCCACATCATGAGGTAATTTCCATGCTTTCGCCCATAAATAAGCAACAAAGAATATAAGAAATGTCTGTATTATTAGAGGTACTGCTATCAATACTATATTCATAGGATTATCAACGATTATTTGACCTTGGAAAGAGAATATAATTATTAAAGTTAATAAAAGTCCTATTATTGTAACATTACTAAACTTTGGAATAAAGGTTTTTTCAAAGTATTCTAATCCTTTATTTTTAGTGATAACTACCCTTGAAATCCAACCAGCAGATAGTGGTATAACTACAAATAATACAACTGATAAAAATAATGTGGCCCACGGAATTGATATATCACTCATACCTAATAAGAAAGCAACTATAGGAACGAATCCAACTAATATTATAAGGTCATTTGTGGCCACTTGAACAAGAGTATACGCTGGGTCACCTTTAGTTAAATGACTCCAAACAAATACCATAGCAGTACAAGGTGCTGCTCCTAAAAGTACTGCCCCTGCAAGATAATCCTTTGCTAAGTCGGGGGATATAACGCTTTTAAATACTACATTAAAGAAAAATACTGCTATCGCGTACATTGTAAATGGTTTAATCAACCAGTTTGTAACCCATGTAATTATAAGTCCTTTTGGATTTTCACCAACTCTTTTTATACTATGAAAATCAACCTTTAACATCATTGGATAAATCATTAACCATATAAGAATAGCTACTGGTATAGAAACACTTGCATATTCAAACTTACTTAAAAATTCAGGTATATTTGGGAGATAGACTCCGATAAGTACTCCTACCACCATACATATAGCAACCCATAATGTAAGGTATTTTTCAAAGAAACTAATTCCTGATTGTAGATTTTCTTTTGCCATATCTATATTCCCCTTTCATATGAAATTACTAATTTGAATCTAAGTAAGCTCTATTTTAAGAGCTTACTTAGATTTTGACCCTTTACTTCTTCTGGGATCCACTTAATCACTGCAAAATCTCCGTCAGATATCTCATTTACTTTATTAATCCATTGTATCTCATTACTTGCCTTTACTTTTAAGATTTCATTAGTTGTATTAGTTGCATAGAAGCTTGAGTTAATAATCCACCATTTACTATAGATACCAGCCCTATTTAAGTCCTCCTGTAATCCCATAGCTTCATGAACAGGAGTGGTTTCAGCAAGTGTAACTATTATAACTTCGGTTTGACTACTATCTCTTAACTTAGGCAATAACTTCTTAACTGACTCAGGTATATCTCCTTGTGTTCGTGCAATTTCTCTATTATAGCTTTGTGTGGATTCTAATAATAACAGAGTATGACCTGTTGGAGCTGTATCGATGACTACTACTTCATTTTGTGAACGTTCTACTATTTCAGCAAAGGCTCTAAATACTGCAATTTCTTGAGTACAAGGAGATCTTAAATCTTCTTCAATATAAGCAATATCATCATCAGTCATGGTTTCCTTAGCTTTATTTAGTACTTCTTCTTGATATTTTTCTAGTTCTTTCTTTTCATCTATATTACTTATTGTAATTCCGTAACTTTCATCTATAACAAAGTTTAAATGTGCTGCAGGATCGGTTGTTGTTAAATGAACCTTCTTTCCTTTTTTAGCTAATTCAACAGCAATAGTAGCAGCTATTGTAGTTTTACCGACTCCACCTTTACCCATAGTAAAGATAACCTTTTTATCTCTTCTATATAAATCTTCTATTATAATATTAAGTGAAGGGATATTATCAACAGTTAATTTATCATCATTATATTTAATATTATCACTTTTAAAAAATGCTCTTAGGTTTTCCAAACCCGTCATATTATAAGGTCTTAAAGGAATTTTATAGGTTTCAATATTTTTAAGTCCTTCTGGTATTTCTTTTAATGCATTTTGTTGTTTGTCAAAAATAGCATTAGAAAGATAATCATCATGATCTCTAAGGGCTCCATTAACTATTAGAAGCTGATTACTTATTCCGATGTCTTTTAGCTCATTAGAAGCTCTATCAGCTTCTTTTAAAGTCGATACTTCAGGTCGGGAGATTAGTATAAGTGTAGTTTTTTCTTTGTCCGCTAGATTCTCTACTGCATTTTTATAGACTTCCTTTTTAGCTTCAAGTCCTGATAATTGGCCTAAACATGATGCGCATGAGTGCTTTCGCTAATGAAATTAGTCCATGCTGATGGAAGTTGAAGCATCCTTAGTGTATGACCTGTTGGTGCAGTATCAAATATAATATGATCATATTCTTCGGCTGTTTTTTCATCAGTTATAAAACCAGAGAATTCATTGAAAGCTGCTATTTCAACTGTACATGAACCTGAAAGCTGCTCTTCCATATTTTTTAGTACAACTTCTGGTAGCTTACCTCTATATGGTGATAATACAGATTCCTTATATTCAGCAGCAGCATCTTCTGGGTCAAAATTGGCTACTACTAGATTAGGGATTTCATCTATAGGCACACCTTTATTATTTAACTCTGTTTCAAATACATCTTGAAGGTTTGAAGCAGGGTCAGTACTGATAAGCATAATTCTTTTACCCTCATCAGCTAAAGCAACTGCAATAGCACAAGCAGTTGAGGTTTTTCCAACGCCACCTTTTCCGGTAAAAAATAAGTATTTTGTTAGGTTTATATCTTTTAAATTAAAATCTTTAAACATAATACACCTCTTTTCTATTTTAACAACATCCTTTTCCTCCACAACAGCCATTGTTTTGCTTTTTAGATTTTCTAGCTTCTAATTCAGACATGATATATTCCTTTGGTATCTCCAGCATCTTTATAAATTCCTCATTAGTTGGATATTCCTTTATTTTTACGACTTCTCCATCAACTATTGTAATAGGAAGAACATCTACACCTTCATCATTTAACATCTTATTTACTATTTTATTATCCACAAATATTTGAGGATTGTTGGTTAAATTATGTCTTTCAACTAATACTCCTTTTTTTTCTAACCTATTAATAACAGTTGCAACTCTTAAAAGCTCCTTATCAACAGATGGTCCACATACTCCTGTTGCACAGCACATAGCTGGGTCAAAGATTATCATTTTTTTCATACTTAGTTCCCTCCTATTATTTATTTACAGCCACATTTTGATATACCTTTACAGATGCAATCTTCAGTATCAGTTATAATATTCATTAAAAATAGAATAATTTTATTACATTCCATTAAATTTAAAGAATAGTGATTCCAAAGCCCATCTTTTCTAATATTTACTAGATTAGACTCCATTAAAACCTTCATGTGGTGAGAAAGGGTAGGCTGAGAAAAGTCAAAATGCTCTAATATATCACAGGCGCACATCTCACCACAAGATAATATATCAAGTATTTGAAGTCTCTTTGGATCTGATAATGCTTTAATAATTTTTGAGTTTTCTTCATAATTAACTTTCATTTAATCACTCCCTACATAGATATATGTCTATATAATAAATTATATGCACTTGGGAAAGCGTTGTCAATAGCACATGTAAATATAATTACAATATTTATTGATAGATGATTATCTATACATGGTATATATTTATAGATTTGAAAATGTTAGTAAAAATAAAATCCAGTCAAGAGAATTAATCTTGACTGGATTTTATTCATATAAATAAATATCCAAATATATTAAAGGCATATCCTATAATAAGTATTCCTAGAGTAACTACACCAATAAATATACCTAGAAGCTTTCTCTTAACAACCTTAGAAAGCATAATCATTGAAGGAAGGGAAAGTGCTGTTACACCCATCATAAAAGATAGAGCTGTTCCTAATCCTACTCCTTTTAATACTAATGCCTCTGCAATGGGTAATGTACCAAATATATCTGCATACATGGGTATGCCTACAAAGGTAGCTATTAATACAGAGTACCATTTATCTTGACCTAGTATTGCTGATATAAAAGATTCTGGAATATAGTTATGGATGGCAGCTCCAATTCCAACACCTATAAAGATATACATCCATACTTTCTTTATAATATCTAATACCTGCTCCTTAGCAAAGTTTATTCTATCTATAACTGCTAATTTCTGATCCGCTATATCAAGTACAGGATTGTTAAAAACAAAAGATTCCACATATTTTTCTAATCTGAATTTACTTATAACTGTTCCGCCAACTACAGCGAGGATTATACCGACTATAACATATGCTATAGCTATTTTCCAATTGAATATACTAGCCAATAGAATAATAGATGCTAAATCTACTAAAGGTGATGAAATTAAAAATGAAAATGTAGTACCAATGGGTAGGCCTGCACTAGTAAATCCAATGAATAACGGTATAGAAGAGCAGGAACAAAATGGTGTAACAGTACCAAGTAAAGCAGCTAAGATATTTGCTGTAATTCCATGGAATCTACCTAGTATCTTCCTAGTTCTTTCTGGTGGAAAAAAAGATTGAATATAGGAAATTCCAAATATCAATATTGAAAGTAAGATAAATATCTTAATTACATCATAGATGAAGAAGTGGATGCTTCCACCTAGTCTACTATGAATATCTAAGCCAAAAATATTTTCTACAAGAAGTTTAATTAGATTGAAAAGCCATTCCATTTTAAGTAATTGTGTATTTAGCCATTTTAAAATAACCATATATTTCACCTTCTTTAAATATTATTAGACAATTGATTAGATCTCTTCATAATGATTATCTATATCATTAAACAAGTCTTTTAATAGTTCTAAGGAATCCTTATTGATGGAGTATTTCATCCATATGCCATCCTTTCTTCCATTAACAAGCCCAGAATCGCATAATGTTTTCATATGATAAGAAAGTGTAGGTTGTGTAATATGGAATTCTTCCAATAATTTACATGCACAAAGCTCTCCGCTGGAAAGCATATGAAAGATTTTAATCCTTGTTTCATCTCCTAATGCCTTTAAAAGCAACGCATAATCTGTATAAGATATATTCATGTCTTCACTTCCCTTCTCTATAGTAGAATATTTTATAGAATTCAATAACACATAGATGAATATCTATATGTTAATTATATTACTATATATAGATAAATGTCAATGTGTTAGAAAAATTATTTAAATAAGCTACTTAATAGTTGCAGAACATATAAAAAATATCTATATATAAACAAAAACTATAGATAATCTTGATTTTATTTAAATTATTTCATATGTTAAAATTTAATCGGTGTTAAGAAGTGAAAGTAATGTCATATAAAGGAGTGGGTTAGGTGAAAAGATTTAAATTTATACTAATAGTTATTCTAGCCTTAGGATTAATAGTTGGTGGATGTTCAAATAAAAAAGATGTAGTAGATGAAGGAAATCATCAGCAACCTCCAGTTGGAGAAGGAAAGGAATCAGTAAATGAATTAGAAGAGGATACTATAGAGTTTGTAGATACCAGCTATATGGTAAGTGCTGACTGGCTAAAGGAAAATATGGCAAAAGAAAATCTACTAATATTAGATGCTAGAGGAGCAGATGCTCATAAAAAAGGTCATATACCAGGAGCTATAGCTATTATGTGGCAAGAGTTTTCAAATATGGAAGGTGCACCTGGTAAAGAGCCTAATTGGGGTACGGTTCTTGAAGCGAAAGCTTTATCTGAAAAACTGTCAGCATACGGAATAACGAAAGATAAAGAAATCGTTGTATATACAACTTCTCCAGATGGATGGGGAGAAGATGGAAGAATAGTATGGATGCTGAGAAGAGCAGGATTTGAGAATACAAAGATATTAGATGGCGGATTTGAATACTGGACGTCAAAAGACTATGAAGTATCTAAAGATGATGTAGTACCGACTCCTGCAACTGTTGTGATAGAATTCTTAGATAATAAGACAAATATAGATACTGAAGAATTGGCAGACAACTTGGATAATCTTGTAATAATTGATGTGAGGGGAAAAGATGAATATAACGGAGCTACAAATTTTGGTGAACCAAGAGGAGGTCATTTGCCGGGAGCTATTAATATAACTTTTAGCCAATTCTTGAACAAAAATGGTACTTTAAAAACAGCAAAAGAAATAAAAGATATACTTGATTCTAATGGAATTAACAAAGATGATGAAATAGTAACATATTGTACAGCAGGTATTCGCTCTGCTCATATGCAAATAGTATTAACTATGATGGGATATGATAACGTAAGGAACTATGATGCTAGCTTCTATAGTTGGTCTGGAAATGCTGATTTAGAAGTAGAAAAATAATACAGATAAATATATAGACTCTAATCTATTTCTAGGAGAATAGAGATATATTTGCAGGAAGGTTGTTGATACTTTGAAAAATATAAAAAAATCCACATGGATTAAATTAGGTGTTGTATTGGGATTAATTTTGATATACTTCTTTGTTAGTCCAGTTAGAAATGCTATAAAACAAATTATATTTATATTTAGTATGCTAGATGTAGATGCAGTAAAAGGGTATATATTGTCCTTCGGTATATGGGCACCTATAATATCATTCTTGCTTATGGTATTCCAGTCAGTAGCTGCACCATTACCAGCCTTTTTAATTACCTTTGCCAACGCAGGATTATTTGGATGGGTGAAGGGAGCAATTCTTTCTTGGACATCTGCTATGGCAGGAGCAGCCCTATGTTTCTATATTTCAAGAATATATGGAAGAAATACTGCCGAAAGGTTAACATCTAAATTTGCTTTGGAAGAAATAGATGGTTTTTTTGATAGATATGGTAATTATGCAATATTAATAGCTAGACTCTTACCATTTATATCTTTTGATATAGTTAGCTATGCTGCGGGGTTGACTTCCATGAGCTTTTGGTCTTTCTTTTGGGCTACAGGACTTGGACAACTTCCAGCAACGATAGTATACTCCTATGCAGGTGAAAAGCTAACGGGTGGAGCAAAGACCTTTGTCACGGGACTTCTCATATTATTTGCAGTTAGTGCATTAGGATTTTTAATAAAAAAGATATGGAATGAGAAGAACAAAAAAACTATTAATTAGAGAGTGTGTTAGGGTTGCTTCGAGAGGAGCAATCCTTTCATTGCTTTAATAAAAAGGATGTAATAAATGAAAATATCAGATAAAATTATAAAAATAATAAACGAAGAGGAAGAAAAATGCATAGGCTGTAAGCTATGTATGAATGGTTGCCCTATGTTAGATAAATTCTGTGATTCTCCGAAGGAATTACTAAAGGAACTTAAATGTAATGGAGAATTTGACTATATCTTACCCTACTCATGTATGCTATGTGGATATTGTACAAAGGTATGCCCTAAGGGAGTAGATTTAAAGAATTTATTCTTAGAACTTAGGAGAGATGTAGTTAATCAAAGCAATGGTAAACTAGCTAGGAATCTTAACACAAATGGAGTAGATTTACATCAAAAACTTAGTTTCTCTAATCTATTTACATCTAATATTCAAAACCTACAATCAGATACCATATTTTTTCCAGGATGTGGGCTTCTTTCTTATAGTCCGAAGATAGTAGAGGATACATATAGATATCTAAGAACTAAAATAGGGGGCATAGGAATATATACTAAATGCTGTGGAAAGCCTACAGCATTTATGGGAAAAGATGAGAAATTTAAGGAGTATTATTCTATTCTTGAAAAAGAATTTAGAGATAAGAATATTAAAAGAATAATAACAGGATGTCAAAACTGCTTTATGACCATAGGAAATAATAGTAAGGATATAGAAGTAATATCTTTGTGGGAAGTACTAGCTAATGTGGGAATACCAGAAGAAAAAATAGGTATTGGGAAATCCATAAATGTAGAGTTTACGATTCATGACCCATGCCCTACCAGAGATATAGATATAATTCACAGCTCCATAAGACAAATAGTGGATGAACTGGGCTTTAAAATAGATGAAATGGAGTATAACAAGGGAAAAACACTTTGCTGTGGTTCAGGCGGTATGGTGTCAGTTACTCAAAATCATGTATCTGAGGCTCATACCATAAGAAGAGCCCAAGAAGCAAAAACAGAATATATTATCACCTATTGTCAGGAATGTGTAGAGTCTATGAGAAGAGGTGGTAAGAAATCTTACCATATACTTGATTTATTATTCACTGAAGGCTTTCAAAATATGGAGCAGAAAAATCAAGGGGTAATAACAAAATGGACTAATAGGTACAAAGGAAAGAATATAGGGAAGTGAAAATATGAAGGATAGAAGCTCAGTATTAAAAGCAATAGCAATAATTATTTTAATAATAGCTTTAGCTTTATTGCTCAATAAATTTAATATTCTTAAAGGCTATGGACCAAATGAGATTAAAGAGTTTATTCAAGGAAAAGGTATTATGGCACCGGTTATTTATGTAGCATTACTATCTTCCCTGCCTTTGCTACTATTTCCAGATTCTGTTTTGGTAATAGCAGGTGGTATGATATTTGGTCTTTTTTGGGGGACAGTACTTACTACAATAGGCTCATTAATTGGAGCCGCCATAGCATTCTATATTTCTAGAAAGCTGGGGCAACAAGTGGTGAAGAAGTTTATAAAAAAGGAATTAGTTTTATTTGATAAAAAGAATAGTGGATTTTTCTTGATTTTAATGTTAAGATTAATCCCCTTATTCCCCTTTAAAATAGTAAGCTATAGTGCAGGATTGTCAGATGTAAGGTTTAGGGATTTTGCATTGGCCACAACCATAGGTTCAATGCCGGGCATCATAGTATATACAAACCTTGGAGATAAGACAACAGTATTTGGCTCAAAGGATTTTTATATTTCTATAGGCTTATTAATAGGGTTGTTTTTAATTTCTTTTATAATGAAAAAAGTATTTCAAGGAAAAGGAGACAAGATCAATGAATAAAAAGTTATGGTTACTTATATTATCAGTAGTATTAATATTTAATTTAGCTGGATGCAGTACGAAGACAGTGAATAATGGGAATATATTAGATCAAGATTTTGAAGAATTATTAGAAGCTGCAAAAGGGACGACTGTTACCTTCTATGGATGGGGTGGCAGTCAGCAAACTAACTCATGGATAGATGGTTATTTATCAGAGAATGTAAAAAAAGACTATGATATTACCGTAAAAAGAGTTGGAATGAATATAGATGAAATATTAAACAGTCTTCTAAATGAGAAGCAGCTTAATGTAGAAAAAGGAAATATAGATGTAGTATGGATTAATGGAGAAAATTTCTTTACTGCTAAGGAAAACAATTTATTATTTGGACCTTTTACTGATAAATTACCGAATTTCAATAAATACGTAGATAAGGATTCACCAGATGTAAAATATGATTTTGGTTATCCTGTTGAAGGTTATGAAGCGCCCTATGGAAAAGCTCAGATGGTAATGGTATATGATAGTGAAAAAGTAGACAAGACTCCTGTTGACCACAAGGAGCTATTAGAGTGGGCAAAGAAAAATCCAGGTAAGTTTACTTACCCAGCATTACCAGATTTTACAGGATCTGCTTTTGTTAGAAATATAATATGTGATATAGTAGGGTATGAACAATTTATGGACATGGATGCTGATGAAGAAACTGTAAGGAAGGCTATAGAACCGGCTATTGAATATTTAAAGGAACTAAAGCCTTATCTATGGAATGAAGGAAAGACTTATCCAGGGGATGCACCTCTTCTTGATAATATGTATGCAGATGGAGAAGTGTGGATGACTATGACTTACAATCCAAACTCAGCATCAGGAAAAATTGCAACGGGAGAATATAAAGAATCTACTAGAACCTTTATATTTGACAAAGGAACCATAGGTAATACCCATTTTCTAGCTATACCATTTAATGCTCCGAATAAGGCAGGAGCTATGGCTCTTATTAACTATATATTAAATGTAGAATCTCAAGCCACGAAATATGAGCTGGAGACATGGGGAGATTTACCAGTACTAGATAACGATAAATTAAGTCAAGGGGAAAAAGATAGATTTGCATCTATTCCTTTAGGTATGGCAACTTTACCTCAGGATGTATTGCTAGAACATAGAATTCCAGAGATGCAGGCAGATCTAGTTCCAATAATTGAAAAAATATGGATGGAAATGATACCAGGTGAAGGTGAGTAATTTGAGGGAGAAATTAAAACCCTATCTATTGCTATTTCCAATACTATTTGTTTTGATTACCATTTTTGTTTCAGGAATAATAATGGGGCTTATACAAAGCTTAGGATATTTTAAGGCAGTAGGTTTAACAGAATTTACATTAAAATACTATAAAGAGGTATTAACTAGTAAGGGATTTATATCATCCCTTAGATTCAGCCTTTATACTTCTTTTACCTCATCTATTATGGCAGTAGTTTGTGGAGTACTTTTATCTTATGCAATTCTTCAAGTAAAAGGAAAAAAAGAGATGGTAGAATCTCTATATAGAATACCTATTATAGTACCCCATATAGTTTCTGTTTTATTAGTATATAATATTTTATCTCAATCAGGAATTCTTCCGAGAATTTTATATGAAGCTGGCTTGATTACTGATCAAAGCCAGTTTCCGTCTATTCTCTACGAGAGAAACGGAATTGGTGTAATAATAGCATATCTATGGAAGGAAATACCCTTTGTTGCTCTTACAACCTATACCATACTTAGTAAGGTCAGCAGTAAACTATCAGATGTAGCAGGTAATCTAGGAGCTAATAAGAGGCAGATATTTTTTTATATACTTCTCCCTCTTATTATGCCTTCTGTCTTTTCCTCCTTTATTATTATCTTTGCATTTTCCTTTGGAGCATATGAAGTACCTTTATTATTGGGACCAACACAGCCTAAGGCTTTGTCGGTACAGGCATTTATAGAATATAACAACCCAGTACTTGCAAATAGACCATATGCCATGGTATATAATATATTAATTACTTTAATAGCTTTGATTCTTACATGGCTTTATTATAAGGCCTTTGAAAAAGCCTATAAATACGGCAGGTGATAATATGAAAGATAAAACTAAATTAAGATATAAAATAATAATAGGAATATTTTTAAGCTTTTTATTATTACCCTTAGCAATTATATTTCTATGGAGCTTTGCAAAGAATTGGCCGTGGCCTCATTTATTGCCAGAAAATTGGGGGTTAAGAGGATGGTCTTATTTTTTAAATCCATCGTCAAAGAGCTTATCTACTCTATTATTTAGTATGTTTTTATCCTTTGCAGTGACAATGATTACTCTAGGTATAACTATACCAGCAGCTAAGGCACTGGCTCTTTACAAATTCAAGGGGAAAAAATTAATAGAAATGCTAATATTTGCACCAGTTATAGTGCCTACTGTTACAGTAGCCATGGGTATACATCTTCAGTTTATTAAAATGGGGCTTGCTAATACCTTTTTAGGAGTAGTATTGATACAACTTATACCTTGTATCCCATATAGTATTAGAATCCTTAAAAGTGTTTTTGAAATAATAGGTGAAGAAATGGAAGAGCAAGCTAGGGTTTTAGGGGCTAATGGATTTCAGACCTTTTATTATGTAACATTTCCTATGATACTTCCTGGAATAATCTCTGCTGGAAGTATGGCTTTTATAGTATCCTTTAGTCAATATTTCCTTACATTTCTAATAGGAGGAGGAAGAATAATAACCTTCTCAATGCTAATGTTTCCCTATATTCAGAGTGGTGATAGAATGATGGCATCTGTTTATAGCGTAGTCTTTATATTTACTACTTTGATATTTTTAATTATCGTAGAAAGGATTACAAATAAGTTCTATAAAGATAAGTTGAAGGAGTATAATTATGTCTAAAATTACCTTGAAAAATATAGAGAAATCCTTTAATAAAATTAAGGTCTTGAATAATATTAATTTCGAAGCGCCAGAGGGAAATGTAGTCTCCTTATTGGGACCTTCTGGTTGTGGCAAAACTACTACCTTAAAGATAATAGCAGGGCTGATTAAAGCTGATAATGGGGAAATATTTTTAGGAGATAAGGATATAGCAAATGTTTCTGTGGAAAAGAGGGGTACTGTAATAGTTTTTCAGGATTATTTATTATTTCCTCATTTGAATATAGAAGAAAATATTGGTTTTGGTCTTAAAATGGCGAGGATACCAAAGAAAGAGATAAGCCTTCGAGTAGAGAGGATGCTGGAATTAGTCCAACTAAAGGGATATAATAAAAAATATCCGAATAAGCTTTCGGGAGGGCAACAACAGAGAGTAGCATTAGCCAGGGCTTTAGCCATAGAGCCAAAAGTACTCTTACTTGATGAACCTTTTTCTAACTTAGATACAAAATTAAGGAAAGATATGAGAGAATTTACTCTAGAAATACAAAGGAAGCTAAATATCACAACGATTTTGGTTACCCATGATAAGGAAGAAGCTTTGATGTCCTCTGATAAAATAGCTATTATGCTCAATGGAGAAATTAAACAATTTGGAACTCCAGAAGAACTATATGAAAGACCTATTTCAATAGAAGTAGCAGATTTCTTTGGTGAAAAAAACTATATAGATGGTTTAGTGGAAAATAATATGTTTATATCCGATATTTGCAACCTTCCTGTAGAAATGGAGGATATAAAAAAAGCAAAGGCCATGATTAAACCAGAGAATATAAAAATATATCCCGAAGAAACCACTGACTTAACAGGAATAGTAGCATCTAGTAAATATGCTGGGGAGAGAGTTTATTATACTGTATTAATAAAAGGAAAGGAACTAAAGATAATATCTCAAAACTCTAAAATATATAAAGTAGGAGATAAGGTGTCAATAGATATAGATATTGAAGGTATAAAGATATTTAAGGAGAAGTGAAACTATGGTGTCCATAATAGTACCTGCGTTGAATGAAGAAAAAACTATAAAGGAAAACTTGGAGAATTTAATTAAAATAGAGGGAAATAAAGAAATAATAGTAGTGGATGGGGGTAGTTGTGATAAAACTGTGGATATTGCAAAAAAATATGCTATAGTTATCAACAGCACCAGGGGTAGAGCAAGACAGATGAACGCAGGTGCAAAAATTGCAAAGGGTAATATATTGTGGTTTGTTCATTCCGATTCGAAATTAGAGAAAAATAGTATATTAGAAATGGAACAGATAATAGAAGATGGTTATATTGGAGGATGCTTCAAGCTATATTTTTATGACTTAGATACTCCTTTTATGAGATATGTATCAAACTCTTCAAATAGAAGAGCTAAATATTTGAAACTGATATTTGGGGATCAAGGTATATTTATGAGAAAAGATATATTTGAAGAATTAATGGGATATAAGGAAATGGAACTAATGGAGGATTGGGAATTTTCCCGCAGAATTCATAAACTTGGTAAGATGAAGGTATTAGATAAAAAAATAGGAACTTCTGCTAGAAGATTTAAAGAAGGAGGACAACTTAAAACTCTCCTATTGATGCATAAAATAAAAATATTATATATGCTAGGCACTCCAGCAGATAAATTGGCTAAAATATACAGGCAGGTGAGATAATGAATGCACTAATACTTATGACAAGAATACCAATGGCAGGACAAACGAAAACAAGATTGATGGATATTATGTCTGGAGATGAATGTGCGGAGCTTCATATGGCTTTTTTGAAGGATTTATTCAATACTTTCAAGAAGCTGAAAGAAATAGATATATATCTTACCTATACTCCTGAAAATTCATTAGATACTATAGAAAATATAATACCTGAGTTTGTTAAGACTTTACCCCAAATAGGAGAAGATTTAGGCAATAAAATGTATAATGCAATAAATGATATATTATCTTTAGACTATGAAAAGGTAATATTAATAGGTTCAGATATACCACATATTAAAAATGAAGATATACTCCATTCCTTTAAAATATTAGAGGAAAAAGATATAGTACTGGGACCATCCTATGATGGAGGATATTACCTAATAGGGATGAAAAAACCAAATGAGGGGATATTTCATATATCTAAAAAATGGGGTGGAAAGTCAGTACTGGAATCCACCATAGATATGGCAAATAATCAAAGATTAACGGTAGGTCTTGCTGCTAAATATATGGATATTGACACTAAGGAAGATTTATTTGCATTTATGGATAAATATGAAGGTCATAGGGACAAGATAGCTTTAAAAACAGTGAAATTTATAAAAGAATGGAGGGAGAACACTGGTCAAGGACAAGTTGATAGAACAAATAAAAGGATATATTAATATTAATAGAAAAACTACTTTAAGGGAACTTGATTTAAAGGAAGATTTTGAAATTGAATTCTTAGCTCAGGGTGAATATAACATTAACTTTACCTTAAGCTCTTTTCCTAATAAATATGTATTTAGAGTAAATACTGGAAGCCAGCTGCAATTAGAAAATCAAATAGGATATGAGTTCAATTCTCTAAAATATTTAGAGAAATCCTCAGTAACTCCTAAGGTATTCTTTGTAGATGGTTCTTTAATGTATTTTGATTATGGGATACTCATTATGGAATTCTTAGAAGGAGCACCTCTTGATTATGGAAAGGATTTAATGAAGGCAGCAAGGATATTTTCGAGAATTCACTCCTTAGAAATAGCTAAGGATAATCATTTTATAACAGAAAAAAATATATTTAGTGCTAGGATAGGTGAAGGGGAAAGACTTCTTTCTAATATCTGGGACAGTCCTATAGTGGATAAAAGAGTTAAATCCTTTTTTGATAAATTCTTAGATTGGGCAAATGTTAATAAAGACAAAGAGAAATACTTTATAGATAATCCTTGGTATGTAATAAATAATACGGAAGTCAACTCTCATAATTTTATCATAGGAGAGAAATCTTATTTGATTGATTGGGAAAAACCAGTGATTAGTGATCCTGCTCAGGATTTAACTCAATTTCTCGCACCTACTACTACATTGTGGAAGACAAGCTATATATTGAGCTCTGATGAAAAAGAAGAATTCTTTAAGAACTATATTAATGGATTAAATGGAAGGGATAAAAATATAAGAGATAGAGTTAATCTCTATACTCCCTATTTATATTTAAGAGCTTTAGGTTGGTGTGCTCATGCCTATGTAGAATACCATGATCCTAAGAAAGAAATAAAGAATATGGATACATTTGAGAAGATAAAGGAGTACTTGGATATAGATTTTATGGAGGGGTTATTAAGGAAGTTTGGAGTATAGATTTTACTCTTAAAAATATGATAAAAGCAACCTTAAGTAATTGATATATTATAACGATAAATATGAGATTATTAAATAAATCTATGCAATTATTTAATGAATAGATATTTGCTATATAAATTGAAAATAAAAATTCATAATGTTATAATCAACGAGGAAAATCAATGTATATATAAAATGTATATATAATAAGGAGGAAGAAATGAATAATAGAAGATTTAAATTTATTACTTTATTAATGGTAATGATGTTAACGCTGACATTAACAGTTGCATGTACAAAAAATGAAGGAAAACAAGCAGATGGTAATTCAGATGTAGCTACAATAAAAACAATGACAGGTGAGAAACTTGTAAAACAAAATTCAGGAAAAGAAAAAGATAAAGTTTTAATTATTGATGTACGTTCTCCAGAAGAGTACAAAGAAGGTCATATTCCACATGCTATTAATATCAATGTGGAAGGTTTTGAAGATAGAATTAGTGAGCTTGAAGATTTAAAGGAATTCCCAATTATTACTTACTGTAATTCAGGAAAGAAAAGTGGACAAGTTGCAGAGATTTTAGTTAATAATGGATTTAAAGATGTAACTAATGCCGCAGGAGTTAAAGAATTTGAATATGATTTAGTTCACTACGAAGACATAAGAGGAGCTGCTTTCCAAAAACTTATTGATGAAAATAAAGATATTGTATTAGTAGATGTTAGAGAAGAGAAACAAGTTGCAGAAGAAGGAATGATTGCAGGAGCTATCAATGTCCCATTTAATGCTATAGAGACAAATCTTGATAAATTACCAAAAGACAAGACTATTGCTTTATATTGCAATACTGGTACTAAGAGTGCTGAAGTAGCAAAGCAATTAGAAGATCTTGGCTATGAAAACGTAGTAAATTCTATTGAAGGTGTAAAAGAATATTCATTTGAATTAGTAAAATAAATATATTAGAAAAACTCCCAGATAAGCTTATTTGGGAGTTTGAATTTTTATCGGCACCAGTTGTGTGGCACTTAATAGTTCATTACATCAATTATTTTCTACAGCTACATTACTCCAAGCTTCAAAAACCAATTCATTAAACAACTTCACATTCTTTATCATAGTAGGGATATTTATTTTACTTCCTTTTTCATTACTTTCATCTATTCTTAAAAATCCAGTTTTTAAGTCTTCTACATCTGAAACTATAGATTCAAAATTATCATCAAATAGTTCAGGATTTGTTATATATATAGCAGAAACTATATCCCAATTAAAGAAGCCTTCAGTATTAAATAATTCTCTAAAATACTCAAACCAAGCGTAGGAGTTTTCCTTGATATATACATAAGAAGGTATATCTTTATTATCCATCAATCTTTCATACTCTTCTTTTTTAAATTCTGCTTGAAGACAGATATGACCCGTCATCGTAGTGACTTTTGCACCAGAGTGCAGAACATTGTGACTTGCTTCATTATCAACAGAGAAATTTAACTCATTTAAGTTTTTACCATTGATTATCAAGGGTTTAGTTAGTCCTCCCATAAGTACAATTTCCTTAATTTTTTTATAGAAATCATTGTCAAGAAGATAGGCACCATATAGATTAGATAGAGAACCTGTTGCTAATATAGTAACTTCATTAGGATATTTATTTACTATATCTACAAGAAATTTAGCCGCTTCACTCCTTCTATCCGAAGCTTTTGCTGACCCCTTCTTTAAAGGGATATTTGTAATATTTAAATCCTTAAACAATTTAGCAGTAGCTGCAAATACATCTTCTATATTACTATTTCCGAAAGTAGTGGTAACTCCAAGCAAATCTATAGCCTTATTACCTATTAAGTACATTAAGGTTAAACCATCATCTACATCCTTGTTTGGCAATCCCATAGTATTATCACAGTCAAAAATTACTTTAATCAAAATTAATACCTCCCAACTATACTATTTTAATCTGCTTCAAAGTATATACTAACACAACTTATTGCTTTATGTTAGAATACAATGTGCGGGAAGGTAAAAATATTGCCAATATAACCATTCATATAGCAATATTTTACAAAAGGGGATATAGTTAAGTGGTAATATCTTTTGTTGAGGAAGTTCGGAGTATAGATTTTAGCTAAAACAATGTCAAGGTTATTTTAAATTAAATATATTATTAAGAAAAATAATAGTAATTAAATTACTATTATTTTTTTAATAACACTTCAATATCTTATATTGATAGATTATTATATGTATACAGCGTTATATTGTTGACAATATTCGACAATTTTGGACCAATATGAAAGGATGGTGATTATGGAGAAGAGAAAAAATAATTTTATAATTATTACAAGAATATTGATTGTTATTCTATTTATATCTTTCTGGGAAATTACCGCTAGATTTAAGCTTTATAATGCTTTTTTTACAAGTTATCCAAGTGAGATTGTTTTAGATCTAAAACAATTTTTTTTAAGCGGAGATTTAGTAAAACATACATCTATAACCTTACGTGAGGCACTTGCTGGATTATTTTATGGTACTATTATAGGAATTTCTGTTGGTCTATTATTTGGACAGGTACAATCATTAGGTAAAATTTTTTTACCGATAATTACAGCTATTCATGGTGTACCTCAACTTACACTAGCACCAGTATATATATTATGGTTTGGACTAGGTTTAACATCAAAGATATTTCTTGCAGCATTAATGGTCTTTTTTAATGTTTTTTTCTCTACTTATGCAGGTATTCAAAATGTAGAACCTAAGCTTATTGAATCCGCCAATTTACTGGGTGCAGGAACAATACAAACACTATACCATGTTGTGCTGCCATCTAGTATGCCTTGGATAATATCTGGTATTCGTAATGGTGTAGGGGCTTCTTTAATTGGCGCAATCATTGGAGAATTCATGGGGGCTTCAGCAGGGTTTGGATGGATGATTGCTTATGCGTCATCATATTTTAAAATTGCTCGTGTTATGTCATGTATTTTTATTTTATTAGTAGTAGGTATTATTCTTAATTTTATTCTTGATAAGATTGAGGCATATTTACTGCGTTGGAGAGCAGTTACAAGATTATCTCTACATCATGAAAAAAATACATAGAATCTAATTAAATAAGGAGGCAGAATATGAAAAAATCAATAATTATCGTACTTATAATTTGTTTAGCAGCCGGAGTATTTACCGGATGCACATCAAAAGATGTTTCTAATGATTCTGATCTTACGAAAGTTGTAATATCTGAAATGAGAGGGGAGTCTTGGATTCCTGTATATGCAGCTGAAATGCTAGGTTATTTTAAGGAAGAGGGTTTAGATACTGAATGGGTTGTTTTTAAAGATGGTCCAATAGCTTTCCAAGGGATGCATGCAGGAGATTCACAATTTTGTATGTTATCTACTGAGCCGGTACTTCGTGCTTTTGAAGAGGGGTTAGAGTCTAAGATTGTTATTTCAACAGTAAAGAATAAGCAATATATTTTTGCTGGAAATTCTGAAATCACAAGCGTTGAACAATTAAAAGGTAAGGCTATTTTTGCTGGTATGCCAGGCTCTGCTCCTTATTCATTTGTTCTTTCTGCTTTAGAAGAAGCAGGACTTTCTGAGAATGATGTTGAATGGATAAATATGGAGTATGGAGCTGCTTTGGCCGCACTTGAGCAAGGAAATATAGCCGCATCATTTTTTGATGGAATTCATATTAATGAGATTAAAAATCTAAATGCCAATATTTTAATTAATACCTCAGATCCTATACAGCATGAGGCACTTTATGGTTCTAAGTATTATGAATCACAAATGGTTACAGTTACTAAGGAGTTCGCAGAAAAAAATCCTGAGACAGTTCAAAAATTTGTAAATGCTGTTATAAAAGCTATGGCTTGGCAATCAGAGCATACTGATGAAGAACTTGCAAAATTAGTTTCTCCTATGTTTGAAGGTAGAGATTTGGTTGAAATTGTTGGCATATTGAGAGGGTCACTTTCTAATGATGGTTTCTTTTCCGAGGAAGGCTATAATGCAATCGAAGGTTTTTGCTTAGAACAAGGAATTATTAAAAACCCTATTGGATATGAAAATGTGATTGATATGTCTTATGTAAATAATGCAAGAAAATCATTAGAGAAATAGAATTCTTTGAAAATATATTATAACAGTTAATCTAATTTCTAAGAAAAGCATATTAGAAGTTAGATTAACTTTAATTTATTGTTTATAGATGATTTAATTAAATTAAGGAGATAAACATGACATATATTGTTTTTGAAAATATAGAGAAATATTATGGTGAAAATCATGTCCTTAAAAATACCAATCTTTCAATTCATAAGGGAGAATTTGTTACATTACTCGGTTCTTCAGGCTGTGGAAAAAGTACACTTCTTCGATGTCTTGCAGGATTAGAAGGGGTAACCAGTGGAAAGGTATTTCTAGATGGAGAAGATATTACCTTTCGGAATCCTAAGGATCGAAATATCGGAATGATATTTCAACAATATAGCCTTTTCCCTAATATGAATGTATATAATAATATTTCATTTGGTCTTAGGATGAAGAAGGTTAAAAAAGACACTATTGATGATCTTGTGAAAGATACCTTAAAAATAGTTGATCTTCAAGGTTATGAAAATCGATATCCCTACCAGCTTTCAGGTGGTGAACAGCAGAGAGTAGCATTAGCAAGATGTATTGTCACTAAGCCTAAGGTATTACTACTAGATGAGCCATTAAGTGCAGTAGATGCGAAGCTTCGTAAATCTTTACAAGCTAGAATAAAAGAAATACACAGGGAACTTAATATGACTTCTATATTTGTCACCCACGATCAAGATGAAGCAATGACTATGTCAGATACAATTCATATAATGAGAGATGGTATTATAGAACAATCAGGAACCCCTTTTGAAATCTATAGTAATCCAAAAAGTATTTTTGCGGCAAGTTTTGTTGGAAATTACAATATATTGGAAAAGGGCCAATTCTCAAAATTAATAAATCAAGAGTACTCAACTTATTCAAAAATTGTAATTAGACCAGAGACTATTGAAATATCTCATGTTGAGTTGGAATCTTGCAAAGATTCATATTCTATTTCGGGTAAAATTATCGATATACTCCCTCAAGGTAATATTATAAGATATACAGTTGATATCAATTCTGTTTCTTTAAAAGTGGATGTACTCTTTAATGATTTAGAACTTTATGCTTTGGGACAAGAAGTATATTTAAAATTAAAGAAAAATCATTGTATTGGTCTATAATTATCTAATAGTTAAGGAGGATGGCAATTGAAAAGGAATAAAAAGATAATATTAATCTGTCATTGTATCATTAATTCCAATTCCAAGGTTGAAGGTCTTAGTCAGTATGGGGGAATTTTTAAGGAATTTGTAAATCTTATTGCAGAGAAAGATATTGGTATTATTCAACTTCCATGTCCAGAAATGATTGTATATGGAATAAAAAGATGGGGGCATGTAAAGGAGCAATTTGATACTTTATTTTATAGAGAACAATGTAGAGAAATGCTTAGACCAATAGTTCAACAGACTAAAAGTTATATTGATGCGGGATATGAAATTTTAGGAGTTGTAGGTATAGATGGAAGTCCAAGTTGTGGAGTTAATCATACTTGTTCTGGAGAATTCAGAGGAGAAATTTCAAATAATGATGAATTAGAAAGCATCCTTGAAACTTTAAAGGAAGTCAAAGGTTCCGGCGTATTTATGGAAGAATTAAAAAATTATCTAGAAGAAGTTGGAATAAAAATACCTTTTACAGCAATTAATGAAAATGATGTATATAGTTCTTTGGATAAAATAGTAGAATTTATATAAAAGAGGATGATTTTCTCATACAATTAAATTTTTGATAGTGTTTTCGCTTATGCTGAAATAAGATTGGGGCAAGGCTTTTAGATTAGTAGTTGGCTAAAAGCTTTGTCCCCAAAATTTTATCTCAATTACCTTTATATTTTCTTTAATCTAATTTTACTATCTGGAGTAATCTTTATTATAACGAATAGGAAAGTTCGTCTTTAATATTTTAGCATTGAGAACTTTCAGTAAATGAGTTTCAAAAGAAGCCTTTTTATAATTAGTTATTTTTTAATTTCTTCAATAGGAAAAGTCACTTCCCAATTACCTTGTGTAAACAGTCCACTGATAACAAAATCACCATATAAAGAATATTGCCCAATTTCAGATTGAGGAATATCAAATATATATTCATCATAATCTATTCTATTTTCACTGGTTATATTTTCTCTAAATCCGATATTGTAATCACATTGAATATTATTTCCGTTTTTATCTTTTAGATAAATGAGACCATGATTATCTGTTGTTTCCTTATTTTTTGTTGCTGTTTGGACATGGAGCATACCATCTACATATCCTATAGCTGTAATTTCTATGTAATCAACAGGAAAGTCAATGGAATTTATACTAGAAAGGACTTTTACCTTGTAATCATAATCCATAGTTTTAAAATCTGGCATATATTTTTCATAGTTGATACCACCACCGCCTGTTATTTTCACAAGTTGTGTATTGATATTATTATCTAAAAGAGATAAATCCACATCAATAGGAGTATTATCATAGTGATGTTTGCCACTTAAAAATTCTCTTACTGAAAAAGTAAGCTTTTTACCTGTTATTTTTTTGTTGTCAAATTCCGAAATTGTAATTAAAAACGTAGCTGTTTTTGTTTTAGCATCATACCCAACAAGAGTGCAGCCAGCTGCACTGGAAAATGGGCGATTAATAGAATAACTGTCAAATAAATCTGTTGTTTCATCAATACGTTCTCCTATAAGATCTTGCATGGTAATGTAAATTTCAGCAGCATTATCATGAATATATGCAGCTTCTACCTGCATTTTTATTCCATTATCCTCGCAGGATTTTTGGATAGGTTTAAAAAATTGGGCAGTACTTGGTGAAATTTGATATATAATTTCATAAATGGCTGGTACTGTAGCTGATAATACTGGAATTGTTGTAAATATACAAATCATCAACAAAGCAGTTATGGCAATTGGTTTGTGAAATATATATTTCATTTTATTGTTATTTCCTTCATAGATAACATTATTTATAAGCTGAGATGACGGTTTTATTTGTTCATTCATATGATGATACTTTTCTTTAAACATCATAGTCCTCCTTTAATATTTCTTTTAGCTTACGTCTCCCACGAGTTAATTGAGTTCTAACTGTAGATGGTTTTTGCTTTAATATATGACTGATTTCTTCTATACTTAAATCCTCGTAATAAAATAAGTGAATAACGGTTCTATACTTAATAGGTAATTTTTTAAGTTCATAATGTAAATTATTATCCTCTTCAGTTTCAAAAGCAATTTCATCATCTAAAGGTTGAGTTTTCTTTGCCCAAGACGATGTCCACAGTTTTTTTGCACAATTAATAGTAACCCTTATAAGCCATGCTTTTCGATGTTCTTCTGTTTCAAAATTTGGTTTATTCTTTATATATCGTAAAAATACTTCTTGGAAGATATCATCGGCATCGCTTTTATTTCGGGTCTGTGAAAATGCTAACCTATAAACCATATTTGAATAGGTATTTACAATATTATCTATGCTTTCATCTATGCATAGTGGTTTTATCGACACTTCTTAACCTCCTTTCACTATGAATACCCTGAAGCTGTACAAAAAGCTACAGTAAATGTAAAATTGCTATGGAAACTGATTAGTATTCATACAAAGGGAGGATTTTTTAAATATAACCGCTTCTAGTTGAAATACACTAAAAAGTTAAATAATAGATTTTAATTTTAGCATTATAAGTACAATATTTCATCCAACTTCAATGTTATATCCATATCTTTTAGAAATTCTAAGATGGATATTTACTGAAAAGAGAAATATAGATATAAAATTTCTTGGGAAATAATAGATATTGTAGAACAAAATATAAAATAGGTAAAAGGATAAAGAGACAGCTTTCTTGTATCAAGAAAAATTGATATAAGAAAGCTGTCTCTTTATAAGTTGTTACATTTCTTTGAAGTGATCAAAATGTTTTTTCAGGCATTGATAACTCTCATCACTTATATCGTGTTCAATTTTGCAGGCATCTGCAAGTGCTATTTCTTCGCTAACACCAATAGCCATTAGAAATTGTGCGAGGAATTTATGTCGATTATACATCTCTGTTGCGATTTCAAGACCAGTATCTAGCAGTGTAATATATCCATCAGAATCCATTTTGATATATCCATTTTCTCGAAGTCTTTTCATAGCAATGCTTACACTAGGCTTAGTGTATCCCATTTCGTTTACTATATCAATAGAACGCACCTGTCCAATACGCTCCCTAAGCATTAAAATCATTTCTAAATAATTTTCTGCCGATTCATGTATTTTCATTTTATATCACCCCGGAAAATTGTTCTTTATATCTATGTTATTATATACTAGCTATTTTTTCAAGGACAGGGTTTCACTGATTGACAACCCTATCTCATAATGCTAAACTAATATTCAAATAAGTTAGTCTAAACTAACTGTATAAAAGCTAAAGTTAGCAATGGGTAATGCGGTCTAAGAAAATATAGGAGATTATTTCTGATATATAAATCAATGATGTAAGGATGGTGAAAAGATATGAGTATTTTATCAAAAGACAAAGGTATATATGGTCCTGAAGTAGAGATGATTAAACGAGACAATGACTGTATGATATACAAAATGAAAAACCATGATGGTGAAGGTGTCATGACTAGCTATCAGGTGTTTCCAGGTATTGAATTAATTTATAATGATTTTCATATGGGGGATTGTTTTCACAATAAACAGCCACATGCTGATATTATGGAAATTAATCATTGCCGTCTGGGACGATTTGAATGTGAATTCCTAAATGGAGACTATGTATATCTAGAGGAGGGTGATCTTGCCGTAAATATGTTAAGTAACAGGACTGCAAAATCATGCTTTCCCCTAGAACATTATCATGGTGTATCAGTGGTGATCTGTCTTGGCGAGGCAGAAAGATCAATTTCTTGTGTATTGGAAGATATATCAATTAATTTATATTCTTTGCGTGATAAGCTATGCCATAAAGATAGATGTTTTATTATGCGTGCTAAGAATTCTATAGAACATATCTTCTTTGAACTATATACAGTGCCTGATGAAGTGAAGCGGGGATATTTTAAATTGAAAGTACTGGAGCTGTTATTGTTTCTTAGTGTTGTAGATATTGCAGAACAGAGAGAGGAAAGACAATATTTTCATAAAAGTCAAGTAGACATTATAAAGGAAATCAAGGAATATATGACAGAGAACTTGGAGCAGCATAATACTCTTGAAGAATTATCTAACCGTTTCAAGATACCTATAACAGCGATGAAGCTTTGTTTTAAGGCAGTCTATGGAACCTCTGTTTATGCTTATATGCGTTCCTATAGAATGCAGGCTGCTGCCGTAATGCTTCGCCAAGGAAATGATAGTGTCGCTGCTATTGCTGGGAGAGTAGGGTATAATAACTCCAGTAAATTTGCATCTGCATTTAAAGATATTATGGGTATGTCACCTTTGGAATATAGAAAAACAAATCGTCCAAACGGATTATTATCTGACGGTTTGGAGTAGAAACTATCCTTAGAAAAAGTTATAATTTTCTCTGATGATACTAAAAATATGCTTTTCAGCATATTTTTTAGTATAAAGGTTAGTATAGACTAACCAAAGGTAATTATATTAGGAGGATGATTCATGAAGAAGGATAGTATACAACATATTTTGGAAAAAACAGTGGAAATCATTTTAACACTTTTCATAGTCACAATTCTTTCATTTTTATTAATGCGTCTTTCTCCTGTTGATCCTGCTACTGCCTATGTAAAAAGAAATACACCTATTGTAACTGAAGAGCAAATTCAAGAGGCGAGAATAGAACTTGGTCTTAATAAGCCTTTGATTTTACAATATTTTATGTGGACAAAAAATGCCTTGCACTTAGATTTTGGTATTTCTCTAAAAAATGGACAGCCAGTAGTAAAAGAAATACAAAAAGTATTGCCTGTTACATTAACGGTTGTACTGCTATCGGCTTGTATAATGACTATTGGGATATTGATACTTGGCCCTATATATTATTTTCTTAGAAATAGTATTGCCAATTATTTTTTAACCTTTTTCTGTATTGCTGGCATCTCTATTCCCCCATTTTATCTTGCAAGTGTATATATAGATATTTTTGCAGTTAGGTTGGTATTATGTCTGTTGTTGGAAATGTGGGGCTTATGAGGTATCTTCCTGCATCTTTATGTCTTTCCATAGTTGGAATCGCGCTCTATTCTCAGCTTTTAGGTAAGAGTATTGAGTGGGAGATGAATGAAGATTATGCTTTTTATGCTAGATGCAGAGGATTAAAGGAAAGTCGGATTCTAATTTTTCATGCATTACCTCATGCAGTTGGGGATTTACTCCCAAGTTTTTTGCAAATGTTAGGGCTTTTTATGGCAGGAGCTGCTGTTGTAGAAAGTGTATTTTCTCTACCTGGTCTTGGACATCTGATTATAGATAGTGTAATTCATAGGGATTCACCGATGATTCATGCTGGAGTATTGGTTTTAGCATTAAGCATTGTATTATTTAATATCATAGCTGATGTTTTACAAGGCTGTCTCCGAAAACATAGAAAAGCGATGGAGGTAGATGCAGCATGAAGAAGATGAAAGAAACTATTTTAGTTGCAGTCCCAATACTAATTATACTTTTTTGTGCCTTTGGTTATTTGTTTGCCCCTAATGATCCTAACCATGTGAATTTAACTGTTAAGCTTGAAAGACCTTGTGAAGAGTATCCTCTAGGAACTGATCATATGGGAAGGTGTATTCTTTCTAGAATTCTTTATGGTGGAAGAACAACTGTTGGTATTGTATTAATTGGCTCTGCCATTGTTATTGTTGCAGGTACTTTTTTAGGACTGGTACTTGGGCAAAAAGGTAATAAGCAAAATGTGGTAGTGGAGAGCATATTGAATGCAGTCACTGCTATTCCTCCAATTGCATATTTGATGATCTTCATCGGGGCATGGGGAAATGGAGTTCTAACGATGCTCATAGCCTTAACTGTGTCTTTAATTATGCGCTTGATTAAGCTAGTAAAAACTAAGACTGAAATTGAAATTGAAAAAGCTTATATTATGTGTGCAATTGCTTCTGGTGCCTCTCAAGGGCGGATTTTATTTGTTCATATTGTTCCAAATCTTATAAAAGATGTAATACATTATATATGCCTTTCTTGTACAGATATGATTATGGCAATAGTAGGATTTTCATTTATAGGCATTGGACTTGGAGATAATGTAATTGATTGGGGGATAATGGTTTCTGAATCCAGAGGAGTTATTATTATGCGACCAGACATAATATTATATCCAATTGCATTTATTTTTTTATGTGCTCTTTCTTTCAATCTAATGGCAGGAGCAGTTGAAAAAGGAGGAGAGATCCATGCTTGAGATAAAAAATCTATCAGTTGAATCGAAAAAACATATAAATTTATTAAATGATATATCTTTTTCTTTGCAATACGGTGAGTCTATTGGCCTTACAGGGCAAAGCGGTGCTGGTAAGACCACATTAATTAAGGCTGTGATGGGGATATTGGGGAAAACCTGCCGAGTGAAAGAGGGAGATATACTATTAGATGGATTGGGACTAACTGCATTATCTTCTAGTCGGAGACGTGATTTATGTGGTGCAACATTAGGATATATTCCTCAAAATCCCATGACTGCATTTGATAGGAGGATAAAGATTGGAAAGCAAATCATAGAACTTTTCGGATGCGTTTAAGATTATCAAAGGAGGAAGCATATCATTTAGCCCTAGAAAAGCTTCAAATGGTGAATCTTGATGATACGAGCCGTGTTATGGAGAGTTATCCTCTGCAGCTTTCTGGTGGAATGTTGCAGAGAGTATCTATGGCAATATTGCTAGGATTAAAGCCTAAATATATTTTAGCGGATGAACCAACCTCTACTCTTGACGAAGATAATAGAGATATGATTTTAGATCTATTGATGAATCAGATGAATGATTCAGGAATATTGATGATCTCCCATGATGTATTTGCCCTAGAGTCATTGTGTGAGATGATCCTAGTGATGGAAAGAGGCAGAATCATTGAAGGAGGTCCTATGGAGAAACTCCTGCTGTCACCTAAGCAAGAATGGACAAAGAAATTTTCCGCTGCCAATATAAAGCTAGATAGGAGGAAATGGGAATGGATGGAATACTAATCCAAGACTTATATAAATCATATAAGAATGAAAAAGAGTCTAGTTTTGCTGCCTTAAGTGATCTTAATATACATATAAAGAAAAGTGAGTATGTTGCACTTATAGGGGAAAGCGGTTCAGGCAAGAGTACCCTTGCTCGTCTGTTGATTGGTTTAGAAAAGCCTACTTCAGGTCGTATATTAATAGATGGTGAAGAAACTATTAATTGGAGCTATAAAGTATGGAGAGAAAACAGAAGAAAGATTCAGGCTGTATTTCAAGATACATCAGGTACCCTCAACCCTATGTTGTCAGTTTATCGAAATATAGAAGAAGCATTGGTTAATTTGACCAATTTAAGCAGTAAAGAGCGTAAAAATCGTATATATACTTTAATGGAGCTGATTAGTATGGACCGAAGGTTACTTAAAGTTCCAACAAGGCAATTATCAGGAGGGGAGCAAAGAAGATTATCTTTATTACGAGCTTTGTCTATTCAGCCTGATTATCTAATTCTTGACGAGGTTATAAGTGGTCTAGATTTGATTTCTGCTGATGAGGTCATGACTGTGCTGGAAAAATATCACCAAGAATTTAACTGTGCTTGTCTATTTGTCACTCATGATATGAATAGTGCTTATAGGGTTTCAGATAGAATTCTAGAGATTAAAGATGGAAAAATAATTCGTGAAGGGATAAAACATATTGAAGGGAGAATTAAAATATGAAGAGAAATAGATGGTTTAGATTATTGTCTATAGGAATATGTATAATTATTATGTGTGGAGTTTTAGCTGGCTGTACTTCTCAGCCAAATGTAAAAACTGTAAAAGAAGAGCAAGAGATACAGAAAAAGACACTAATTTTTGCTACCAGTGCGGAGTTGACAACTTTATATCCATTAAATATGGACCCACAGAATGATTGTGCTACTAAGTTAGTGTACGAAGGACTGGTGACCTATGATAAAGGTGAAATAAAATCACTTCTTGCAGAAAGCTGGGAATTCAATGAAGATGGTACTGAACTTACTCTTCATCTGAAACAAGGAGTGAAATTCCATGACGGTGTAGATTTCAATGCTGAAGCAGTGAAAAAGAACTTAGAATATTTCCACTTAAATCCAAATCATCGTGCATTGAAGGCCGTTGCTAATTTAAAAAATGCAGAGGTTATAGATAACTATACTTTAACATTACATTATGATAATCCGTATTTTGCATACTTAAATGACCTTTGTTACCCAGAAGTTCTAGTCATGGTTTCTCCTAATGTCATTGAAGAAGGTAATTTTCAGAATATGAAAGAAGTTGTGGGTACAGGCCCCTATATATATAAGGAAAACAAAAGTGGTGAATATACTTGTTTCACAAGAAATGAAGATTATTGGGGAGAACAACCATATTATGATGAAGTCATGGCTAAATATATACATGAATCAGCTTCTAGACTTCAAGCACTACAAAATGGAGAAATTGATATGTTATATGGAAATGTATTAATTTCTTATGATGAATATCAGCAGGCAATTTCTATGAACCATATTAAGGGTAAAATATCAAATGTGAATTCTGAAACGAGAAATCTTGCCGTAAATGCAGGAAGTAAAAATCTTGCAGATATAAATGTTCGTGAGGCTATAGCTTATGCCATAGATAAGGAAACCATTTCAAAAGGATTGACTTATGGCTATGAAGAGGTAGCAGATAAACTATTTGATTCAGGTATACCTTATACTGATGTAGAACTTAATATAATAAGAAAATATGATAAAACTAAAGCTGAGGGACTTTTAGACAAGGCTGGTTGGAAACTTAATACTGCAACAGGTATACGTGAAAAGGATGGAATTCCATTAAAGCTTGTCTTTACCTATGATTCTGGTGAGGTGTTGAATAAATCCATTGCTACATTAATCAAAAGTCAGCTTGCAGAGGTTGGGATTCAGCTGGAAACTATAGGACAAGATATGTATACTTGGTGGAAAGAAGGAGTTTCGGGTAATTACGATTTGACTATCTGGTGTACAGAACAGCCGTATTCCGCACCTCATAATTTCTTTACCCCAATGTTGGATTCCTCACCTCATGTACCTGCAATAGCATCTCTTTCTGATGGTGAGAAATTTATAGCGGGCATAAGGGAATTTTCTACTGCAGATGATAAAAATAGAGTTGGTGAAATTTTTGATTACCTTATTAAATATAGCAATGATGAAGTGCTAAATATTCCTCTTACTTATGTTAAGGATATGATTGTTTTCAATACTGATAGAATTGAAGATTATAATTTCACAGGTACTCCAAAGTTCTTTGATATTAGACAAGTGAAAGCAAAATAAGTTTTCGTCTGATTGGAGCTAAATCAGCTTTACGGAGTAGAACAGAAAAATAATAATGATTATAATAGAGGATGGTTAGCTTAGACTAACCAATTTCTATTTGAGAAAGGAGTATTAGCTATGAAGCAAGAAGTTAAGAAAAAGCAGGGGCTTTCCCGTCTGTTTGAAATAGCTGGTGAGAAGAAATTATTGTTAATAATATCAGGTATTTTGGCAGCATTGAGTGCAGCATGTATGCTGGTGCCCTTTATATCTGTTTATCAGATTTTAGGAGAATTGCTGAGAAGTGGAGGAAATATTTCTCTGGTAGATGGTACCATGATGACAAGATGGGGATGGATTGCATTTGCTGGATTGATTGCAGGTCTTCTTCTTTTATATGCTGCAATTATTTGCTCTCATGTGGCAGCTTTCCGTATTCTATATGGGATGCGTATGGGACTTGCAAGACATATTGGAAAATTACCCCTTGGATATTTAAATAGTACTGCAACAGGTGCTATAAAAAAGAATTTAGAGCAGGATGTAGAACGAATTGAGCTATTTGTCGCCCATACGATTCCAGATCTTGTAAATGTGGCAGCCACAGTTATCGTTATGTTTGCTATATTTTTTAGTCTGAATGGCTGGATGTCACTTACTTGTATAATTGCTTTTGCTATTAGTATAGCCATGCAGGCTTCAATGATGTTCGGTAAGAAAGCGCAGAATACAATGAAGGCCTATTTTGATGCACAGGAGCGTATTCATTCTTCAGCTATACAGTATGTACGAGGAATACCAGTGGTTAAGATATTCGGACAAACTGTTTTCTCTTTCAAGAAATTTCATAATGATCTAATTGCCTACAGAGATTGGGCAGTTGCTTATTGTGATAAATTTGAAAATGGTATGGCGGTTTTTACTGTAGTGCTTAATTCCTTTTTAACTTTTATTTTACCTGTTGGTTTGTTGATTATGAGCGGTGATCCAAATAATATTTCCTTTGCCCTTGTATATCTGTTCTTTATTATAATGGCTCCTGGTGTATCGTCACCCTTATATAAATTGACTATGCTTGCATCAGGTACAAGGGAGATTTTTGAAGGTGTTTCACGTATTGATGCTATATATGCTGAAGAACCAGTTAGAGAGACTCTGGAGCCAAAGCATCCTTCCGGCTATAATATTTCCTTTAAGAATGTATCTTTTGCCTATGAAAATAAGGCGGAGGCTACAAGAGTCGAAGCTTTGGCAGATATTAATTTTACTGCTAGATCTGGAGAAATTACTGCATTAGTAGGACCATCAGGCTCGGGGAAGTCTACAGTGGCTAACTTGATTCCACGTTTTTGGGATATCCAAACTGGAGAAATAAAAATCGGCGGAGTAAATATAAAAGATATACCTACAGGAGAACTTATGAATACAGTATCTTTTGTATTCCAAGATACATTCCTTTTTTATGATACTTTGTTTGAAAATATTAAGGTAGGTAGACCAAATGCTACAGATGAGGAAGTATATGCAGCAGCAAGAGCGGCACAATGTCACGAGTTCATTGAGAATCTGCCAGATGGTTATAACACACTTATAGGTGAAGGTGGGGTATTCCTTTCTGGAGGAGAAGAACAGCGGGTTTCCGTTGCTCGCGCTATTCTCAAAAATTCACCTATTCTTGTTCTTGATGAAGCAACAGCCTTTGCTGATCCTGAAAATGAATATAAGATGCAGATTGCATTAAAAGAACTTATTAAAGATAAGACTGTTATAGTTATTGCTCATAGGTTGTCTTCTATAAAGACTGCTAACCAAATCATTGTATTAAGGGATGGTAGGATTGAACAGATTGGCACTCACGATAATTTAGTAGCTGAAGAAGGTCTGTATCAGCGAATGTGGGAAGCTTATACTAGTGCTTATGATTGGACATTGAAGGTAGGAGGTGCTAAAGCATGAAAATTTTTCAAAATATTACCGTAGGACAACCAAAAAAACTTATAAAGCCCATAGGATTTACCATCTTGGCTAATTTAGTCAATGTAGTTCCCTTTATGTTTTCTATTGAAGTGATAAAGATTATATTTAACGCTTTTGATGGTTCTAGCACAGGACTTGATATGGCTAGACTTTGGAAGATTATTGGTATATTATTTGCTTACATGATAGTGATGTTTATTGCTGAAAAGCCTGCATATCGTCATAGCTATCGGGATGCTTATGCACTTTCTGCAGAGGGTAGGGCTAATCTTGCAGAACATCTTCGTAAACTTCCATTAGGTTATATTACAAGTCGTGATCCGGGAGATTTAGCTAATATGATGATGGGTGATTTTACCTTGATTGAAACAGGGGTATCTCATATTGTTCCCCAATTATTTGGTGCGTTAGTTATGCCTTTTATTGCTTTTATTTCTCTCTTATGGATTGACTGGCGTATGTCCGTTGCCATGTTTATAGCTCTGCCTATTACAATACTTTTACTATGGGGTTGTTCAAAACTTCAAAAACGTATGGCAGATAGACAAATGAAGTCAAAGCTAGATGCAGGTAATCGCTTGCAGGAGTATTTGCTAGGTATCCGTGTTATGAAGGCTTATAATCTTGTAGGGGAAAAATTTGCTCGTCTTGAGAATTCTTTTAGAAAATTAATGAAAGAATGTATTCGATTTGAAGCTTTATCAGGACCTATTATTCTTACTTCCATTACCCTTATTCGTGCAGGTCTAACTTTAATGATTTTAACGGGTACCTATTTATTGATAGGAGGGTCTTTAGACGTATTAACCTTTGTAATGTTTCTAGTTATAGGTTCTAGGGTATATGATCCTCTTACATCTGCATTGATGAAATATGCGGAGCTTCGTTATGATGAGAGGGCAGGAGAGCGTATCTTAAATTTAATGAATGAGCAGGAAATGGGTGGAGATAAAGCACCTAACGGTAGTACTGATATCGTGTTTGAAAATGTTTCCTTTGGTTATGGAGACAAAGATGTTTTGCATAATGTTTCCTTAAGGATGAAACAAGGAACATTGACAGCTCTTGTAGGACCATCTGGAAGTGGTAAAAGTACAATATTGAAACTTTGTGCCAGATTTTATGATCCTAGCAAAGGTAGAGTTATGTTTGGAGGCATTGATGAATCAACCCTTGATCCTGAGAAGTTAATGAAAAAAATTTCAATGGTCTTTCAAGATGTATATCTGTTTCAAGATACAATAGGCAATAATATTCGTTTTGGAAAAGAGAATGCTACAGATGAAGAAATGATAAGGGCAGCTAAAAAAGCTTGCTGCTATGACTTTATTATGAAGCTTCCAAAGGGATTTGACACTATGGTTGGAGAAGGAGGCTGCACTCTTTCAGGTGGTGAAAAGCAACGTATTTCTATTGCCCGTGCTATGCTAAAGGATGCTCCTGTTGTTTTACTTGATGAAGCAACAGCTTCCCTAGACCCAGAAAATGAGGTGGAAGTACAAAGAGCAATCAACGAGCTGATAGCAGGAAGAACAGTCATAGTAATTGCCCATCGTCTTAAGACCATTAAAGATGCGGATAATATCATTGTTATGGAATCTGGAAAAATTGCAGAAGAAGGAACACATGATGAACTTATGGACAGGAATGGTCTTTATAAAAAACTATGGACAATACAGGCAGAATCAAGTGGTTGGGAGCTATAGCATATTAAAGATTTTCTATTAAAAGAGATTTAGATTTTACCATAAGAATATTAGTTCAATATACTTACCCCCTAGAGAACAAATAACTCTAGAGGGGTATATTTTTATATAAATTATAAACTAAGTCTAATGTATTATTACTTCTATTATTAGGATAATATTAAAATACATAAACAACAGTAAAAAATTATTCTTGACAGAATAGGTTTGTCGGGATAAACTATAGGCATAAAGGTTTGTTACATCAAACCAAAGGGGGGAATAAAAATGGAAAAATTTAAACTTTTTGATGCAGAATATAAATTTATGGATATCATCTGGGAGCTCGAACCAATAAACTCCACTGAGCTTTCAAAAATATGCTTTTCCAGATTAGGGTGGAAGAAGCCAACCACATATAATATGATACGAAAGCTATCAGAGAGAGGGATATTGCAAAATGAAAATGCTATTGTTATATCATTAATTGGACGAGAACAGGTGCAAAAATATGAGACTGAGGCTCTTTTAGAAAAATCTTTTGATGGTTCACTCCCAGCTTTTATTGCAACATTTTTGAAGGATAGAAAATTATCAGAAGAAGAAGCGCAGAAAATCAGGAAAATGATAGAGGAGGCAACAAAATGATAGATCGTTTTATTGCTATAATAAATATGAGTCTAACTGCAAGTTATGTTGCCTTAGGAGTTATGATAGTACGATTATTGCTAAAAAAGGTGCCGAAGATATTTTCATATATACTTTGGGGTATAGTATTATTTAGATTGATCTGTCCTTTCTCCTTTGAAAGTAGTTTAAGTCTAATGTATTCTAGTGATATTTCAAAGGAGGTAATTTATACTCAAGTCCCTAACGTAAGCAATAATGTTGAGACAACTGACAATATGATAAATGCTGTAAATGAAAAACCAATTAAAGTTCCTGACTCTGGAACAAGTGTTAATCCTATGGAATTAGCTTTAAGGATAGGCTCTAGGCTATGGATTTTAGGTATTATAATTTTACTTTCCTACGGACTGTTTTCTTATTTTAAATTAAAACATAGACTAGCTACTGCTATATTGATCCAAGATAATATTTATGAAACAGATTTAATTAGTACGCCTTTTGTACTTGGATTTATTCAACCCCAAATTTATATACCTGTTGGGTTAGATATGAATGATTTTGATTATATACTTAAACATGAGCAGATGCATATTAAAAGACGAGATTACCTTATTAAACCTATTGCATTTATAGCACTGGCAATACACTGGTTTAACCCCATAATTTGGATATCTTTTGTTTTAATGGTGAAGGATATGGAGATGTCCTGTGATGAAAGTGTAATGAAACAATCAAGGGAAGATATCAGAGGAAGTTATTCTAATTCTTTACTTTCCATATCAATAAAACAAAATGGCTTGATTTCCCCTATTAGCTTTGGTGGAGGAAATACTAAGGGACGAATAAAGAATGTATTAAACTATAAGCGCCCTAGGTTTTGGATTGTGTTTATCGGTATATTTGTTGTCATTACAACGGGAATTGTATTGCTGTCTAATCCTAAAACCCTATCCCCTAAAAAAACAGATTTCTCCGTTTATGAAATATATAAAAACAGAACTGAATATGTAGGGGACAATGTAAAGGTAGTTAATATAGTAGATAGACTTCCTATATCACAGGTGTTAACTAGGTCAAAGGTAGAGCTTTTTACTAAGGAAGAACCCTATGTAATAGAGATAACTTATGATACTTCAAGGACCGTAAGGGAGTATTTCTCTGGAGCAGCTAATCAGAATGTTTTTGATCAAAATGCTATTTTAATATTTGCATTAGTTGGTAATGTTGAATATGTAAACTTTGTTTTAGATGATGGGGAAAATGATGAATTAATTCAGCGAACTAGAGATTGGGCAAATAATAATATGAACAAGGATATATGGAAGGATTCTTCTAATATGGAGCAATTTGATTTATTATCTCAGAAAATTATGGATAATTTAGCAAAAGATAATATTGCTTATGAGCTGGATATTTTGGCTTTAATCAACAATGGAAGGAGAACAAAAAGGCTAAGTGTAAATGATGCCCCATATGTAGAAGATTATAAAAGGATAGAGGTAATAGGAGAGATTTATTATATATATGAGGATGGAAATAAATATTATGTAGAGAAGCCCTATGCATTTATCAATGAATTGACAGGAGAGGACTATAACGATATAAATAATACAAATGAATGGATATCCGGCAAAATAGAAGAGTCAGATAATAAGATTTCTCAGGAAATAGTAGATATAGTAGAGGAAAACTTAAGTATTATAATGTCATCACCTAAAGATGCATCTAATCCATGGATTTATATTGACATGCATCAGAATGAATACGAAGAAATTATAAAAAATGGTGGGGAAGAAGCTCTTCAATATATGATTTCTCAGTTTGAAGCAGGTAATATAGATGGTTTAAGAGGACAAATTATGATGATTCTATGCAAAGAATTACTAGGAGATAGAAACAATGTAATAGATGAAGCTTTATCTCCAGAGGAATGGTTTTCCCAGCTTAATATAAAATAAAATACTATTTTTATCGATTATATTTATGATGAAAGGATTCTACTTGGCAAATTAAATATTGACTAATCCTATAGAAGTAGAGAGATAGAGAGATTAAGAACCTGATTCATGAGGAAAATAAAAAGCTTGACTAGTCTTAATATGATAAGAATAATTTCACATAGAAAGGTTGTCCTCCTACATGAGTGCATAATGACAATATTGTCGAATGTTGCAAAACGATGTCGAAAAATATATTATTGACGAGTCAAATAGACTAAATATACAATGATAGTAAAGTTATATTTAAATAAAAGATTTAAACCATAGATGCTACGGAGATTTATAGTAGTATCTATGGAAAGATCAGAATGGATTTATCGATTTATTTACAGACTTTGTTCTTGTGATAATTCCATCGAAAGGAGATAAAAAAATGATTTCAGTAATAGGATTAGGATATGTTGGACTTCCCACAGCAGTTTTGTTAGCCAATGCAGGAAACAAGGTAAGAGGTATTGATATCAATGAACAATACTTATCAAAAATTGCTAATTGTGAAATAGAGACGGAAGATATTGAATTAAATAATATGTTAAGTAAGGTTCTGAATAATGAAAATCTGACATTGGAGAATAAAATAAGTGAGTCGGATGTATTCATTATAGCAGTACCTACTTTAGTAGTGGACAATGAAATTTGTTTAGATCATATAAAAGCAGTTTGCACAGAGTTGGTAAAGGTATTAAAAAAAGGAGATTTGGTAATTGTTGAATCTACAATTGCACCAGGAACAACAGAAACTGCTATTAAAGCTATGTTAGAAAGTAACGGCCTAAGTGGTATTGATGACTTTTATCTTGCACATATGCCAGAAAGAGTAAAGCCTGGAAACACATTAAATGAATTGGTTTATAATGATAGAGTAGTAGGAGGAGTTACTCCGAAGGCTGCGGAGCTTGCGAAAAAAGTATATGAATCCTTTGTCAAAAGTGAAATAAAAGAAACTGATGCTCTAACAGCAGAAATGGTCAAGGTAGTGGAAAATACTTTTCGAGATATTAATATAGCATTTGCCAATGAGGTCCTAACAATTTGTGAAGAAGCCAAAGCTGATCCATGGAAAGTCATTGAGTTGGCAAATATGCATCCAAGGGTTAATATTCATAGGCCAGGACCTGGTGTTGGAGGATATTGTATTCCAGTTGTTCCATGGTTTTTAGCACAATTGGCTCCCAATGAAGCTAAAATTATTAAGGAATCTAGAGCAAGAAATGATTATATGCCAGTTAAAGTAGCCAATGATATAAAAAAGATAATGGATAAGAATAATCTAAGTAAGGTTTTATTATTAGGGACAACCTATGCTGGTAATGTGAAGGAAACAAGATTCAGTCCTACGTTGGATATTATAAAAGAATTGGAATCATTAAATATCAATTATTCAGCTTATGATCCTATTTCAAGAGATAAATTAGAAAATCAAGAAAATGATTTTACGAAAGCAATATTAGGTGCTGAATTAGTAGTTTTCTTAGTAGGACATGATATGTTTAAAGAAATCACCGCTGAAGAATTAAAAGAATATGGAGTATTGGAAATCTTTGATTGTACAGGTCAGATATACTTACAGCATTTGGATCAGAAAGAAATAAAGGTTCATGTATTGGGAAAATTGGATATATAAATATAATGAAGTAGTGAAATTAATAGGATAAATAAAAATATTAAGGGAAATTAGTTTTAGTATAATGAGTATAAGACACAAGAGAGCAATTATGCTCCACCTGTGTCTTATATATTTTCTCAAGCCTTAAAAGTCAATTCATTAAACAACTCTATATCCTTATTTGGCAATCCCATAAATATTACCTTAATCAGATTATGTACATTTTATTTTACCTTAATGAGTACCTTCTACTACCTCTATATCCATAGATTCAAAGATTTCTTTAATTTCATCTTTTCTATCAGCCTTGCATTTAACAGCACAAGCCCCTAGATGTACTCTATCTACTCCAGAATCTTTCAGTCTCTCTGCAATAGTAATTATATTTTCTTTAGAATCCATAGAACATATATTGCATGAGAATAGAGATATAAGTTCAGTTTCTATATCCTTGTATTGAGAAAAATGTTTTTCCTTGTTATTGTATGTTCGAAAACATCCCATAGTAGAACACTTACCATTTATTTTTTCACATATTCCAATTGCGATTTTCATGTTTACTCTCCTAACTGTTTTATCTAATAATTTGTTCCTGTCATATTACTATAAAGATTATATAATGTCAATGAAGAAAAAAGTAATAGGGGATATTTATTAGCAAAATAATAACAAATACATTTGCTGATACTTGTTTAATAATTATTTATATAGTATAATTGGTGATGAAAATTGAATATGGAATAAATAGGTTTATAGAATTAGAATTCTATAAGTAATAGGGAAGCAAAGTGAAAATCTTGCACGGTCCCGCCGCTGTAAAAGAAGAGTCTTTTCTAAATGTCACTGGGAAACTGGGAAGACAGAAAAGATGATGAGGCTTAAGTCAGAATACCTTCCTATTTATTAGCAAAAGTAACTCTACGGTGGATGGAGAAAGCTAGTATATTATGTTAAATTGTTTTATTTCGCTATCCTTCTGATTATTTTCAGGAGGTTTTTTGATAGAACTTACTTTAAGATTTATCATATACAGGATTTTTATTTAACAGGCTTAGAAACTTCAACAATCGTAGGGAACTATGAGGGTTGAAGTTTTTTATTTATGAAAAAGGAAAGGATGAAAAGTATGAAGGGTTATAAAAAGGTATTGTGGATAATGACTTTAGCTATAATGATATCCAGTGTTTCAGGCTGCACTAACACTACTGGTGCGGGAGGATTAAGCAATACGAAAAATGTGGAGAAGACAGAGGATAGTCAGTTATCAATAACTGTAGAAGGAGATATGTATCCTTTAAAAGTAAAAGACTTTCTTAAAAAAGAAACTATTTTAGAAAACAAACCAGAAAAGGTAGCTGTTTTATCTGGTACTCCTTTAAATATCTGGTATGATTTGGGCAGAAAATCTGTATGTACATCTGATGTATCAGATAATGTAAAGCTTATACCTGAATACGAAGAAGAAATACGAAGCCTTCCAACAATAGGACCAGTATATTCTATAGATATGGAATCTGTAATACCTCATAAACCAGATTTGATTATAGCCCAAGTTGGAACTCAGTCAACACAAGCAAAGAAATTGAGAGAAATGGGTTTCAATGTAATTACTACTCATATAAGAGGATATGATGATGTGGTATCAACTTATAAAGCTTTTGGAAAAATACTTGAAAAGGAAGAGTTAGCTGAAACAAAGATAAAAGAGCTGGAAAGACAGAAAAAGGAAATCGTATCTAAATTACCAGAGGAGAATAAATCTGTAGTCATATTATACATAACATCTAAAACCCTTGCTGTTAAGCTTGATAACAGTATAGCTGGGGATATAGCTAAAATACTGAGACTTAAAAATATTGCTTCTGATTTACCACCTGATACCATAGGATCAGAAACTACTCCATTAGATATAGAGTATATAGTGGACAAGAATCCAGATTATATTTTGGTTACAAGTATGATTTCCAGCAATGAGGGGGCTGTAAAAGCTATAGAAGAAGAATTTGCAACAAATCCAGTATGGAATGGAGTAAAAGCTATTCAAGAGGGTCGTGTTGTTCATCTTCCACAAGAATATTTTTTATATAATGCAGGACCTTATTATCATGAAGCTATAGAATATATGGCTAGAAGTATATATCCAGAAGTATATGGAGAGGTGAATAAACAGGATGAAAAATGATATTTCCCTTAAAGACAATACAGGTTATAAAGTAGCTATTATTGCTATTCTAGTAATACTTTTTTTTGTAGCTTTTATATTGGGAAATACTAAAGGGACTCTTGAGGTAGGGGCAAGGCGTATATTTGAGGTTATTATGACGGACGATGGAAGTTCAGAAAGAATGGTAATTTGGAATATCAGATTACCAAGGATGATACTAGCAGCTTTAGTTGGTGCAAATCTTGCTCTGTCAGGTGCTATTTTGCAAGGAGTAATGAAAAATACCTTAGCCGATCCAAGTATCATTGGTATAAGCAGTGGTGCAGGGCTCTTTGGAATTGCTGTATTAGTTATTTTACCCCAGCATATAGGACTAGTACCAATTGCTGCTTTTATAGGGGCCATGACTGCGGCATTTATAATATATATTTTATCTTGGAAAGGTGGAATACAGACAACAAGGATAATATTAGCAGGAGTAGCTGTATCTGCTTTGTTTGGAGCTGGTATTTCGGGTATATTGGTTTTTTATAGTGATCGTGTCCATGGGGCTCTTACTTTCATGAATGGCAGCCTTTCTTCAAGAAGCTGGCCAGAGGTACAGACAATCTTACCTTATACCATAATAGGAGTCATTTTAGTAAATATATTTGCAGAAAAACTTAATATTTTAATATTAGGCGATGATGTTGCAAGGGGTCTTGGGTTAAATGTAGAAGCTACAAGATTTGGATTTACAGCTTTAGCAGCTTTTCTGGCTGCAAGTGCAGTAAGTGTTGTAGGGCTTTTAGGTTTTGTAGGTCTTATAGTACCTCACAGCATAAGGCTAATAATGGGAAACGATTATAACTATATGTTTCCTGCAACAACTTTATTGGGTTCTGTGCTTTTAATGTTTAGTGATACCTTTGCAAGAACCTTTCTAAGTCCTACAGAGATACCAGTAGGTATTGTGATGGCAGTATTAGGAGCACCATTCTTTTTATTCTTGCTGAGAAGGGAGTAAATAGATGAAAGAAGATATTATATTAACGATTGAGGATTTAAGCATAAGCTATAAAAATAAAGATGTTTTAAAAGGAATAGATTTAAGGATAGAAAAAGGAAAGGTCTATTCTATTATTGGACCGAATGGATGTGGGAAAACTACCTTAATGCGTACTATGAGCAGAAGTATAAGACCAAGACAAGGAAAGGTTCTCTTGCATGGGAACAATATATTCGAGATGAAAAATAAGAATGTAGCTAAGAAGATGGCTATATTGAATCAAAATAATAATACCATAAGCGATATAACAGTAAGAAAATTAGTTCAATATGGTCGGTATGCCCATAAAGATTGGTGGAAAGGCATAGATGATGAAGATGATAAGATAGTTGAATGGGCTATGGAAAAAACAGGAGTAACAGATATTCAAAATAGAAAAATAGATACCCTTTCAGGTGGAGAAAAACAAAGAGCTTGGATAGCAATGTCCATTGCACAAAAGCCAGAAATCTTACTACTAGATGAACCTACAACTTATCTTGATATATGTCATCAATTAGAAATAATGGATCTCGTATCTAGACTAAATAGAGAAGAAGGAATAACCATAGTTATGGTACTACATGATATAAATCATGCAGCTAGATATTCAGATGAACTTATTGTAATCAACAATCAAAAAATATACAGTCAAGGTGATCCTTGGACCATATTAGAATCTAGGGTACTTGAGGAAGTTTTCAAAGTCAGAGCTGAGATAACGATGGATATGGATACAAAAAAGCCAATATTTTATGCGAAGAAAGTTGTTTAGAATATATTAGGAGGTTGTTGAGGTGAAGATTACATTTATAACTGTGTCAACTCCGGGAATTAAAAACTTAATTGAGGCAGGAAAGGAGATAAACAAAAATCATCCTGAAATCCTTGATTTAAGTATCTATTATGGAAAAGAAGAATTAGATGATAAAAAAGCAAAACAAATGATAGAAGATATTAAAAATAGTCATTTAGTATTTGTAGACTTAATGGGAAGCCCTTCATCTGTAGTTAAAAATGTATATATTGGACTCCAAGAATGTAATGGAAATATAATCCCTTATGGAAGCTCAGCAAGGGAATATATGCGTCTTGGCAGTTTCACCATGGATAGTATGAAGAGTCAGAATAAAAAGATGGATATGGCTGCAATTGAAAAGATGAGAAATACAGCAGAAATGCTTGGGAAGATAATGCCGGGCAAGATGAGAGATATGAGAAATTATTCCAATATAATGAAATATTTTAAGGTGGCAGACAAATCCAATATTCTGAATATGCTTTATCTCATGATGAGGGATTATGGAAATATAAAAGAATTGCCGAAACCACTTGAACCAAGAGAAGTAGAAGAAGCTGGCATATGTAACCCAGAAAACATGAGATTTTATAAAAACTATGAAGATTATGAAAAAGATTTTCCCTTTGATGATAAGAAGCCTATAGTAGCTATGCTCTTTTATGGGCACACATATCCTACAGATACATCTTCTTGTATTGGACAAATTAAGAGTAGGATTGAAGAATTTGCAAATGTTTTGCCCGTTGCAGTTTCAGGGACATTTGCAAAAAATGAAGAAAAACTTAGGGAGATAATATTAAAATCTACTAAAAGGTCTGTTGATCTTATGTTAAATTTCATGTCATTTAGATTTGGAGCAGGACCAATGGGAGGAAATTCACAGGCAGGTATAGATCTATTGAAGGAAGTGGATGCTCCATACTTTCATCCTTATTTTATGTCAAGGAGAACTGTGAAGGAATGGGAAGATTCTATACAGGGCTGTAGTACATCAGAGGTACTGATTTCTGTTATGCTGCCTGAATTAGATGGATGCATTGAAACATATCCTGTTGGAGCTATGGCAGAGCCAAAATATGATATGGAATTTGATATTATGACTGATGAACTTGTAATCATAGATGAAAGAGTAGATAAGCTGATTTCAAGAATTAAATCCTATATTCTTCTTAGAAAGAAGGAGAACAAGGATAAAAAAATAGCTATCATATGTTATAACTATCCTCCGGGAGAAAGCAATCTATTTGGAGGAGCATTTTTAGATACTTTTACTTCCGTTGAAAATATATTAAAAAATCTCAGAGCCAGTGGATATAACTTAAATCCTCTTAGAAAAGAAGAACTTATGGATATATTTACTGCCGGAGGTGTAGTAAACTCAGGAAAATATAGTGATGATTGGGAAAACGTAATAAAGTATAAGGACAAAGAATATAAGGAAGAGTTAAAGGAAAATCCTGATTATGAAGAAATAATAAAAGAATGGGGACCAGTACCGGGAACTATAATGAGCAGTGATAATAATGAATTCTTGATTCCGGGAATAGTTGAAGGAAATATATTTTTAGGATTACAGCCAACTCGAGGTATACATGAAGAGATTGAAAGGGCGTATCATGATAAAACCTTGCCACCTCATCATCAATACTTAGCATTCTATAAATGGATCAAGGATGAATTTAAAGCAGATGCAATTATCCATGTGGGAACTCATGGAACCCTAGAATTTTTAAAGGGCAAGGAATGCGGTATGAGTGGCAATTGTTACCCCGATAGACTTCTAGCAGATATTCCCCATATGTACTTATACTACTCAGGCAATCCATCTGAATCAACTATTGCTAAAAGGAGGTCCCATGCAAATTTAATAGGATACCAGCCCCCTGTATTCATTCAAGGAGAGCTTTATGGAGATTATTCAAAGTTAATGTCAATGATAGATAATTATCGTCAATCTTTGTTATTGGCTCCTCAAACCAGTAAAGATATATTATCAGATATATTGGAGTTAGGAGAAAAACTCAATATGCCGAAGAATATTGATGAGATGGAATCTGAATTATATAGGATGAAAAAAAGTCTAATACCAAAGGGACTTCATGTATTTGGTCAAGGATATAACCAAGAAGAAGTAAGAGAATATGCAAAGGGACTGTTAAGATACAATAGAAATGGGATTTTTAGTATAAGAGAATTAATTGCAAAGACTAAAGGATATGACTTAGATTTTCTTTTAGATAATGATCAATATGAGGTTATAAAAGAACTTGATGAAGAAGCAGATAAGATTATTGACTATTATTTTGAGAATGGAGAACTAAAGAACTGTGAGTATGTAGATAAAGTGAATAAAGATGAACTTGTAAAGTCTTTAGAATATGGACAAAGAATCATTAAATCATCTCAAGAGAACCATGAGATAGAAGGGTTGTTACGAGTATTAGAGGGAAGATATAATCCTGTAAAATTGGCAGGAGATATCTATAGACATCCAGAAATATTGCCTGCAGGATATAATTTGTATCAATTTGATCCAAGACTTATTCCTACTAAGACTGCTTATATGAGGGGAGAAAAAATCTGCTTGAACACCCTTGAGGCTTATAAAAGAGAAGAAGATTCTTATCCTCTATCTACTGCTGTGGTTCTATGGGGGTTGGAGACCTCGAGAACTCAAGGAGAGACATTTTCTCAGATTTTATCTTACTTAGGTGTTAATATTGCAGAAAATGGAAGTGAATGGGAACCAAAATACGATATTATCCCAGTTAAAGAATTAGGAAGGCCTAGAATAGATGTAACAATAAATATATGTGGATTTTTCAGAGATATGTTTCCAAACCTAATAACAAGTCTTAATGAAATCTTTGAAAGACTTTGGAATCTAGATGAGGATGATGAAGATAATTATTTTAAGAGAAATTCAAAAAGATTATATAAAAGACTTATTGATGAAGGATACGACGAAAAAGAGGCAGAGCAATTAGCTATCTCTAGGATATTTGGACCTAAAGAGGGCAGCTATGGTACAGGAATAACCGGAATAATTGAAACTAAAAATTGGGAAGAGGAAGAACAACTAGGGAAGGTATATATAGATAATCTCCAGCATGTATATAATGGGAAAGTCCGTGGAGAAAAAGTGGAGGGACTCTATGAGGAAAATTTAAAAACTGTAGAAATTATATCTCAGATAAGAAGTAATCACGAGTATGAAATTACAGATTTAGACCATTATTATGAGTACTTCGGCGGATTATCCAAGTCTGTGGAGATGGTAAAAGGTAAAAAAGCAAAAATGTATATAACAGATACAACTGGAGATAGGATTCTTAGTGAAAGTATAGAAAAGTCCATATCAAGAGGTATAAGAACAAGAGTATTGAATCCTAAATGGATTGATGGAATGTTAGAGCATAAATATCACGGAGTTCAAAAAATTGCAGATAGATTTGAAAATATCATGGGTCTTGCAGCCACCACAAATAGTGTAGAAGAATGGATATATGATGATGTGTATAACTCCTATGTAGAGAATGAAGAACTTAGACAAAGACTTGTTGAAAATAATCCTTATGCGTACATGGATATATTGGAGCAGATGACTGAGTATTATAACAGAGGCTATTGGGATGCTGATAAAGAAAAGATAGATAAGATTAAAGAGTTATATTTGGAACTTGAAGGCAATATAGAAGAAAACTTATAAGGAGGTGTGAAAATATGGAAAGTCATAGATTAATATATCCTTTTACCGCCATAGTAGGTCAGGAAGATATGAAAAAAGCATTAATATTAAATATCATAAACCCTCGACTAAATGGGGTTCTAATAAGAGGAGAAAAGGGTACAGCAAAATCTACTGCAGTAAGAGCCTTGGTAGATATTCTTCCTATTAGAGAGCAAATAGCAGACTGTATTTTTTCCTGTGACCCCAGAAATAATAGCAATTGGTGTGAAACATGTAAAGATACTTTCAAGAAAGAAAACGGAAAAATAAAAAACCAAAGGATGCGTGTAATTAACTTACCTGTTGGTGCAACTGAGGATAGGGTAGTTGGAACATTAGATATAGAGCATGCAATAAAAGAAGGAGAAAAGAAGTTTGAATCTGGAATTTTAGCAGAGGCTAATAGGAATATTTTATATGTAGATGAAGTAAATCTTTTAGATGACCATGTGGTGGATGTACTTTTAGATGCTGCTGCTATGGGAGTTAATTCAATTGAGAGAGAAGGAATATCTTATACTCACCCATCAAGGTTTGTGTTAATAGGAACTATGAATCCAGAGGAAGGGGATTTGCGTCCGCAGTTAATAGATAGATTTGGGCTAGTTGTAGATGTACATGGGGAAAGAGACATGAACTCAAGGGTTGAAGTGATTAAGCGAAGACTTAGTTTTGAAAATAATCCTGAAAAGTTCGTAAAAGAATATGAAGAAGAGCAGAAAAAATTAGCAGAACAGATAGAAAATGCTAAAGAGCTATTGGATAAAGTAGTATATTCAGAGGAATGTTTAAGGCTAGCGGCAGAAATAGCCATAAAAATAAGTGTAGATGGACATAGAGCAGATATAACGCTTATAAAAACAGCCGTAACCCATGCTGCTTATAGAGGACAAATAAAGGTAGATAAAGAGGACCTTTTTGTAGCAGCAAAACTGTCCCTTCCACATAGAATGAGAAGACAACCCTTTGAAGAAGGGGTTATTGATTTTGAACAGATCAATAATCTTATCGAAAAAGCAATATTGTAAATATAGAAAGGTCTGTGATTTAACTATGTTTGATAATTGTTTCCCTTTTTCAGCTGTGCTGGGACAGGAAAGGATAAAAATGGCTTTAATACTAAATCTGATTAATCCCTATATAGGAGGAGTTCTTATAAGTGGTGAAAAGGGAACTGCTAAATCTACATTGGTAAGAGGACTCTCAGCTGTAGTTGATTATGTTGAGGTAGTGGGATTGCCGCTAAATGTTACTGAAGATAGACTTATAGGAAGTATTGATATAAAAAAAGCCATAAGAGACGGGGAAAAGAAATTTGAAGAAGGAATCTTATATAAGGCTCATAAACAAATTCTATATGTGGATGAAATAAATTTATTAAGTGAACATATTGTAAACATACTTTTAGAAGTATTATCTACTGGTACTAATATAGTAGAAAGGGAGGGTATATCCTATAGCCACCCATCAGATTTCATATTAGTAGGCTCTATGAATCCGGAAGAGGGTATTTTAAGACCTCAATTATTGGACAAGTTTGGTTTATATGTGGAAGCTAAAGGAGAGACAGATATAGATAACAGAATAGAAATCATTAAAAGGTTTCTTGATTATGAAAGAAATCCATTAGAATTTTATTTAAAATGGGAGAAAGAGAATAGAGCAGTACAAAGCTTAATAGATAGAGGAAGAACAATAATTAAAGATATTAAAGTAAAAGATGAAGACTACAACTTTGCTGTAGATTTATCTAGACAAGGAAATTGTTCAGGTAATAGAGCAGAGATAATATTAATTGAAACTGCTAAAGCTATTGCAGCATTTAATCAAAGATGCTATGTAACTCAAGAAGATATCAGGGATGCAGCATCTTATGTATTGCCGCATAGGGTAAGAGAGTCTATAACGGCTGAAGAAATGGAAGAATTTTCAGATGACAACATGATGGAAGAAAACAATGTTAAAAAAGAAGATTATGAGGAATATAGAGATAACTATGATTCAAACAAAGAGTCACTTGAAGAAATTATAAATACAGAGACTAAAGAAGAGACATTAAAAGAAAGCATAGAGGATATAATACCGATTGCTCAAGATATTTCCATAAATATGGAATTTGGCAAAAAAACCAGTAATAAAGGATCAGGAAAAAGAAGTAAGGTAAAGACAGATAGCCATAAGGGAAGATATGTAAGATACAGGCTTCCTAAAGGAAGGGTTAGTGATATAGCTTTTGATGCTACCTTTAGGATAGCTGCCTTTAATCAAAAAAATAGAAATAAAGGTGAACTAGCTGTATGCATAAAACCTCAAGATATAAGAGAGAAGGTTAGAGAAAAACATACGGGAGCTACGATTTTATTTGCAGTAGATGCAAGCGGTTCAATGGGTGCAAGAAGGCGAATGGGAGCTGTGAAAGGAGCAGTACTCTCATTATTAAAGGATGCTTATCAGAAGAGGGATAGTATTGGGATTATTACTTTCAGAAAAGATAGGGCTGAAATATTATTAAATATTACAAGAAGTGTAGACTTAGCTGAGAAATGTCTTAGGAAACTACCTACAGGAGGAAAAACCCCCTTAGCAGCAGGGCTTTATACATGCTATCAAATTCTTAAGGCAGATAAAATAAAAAATCCAGATCCCTTGCAATACCTTATTATAGTTTCTGATGGAAAGGCAAATGTTCCATTTAAAACAGAAAATCCTTTAGAAGATGCTTTTATCTTAGGGGAAAAGATAAGAAATGAGGGAATTAAAACCATGGTAATTGATACTGAAAAAAATTATATTGAATATGGATTTGCAAAAGAACTGGCTAAGAAGATGAATGGCGAATATATAAAAATCAGTCAATTATCAAAGAATGATGTTGAGACAAGTGTAAAAAGCTTGCTTAATATAAACTAAGACTCAGTTCAAGGGGAGTTTTAACTTCAACTGAACGCTAGGTCGTGTTATCTAGGGGCTATGCAATTCTCATTTTTCACTTATAAAAGTGAAAAATGAGAATTGTAAGCCATCAGATAAATTAATAACAAAAGGAGAGAAGTCATATGAAAAAGATAGTATCATTATTATTAGTACTTATGTTAACAATGGGAATGGTTGTAGGATGTACAGGGAAAGATAAAAAGGGAGAAGAGAACTTACCAGCAAATAATATTCAAGGTGAGAATAATAATCAAGAAAAATCAAAGTTTGAAGAAAAAGATGGTATTTTAGTATATACAGATGTGGAGAATGGACCTTTTGAGGAATCAGGATTAAAAATATCAATTAAAAAAGGCGATGATGGATATGTTGAATTTATAAAAACAGATTTAGAAGGAAATGAAACAGTAGATTATTATAAATTTGACTGTTCAACTAATACTGTGGAGAAATATTATTATGTTTCTGCAATGGGAACAGCATTTTATTATTATTATGATTTAGAAAAAAATGAATTGGATAAAGTAGAAGATGGGGATCATAATGATAATACTGAGAAAATGAAAAGTTCTGGTAGATGGGATAGTGCTGCTGAAAAAACAAAAGAAGAAGTAAGTATTCTCGAAGATTATTTTAAGGAACAATATAGTATGACAATAAAAGAAGCAGTTCTAGGGAAATAAACATATATAGATAAATGACAAATACCTTTAGTTTGTGTTAGATTTCAGACTAAAGGTATTTTCAGTATAAAATTTAGCATAAATTATATACTAACACAATTCATTGTTTTATGTTAAAATATAATGTGCAGGAAAGTAAAAATCTTGCCAACAGAACCGTCCCCCTGGCAATATTTTACAAAAGAGGAGAGAGTTAAGTGATAATTGAGCATTTTTTGGAAAAGATAATTCCTTATATTACTGGTTCCTTAGAGTCCATTGGGGTGTTCATCATCACAATAGCAGCATTAAGAGGAATTTTTCAATTTATTAAAAATGGATTTGATTTTAGAGATGATGATGTAGCTATTGATTTTGCCAAGGCGATGGCACTTAGTTTAGAGTTTAAGCTAGCAGCGGAAATTATAAAGACAGTAGTAATAAGAACAATAGATGAATTCATTATACTTGCGGCGGTAGCAATACTTAGAGTAGTACTGACATTTGTATTACATTGGGAGTTAAAGAGTGGAGCAAAGACTATAGAACATGCAGAGAAATAAAATTATAAAATTTTATATTATCTAGAGAGAAACATTAACAGCTGGGGGGATATTATGATTAGACCAATTATTATAGATTGCGATCCAGGATTAGATGACTCAATAGCATTGATAGCTGCTCATAAGGTACAGGATATAGAAGTAGTTGGAATAACAACTGTAGCTGGAAATGCTAGTTTAGAAAATACTAGCAAAAATGCATTAAATTTATTACATACAATAGGATGGGAGTTACCAGTTATAATTGGATCAGAACATCCTTTAATTAGAGAGCGGAATTTATCAAATAAAAAAACTGGTATAGGAGAGGTAGTATTACAAGAATCTAATAGAGAATTTTACAAAATAGATGTAACGGATTTTATATATGAAGAAGCTAAAAAGCATGACGGTAACCTAGAGATTCTTGCTTTAGCTCCCATGACCAATATTGCAAAAACACTAATAAGATATCCAGATATAAAACCATTGATTAAGTCTATCACTTTTATGGGTGGAACAACTAGGGCAGGTAATATTACACCATCAGCCGAATTTAATATGTATATAGATCCTCATGCGGTAGATATAGTGTTTAAATCTGGAATACCACTTACTATGGTAGGATTAGATGTAACTAAAAAAGCGTATTTGCAATTAGAAGATATAGATTACTTTAAATCATTTAACAATCCTCATGGTCAATTAATTGCTGAACTTCTTATGGCTATACATAATAGAGAATGTCTATGTGGAGAAAAGGCTATTGAAATCCATGATGCAGTAGCTCTTGCAGTCATGGTTCTGCCGGAACTAGCGAAGAAGAAAAAATTCGGTGTATCAATAGAAATAAACAATAAACAAAGCTTAGGCATGTTGTTATTGGATTATAGGAATATTTCTGATGAAGAAAAGAATATAGATATATCAATAGATATAGATGTTGATAAGTTTAAAAATTGGTTAAAAGGGCTGAATTGTTAAAAATTGACCCTAAAATCAAAAAACTTAATACAATTAATGATATATTTGATATAATATTATTGTACTATATTTGATAGGAGGGATTCCATGAAAAAGCTTTTAACAGGTAATGAAGCTATTGCAAGAGGAGCTTATGAAGCAGGATGTTTAGTGGCAGCAGCGTATCCAGGTACACCAAGCACTGAAATTCTTGAAAACATCTCACAATACGAAGAAATATATTCAGAATGGTCCACCAATGAAAAGGTTGCTTTAGAGGTTGGAGCAGGGGCATCCATAGCAGGAGCTAGATCTTTAGTTGCAATGAAACATGTAGGGTTAAATGTGGCAGCAGACCCGTTATTTACCATTGCATACGAAGGAGTAAATGGAGGACTTATAGTAATCACTGCTGATGAGCCAGGTATGCATAGTTCACAGAACGAACAAGACAATAGACTATTTGCACCTCATGCAAAGGTAGCTATGGTAGAACCATCAGATAGTCAAGAATGTAAAGATTTTATAAAACATGCTTTTGAAATATCCGAAACTTATGATACTCCAGTATTATTTAAAGTAACTACTAGGGTTTGTCATAGTAAGGGTGTAGTAGAATTAGGAGAAAGAGTCCCAGTAGGATAAAGGAGTATGTGAAGGACCCTAAGAAATACATAATGGTACCAGCAAATTCCAAGGCAAAACATATAGAAATGGAAGCAGATAGAATTCCAAGGCTTAGGGAATACTCAAACAATAGTCCATTAAATAAAATCGAATGGAACGATAGAAAAATAGGTATTATAACATCCGGTGCATCATATCTTCATGCGAAAGAAGTATTTGGAGATACGGTTTCTTACTTAAAGGTAGGATTTAGTTGGCCACTACCAGATAAATTATTTAAAGAGTTTAGTGATGGTGTGGACAAACTATATGTAATAGAAGAAAATGAACCTTACATGGAACAATTTATTAAGGCCATGGGAATAGAATGTATTGGAAAAGAAATATTCTCAGTATGTGGAGAAATAAACCCACAAATTATAAGGGAAGTAATGTTAGGTGAAAAAGTAGAAGTTGAACATAAATTAGATTTGGAAGTATCCTCAAGACCACCAGCACTATGTGCAGGATGTCCACATAGAGGTATATTCTATGCATTATCTAAACATAAAAATAAGGTAGTGGTTACATCTGATATAGGCTGCTATACCTTAGGAGCTATGCCACCGCTGGGCATGGGAGATACAGTAATATGTATGGGTGCTGGAATCACTGCAGGTATTGGTTTTGATAAGGTTAACCAAATGGCAGATAGAGGAAAGAAAGTATTTGGTTTTGTAGGAGATTCCACATTCTTCCATTCTGGAATGACAGGGTTAGTTAATGCAGTATATAATAAGAGTAATATGGTTGTAGTAATTCTTGATAATAGAATCACTGCCATGACAGGACATCAGGAAAACCCAGGTACAGGAAAGAATATATCTGGTGTAGAATCACCAATGATCGATATAGAAGGCTTAGTAAAAGCAATAGGAGTAAAGGAAGAAAATATAAGAGTTATAGATCCATATAATATGGATGCAAATACAAATGCAGTAAAGGATGCATTGGAAGCTACAGAACCATTTGTAATCATTACAAAGCAACCTTGCGCACTTATTAAAGATGTACAAAAAAGAAGAGCAAATTTATATTGTCAAGTAAATCAGGAAAAATGTAGAAAATGTAAGACTTGTCTAAGAATAGGCTGTCCAGCTATATCTATGAAGGATAATGTAGTTAGTATGGATACTGCAATGTGTAATGGCTGTACAGTATGTCTACAAGTATGTCCATTTAAAGCTATAGAATCTTTTGGGAAAGAGGTGATTTAATTGACAAAATCTTTACTTTTAGTAGGTGTAGGAGGGCAAGGTACTATTTTAGTATCTAAAATATTATCAGAAGGACTCTTAGAAGAAGGCTATGATGTAAAAATGTCAGAAATCCATGGTATGGCTCAAAGAGGTGGTAGTGTTACCACTCAAATTAGATTTGGAGATAAGGTATACTCACCAACTATAAATCTAGGAGAAGCAGATGTACTAGTATCCTTCGAAAAACTAGAAGCAGCAAGATACGTACCTCAATTAAAGAAAGATGGAACATTAATAGTTAACGAAGAAGAAATGTGGCCATTACCAGTATTAGCGGGATTTGAAAAATATCCTGAAGGGATAATGGAAGAATTAAAATCTAAAATAAATAATGTAATATCTATAAATGCAAGAAGTATAGCTGAGGAACTTGGTGAGCCAAGATCCCAAAATATTGTAATGTTAGGTCTTATAGTTAAAGCATTAGGCTTAGAAAATATAGATTGGAAGAGTAAGATCAAGAAGTTTCTTCCAGAAAGAGTACATGAAGTAAACATTAAAGCATTTGAAAGAGGAATAAATTCATAAAAATAGTGGATACACCCATATGGGTGTATCCACTATTTTTATGGAACAAAATTTATTAAATATTTGTAACAAATATTAAAATGTGAGAAAAACCAAGAATAAGATAGAAAATCAAAGATAAATAAAGAGAAGTTTATTATTGATAGTCAATATATTATTTATTTTCACTCCTATAGGTCATAGGAGGCATTATTTGAGTTTACATAAGATATAGGAGGAGTATAATAGTTTAGTCAAGGAGTGATTAGTTATGGATGAAATTATCAACAAGATAATAAACATTGATAAGGAAACTGTAAGGATGAAGCTAAAGACTGAAGAGATCATAGGGGATAAGGAAAAGGAATTAAAAGAAACTCTTCAGGAATTAGAAAAAAAATATATGGAAGAAGGTAGATTAGAAGGGGAAAAAACTTACAATGAGATCATAAGAAATGGAGAATCAGAAATCGAAAGGTTGAAATCTCAGGATGTTGAAACCTTAGAAAGAATAGATAAGGTATATAAAGGAAGTAAGGATAAATTAATAGAGGGCCTATGGAATAGTTTATTTAGAGGCAAAGAATAGAGGTAGAATCATGAGCAATGAAAGAAGATTTGCAGCTATAAACACTAAAATAAGAGTTTTACGATCAAAATCATTAGATAGAAAAGATTATATAAATCTGATGGAAAAGAAAAACGTAAAAGAACAAATTGCCTATCTGAAAGAGAATACTATCTATAAGGAAGAATTAAGTAAAATAGAGGAATTAGATAATATTCAGCAGGTGGAAATAGAGCTAGAACGTCACCTAATAAACCAATTTGAAAAAATAATAAGATATTTTACTGACGACTATAGAAAACTATTCAGAGCTTTAATGCTAAGGTATGAGATTGAGGACCTAAAACTATATCTAAGAGCATTAGAGAGAAAAGAGGACCTTAATAAAATAGAAGGCTTAAGCTTACTAAAGGAAAAATATTATAGTTTTAATCTAAAAAAATTGAAATCTTCTCATAGTATAGAAGAGTTTATCGAAAACTTGAAGGGAACTATTTACTATGATGCTTTAAACACTTACAAAGAAGAAGAACATGCAAAGATTATATTTTATATGGAGATGAATTTAGATAGACTATACTTTAATTCTTTAAAATCTGAATCTAAGAATCTAAAGAAGGAAGATAGAATAATATTCGAAAAAATCCTTGGAATAAACGAAGATTTATTAAATATTGAATGGATTTATAGAGGTATTAAATTCTATAACTTACTTCCAGAGGAGTTAATAAACTTTACATTACCCCATGGATATGAATTTAATTATAAGAAATTAAAAAAGATGTGCTACTCAACAGAGGAAGAATTAAAAGAAATAGTTTTACAGACAGAGTATGATTTCTTATTTGATACTGAAAAAGATGTAGATTTATACATGGAAAGAAGAATTCAAAGATATTTGTATTATAGATTTTTAAATGCCTTTAAAAAAGCAAAATTAGATATAACTTTATCCATTGCTTATATTCATCTTTTAGAGTATGAAATAAGAGATATTATTTCTATGTTGGAAGCTAAAAAATATGGATTAACTTTACAAGAAACAAAAAATTATTTAGTAAGGAAAGTCGAAGGAAGTGATGAGTAATGTCTGTTGAAAAGATGACCATGATGAATGTCATCGGAAATATCTCAGATGTAGATAATGTGTTAAAAGATATAATTCTATCAGGTAAAGTAGATTTAGTATCTGCATTATCACAAATAGAAGATAATAGTTTCGTTTTTAATGTAAAGGATGAAAATCTAGAGAAAGTTATAGATTTAAACTATATTACATCCTTTTCAAAGGATAAAAACTATGAAGAACTTCTTAAAAAAGGGGAAGAATTAGAATCAATTTTAAATATGAAATCTAATTATATGGAATCTAATCTAAAGGTGGATATAGATATACTCAAGGCATCTGATGAATTGAGCCGTATATATGAAGAAGTAAAGATGCCTAGTGAAGAGTTAAAGAAAGCTCAAGAAGAACTAGGAGAAATTGAAGATTTTTACAAAAGCTTTTCTAATATTAGGGATATCAATATTCCCATAGAGAATTTAAGAAGTCTATCACATTTTGATTTTAGATTTGGAATTCTATCTAAAGAAGATAGAATAAAGCTTAAGAAAAATTATGAGAATATCTTAGCGATTATCCTTCATACTGGAACTGGAAAGGAAGGAGAAGTTTATTTAACTATATATCCTTCAAACATAAGAGAAGAAATGAATAGAATTCTAAGATCCTTGAATTTTAAAGAAATCCAAGTTCCAGAGGAATACAAGGGAACACCAATAGAGATGGTTAAGTACCTAAAGGCTAAGAAAGAAAGATTACAAAAAGATATAGACTCTTTGGAAAGAAAATTATCTAATTTAAAAGAAATTCATCAAGATGCAATTATATCAGCAGTGAATCAATTAAAAACAAAGGAAAAAATAGAGGATATTAAAGAAGAATTAGCTAGATCTAATAAGTTCTTCTATCTTTCGGGATGGGTGTCTAAGAAGGATAAAGAAAAGCTTGGAGAAATCCTAAAAGGATATAAGGATATGCTAGTGATGTTTAAGGATGAAACAGACCTTACACCTCCTACTAAACTTAGAAATATCTGGCTTTTTAAACCCTTTGAATCTTTAGTTAAGATGTATGGAATGCCGTCTTATAACGAACTAGACCCTACTCCATTTTTGTCTCTTTCCTATATGTTTTTATTTGGAGCTATGTTTGGAGATTTGGGGCAAGGCCTTATATTACTTTTAGGAGGAGTACTTCTAGGTCGTAAAAACAAAATGTTTGGTGGATTATTAGGGCGTCTAGGACTTAGTTCCATGGTATTCGGAACTTTATACGGGGCAGTATTTGGCATAGAAACTATTTTGCCAGCACTTTTAATTAAGCCCTTTGAAAATATTAATACTGTTTTAGTATCAGCTATATTTATAGGTATAGCACTTATACTTATATCCTATATCTATGGAATGATAAATAGTGTCAAAAGAAAAGACATGGAAGATGGTTTATTTGGAAAAGAAGGCTTAGCAGGATTTTTATTTTATCTGTGTTTGCTTATTTTAATAGGTGGAAATCTTTTAAAGAAACCTATACTCTCCATGGAGGTAGGTGTAGTAATTATTATACTATGTATAGCTGTCATGGTATTTAAACAACCATTGACTCACTTAATAAAGGGTAAACGTCCTCTTCATGGTGAAGATATTACTGGATACTATATAGAATCTGTATTTTCTATTATAGAGACTTTACTCAGTATGCTAAGTGGTACAGTATCTTTCATTAGGGTAGGAGCCTTTGCTTTAACTCACGTTGGCTTATTTATAGCCTTTGAGACCATAGGTCATATGATAGGAACTACGGCAGGTAATATCATAGTACTGATTATAGGTAACATTGTAATCATAGGTATGGAGGGACTTATAGTATTTATTCAAGGTCTAAGACTTCAATACTATGAGCTATTCAGCAGATATTACAAGGGTGAAGGCAGGGAATTTAAACCTGTAAATATTAAATAATTAGGAGGAATTGAAATGCAATTTATATTAGTATCAACAACTTTAATGGTTTTATTAACTATAGGAACTGGAATTTTTATGATTTACAAGAATGTAGAAGGTAATAGAAAAACTCTTAAAAAGATTTTAAGAACAAATCTATATGTGTTTTTACCAATACTTGTTGCAGCTATAATTACTTTAGTACCAGGAGCAATCAATGCTGAAACTACTGGTTCAGCAGCACCATCAGGACTTGGATTTCTTGCAGCAGCATTATCAACAGGTTTAGCAACTGTAGGTGCTGGATATGCAGTTGCCGTAGTAGGTTCTTCAGCTCTTGGAGCTGTTTCTGAAGACTCAAGCATATTAGGTAAGACTTTAATATTCGTAGGTCTTGCAGAAGGTATTGCTATCTATGGTCTTATAGTATCTATCCTAATCCTAGGAAGGTTATAATATGAAATCCTTTTTAATCAGCCATAATAAGGATACAATTATAGGCCTAAGGTTGGCAGGAATAGAAGGGATTTTAGCAGAGACAAAGGAAGAAGTTGAATTCTATTTTTCTAAGGCCGTTGAAGATCCTAATATTGGGATTATCATCATAACAGAAAAAATATTTGAAGAGATGAAGGAAAAGGTATTAGAGCTTAAGAGAAGTGGAAATTCCCAACTTATAGCTACTATTCCAGATAGAACTGGCCTAAGGGATAAAAACTTTATAATGAGATATATAAAAGAATCCATAGGTATAAAAATTTAGGTGGTGATTCGATGATTACTCTTGATGATAAACTAGATATTTTCCATAAGGTAGTATTTAAAGAAGAAGAGGAAAAATGTAAAAAAGCATTAGAAGAATTAGAAGAGAAAAACAGATTCATATTAGAAGAGAAAAAAATAGAGCTTGCAAAGAGAAAAGAAGAAATAATAAATAGAAGAAGAATCTTGGCAGAAACTCAAAAAAATGAGATGCTTTCTAAGGCTACTCAAGAAAACAGAGGAAAAATTCTTGAAAAAAGGGAAGAAGTTTTAAGGGATTTGATTTCTTCTTTAGAAGATAGAGCCAGAGAATTTGTATTATCTCATGATTATAATGATTATGTTCTTAGCAAAATTGAAGATTTAATTAGAGAAATAGATGAAAAAGAGATAATAATTGGATTGAAGGAAAAAGATAAAGTAAATCTAGAAGATTCTATTCTCAATTTAGGTAAAGAGAATAATAAAGACATATCCTTTAATATTGTTGTGTCAGATATAATTGGAGGATTTATATTGTCAGATAAAGATATGAGTTATAATCTAGACAATAGCTTTAAGACTATTATTGAAGAAAATAGATATCTAATAGGTAAGAGATTATATTCATCTCTAGAAAAGACAGGTGGTTTAAATGGATAATTTAACAGGAAAAATAGCTATGATAAATGGTCCAGTAATACTTGGAGAGAGCATGACTGGATTTAAGATGAGAGAGATGGTATTAGTAGGAGAAAAGAAGCTAATCGGTGAAATCATATCCATAGATGGTGATAGTGGTACAGTGCAAGTATATGAAGAAACAGAGGGTCTAAAAAGAGGAGAAGTAATAGTATCAACTGGTAAGCCGCTTTCTCTAAAGCTAGGACCAGGTATGCTTGGTAATATGTTTGATGGTATTCAAAGACCACTTAAGAAAATAAGAGATGACTTTGGCAGCTTTATCCCAGAAGGTATAGGACTTATATCAATAGATGAAGAAAAACTTTGGGAAGTAAACTTAAATGTAAATCTTGGGGACTATCTGAGAGAAGGAGAAATATTTGGGACTGTACAAGAAACTTCTTTGATTACTCACAAGCTTTTAGTTCCTGTAGGATTAGAGGGTAAAGTCCTAAAGGTAGTCAAAAACGGAAGATACAATATTGAAGAAAGGTTGGTTGAAATAGAAGATAATGGAGGAAATAGACATTTCCTTAAAATGTATCAAGAATGGCCCGTTAGAATTTCGAGACCTGCTAAAGAGAGATTGCCTATAGATAAGCTATTGGTTACAGGACAAAGAGTATTAGATATATTTTTTCCTATAGCTAAGGGCGGAACAGCAGCAATACCTGGTGGCTTTGGTACGGGAAAGACTATGACTCAGCACCAATTAGCAAAATGGTCAGATGCAGATATTATTGTTTATATTGGCTGTGGTGAAAGAGGAAACGAAATGACAGAGGTACTAGAGGATTTTCCAGAACTTATAGATCCTAAGACAGGCAAACCTATAATGGAAAGAACTGTTCTTATAGCTAATACATCTAATATGCCTGTAGCTGCAAGGGAAGCCAGCATATATACAGGAATTACCATGGCAGAGTATTTTAGAGATATGGGATACCATGTGGCTATAATGGCAGACTCTACTTCTCGTTGGGCAGAAGCCCTGAGAGAGATATCAGGAAGGTTGGAAGAAATGCCTGCTGAGGAAGGATATCCAGCATATCTACCCTCAAGACTTGCTCAATTCTACGAAAGGGCAGGATATGTAAGCACTCTATCTGGAAAAGAAGGTTCTGTAACTATAATAGGAGCGGTTTCTCCGGCAGGAGGAGATTTCTCTGAGCCAGTTACAGAAAATACTAAGAGATTTGTCAATGTATTCTTAGGATTAGATAGAGAATTAGCTTATTCAAGACATTATCCAGCTATTAATTGGTTAAATAGTTATAGTGGATATATGGAAATGTTAAAGACCTACTATGAAATGGAACTAAATGAAGAAGTAGGAGAGCTTCGTGGAAAGATGCTAAGACTTTTATTTGAGGAAAGCAGACTTCTTGAAATAGTTCTTTTAGTTGGAGAAGATGTTCTACCAGATGACCAAAGATTGATTCTAGAGATTGCTAGGGTAATTAAAATAGGATTTTTACAACAAAATGCTTTCCATAAAGAAGATACTTATGTACCTTTAAGAAAGCAGCTAGAAATGTTAAAGACTATTGATTTATTATATGAAAGAGGTCTACAAGCCATAAAGAAAGATATCCCTATTTCTCAGGTTAGAAATGGAGAACTTTATGGTGAAATTATAAAGATGAAATATTCTATACCCAACGAAGATATAGATAAAATAGAAGAGCTTAAAAATATGATAAACGATTTTTATAATAAATTAGAATTAGACTATTCTAAATAGTAGGTGATGAAGTGAAAAAGGAATATTTAGTATTAGATAAAGTTGAAGGAGCTCTTATAGAGCTATCGAAGGTTCATGCTGTTGGATATGGAGAAATAGTACAGGTAGAAAACAATTTAGGTGAAAAAAAGCTAGGCAGAGTTATTAAAATAGATGGAGATAAAGTAGTAGTGCAGGTCTTTGGTTCTACCTTAGGTCATTCAGTGGAGAATACTAAGGTAAGCTTTGAAGGAAGACCCTTTGAAATTCCATTATCTAAGGATATACTAGGAAGAACTTTTAATGGTGTAGGTATGCCCATAGATAATGGTGGAGATATATATGCTGATAAATTCTATAATGTAAATGGTAGACCCATAAACCCAGTGTCTAGAGAATATCCAAGGGACTATATTCAAACAGGAATATCATCCATAGATGGGCTTATAACCTTAATCAGAGGACAAAAGTTACCTATATTTTCAGGATCAGGTTTACCTCATAATGAACTAGCTGCTCAAATAGTTAGGCAGGCAAAGATTAAGGTGAAGGGAGAGGAAAGAGATAATTTCTCCATAGTCTTTGCAGCAATAGGTGTAAAACATGATGAGGCATTTTTCTTTAAAGAAGCCTTTAAAAAAGCAGGAGTTCAGAATAAGGTAGTTATGTATATTAACTATGCAGATGACCCTATAATGGAAAGAATAATAGCACCAAGAGCTGCCCTTACAGCAGCAGAATATCTGGCATTTGAAGAAAATCAACACGTATTAGTTATAATGACAGATATAACTAGTTACGGTGAAGCCTTAGAGAAGTTTCATCTTTGAGAGAAGAAGTACCTAGTAGAAGGGGATATCCAGGATACCTTTATTCTGACTTAGCATCTCTTTATGAAAGGGCAGGGATGTTAAAGGATAGGGATGGTTCTGTAACATTAATACCAATACTCACAATGCCAAATGATGATATAACTCACCCTATACCAGATTTAACTGGATATATAACAGAAGGACAGATTGTATTGTCAAGGGAATTACATCAAAAAAATATCTATCCTCCTATAAATGTGCTTCCTTCACTATCAAGACTTATGAAGGATGGTATAGGTGAAGGATATACAAGGGAAGATCATCCAGATGTATCTAATCAATTGTTCTCTGCCTACTCCAAGGTTCAAGAAGTTAGAGCATTGGCACAAATAGTTGGAGAAGACGATTTATCTGATAAGGATAAGAAATATATGAAATTTGGAGAAGCCTTTGAAGAAAATTTTGTTACTCAGAGCTATGTGGAAAACAGAGATATAGAGAATACATTGGAGCTATCTTGGAAAACTCTTTCTTTATTACCTCAAGAAGAATTAGATAGATTGAAACCAGCCTTAATAGAAAAGTATATGAAATAAGGTGATTAAATGGCAGTATATAAATTGACGCCTACAAAGGCAAACTTGATAAAATCCAAGAATTCCCTCCAGTTTGCAAAAAAAGGCTATGAGCTATTAGATAGAAAGAGAACAGTTCTCATAAGAGAAATGATGTCTCTAATAGATAAAGCAAGTGAATTGCAAGAAAGAATAGATACTGAATTTAAACAAGCCTATGAGCTTTAAAATTAGCCAATATAACAATGGGTACTGAATCTGTAGAGGAGATAGCAGGCTCCATTGAGAAAGAACAAGATTTCCATATATTATTTAAATCTGTAATGGGAGTAGAAGTTCCCATGATAAAGAGGGAAGATACTAAGCTTACAACGGAATATGGATTTTTCAGAACAAATCCAGCTTTTGACAAAGCAGTATTAAATTTTTCAGATATAAGAAAACTTATTTACGATTTAGCAGAAATAGAAAATTCAGTATATAAATTAGCAATGGAGATAAAAAAGACTCAAAAAAGAGCTAATGCTCTAGATAAAATCCAAATCCCTAAATATACTACAACTATTAAGTATATTGAAGAAGTATTGGAAGAAAAGGAAAGAGAAGACTTCTTTAGACTTAAGAGGGTTAAGGGGAAGTAGATAATATAAAAGTACCAGAAGGATGGAAAGTTCTTCTGGTATTTTTATTTTACATATTAAATTGCATTGACTTTTTTGGATTTTTGAATGTTTTTAAATACGCTTGATATTGTTAATTTTTATTCAATCCATCAAAACCAAGACCTAGGTAGTATATACAAAAATATAGATTTATATATAATGTTTATTATCTACAAATATGACTGGAGGTACTTTTATGGAAATTTATGAATCTCAAATGTTGTTATTATTAAAGAAGAAAGGAAAAAACATAGCTATACTTAGAACAGTTATTATTTTCGCTCTTATAATTACATATTTTGTTTACTCTGATTTTGCACCTATTAAATTAATTCAGGGACCTGCACCGTTGGAGGATATCAGTGTTGCCGATTATAATAATCAATATGTAGCAGCGGAGATGAATCTATCACTTGGTTCCTATATGGATACCTTCTCCACTGATGAAAAAACCAATACTTCAACCACCATAAGATCTGCCTATGTAATACCTACAAATGATGAGAAGCTAATGGGAGTTTCCATTGTCGAATCAGATATTGAATTGGCAAATAGGATAGTGGATGAAACCTATGATTGGTGGGAGAAAAAGATTGAATATCCTACTTCCTCCATTGAAGTCAAAGGAACACTTCAAAAGATGGATGACGAGGAATATCGTTATTTTGTTAGATCCATGGAATATCTTGGTTATACAACAGAAGAAATAAATGGATTTGCTATTCCCTATGTTTTAAAGCAAGGATATATTGGTAAATTAAATGAGAATGCTGTTGTTTTTTGGGAATAACATTCATTGGTTTAGTATTATTTGCTATTTATACATTAATAAAAGCTTTTAGTGGTTCTTATCAGAAAGATATATTAAAATACATTGACAATAATCCGTCAATAAGCTTTAAAGAACTTGAAGCTGATTTTTCTACAGCCATACCCGTAGGTAAAAAGATATGGGTAGGAAGTAGATGGACTTTTTATTTAGATGGTGCGGCAGCCCAATTAGTGGACAATAATGATATTATATGGGCCTATCGCAGTGAACACACAGTAATAGGGAAAGGGGTATTCAATAGAACTATAAGTATTAAATTATTTGATATCAATAAGAGATATACAAGTTTAAATGTTAAAAAAGATGCTGAAGCTGATCAGATACTGCAAATATACAATGATATTCATAATCATATGGTTATTGGATATAATCGTGAGCTTGAAAGGTGCTTTCAAAAAGACTTTGATGCATTTTTAGGTATGAAATATCGTGCAGCAGTTCAAGAGTAAGTCTTGATATAAGTGTACACAATAAATATTAGAAACAGGGGTGCTACTTTATGCAGTGTAAAAACGGAATAAAATATATACTAATTTTTCTTGTAATGATCTTAATAGTTTCAGGTTGTAGTAAGGAACTAGAGAAAGAATCGGAAGCAGTTGACCAAATAGATGTAATAATAGATTATGGTGACTTCCAATTAGTTGTAGGAGATACGCGATTAAAGGACATACAAGATGCAGGATATGTTGTTGCATTAGATAAACATTTAAAGGAAGGGATTGAAGGTGAGGTTATGCCTTCAAGAAGCTATTCTGTTGGTGGCTATATGGGACGAGATGATAAGTTATACTGCGAGTTCGAGTTCTTAAATCCTTTAATAGATCAAACCATGTATTTTGAAGAATGTCTGATTAATCAAGTCACAGTATCATTTATTTCTTTACCTTACCAGTACGAATATGACAACAGCAATACCTTAATTAATGGTGAGAACTATAATGGTCTAACTGTTTCTGAGGTTGATGAAAAGTTGCTGGATATTACAACTGACCATAATGAGTTTAAAAATCCTGATGGAAATGTTGGAATAAAAACTTATCTATTAGAAAACAACAAGCTTTCCTTTGATTTTGATTATGAAACTCACCAAGTGAATTCAGTAAGGATTGAGATAGCACATTATAATTATTAGTATTCCTTAGGATATGAATAAGCTATCTTAGCGACAATCTTTAGCAGAAATGCATCATTTAATGACTATTATCGTGCAGAACATTAGAATGTAGAAAGAAGACATAAAAGCTATAATTGAGCAAACTGCTGACTTAACTGAATTCAGACATTAGGTTAATGATAAAATAGATAAACTAACGAAAGAATTTTATACGATGGAAATAGTTACATCAAAGGATTGGAATGATATAGCAAAATTAAAAACAGCCAGATGATACTAAGGAACTCATAAGAGTTCTTTTTTCTTCCTTGTTTTATCTTTATAATATAAGGTATAATCTAAATATATAGTATAAAAACAATTTTCAGAAAAAGGGGGAAGGCTTATGGACTTACAAAGATTTACTGATTTTAAAGAGAAAATAGTAGATAATGTATCAAAAGTGATAATCGGCAAAGAAAAAGAGATAGAGCTGATTATAGTATCATTTCTTTCAGGGGGACATGTTCTTTTAGAGGATATACCAGGCATGGGAAAGACTATGATGATAAAGGCATTCTCAAAGACATTAGATTTACCCTTTAAAAGAATCCAATTTACACCAGATTTGCTGCCATCAGACATTACAGGAATTAATTTTTACAATCAAAAAACTGGAGATTTTGAGTTTAGAGAAGGACCTTTATTCTCCAATATAGTCCTTACAGATGAAATAAATAGAGCAACACCTAGGACTCAATCATCTCTTCTAGAAGCTATGGAGGAAAAGCAAATTACAGCTGATGGGGAGACTAGAAAGTTACATATGCCATTTATGGTGCTGGCTACTCAGAACCCTGTAGAATCCTTTGGAACATTTCCACTTCCTGAGGCACAACTAGATAGATTTTTTATGCGTATTAAATTAGGTTATCCTACAAAAGAAGAAGAAAAAATCATAATAAGGAAAAACATAGGGGATCCCCTGGATAATATAGAACCAATAATTAGTCATGAAGAATTAAAACACATATTATCAGAGATATCTAAAGTATCTATTCAAGATGAAGTTATGGATTATCTAGTAAACATAGTTAATGAAACTAGAAACAAGAAAGAAATTGAGCTAGGAGTAAGCCCAAGAGGCTCGATAGCCTTATTTAAAGCTTCGAGAGCTTATGCTGCTATCAATGGGAGAGACTATATAGTACCTGAAGACATAAAGACAATGGCTCCATATGTATTAAACCATAGGATAATTGCTCGTGGTGTAAATAGTATAGAAGATTCATTAGAACTAGTTAAGGGAATAGTTGAAACAGTGGAAGTTCCCTTAGAAAATATATAGGTATGGCCATGATTTGGTTTCTAATAGGTTTAATTGGTGTTACCTATTTAATTAATAAGGCAACCTTATACTATGGTTTTAGGAATTTAACGTATAAAATGGAAGTAGGGAAAAATACTTTTGAAATAGGAGAAGAAATTGAAATTGTTTCCATAATTGAAAATAAAAAACCTCTAACAATTTCCTTTCTTAGTGTAGAAGAAAAATTCCCAAAAGGTTTTAATATAGATGGAAATATATACACATTATTTATTATGCCTTATCAAAGGGTGAAAAGAACCTATAAGATATCTGGAGAAAAGAGAGGATTATATAGAATAAAGGATGTGAATTTAGAGTTAGGAGACTTTGTTGGATTTAATAAATCCTATGAGAATATAGAAATAAAAAGAGAGCTAATAATATTTCCTAAAAAAATAGATCTTAATGAAAGCATTTCTCCAATAGGATCTCTAAATGGCGACATTTCAGTAAAGAGATGGATAATAGATGATCCTCTTATGACCATTGGCATAAGAGAATATACTGGAAATGAACCACAAAAATTTATTCACTGGCCATCATCTGCAAAGTATAATAATCTGATGGTTAAGAATTTTGATTTTACTACGGATAACAGTGTTCTCATAGTTTTAAATATTGAGAGTGCGAAGCCCTATTGGCGTGGAATAGATGATGATAGAATAGAGAAAGCCATATCTATTACAAGGACAGTAATGGAAGAATTTGAAAAGTTAAGGATCCCTTATGGATTGGCATCTAATGCATGTAATGCTGGTTCTAACTATATAAAAGGTCATTTCTATCATCCAGGATTGGGTGCTAATCATCTTTATCATTTTCTTGAAATCCTAGGGAGTATGAGTTATACAGTATCATTTACTTTTGAGGAGACCTTAAAGAATATTAGCAGAAGACAAGGAAATTACACTACAGTTGCAGTTATTACACCAAAGATACTAGAATCCTATATAAAGCCTATAAATTTCTTAGGAAAAACTGTAAATAAAACAGTGGTCATATCTGTGGATGATAAGTATTTAGAAGATTTAGATAAGAATATAATTAGGTTTAGGGGTGATTAGATGACAGGAATAATTTTGCTTGAAATAATATCCGTAGTGTCGTTTATATACTCTTTGCTGACAATATTTTTCCCCTTTGCCTCTATTAGTGAAATATTTATAATCTTTATTTGGTCAATTACAGTATCTGCTATATTTGCCTATACTTATAGACGGTCAAAGACATATCAAATTATTGCTTTGCTTTTATTAGCACCGTTGATATTCTATAATAATATGGAGTCTATCTATTTTGTAGTTATAGCAGCTTTTCTTATTCATGCCTACATAACAAAATCATTTATGAAGGGCAGTTATAGTGAATATGTAGATAAATTAAAAAAGACTTATATAGTATATGGAGTAACGTGTATTTTGATATTAACGATAAATGAAGGATATTACAATTTTATTAATATTAGTATACCTTTTGCTATAATATATTTGATGACTACAATTATACTGGTAAGGTCAATTAGACATATATCAACTGGTATGGATATGCAAAAAATAAATCAAGTAAATTTAAGGTATATAGTGATGATATCTGTTACATCTTTCATAGTTACATTAGATAAGTTAAGGAACGCCATATTCCTTATAATTAAGGGAATATATTTATTTTTAATTGAGATAATAATGAAGATATTATATTATCCTATCACCATTATGATAACTATATTAAATAAAGTCATGGAATATATAAGAGGAAAAATGATGGAGGGTGGGAATGATGTATTAGAACAATTATTAGAAGAGTCTACTAATGAATCATCTCGGACTTTAAAAAAGAATGCAGTTAGATGGGGTAATACATTAGTTCAAAAAGTAATAGGCATCCTGCTGATTATAACTACAATCTATATAATTTATAAACTGATCATCAAAGTAGGAGAGAGAAGCTACAAAGGCCTAGAATATACAGAGGAAAGAGAATATATAAAAGAACCTAGGAAAAAGAAAAAAAGATTTTCTAGAGAAAAGTATCCAAGGGAATTAAATGAGCAAATAAGGTATTACTATAGAAGATATCTGGAAAAGCTAGATAAGAAGAAGATTCAAATATTAAAATCTGACACTTCTCTAGATATAAATGAAAAGGCTGAGGAGATATTTGAAGATAAAATTGAAGGAATTAGAAAGATATATATAGACAGTCGCTATGGTAATAAAGATGCAGATAAAAATATTGTAGAAGAAATGGAAAGCTTATATAAGAATCTATAACAAGGAATAAGTATCATTTGCGGTGGCCGTTTTAGCTAGCTTATATGTAAGAAAGCGAAAGTTGCACCAAAAATGATACTTTTTATTTCAAAGAATCTGCGATACTATAAAATGAATTAATAACTCTGATCCTGTATTTATTTAAGCCTGAGATAACTATAATTAGTTTCATTAAAGATGACATACTGTTGTCAAGTATTATAGATTATAATCATTATATACATGTTTTATATGTCAAGGAGGATTTATAATGAATGATGTTATTAGCTGGCTTCTCGAAGATGATACACCTGAAATAAAATATCGTACTATGGTTGAGTTATTGGATATGCCTAAGGATGATATATGTGTAAAAACAGCATATGATAAACTTATGAACTCCGATGCTGTTGCAAATATCATGATGAAGTTTGAGCTTGATAAAAAATGGGAGGACTATAATGCCTTTTCAGCACTTGCAGAATTTGGGTTAACAAGATATGATGTTAAAATTGATGAATACGTTGAGCGTATTATAGCTAATACAGGCTTTAAAATGCTATGCGGGGAAGGGTTTCTCCTTCGCAATCTAGTAGCCCTTGGCTATTATGATAATCCCATGGTTAAAGAGGAAATTCCAAAAGCATTTTCTGTGCAAAAATCTGATGGAGGTTTTGGATGTATAAGTAAAAGTAAAAAAATAAATGATCCTAAGCTACCTCATAAAAGCTGTATACGAATTACAGCGTCCTATCTTTTACTTGCAGCAGAGCTGAAAAAAATTGATGTTATTTTACCACAGAATAGTCAATTAGTTGATTATTTTATAGATCGTAATGTAGTATATCGTCATGATGATAATACAAGATTTGTTGTCAATGAAATGGCAGGAACTTTTTATCCCCTTGATCCTATAAAAATTGGATTACAAAGTAGTCTATATGCACTTGCAATTCTTGGAGCTGGAAATAGAGCAGGTTATATAAAGGCTAGAAAAATCTTAGAAAGTAAAAGGGATGATGAGGGCAGGTATCTTCTCGATAAATCATTATCAAAACCGTATTTCAAGATTGGGAAAATTGGCAGGCCTAATAAATGGATAACATTATATGCATTACTTGCTGATAAGCATAGTAAGGAATAAGATAAGAGGGAGATCCTATTGCGGCAAAATTTGCAGCAGAAGAGTCCCCTCTTAATGTTTCATTACCTATGTTTCTTTAGTAACTCATCTTTAATATCCCATAATGATTGAGATAAGTCTACAAAATATCTATGAGGTCTTTCAAATCTTTTAACTTCATCCCACATCAAATCTAATTGTTCTTTACAATATGTTCTTATATCATGAATATTTGGATTTTCATAAATGCAATGACCATTTTCAAATATCTGTACTAAGAGTTTCTTAACATAAAAATTCTCCAATGTTTTTCTCTTCCATGTATATAGAGGATGGAAGATTTCATAAGGTTTAGTCTCATCGATGATTTCATTGTGTAGAGTGATTACATCAGCGATAGCTTTATTTGTAGCCTTATCAAACAATCTGTAAACTTGTTTAAATCCTGGAGTAGTTATTTTACCTACATTTTCACTAACTTTTATCTTAGGTATAAGCTTCCCGTCTTTTTCTATTGTGGTTAGTTTATAGACACCACCAAAGACTGGCTGAGATTTTGCTGTTATAAGTCTTTCACCAACTCCAAAGGAATCAATTTTTGCACCTTGGATTAATAAATCTCTTATAACATACTCATCTAAAGAGCTGGATGCTACAATATTACAGTCGGAAAATCCTGCTTCATCAAGCATTTTACGAGCTTCTTTAGATAAATAAGCAATATCACCACTATCGATTCTGATGCCTTTTGGCCTAAATCCCAATGGCAAAATTTCTTCATTGAATACCTTTATTGCATTAGGGATACCTTCTTTTAAGGTGTTGTAAGTATCTACTAGAAGAGTACAGTTATTTGGATAAATCTTAGCATATGCCCTAAATGCATCTAATTCTGTAGGAAACATTTGTACCCAGCTATGAGCCATGGTTCCTAATGCAGGGATATCAAAATCCCTATCTACTATGGTATTAGCAGTTCCAATACAGCCCCCAATATATGCAGCCCTAGCACCTAAAATTGCCCCTTCATAACCTTGAGCACGTCTAGAACCAAATTCCATAACAGTTCTACCATCAGCAGCCCTAACTATTCTATTAGCCTTTGTAGCAATTAAACTTTGATGATTTATAGTTAGGAGAACCATAGTTTCTATTAGTTGAGCTTGCACTACTGGACCTCTGACAACTACTATGGGTTCTTGAGGAAATATAGGTGTTCCTTCAGGAATAGCCCATACATCGCATTCAAACTTAAAATTTTTTAAATAGCTTATAAAATTTTCGGAGAAGATTTTTTTAGATTCAAAATAAGCAATATCTTCTTCATCAAATTTAAGATTTCTTAGATACTCTATTAGTTGCTCAACGCCAGCCATAATAGCAAATCCACCATCATCTGGTATAGTTCTAAAGAACATATCAAAATATGCAATCTGATTCTCCATACCATTTTCTAGATATCCATTGGCCATAGTGAATTCATAGAAATCTGCCAACATAGTAAGATTTTTTCTCTCTTTCCAATCCAAACTTATCATTTGTAGTCTCCTTTTTGTATATATTACCCTAATTATAGTCCTATAACAGAAAAAATTCAATAAAGGAAATTAACAAAAAATAATAGATGGGTAATTTCTTTTGTTTTTAGAAACTACCCATCATTTAAAATAAAGCTTTTTGCAGCTACTCCAACCTAAACAATTTGGTTCAATTGCTAAATTCAATCTTTTGATACACTCCTTAACTTTGGACTAATGAGGGGTTAAAAAACTTACCACAACATTTACTATACTTCTACTACTAAAATCTTTATGAGATTTAAATGTTTTTCTTGTAGGAGCTTCTTTACGCTTCTACATTTCCAATCTTTGAAGGTTGGATAATATACAGAATATCTTTTCTGCATTTACTAAAGGATTACTTATTCGATTTTCCTCAAATTTTTACCATTGATACTATACTAATCAAATACTAAATCGTTACTGCTATTACTAACAAACTTCCAAATAGTTAGGTTGAAAGTAACTAAAGCTTTATTTATTTTAATTATATACCACTTCAACGCTTTAGTCAAGTGATTTGATAAAATATTTTAGTGATATATGTATTAATATTATACCCAGATATTTGATTTTAAACATAGAAGATAAAAAACTTCAATGAAATTTATATAATTTCATTGAAGTCAAATAGTTACATATTTCCTAATATTTTTTTCCCCTTATCTGTTATACTAATGGTCTTTATTGGGACTATATTACATAAAGATTTCATTGAACAACCGCTGCATTTTGTTTCGCAGGTAGGGGATCCCATATCTTCAATAATATATTTCATTCTAGATAATTCTTTCACTGTCTCCTCAACTAAAGCTTCTGGTATATTTAAATTTTTTGCAATTAGAGGAATAGAAAACACTTTAGAACTAGATATTTCCTTCAAAACATTTTTAAGCATAAAGCTCCTCCTAAAAACCTAATAACCTACCAACCTGATAAATAATAACAGCAGCTATCCAACCTATAACAAAAGGATAAATTGCCATAAATATAGCCCATTTGTTAGATTTAGTTTCCTGTTTTACAGTACCTATTACTGCTGCACAAGGAGTGTATAAAAGGGTCATAACCATAAATGAAATAGCAGTAAGAGGTGTAAATACATTTTGTAAAGCACCTACTAACTGAGAACCCTCAGATACACCAGCATAAACCATACCTAAGATGCTACTACAGCTTCCTTTGCTGCTATACCAGCAAATAAACTAACTGTAGCTTGCCAAGTGCCAAATCCTGCAGGTATAAATATTGGTGCTAAAATTGTACCTATTCTACCTAATATACTCTCTTGACTATAAGGCTCTACTCCAAAAGGTAAAACCGATAGAACCCAAAGAAGAGAAACTACTACAAATATGATAGTTCCAGCTCTATGCAAGAAATCCCATACTTTATCCCACATGTCTCTTACAACATATTTAAATATAGGTAATCTATAAGGAGGCAGTTCCATAATAAAGTGAGAAGATTCACCTTTAAATAATGTCTTTGAAAATAACTTACCTACTAATAACGCTACTACTATACCTAAAGCATAAAGAGCAAATAGTACAATTCCTCCATGTTCAGGAAAGAACGCAGCAATAAATACTAAATAAATAGGCAACCTTGCTCCGCAAGACATAAATGGGTTAATGAGTAGAGCAATCATCCTATCCTTCTTGTTATCCAAAGTTCTAGTAGACATGACTCCCGGAACATTACAACCAAAACCTACTATCATGGAAATAAAGGTTTTACCATGAAGTCCAAGTGACCTCATTAAGCCATCCATTACATAGGCAGCTCTTGCCATATAACCTGTATCCTCTAATATACCTATAAAGAAATATAATACGGTAATAAGAGGTATAAACTCAAAGACAGCACCTACTCCACCAAAGATACCTTCAGAAAAGAAGGATTGTAACCACTCGGGAGTGCCTATTATATCTAATAGGTTAACTACATATTCTCCAATGGTTTCTATAATAGTTGCTATATAGCCGCCAAAGATATCACCACCAATGACAAATGTCAACTGGAATATTACAAACATAATCAAAGCAAATATAGGAAGCCCTAAATATTTGTGGGTAATGATTTTATCTATTTTATCAGTTCTGGTCTCTATTATCTCAGAAGGTTTCTTTACAGATTTATTTACGATTTTACCAATAAAATCATATCTTTTATCTACAATTTCTAACTCATACTCTGTGGCCTTTTCTCCTAAAGAAATAAGTCTTTCTTTAATTGGATCTGGAGCCTTATTCTCTATAAGCCTGTAAATCTCTTGATCTCCTTCTAAAAGTTTTACAGCTATCCACTTAGTAGGATATTCTAAGCTTGAACTTTCAAGTATAGATCTTATGTCCTCAATTTCTTTATCAATATCCTCACCATAGCTAAATGTCAATCTAGAATCTTCATTTTCATTAATATATTGAATAGATTCTTCAATTAAGGTATCTAGACCTTTGTTCTTAGAGGCAACGGTGGGAATCACTGGAACTCCTAATTCTTGTGATAGTTTCTTCAAGTCTATTTCAATATTTTTCTGTTTAGCCTCGTCCATCATATTAAGAGCTATAACAACTTTAGCACCCATTTCAATCAATTGTGTTGTTAAATATAGATTTCTTTCGATATTAGTGGCATCAACTACATTGATTACAACATCTGGATTTCCCTTAAGTATATAATCACGAGCAACAACTTCATCTTCTGAATAAGCCCCAAGACTATAAGTGCCGGTAAATCAACAACATTATATTGATTGCCTTTATATTTAAATTTTCCTTCTTTCTTTTCAACAGTAACTCCAGGCCAGTTACCAACATGTTGATTGGAACCAGTTAGAGCATTAAAAAGTGTAGTTTTTCCACTATTTGGATTACCTACAAGAGCAATAGTATTCAAAAAAATTCCCCCTTTAAATAATGATAATCATTATCAATAAACGATAAAAAATTAACGCTCGACTATAACATGACAAGCTAATCCACGGCCTAGAGCCAATTTGTTACCAGATAAATTGATAATAAGAGGGCCAAAATCATTTTTAATAACCCTAACACATGCGTTTTTATGAAGACCAAGTTCATATAATCTTTTTTTGGCTTTGCAGCATCCTGAAATTTCTTTAACTCTTCCGCATTCATTAGGCTTTAAAGAAACTAAAGATAAAGTACCCATAAATATCATCCTTCCAATTATGTAAAATAAATTATAATGATAATCATTATCATTATCAACATCAACATTAATAGTATAATGTATTTTCTTGATAAATGCAATAACTTTATTATGGAATGTAAGTTTTAAAGCCCTAATTCTTTTAACTTTCTGTATAGAGTTCTAACACTAATGCCTAATTCATTTGATGCTTTTTCCTTTCCCTTTAAATTCCAGCCATACTTATCTAAAGTATTTGTAATTAAATTTGCTTCTTCTAGTGCTATTGATTCTTTTAAATTACTTTTTTTATTTGCTGACTTTATTACTTTATTGGGGAGATTACTGAGCTGAATGGTTTCTGTGTCCTCTATATTCATTGCATATTCTATGGCATTTTCCAGTTCTCTTATATTTCCAGGCCATGGATATAATCTCATAATATCTATAGCTTCTTTGGAAATATTATTGATATTTTTCATTAGCCTTCCATTATATTTATCTATAAAATGGTCTATAAGTATGTCTATGTCTGCTAATCGTTCCTTTAATGAAGGTAAATGAATTGGTATTACATTTAATCTATAGAATAAATCAGCTCTAAAGGTATTTTCATCCATCATAGATTCTAAATCTTGATTGGTAGCGGCTATTACTCTGATATCTACTGGAATGGGCATAATACTACCTAATCTTTGTATAGAATTTTCTTGAAGGACTCTAAGTAACTTTGCTTGCAAATGTAAAGGAAGTTCACCAATCTCATCTAAAAATATGGTTCCGCCATTGGCCATTTCAAATATACCTAATTTACCACCTTTCTTAGCACCAGTAAAAGCCCCCTCTTCATAACCAAAGAGTTCAGATTCAAAGAGGGATTCTGGTATATTGGCACAGTTTATTGGAACAAAGGGATGATTAGATCTATTGCTTGTATAGTGGATAGCTTTTGCTACCATTTCTTTTCCTGTGCCAGTGTCACCAGTTATTAAAACTGAAGAAGATGAATTGGCAATCTTCTTTATCTTTTCTTTTATATTTTTCATTTCAGAATCCTTAGAAAGGATAGAGTCAAGATAATTTTCATGCATAGATATCTTAGAATTATTTTTATCTCTTTCTAATTTTAAAATATAAGCTACTATTTCACCTTCAATCTTCAAAGGAGTTGAATGTAAAATTCCTTGAAAACCTTCCATAACACAATGTTTTTTTCCCTGTCTGGCTCCAGTAAATATCCAATTAGTAATATCTTTGGGAAACATAAGATCTATAGCTTGAGTATAAAGGTCGCAATAGGAAAATAAATCTTGAATGCCTTTATCCCAATAAATCAATAGGCCTCTGTTATCCACTATAAGATAGTTATATTCTATTTCTTTGACGATTTTATCAATTACCTTATGTAAAATTTGAGTATCTTTTTTTGAGCTTTCGTTAAAGGCAAACATTGATATTAAATTGGAGATATATTCTAATATATCCATATAATCACGAATGTTTTCTTCAATCATATTATGCCCTTCTTGAGAGAAGGAAGTGAGGCTTATTACTCCTATAGGCTCTCCATCTAACTTTATACAAGATAGAATTTCTATAGTTGAAGGACAATTATTGACAAATCTGCATCCTATACAGGACATCATTGATCCCGGTTTGTTGACGATTACATTACCTTGATTTAAAACCTCTTCTATTGAAGCAGAATGAACATTTCTGCCTTTTCTTTGTAAATAAACTTTTGTGCTGCTTACTAATTCAGCATTAGTATTAAATATAGCATATTCCATATTAGTCAAATTAGCCATTGTGGATACTATATTTCCTAAGTTAGGTTTTAAATTCTTTAAGTTAATCACATTAAACCACCTGCCATGTTTGGCAAACAAATTGCCGTATTTGTCAATCAAGACAGATTAATTATATCATATTACCTTGATAAAGTAATTATAAAATTATAAGAAGTCTGAAAAAATGAGAATTCAGTATAATATATTTCCTACTTCATATTTTGGCACAATTTATGCATTAAAAAATGTTAGAATGTATCCAAAATCAATTAGAAAGGGGATAATTATGAAAAATCCATTAAACTTAGAGGGCAAAGTAGCGATTGTTTCTGGTGGAGCTTCTGGTATTGGATTAGGGACGGGTAAATTATTAGCTGAATATGGAGCAAAAGTTGTATTACTTGATATTAATCAAGAAAAAGGAGATATGGCAGTTGAGGAAATTACTAATGAGGGCAATTTTGCTACTTTCAAGAAATGCGATGTGACTAATAATGAAGACTGCAAAAGCACTATTGAATTTGTAGAAAAAGAACTGGGTAGAATTGACATATTATTTAACAATGCAGGGGTCACAGTTAGAAAGACGGTTGTAGACTTAACAGAAAAAGAGTGGAATTTTGTCATTGATGTAGGTCTCAAAGGTACATACCTACTTTCTAAATACACTATACCTATTATGGCTAAAAATGGTGGAGGAAGTATAATCAATACTGGATCTGGATGGGGATTAAAGGGTGGAGACAAAGCAGCAGCATACTGTGCTGTAAAGGGTGGAATAGTGAACCTAACTCGTGCTATGGCAATTGATCATGGACCACAGAATATTAGAGTTAATTCTATAAATCCAGGAGATACTGACACAGCAATGCTAAGAGATGAGGGAAGACAACTTGGAGAAACAGAAATAGATGCTTTCCTTGTAGAGTCAGCTAAGGGAAGACCCTTAGAAAGGTTAGGAGAACCTCTGGACATTGCAAAGGCAGTACTATTCCTATGTAGTGACTTGTCAACTTGGATAACAGGAACTGCATTAGTTGTTGATGGCGGTGGAATTGCATAATAAAAGTTAGGAGGTAGAAGTATGACAATACGTGGATTTAAAAATCATCCATATATTCCAAACTCAGATTTGGAAGTTCAACAAGAAATGTTAGAAGAAATAGGGTTGAAATCTTTAGATGATTTACATGTTGAGATACCAGAAGAGTTAAAGCTAAAAAGACCTTTGAATTTGCCAAAACCTTTTGAATCGGAGTATGAATTAAAAAGAGCTATAGATAAGGTTTTAAAGAAAAATGTATCATCTAAGGAATATTTAAATTTTCTCGGAGCAGGATGCTGGCAACATTACGTACCAGCTGTATGTGATGAGGTAAATAGTAGGTCTGAGTTTTTAACTGCTTATGCTGGAGAACCCTACAACGATCATGGTAGATTTCAAGCATTATTTGAGTATGAATCTTTATTAGCTGAATTACTTGATATGGATGTGGTAAGTGTTCCCACATTTGACTGGCCGCAGGCAGCAGCCACATCTCTTAGAATGGCTTCAAGGATGACTAAAAGGTCTGAGGCCTTAGTAGTAGGAACTATAAGTGCTGATAGGTTAATGATAATAAAAAATTATTGTGATCCAGGAGTTAAAATTACTTTAATTGATTATGATAGAGAAACTGGAAAAATGGATTTATGGGATTTGAAAAGAAAAATCTCTGATAATACTGCAGCGGTATACTTTGAAAATCCATCATATTTAGGCTTCATTGAAGATCAAGGAGCTGAAATTTCTAAAATAGCTCATGAAGCTGGTGCAATATCAGTAGTTGGAGTTGATCCAAGTAGTTTAGGAGTCATAGCTCCACCATCATCCTATGGTGCGGATATTATATGCGGGGATCTTCAACCTTTAGGTATGCACATGAATTATGGCGGGGGACAATCAGGATTTATTTCTACTAGAGATGAAGAGGAATTTGTAATGGAATATCCATCTAGATTATTTGGTGTAGCCCCAACTGTGAAGGAAGGAGAATACGGATTTGGAGATATAGCCTATGATAGGACTTCATTTGGAAACCTCAGGGAGAAGGGTAAGGAATATGTAGGTACTCAAACAGCTTTACTTGGTATTACTGCTGGAGTTTACTTATCTTTAATGGGACCTAACGGAATGTTTGAGTTAGGACAAAATATTATACAAAAGTCTTTATATGCTATTGAAGAATTATCTAAGATTAAGGGCGTTAAAGGCTCGAGATTTAATAATATTGGATTTAAAGAATTCATAGTTGATTTTAATGATACTGGTAAAACAATAAAGGAAATAAATAAGGAATTACTAAATGAAAGTATATTTGGTGGGAAGGACTTATCTGAGGAGTTCCCTGAATTAGGTCAATCAGCTTTATACTGTGTTACCGAAGTTCATTTAAAAGAAGATATAGATACTTTAGTAAATGCTATTAGAAAAATCGTAGAAGGATAATCTATAGAAAGGATTGATTAAATGAAGCGAATAAATAGAAACTCTAAGGTTAGAGATTTTCACCAAGCAAGGTGGAATGAGCCCATAATATTTGAGCTAAGCCGTAGGGGTGAAAGGGGAGTCTTGGTTCCTAAGGCAGAAGAAGCTATAGTTAATCAAGTAGGAGATGGATTATCTAAATTACCCTTATCTATGAGAAGAAATGGTCTGCCTAATTTACCAGAAATAAACCAGAAAAGAGTTTTAATGCATTATTTAAGACTTTCTCAAGAAACTCTAGGTGGAGATATAAATGTGGAAATTGGTCAAGGAACTTGTACTGTAAAATATAATCCTAAGATCAATGATAAAATTGCCAATACTGAAAAGATGATAGATTTACATCCTCTACAGGATGAAAGTACAGTTCAAGGCATATTGGAAGTAATCTATAAAACAGATGTGATTATGAGAGAAATTTCAGGTATGGATTATTTCAGTTTCCAACCCGGTGGAGGTTCTCAGGCTACTATGACTATGGCTTCTATTGTTAGAATGTACCATAGACTAAGAGGCGAAGAACATAAAAGGGATGAGATAATAACCACAGTGTATTCCCATCCTTCCGATGCAGCAGCTCCAGCTTTAAAGGGATATAAGATAATCACAATTATGGCTGATGAGAACGGACATCCTGATTATGAAGCTTTTAAGGCGGCAGTTAGTGAGAGGACAGCTGCATTTGTTGTAGCTAATCCTGAAGATACTGGAATATTCAATCCAAGGGTAAAGGAATTCACAGATTTGGTAACTAAGGCTGGGGGATTAAATTGTTATGATCAAGCCAATGCTAATGGACTTTTTGGTATAGCTAGAGCAAGGGAAGCAGGATTTCACATGTGCTATTTTAATCTCCATAAATCCTTCGGAACACCTCATGGATGTGGAGGACCAGGTTCTGGAGCAATAGGGGTAATAAAAGAGCTAAGGGACCATCTGCCAAAGCCATTAATAGATTATGATGGAGAGAAATACTTTTTAGACTATAATTTAAAAAATAGCATTGGAAAAGTAAAAGCCTTCTATGGTACACCACAGGTTGTTCTTAAGGCATATGCTTGGATAATGAGTTTAGGAGCTGAAGGGCTTTATGAGGTTGCTAAAATAGCATCACTTAACAATGCTTATTTAATTAAAAAATTACTAAAACACAAAGGGATAACACTTCCTTATAGACTAGATACACAAAGAATAGAACAGACTAGATATACTATAGAGACGATAACCGAAGATACAGGAATTACTTCTGGAGATGTAGCTCGTAGAGTAATGGATTTTGGGATGCATATCTGGTCAAGTCATCACCCATATTACATTCCTGAACCACTTACATTGGAACCAACAGAATCGCCTTCTAAGGAAGATTTAGATGAGTATGCATCGACATTACACCATATATTCAATGAAGCTTATGAGAATCCAGAAACAATCCATGATGCTCCACATAATAGCACTATTCATCAAGTAGATGAATCTAGCTTAGATGACCCAGAAAAATGGTGCCCAACTTGGAGAGTTTATCTTAGAAAGGCAAAAGCAAACTAAATTGGATGTGATAGTATGAAAACCATTGGTCTAATTATAAATCCAGTAGCTGGAATGGGTGGTAGAGTTGGACTAAAAGGGACGGATGGTAGAGAGATTTTAGATATGGCAATAGAGCTAGGGGCTGTGAAAGAAGCCCCTAGTAAGGCGGTTAAGGCTTTAGAAAAATTAGTGCCTATTAAAGAAGAATTATTAATCTTAACTTCTTCTTTTGATATGGGTGAGAACCAGTGTAAAGCCTTAGATTTTAATTACGAGATAGTTCATAAAACCAATAGTATAACTGATTTTTCAGATACCTTAAAGTCGGCTAAAATAATGGAAGAAAGGGGTGTTGAACTGATTATCTTTGTAGGTGGGGATGGTACTGCTAGGAATGTTTACGAGGCTGTAGAGGATAGAGTAACTGCATTAGGTATCCCAGCAGGAGTAAAGATTTACTCGCCTGTCTATGGGAATACACCAGAATTAGCAGGGAAATTAGCTTTGATGTATTTGAGTAATGGCAGCTTTCATACAAAAGAGGAAGAAGTTATTGATATAGACGAAGAATTATTTAGAAATAATCAAGTAAAAACACAACTCTTTGGATATTTGAAGGTGCCTTATAAAAAAGAATTATTGCAGAATAAAAAAGCGCCAACTCCTTTAGAGGAAGAAGTAAGTCAAAGGGTAATAGCATTAGATATTATAGATAATATGAAAAAGGAGATATATTATTTAATAGGTCCAGGTACAACTACTAGAACTATTATGGATGAATTAAATTTACCTAATACTTTATTGGGAGTAGATATAATTAAGGATAAGACCATAATTAAACTAGATTGCAATGAAAGAGACATTTTAGATATCTTGGATGATAAAAAAGGAAAGCTAATCATCACTCCAACAGGTGGTCAAGGATACCTTTTGGGAAGAGGAAATCAACAGATAAGTTATAGGGTACTAGAAAAGCTTGGAAAAGATAATATTTTAATAATATCTCCTAATTCTAAAATAGTAGATTTAAAAGGGAGGCCTCTTTTAATATATACAGGGGATGAAGTTACTGATAAGAATTTGGCAGGATATTATAGAATTAAAGTTGGATACGGAATGGACATCATATATAAGGTTTCAGGAGGATACTAATGAAACCTTATTTTACAGCTAGAAATTTCAGAAGATTTGGAAAATTGGTCGTATATTAACAAGCTTAAATTATAAGGAGGTTATATAATGGCAATTGTTAAATTAACACCTATATTTTTACTAGCTGGTTTAATGATATCGGGTATGGACTTGGTGATAGCAGCTCCATTAGCTACAATTTATGCTGGATTAATGGCTGGTTTTACTGAAAAACATAGATATGATGAAATAATGGAAAATGGTTTCAAGGCTGTAAAGGAAATGATTCTTGTATTCTTTATTCTAATGTTTGCATATGCAGTAGCAGAAACCTTTATGGCCACGGGAGTTGGAGCTTCTATTATAATAATTTCCCTGAAACTAGGAGTTACTGCCAAGACAGTTGCTGTAGTTGGATTTGCAGTTACATCACTATTGTCCATAGCTACGGGAACCTCTTGGGGGACCTTTGCATCTTGTGCTCCTGTATTTTTATGGCTTAATCATATAGTAGGAGGCAATATTTTACTTACAACGGCTGCCATAGCTGGAGGGTCATGTTTTGGAGATAATATTGGATTAATTTCAGATACTACAGTTGTTAGTTCAGGCTTGCAAAAAGTTACTGTAACGGATAGAGTCAGGCATCAAGGGGTTTGGTCAGGTTTGGTGCTATTGGTATCTGGAATAATAATATATTTAGTTAGTCTTTCAATGGGTTTACCTAATACAGTAGGTAGTGCAGCTGAAGCTATTAATTCCATACCAGCTGATGTATTTGAAAGACTGGCAGAAGTTAGACCTGCTGCAGTTACATTGTTAGAACAGGTAAAATCAGGAGTTCCTTATTACATGGTTATACCGATGTTTCTTGTAATAGCTATAGCATTTAAGGGTGTCCCTACAATGATCTGTCTAGGTATTGGAATTATCTCTGCACTGATTTTTGGATTAGCTGCCGGTACTGTACAATCTCTGAATAGTTTTTTAGAATTAGTTCAAGCTGGATTTGAATCTGCAGGTAGCTGGTCTGTAGTTATGATGCTTTGGATAGGTGCTTTTGGTGGTATTATGAGTAGTATTAAAGCATTTGAACCAATATCTAAATTTGTACTTAAGATTTCTAAATCAGTTAAACAGCTAATGTTCTATAATGGTGTTCTTTGTCTAATTGGTAATGCTGCCTTAGCTGATGAAATGGCTCAAATAGTAACAATAGGACCAATAATAAAGGAAATGACCGATGAAAATGTGGAAGCATCTGAGGAAGATATGTATAAACTTAGATTAAGAAATTCAGCATTTTCAGATGCAATGGGAGTATTTGGATCTCAGCTTATTCCTTGGCATTGCTATATGGGATTTTATGTAGCGATATGTATGGCAGTTTATCCTCTACACGAGTTTAATGCATTAGACATTATTAAATATAATTATATGGCAATAGTAGCTGTGGCTTCAATGTTAATTCTTACATTGACAGGTTTTGATAGATTTATTCCACTATTCAAGTTGCCATCGGAACCACAAGTTAGCTTAAAGAAAGAGAAACAAGCAATATATTAGAAAAATGAAATAGTTTATCTATTGGGTATATTCAATGGCTGGCTTATGCTTGTATTGGTTATACTTAGAAGACCTCTGAAAATTATAATTTCAGAGGTCTATATCTATTTATCAATGACATTTTAAAATTTTATTGACAAAATAGATATAGAGGCATATAATATAAGTATACGCCCCCCAGGGGAGGGGGTAAAGAGGTTAAGGAGTGATATAATGACAGCCAAAAAAATAAGTATAGATGTAGTAGGTATGACCTGTGCGGCTTGTTCTACTAGGGTAGAGAAGGCCCTATCAAAACGAGAGGGAGTAATTTCTGCCACAGTAAATCTACTGGCTAATAAAGCGGCTATTGAATTTGATACAGATAAGGTCAAGCCAGAGGATTTAATTAAAACTATAGAAAAAACAGGGTATGAAGTTCCCTTAGTTAAAAAAACTTTAATTGTAGAAGGTATGACTTGTGCAGCTTGTTCCACTAGGGTAGAAAAGGTATTAAATAAGCTAGAGGGAGTAGTTAAAGCTACTGTAAATTTATCTACTAATAAAGCCACAATAGAATATCCATCTGGTGTAATAGATGAAGATATTTTAATTAAAGCTGTAGAAAAAGCAGGATATAAGGCGGAGCTAGAGGTAGAAGGAGACTTAGATAGGGAAAAGGAGATGAGAGAAAAGGAAATCAAATCTCTTAAGACTTCCTTCATCTTTTCGGCAGCACTTAGCCTACCTTTATTTTCAGCCATGTTCTTTCATATGGCCGGAATCCATACTATTTTAACTGATGGATGGTTCCAATTAATTCTTGCAACCCCTGTGCAATTTCTCATAGGTTATAGGTTTTATAAAGGAGCGTATAATTCTTTAAGAGGTGGAGGAGCCAATATGGATGTTTTAGTATCCATGGGAACCTCGGCAGCCTATTTTTATAGTATATATAATCTTATAATAGGAGTTAATGAATATTATTTTGAAGCTTCCGCAGTTATTATAACATTAATACTATTAGGTAAAACTTTTGAAGCGGTTGCAAAGGGAAAAACCTCAGAGGCAATAAAAAAATTAATGGGCCTGCAGCCTAAGACAGCAAGAATTATAAAAGATGGAGTAGAAATGGATATACCTATAGAAAAGGTAGAGATTGGAGACATTATAGTAGTTAGACCAGGAGAAAGAGTTCCAGTAGATGGAATTATTGTTGAAGGAAATTCAGCCGTAGACGAATCCATGATTACAGGGGAAAGTATTCCAATAGATAAAGCTATAGACGATGAAGTAATAGGAGCTACTATAAATAAATTTGGTACATTTAAGTTTAGAGCAACCAAGATAGGTAAGGATACGTTGTTGTCTCAAATAATTAAACTTGTTGAAGATGCTCAAGGTTCAAAGGCTCCGGTTCAAAGACTGGCAGATAAAATATCAGGTATATTTGTTCCAATAGTTGTAGTCATTGCTTTGGCAACGTTCTTAGGATTCTATCTTATAGGAGGAAATTTTAATATAGGACTTATAAACGCAGTTGCAGTTTTAGTTATAGCTTGCCCATGTGCTTTAGGTTTAGCTACACCTACGGCTATTATGGTAGGAACAGGTAAGGGTGCTGAAAATGGGATACTGATTAAATCAGGAGAGCATCTAGAGAGAGCTCATAAAATGGATACAATAGTATTTGATAAAACGGGTACAATAACTAAAGGCGAGCCAGAGGTAACAGATATCATTTCTTTTAATGATGTAGATAGAGATGAGATTCTCAGGATAGCCGCATCAGTAGAAAAAACTTCAGAACATCCTCTAGGGCAATCCATAGTAAAAAAGGGTGAAGAAGAGTTATTGAGATTATCAGAGCCTGAAAAATTTATGGCAGTTCCAGGTAAGGGACTTAGAGCTACCTTTGAAGGAAAAGAAGTTCTTGTTGGTAATAGAAGGCTAATGGTTGATAATAATATTTCTATAACAAACGGAGAAGATACTCTATTAAAATTAGAAGAAGAAGGAAAAACTGCAATGTTATTATCTTTGGACAATAAATTATCTGGTATAATAGCAGTAGCAGACCAAATCAAGGAGACATCAAAGAAAGCTATAGAAGAGTTAAAATCTATGGGCTTAGATGTATATATGATAACAGGAGATAATGAGAGAACAGCACAAGCTATAGCTAAGGAAGTAGGTATAACAAATGTATTGGCAGAAGTATTGCCAGAAAACAAAGCAGAGGTAGTAGAAGAAATTAAATCAAAAGGTAAACATGTAGGAATGGTTGGAGATGGAATCAATGATGCTCCGGCTTTAGCAGCAGCAGATGTAGGATTTGCAATAGGGACAGGAACAGATGTGGCTATGGAAGCAGCAGATATTACTTTGATGAGAGGAGATTTATCTGGAGTAGTCACAGCTATAAGACTTAGCCATAAAACTATGAGGACCATAAGGCAAAATTTATTTTGGGCATTTTTCTATAATAGTTTAGGGATACCTTTTGCAGCATTAGGATTTCTAGATCCAATGATAGCAGGTGCAGCTATGGCATTTAGTTCAGTTTCTGTAGTTACAAACTCACTAAGACTTAAGAAGTTTAAATAACAATTATTAGAGAACAAAGAACAATTAAAAGACAATAAGAAAGATTTCTAATTTTTAACTGTTGATTGATTAGGCATTGTTAATCGTTAATTGTTAATTGAAAATTGATTAAAATGGGAGGAAAGAAAGATGAAAAAAACATTATTAGTAGAAGGTATGTCCTGTGGACATTGTGAAAGGGCAGTGAAAAATGCATTAGGAGAATTAGATGGAGTATCAAAGGTAGAGGTAGATCTTGTAACTAAAAAAGTAGAGGTTGAAGGAGAAGGTCTAAATGACATCCTCATAAAAGGAGCTATAGAGGATGCAGGATATGAGCTAATAGAAATAAGGTAGAAAGTAGTGATTCCATGAGTGAAGGTAAAAAAAGAGCAGCAGCTAAGTTAAAGACTGCTAGAGGACAAATAGATGGCATAATAAAAATGCTAGAAGATGATAGGTACTGTGTAGATGTTTCTACACAGATCCTATCTGCTATCGGACTTCTGAAGAAAGCAAATATAGATATATTAAATGGACATATAAGGTCCTGTGTAGCAACTGCAATCTTAGAAGGTGAGGAACAAGGTGAAGAAAAGATAGAAGAAATAATAAATATTATAGATAAATATATAAAATAAATAAAAGACATAAAACAACCTGTATTTTGAGAAAAGATACAGGTTGTTTTATAATGAATAGGAAAGTTGTATTTTTGTCTTTTTTGTTTTAGAAAATATTTGTTAAAATATAATAAAAGGTATTGTACGTACATATACTTTGCCGTATAATGTTAATAATATCAGTGCATATAGGAGGAAGAAAATGAAAAGAAAAATAAATAAAATTAGGGAAAAATTATATAAAGAGATGCAGTCTAAAGAAATGGCACACGAAAATATAATCGAAATAAGCGAAGAATTAGATCAACTTATTATTAAATATTATAAGGAAGAGACAGAATCACAAGAATAAGAAAATTATCATATAAATTAAGAAAAATATTGATTTTTCCCTAAAAAAGATTCTAGTTAACTCAAAGGCCAAAGAAGATTGAAATATTCAAACTAATGTTGTATGTATTTATGAATTTTAATAATAACTATTAATTTCATAGTGTAAACAAATAAAAGAGATATTATAATCTCTTATTTTTGTTTAACATTTTGATAGTTATTTTCTAATAGAAGGTAAAATAAGTTTACAAACATCTTTTATAAGAGATAGTTGTTCTTTAGAACTACCTTTTAGGACATTCAGCAATTCCTTTAATTCATCATCAATGGACTCTTTGTAAATATCATCAAAAGCCTCTGAAATACATATATTCTCCATATAATAGGTATACCCATATAGAAGATAATCTACTGATACATTTAAAACATTGGATATGTTTACTAATGTATCGACACTCATTTTACGATCTCCTCTTTCAAGTTGACCGATATAAAATGACGACAATCCAGTTATTTCAGCAAATTTTTCCCTAGATAGTCCTAATTTTTCTCTTTCCAATCTAATTCTCAGTCCCACATCTTTATAATTTAACGTCTTTTTAGTTTCATCCATTTTTGCCACCTCAATAATACTGTATACATTTCTTCGATTTAACTAAATTGGCTAATAGCATATAAATATTATTGCCTATATGCACAAAAAACATTGTATTGCACATAGGTCTTATTATATAATAAATATAATAAACTTTATCGGGGGGAAGGAAATGAAGAATAGAATTGATGAATTAAGGGAACATTTACATCAGACGATGGAATCTAAAAACTATGAAAAAATGCTAAAGGTAAGTCAAGAATTAGATGAACTAATTGTGCAATATTTTAAAGAAAAAAAATTGCATAGAAAAGGGCAAAGATTAATGAGTTATATTAATAGATATTATATTGATTTTTTTAAACAAAATAGGTATAATTAAATTAAAGGTCAAAGAAGGTCAAATGAATTTGACTATTTAATTATAAAAAGGGAGCAGATTTTATGGAATATAAGGATTATTATAAAATACTGGGAGTAGAAAAAAACTCATCTCAGGATGAAATAAAAAAGGTATATAGAAAATTAGCTAAGAAATATCATCCAGACTTAAATCCAAACGATCCTAAAGCTCAAGAACGATTTAAGGAAATAAATGAAGCGTATGAAGTATTAGGTGATGAAGAAAAAAAGAAAAGATATGATACTTTTGGCTCTGGATATAACTTCACCAACGGACAGAATTTTGACCCATCTCAGTATGGGTTTGATAACTTTGGAAATGGCTATAGTTACACTTATACCACATCTGGAGGAGATTTTAGTGATTTCTTTAATATGTTCTTTGGAGGAGGAGGGAATCAAAGGACTAGTGGGAGAACAGGTGGCTTTGACTTAGGAAACTTATTTGGTGGAGGTAGAAAAAATACAAGAAAAGAAGTTCCATCCTATGAGTCAGAATTAAATATTACCTTAGAGGAAGGTTATCATGGAGGGACTAAGAATATTACTATTAATATAGGTGGAGAAAATAAATCCATGTCAATAAATATCCCAAAAGGAATATTGCCCGGGAAAAAATTGAAGGTTAAAGGTGAAAAATGGGGAATAAAGGGAGATGTTTTATTTAAGATAAACCTTATAGAGGATGGAAAAAATAGACTTGATGGATTAGATATAGTATCAAAGTTGGATTTGTTTCCATGGCAGGCTGCTCTTGGAGATAAAGTAGTAGTGTCTACCCTAGATGGAAAAATTAAAGTGGATATTCCTAAATCCATTTCATCTGGCAAAAAAATTAGAATACCAAGAAAAGGGTATATAGATATGAAAGGAAATAAGGGAGATTTATATATAGAAATAAATATAATAAATCCACCAAGCCTTACAGAAGAGGAAATTAAACTGTATGAGAAATTAAAGGAAATATCAATCGAAGCAAAGAACAATTAACAAAGAACAGTTAACAAATAACAAATAACAATTAAAACATTAAAAGCTCAATATTTTTTAAAAAATTTAATTGATTCTGATGTTTTCTAATTGAGTAAGTGGTTTTGGCTATTAATCGTTAATTGACAATTGATTAAACATTGTTAACTGTTAATTGTTAACTGATAATTGATAAAATTGGAGGGAGAAATATGGATTTAAACAAATTCACGCAAAAATCTTTAGAAGCAGTGCAAAATTCACAAAACATGGCCATAAAAAATGGAAATCCACAACTAGAAGAAATCCATATTCATTATGGCCTAGTGACACAAAATGATGGATTAATCCCAAAAGTCTTATCTTATATGGGAGAAAATCCAGAGTTAATTAGAATGGATGTAGAGAGAGAAATAGATAAACTACCAAAACAATCTGGCGGTGGAGGATCTATATACCCTAGTAGGATATATACCAAAGTTCTATTGAATTCTGAAGAAGAGGCCAAGAAATTTGGAGATGAATATGTAGGAGTCGAGCATATTTATATATCACTCCTTAAGGAAAAGGCAACAGCTTCAGAGCGAATATTTATTAAATATAATATCAACTTGCAAAGATTTTTGGAAGCTTTGAAAAAAATAAGAGGAAATCAAAATATTACCTCTGACAATCCAGAAGCTACCTATGAAGCATTGACTAGGTTTGGCAGAGATTTAGTAGAAGAAGCTAAAACTGGAAAAATTGATCCAGTTATAGGTAGAGATGGTGAAATACGAAATGTAATTAGGATATTATCTAGAAGAACTAAAAACAATCCAGTTTTAATAGGAGACCCGGGAGTAGGTAAGACAGCCATAGTAGAGGGATTAGCCCAAAGGATAGTCAATGGAGATGTACCAGAAGGACTAAAAGATAAAACGATATTTGCTCTAGACATGGGAGCTTTAATAGCTGGTGCAAAATATAGGGGAGAATTTGAAGAAAGATTAAAAGCAGTGCTATCTGAAATAGAAAAATCAGATGGTCGAATAATAATGTTTATAGACGAGTTACACAATATAGTAGGTGCTGGTAGAACTGATGGGGCAATGGATGCATCTAATCTTCTAAAGCCTATGTTAGCAAGGGGAGAGGTTCATACCATAGGGGCTACAACCTTAGATGAATATAGGCAATATATCGAAAAAGATGCAGCATTAGAGAGAAGATTTCAAAAGGTATTAGTTACAGAGCCAACAGTGGAGGATACTATATCAATACTTCGAGGACTTAAAGAAAAATATGAGATACATCATGGAATAAGGATATCTGACGGTGCTGTAATAGCAGCAGCAACTCTTTCTGATAGATATATATCTGATAGGTTTTTGCCTGATAAGGCGATAGATTTGATGGATGAAGCTTCAGCTATGATAAGAACCGAGATAGATTCTATGCCTGTAGAGCTTGATGAAACAAGAAGGCGAATACTTCAATTGGAGATAGAAAAATCAGCATTAAAGAAAGAAACTGATGAAGGATCTAAAATAAGACTAGAAAAGCTGGAAAAAGAATTATCAAATTTCAAAGAAAATTATGATATTATGAAAGCTCAATGGGAAGATGAGAAAAAGAGCATATCGAAGGTCAAAGAAGCTAAAGAAGAAATAGATAGAGTAAAGAGACAAATAGAAGAGGCAGAGAGAAAATATGATTTAGAAAAACTATCTCAATTAAAATATGGAACTTTAGTAGAATTAGAGAAAAAATTACAAGAGGCAAATGAAAAGAATGAAAAAGATGAGAGGATGCTAAAGGAAGAGGTTACAGAAGAAGAAATAGCAGAAGTTGTGGCTAAATGGACTGGAATACCAGTGTCAAAATTAGTTGAGACAGAAAGAGAGAAGCTTCTGTCATTGGGTGAAATTCTTCATAAAAAAGTAATAGGTCAAGATGAAGCAGTGGAATCTGTAGTGGATGCTGTAATTAGGGCAAGGGCTGGAATGAAACAGTTAAACAGGCCTATAGGTTCTTTCATATTTTTGGGCCCAACAGGAGTAGGAAAAACAGAGTTATCAAAGGCTCTAACTTCATCTTTATTTGATGATGAAAGAAATATGATAAGGATAGATATGTCTGAGTATATGGAAAAGCATTCTATATCAAGACTTATAGGAGCACCTCCGGGATATGTAGGTTATGATGAAGGAGGACAATTAACAGAAGCCGTAAGGAGAAAGCCTTATTCAGTGATTTTATTTGATGAAATAGAAAAGGCTCATCCAGATGTATTCAACATATTGCTTCAAGTATTAGATGATGGGAGATTAACTGACAACCAAGGTAGAACAGTTGATTTCAAAAATACGGTTATCATAATGACTTCTAATATAGGTTCGTCATATCTACTTGAAGGTATAAGACCAGATGGAAGCATAGATGAATCGGCAAAAGATAAAGTAATGAATGAAATGAGAAGAATGTTTAGACCAGAATTTTTAAATCGTGTGGATGAAATCGTAATGTTCAAACCATTGCAAAGAGATGAGATATTTAAGATAATAGATCTTCAAATAGAAGAAATTAGCTCTCGCCTAGAAGATAGACAAATATCCGTAGAGCTAACAGATGAGGCAAAAGACCTTATCCTAAATAGAGCTTATTCTATCCAATATGGAGCAAGACCAGTTAAAAGATTCTTGCAAAAATATCTTGAAACAGAAATTGGCAGAATGATTATTAGAGGAGATTTGAAGGATAAGGATGATGTCATAGTTTCATGTGATGAGCAGGGCAATTTAAAAATAAGTTTAGAAACTATTAAGTAAACTATGAACTATATTAACTTGGTACAATTATAAAATAGATTTTATAATTGTACCAAGTTTTTTAAATTCAAGGGTAAAAATTATTATAATTGTTTTTTCTATATTATTCTTATAAGATAAATGATAAAATTAGGTTATCTGCTTAGTATGGCAATGGGATGGGGGGATAAAAGTGGAAAACATTAATAATATTATAGATAAAAAATATAAATATACTTCTTTAGAATATATAGACGAGGAGGATATAAAAGATGCTAAAGTAATATATCAAGATGAGACTAGCATTCTTTTATATAAGGAACTAGATGAAACAATACAATTGTTTTGGGCAGCAGATTCTAAAGAGGGATTTATGACAGGATTAAATAATCTTGAAATATTAATAGAGGAGAATAAGATCTCTGGAAAAAAGGTACATATAAAATTTATTCCAGAGGAATTTATTAGTTTTTTAGAGAAAAAAGGCTTTAGAGTTATAGCAGAGTTTGTTGATTTCTGGAATAGAGATATACAGGTTATTTCTATAGATGAACATGATACTTCTAATATACGGAGGTTAAAAGAAGATGAATATAGTATAGCAGGTCAGGTGACTAGAAATTGTATAGGATATTCTAGAGGATTTACAGGTGAAGATGATGAATGGATTAAAGAATGGAATGAATCTAGCAATTCCTGTATTTTTGCAGCAGAAATGGAAGGAAAGATAGAAGGCATATGCTGTGTTAACTTATATGGATTTGAAAGTGATAAGGGAATAGTGCTATGGATAAGGGAAGTAGCTGTAGACCCTCAATATCAAGGTAAGGGAATAGGTCGCTTATTGCTAACATATGCTATTAAATGGGGTAAACAAAATGGAGCAAAAAGAAGTTTTTTAGCCTGTGATGTAGAAAATCATAGAGGTATTAATCTATATGAAAGTTTAGGATATGTTAGAGCCGAAGGCAGAGGAGAAATTAGAATGGAAAAATTATTATAGAAGTCATTATTAAAATATATAAATGATATTAAAACAAATATATTAAGGGAGGTGGGTATTATGAAGAAATGTGTAAACCACATTTGTCGATCTAATACTTTTTTATGGGGGGTACAGATATTTGAGTTACAAAAATGCAGCAGAATTATTACCACCTCATCTGTTAGAAGAGGTGCAAAAGCATATTGACGGAGGGCTGATATATATACCTAAAGCAAGCAGCAGGGTAAGCTGGGGTCAGTTGACAGGCTCCAAGGAAGCTATTGAAAAGAGGAATAAAGATATCATTAAATTATTTCAGAAGGGTATTTCTATTAGTAAGCTGTCAGAGAAGTATTATTTAAGTCAAGAGACGGTTAGAAAAATAGTATATGGTAAAAAACTATTATAATTATTCTCTCTATATCATTTTTATATGATAAATGAGAGAATATAATTAACCGGTTAGTATAGAAGAAGGGAGATGGTATTTTGAAAATAATAGAGGTGTTTTTAGTATAAACCCTTAAGTAAATGAGCTAGGTCATAACTGACCTAGCTTATTTTATGTATATAGGAAGATTCTTACTTTTTTTAATCTTTTTAATATGAACTTGAGATAAGTGAATTCCAAAAAATGATTTCCTAATTCGCAAACGCCTAGATAAAGGCCTTTTTTCATTTTTCTTTTTTAATATTTTGTTATATAATATTGGCAAATTATGATTAAATTTTAACTATTTGTCACTATTACTATATGGAAGGTAGGTAAATAAATGAAGAAAATTATAATGATTACTCCTGGGAAAGTAACTTCCATTAATTTGGCTATTCAGCTTGAAAATATTTTTGGTGAATATACTGAGGTTAAATCTTATTGTCTGGAAGATGATTTAGATTTTGATCCTACAAATGCATTGGTTGTTCTTTCATCTCCTAATACTATGGATAAAAGAATACAAGATTTAATAGATAATGGTTTAGAATATATTGTAGCGCAGAGGGTAATAAATCATCGGTATATATCAGAATTGTTAAACTTACCTAGAGGGACAGAAGTTTTATTAGTTAATGATAGACCAGAATCCAGCCATGAAGCAATGGTTCAATTACAAGCTCTAGGAGTGAATTATATAAAGTATTATCCTTATTATCCGGGCATAGCTTCCTATCCAGAGCTAGATATTTCTGTCACAGTTGGGGAACCTCATCTTGTTCCCTTTGGTGTAAAGAAAGTAATCAATATAGGAACTCGCCAGATTGATATAGTAACTGTAGTTGATATAGCTAATAGGTTGGGACTGATGAAAGCTTTAGGGGACAGGCTCTCTTCTCAATATGTAAACCATATAATAAATTTACTAAATAGAATAAATGATACAGCCAAAGATATGAGAATTATCAGTAGCAGATTAGAAACAGTTGCTAATTGCTTGGCAAAAGCTATTATATATATCAATAAATCTGGTGATGTTATAGTAAGTAATCAGGAAATGTGTAATATTTTAAAATGTTCCTATGATGATATTGTTGGAAAAAATATTAAAGATATATTACCTCAAATATTAAAAATAAATGGTCATGATGAAGTAGATATTATCAGAATTCATAATAAGGAACTCTTCGTTACATCAAATGTTATAGAAGGTAAGGGCAGTGAAGATGGAATTATATATACTTTTGAAAAAAGTGAAGAGATTGAAAAAAATGAGCATGAAATACGTAGAAGAACTTCAGAAAATGCTATTAGAACAAATTATTATACATTTGATGATATTTTTTATAAAAGCAGCAATATGAAGGATTTAATAGATAAGGTCAAGTCTTTTGCTCTTACAGATTCTACTATTTTGATACAAGGGGAAAGTGGCACAGGAAAAGAATTGTTTGCCCAGTCTATTCACTCAGCATCTCATAGAGCTTCGGGACCATTTGTACCAGTCAATTTTGCTTCGATGTCAACCAGTTTAATAGAGAGCGAGCTTTTTGGTTATGAAGAGGGGTCTTTTACAGGAGCAATGAAGGGTGGTAAAAGGGGACTTTTTGAAGAAGCCCATGGTGGAACTATTTTTCTTGATGAAATAGGAGATGCTTCTTTAGATTTCCAATGCAGACTATTAAGAGTTATACAAGAAAGGCAAGTTAGGAGAGTTGGAGGGCTTAAGGAGATACCTATAAATGTTAGATTAATTGCTGCAACTAATAAGGATTTAGCATCTGAAGTTAGAAAAGGTAATTTTAGAGCAGATTTATATTATAGACTAAATGTTTTGCCAGTTAGAATGTTAAGTTTAAGAGAGAGAAAGCAAGATATATTAGTATTAGCAAATTTATTTTTGCAGAGATATAGTAGTGGAAAAATCAGTAATATAGAGCATGCATTAGAAACAGATGCTATAAACTTATTACATGAATATGATTGGCCTGGTAATATCAGACAGCTAGAAAATGCTATGGAGTATATAGCCAATGTTTGGAGAAAAGATAGAAAATTAAGTATAAGAGAACTTCCAGAATACATTGCACATAGCTCTGATAAGTTAGAGGGTTCTATATTGATAGATATCTTAGGAAACAATACAATATGGATTCTTAGAAAAATAATGAATTTTAATGGATTGGGGAGAAGATATTTAGCAGAGCTTGCTAAGGAAGAAGATATAGACTTAACAGAAGGAAAAATTAGAAGCTTGTTAAATAGTGCTGAAGTTCTTGGTTTAGTTGAAACTAATACTGGAAGGAAAGGTACGGTACTAACAGAAAAGGGCTACAAGCTAATGTCTTCAATAAATAATATTAAATAAGTGACCCATATATTCAGAGATAATAATAAATTTAAAGGGAAACAGGCTAGACAACGGGAAGGAATTTTACCCTAAAATAACTTAGGTGCTTGTCGATCCTTGAAAATTGACTGTTTATCTCATGGCATATAGTTTGCATATACAGTTAATAGGTTTATTATATTAAGGTTATAAAATAATTCTCGGAATAATGGGGAGGAATAAGGATGAATGATAGAGATAGTTTGGTTAGATTATTAGACCTAGATGATGAGTTTGTTATTGATTTAAAATATGCAACTAGTGATAATTTCACACAAAAAAAGATTTATAATAGCAGTGAGTGCTATATAAATAAAGATACAGCTAAATTGCTAATTAAAGCAAAAGAAATATTTAAACGTGATGGATACAAAGTGAAGGTTTGGGATGTATATAGGCCTATAAGTGCACAAAGGTTAATGTATGAGATTATTCCAGATAATAATTTAGTTGCTACACCACCAGATATGAGCAAGCCAATAGATTTTGAATATAGTCATATGAATGGAATGAGTGTGGACATAACCTTATTGGACTTAGATGATAATGAAATTGAGATGCCTACTGAGTTTGATGATTTCACTGAAATGGCAGGCTTAAAATGTGATAAAATACCACCAATGGCTAAAAAGAATGCAGAGTATTTAAGGGATGTAATGGAAAGCGTTGGATTTGAAGCTATGATTATGAATGGTGGCATTTTAATGATATAACAAATGATCCTACGCCATATTCTGATATTCAATTTGAATAAAATAGATTCTGAGAGTCTAGATTATAGTGTTTCTGAAGAAATTCTAAAGAACTATACTCTAGACTTTATTTATTAATATAAAGTTTTGGCAAATAACTAAAAAGTAGAATCTTTATGTCAAGAAAGGTAAATCAAATTTTAAGGGGAAATGGGTTAGATAATAGGATAAAATGTTACCCTAAAATTAAATTAATATTCACAAGTACTTGAAATTTAAAGTAATTATTTAGTGGCATATAATTTGCATATATAAGTTATTAGCTTATTAAATTGAGGTGATTAAAATGATTCTTGGAATAATGGGAGGGATGGGCCCTGCTGCTACTTGTGATTTATTTAAAAAAATTATTGATCTTACACCCGCAGATAGAGATCAAGAACATTTGCATATTATAATTGATAGCAATGTGGAAATACCTGATAGAACAGCTTATATTTTTGGTTCAGGAGAAAATCCTATTACAGAAATGATAAGGTCTATATTGAAGTTAGAAATGATGGGAGCAGACTATATAGCAATACCATGTAACACAGCTCATTATTTTTATAATGACATTGTTGAACATAGCAAGGTAAAGATATTGAATATGGTATATGAAACGGCGACTTATCTAAAAGAAGAATTTGGGCATAAGGATTATTTTCTTCTAGCGACAAAGGGTACGTATAAATCTGGTATCTATAAAAATATATTTGAAAAATTTAATTTAAATATAATAGAGCCTAATGATGTAGATCAACAGGCAATTATGGATTGGATATATGATGTTAAATCTTCAAAATTTGATGTAGATCCTATGGAAATTGAAAATCTCATAAATCGATATATTGAAAATAAGGATATACCTATAATTTTAGGGTGTACTGAACTGCCTATCTTAGCAGAAAAGGTAGGAGCTCCACAGAAATATGTTGATCCAATTCTCATATTAGCTAAACGCTGTGTAGAAATTGGTAAAATTAATTCCTGTATATCATCTTAACTTTTTATTGATATGATTTTAAGTATGTATTAGAAGTCAGAGAGTAGTATTTTAGCAAATTATATTATTATATAAATTGCTATGAAATATTATAATAGGAGGGAAATACATGGAAAAAGAGCAGAAATTAAATGAAAGTGAAGCAAATGATGCTAAATTTAGGCAGGAGATAGGTGTTTTTGGTGGTGTAAGTATTATAGGTGGTATTATGATAGGATCTGGCATTTTCTATCTAGGCTCCTATGTTATGCAGCGAACAGGTATGAGTATGGGACTTTCATTACTATGTTGGATAATAGGAGGATTAATTTCATTACTTGGAGGTCTCTGTTTCGCCGAATTAGGAGCATCCCGTCCTGTAGCAGGTGGAATGGTAGTTTACTTGAACGAAGCTTATCATCCTGTGGTTGGATTTATGTATGGTTTTGGAAGCTGGCTTATCAGTGGAGCAGGGTCTATTTCAGCTGTTGCTATAGCACTACCAACAGCATTAAGAGCTTTCTTTGATCTTAGTGATATTGCTATTAAAGTAATAGCTATTGGATTAATAGTTATGCTTACGGCTTATAATTATTTTGGCGTTAAAAAAGGTTCTATTTTACAAAACCTTTCAATGATTGCCAAATTGATACCTATTATATTGATTATGGGTGGAGCTTTAATATTTGGTAGGCAAACCCCTAATCTTAGTCTTATTCCAGCTGGTGGAAATATAGTTACACTTAGTAGTATAATAGGAATGATAGCCTTTGCTACAGTTGCTACGTTATGGGCCTATGAAGGTTGGACAAACTTAAATACTGTAGCAGAAGAAATGAAAAACCCTAAGAAAAATTTACCTCTTTCTTTAATTATTGCTATCGGTGGAATTACGATTTTATATACATTATTTAACTACTCTATTTATAAAGTGTTACCACATGAGAAGGTGGTTTCTATGATTAATAGTGGAGACTTTTACCTTGGTACTGAAGTTGCCAAGACTATTTTCGGTAATGTTGGAGGAATAATCGTTATTTTAGGTATGGTTGTTTCTATGTTTGGTTCACTTAATGGAATGATTTTAACCTTTTCAAGAACATATTATGCAATGGCTGAAGAGGGTCACTTCTTCAAGAGTTATAAAAAATTACATCCTAAATATAAGGTTCCAACCGCATCTTTAATTGGACAATGTATTATTTCAGTTCTTTTAGTACTATCGAGAAGTCTTGATCAACTTACATCAATGGTAGTCTTTATAGGGATGTTTTTTAATGTTTTATGTATTTTAGCCGTGTTTATTTATAGAAAGAGATTTCCTTCTTTAGATAGACCTTATAAGGTATGGGGATATCCAATCACAGTAATAATAACAGTTTTAATATTTGCTGGACTAATGATTAATACATTTGTTGAAGATCCAGTTACTGCATTAATTGGCTTTATAGTTCCAGCTTTAGGAGCTTTAGTTTATATATATTTTGATAAAAAGAATAAAAGGGAGGCGGGATTAGGTAATGATACTATTTAAGAATGGTAACATACAATCTATGGATTCTACATTGCCTCAAGCCGAGGCAATGGTCATAAATGAAAATAAATTTGCATATGTAGGAACGCAAGATGGTGCTTATGAATATCTAAAGGAACACGGAGATGCAAAGAAAGAGGTTGATTTGGAAGGATGTCTAGTTATTCCGGGTCTAAATGATTCTCATATGCATTTTATACATCTTGCTAAGAGCTTACGAAGTATTGATTTAGTTGGAACTACTAGTATAAATGAAATTAGAGCTCGTATAAAATCTGCAATGGAGAATAGAAAGAAAGAAGACAGAAATTGGCTTGAAGGTGAAGGATGGAATCAAGATTACTTTGAGGACGAAAAAAGATTTCCTAATAAATTCGATTTAGATGAGATAACAGGTGATGTACCTACTATTATTATGCGGGCATGTTTTCATATAGGAGTACTTAATACTGCTGCTATGAAGGAAATTGGTCTAAATAAAGAAACTGCAAAAGAATATGGGGATTTAGTAGAATTATTACCTAATGGAGAACCAAATGGAGTTATTAAAGAGAGCCTTTTAGAAAGAATTAAAGTTAAGATTTCTAGTTTGAATTTAGAAAATACTAAAGAAATCATTGTAGCTGCACAGGAGAGATTATTATCAGCAGGTTTAACCTCAGTACAAACAGATGATGTCGGGTATATGCCGAGCAGGGATTATGATTTGCTTTTTCAAGCTTTTGAGGAACTAGAGAAAGTTGGACAATTAAAGGTTCGTATAGGAGAACAATGCTTATTTGAGAATCCTCCATCCCTTGAAGAATTCTTTAAAAAAGGTTATGCTGCAGGGTGGGGGACCAATAGATATCGTATAACTTCTATAAAATTATTGAGTGATGGATCCCTAGGAGCTCGTACAGCAGCATTGAGAAATCCATATGCAGATGACACATCAACTAGAGGATTAGAGATATTTACACAAGAAGATTTAGATAATATGGTAATGATTTCTCATGAAAATAATTGTCCAGTAGCTATACATGCCATAGGTGATAGGGCCATAGAGATGTCATTAGATGCCATTGAAAAGGCACAGAAGAAAAATCCCAAGAATCATATACGACATGGAATTGTTCATTGTCAAATTACCGATGGAGAAATATTAGAGCGATTTAAAGAATTAAATGTATTGGCTTTTATTCAACCTATTTTCATTGACTATGATATGAATATAGTTATTGATCGAGTAGGTCATGATTTAGCCCAGACTTCTTATGCATGGAAAACTATGATGGATAAAGGCATTCATATACCTTTTGGGACGGACTGTCCAGTGGAGTCTTTTAATCCTATGGCTAATATATATACTGCTGTAACAAGAAAGAATATTAATGGAAATCAGAAGAAAGTATATTTGCCTAATGAAAAATTGAGTATGTATGAAGCGATATATGCTTATACTGTTGAAGGTGCATATGCCTCTAATGAAGAAAATATCAAGGGGACAATTACTAAGGATAAGTTGGCAGACTTCATTATATTGGATAAAGATTTATTTAATTTATCCTGTGAAGAGGATATTCTTGATACAAAAGTAGTTAAAACTTATGTAGATGGAAAGTTAGTTTATGATGCAAAATTTGCTGTAAAATAAAAATAATGATGAAGGACAAAGTTATGAAAGATTATACTATTACTATTTCAGAAAAAACTAAAAGTGAAATTGCCATTGTAGGACATGTAGGCGTAGGACATGTACATAGTCATAGTTCTTTCGTTCAGGATGATTCTGCAGGGTTTGCAGTAGTTGCTTCATTAATGAGAGAAATTTTAAAGGTAGACACACGTATAAAATATATAAAAGGAGATCTCTTAAAGGGAGATATAGTAGTAGAGACTTATGAGGGAGGAATTGGAAGAACATTTTGTCGCCGTGGCATAACACCTATGGAATTAGAGTTAATGGATAGAGCTATTGATGAAGATGGGATATATACACAAAGAACGGCAATAAAAGCCTTTGGACGTATGTATGGTCAAGGTGTTATGGAGACTCCAGTTGCTTTACAAGGAGCCATAGCATTAGCAGTATTGGATTCTTTTTATAAAAAGAATCCTAATAAGGTTCATATAACTTCTCAAAAATATTCTGGAAGAATTGATAAAATGGCTGGAATGATTGCTGACATTAATGGGATTCCTGTTTCGCTGCTATTAAATATTAACGGTTCTGAAGGTGGAATAGGGCCTAATGAAGATAATGAAGGTAATACTGCCATTGGAGTGAAAGGGGAATTGATGAAAAGCATTGGAATCGATAATATTCCTACTATTATTGTAGAAAGTAAAGCATATATACCAAAGGCATCTGATAATATTGAAGAACTTACTTTTTTATTCCGTGCTCAAGAAGGAATTGATAATTTATTCCTAGCTAAAGTATTATCTAAGGCCGCAGAAGAGGCTGAGCTTCCTTATATATATTTTACGAATTCACTTCCTCAAGAAGAAGGACAGCTGGCAAAAGCTACGGTGGATTTTGCTAATAAAATTATTAAATTGGCAGAAGAGTTAAAGATAGTAGATGATTCTACGGATAAGGTTGAAATACTTGCGGATATGGCAAGGCTTATTAGTGAGGATGCTGGGGGAGTTACTTTTATGTCCAATAGCTTACATGAAGTGGTTAGATCCCCTGGAATTGTACCGGGCAATGCTTCAGTCATATCCTTATTAGTGCCTACTAAATATATAAAATATTGGAAAATACCTATGCTGAGTGTAAATGATATTAATGGATATAAGGAAATAATCATTGGTGCCATAGGTAAAGTTCGCTGAGATTTTCCTGTAAATTACAACTACCCTTAAATATTACTTAGTATTGCTAAAAAACTTAATTATAGTGTCAAAACTTGCTTCGTGTTGTAAATACTCATTCTGGTGATACTACTTTATAATCAATGGAGTATCTAAATCTTAAAATAATACATTTCATCGAAGAATTAAAGAGCGTGAAAGCATTAAATCATAACAAAAACCGGTAGATGATGGATTTGATTACCATCAATTTACCGGTTTTTATAACAAGTTCTAGTATTATACTATTTCGTCTTTAATGGATTCTACTATATTACTTTTTTTAGCAGATGTTGAAGAAACGGCATAGGACAAGAATATAGATGCAATTATAAGTATGGCATAGATTAAAATTGGTCCAGCTGGAAAGATAGATATAAACTCAGACCATGTGATTGGAGTTAATCTTAACATATACCAACAAATAAATAATACTATTGGGATACTAACAATAATTGGTGTTAATGCGAAGAACAAGCCTTCTAGCATCAATATTTTATTTAATCCCTTTGGTGTTAATCCTACTGACCGAAGCATAGCAAATTCTCTTCTGCGTAGTCTAAGATTATTGGAAATGGTAGAAAAAGCGTTAAAAATACCAATTAATCCAATCAATAAGGCTACAGCAAAAACACTGATACCTACGGCTTTTTGGACCAGTTCTTCATGATTCTTATATTCTAATAGGCTCCATATCCTAAAATCATCAGATCCAAGATAGGAACTACAAATTTGTGTTAATTTTTCCTTCATACGTGGACTAGCCTCATCACCCACCAATAAATCAATTGACATTACACTGTATTCAAGCATACGATCTGGCATAAAATTACTAGCTATTTGCTGATAGGTTGTCATAGGAACTATAAAGGCTAAGTTGTATCTATGCATTTCTAGGTCACTAGGAGAAATCTCCGTAACATTTCCCACTTGAACATTAAATTTATAATTTGTATTCATATGATTTTCTGCTTTTTCACATAAAACTAGCTCATTTCCTTTTTTTATATTTAATAATGGGATTTTTTGTGCAGCTTTTGAATTATTTGGTTCATGATATGTGGTATTTAACAGTATCCCTGTTGTCACATTATCTTGATAATATGCCTCATCATCAACACCAATTTCTTCACAATACTTTTTAAATGATTTATCGCTTAATCCAACTAGATTTACTATAACTCTATGCATTCCTTCTTCACTCAATATATTATATTTGTGGCTTACCTCAGCAAACCCTCCAGATTCAGCAAAAACATCTGACTCCTGTTCTGATGTTACATAAGTTGAAGTGCGCACCTGTCTTCTAATTACACTGTGCCTAACTTCAGGAAGAGAAATAATTTCATTTATCATCTCATCACTTGGCTCGTCAATAATATCTAGATTAACCTTCATATCATGACTAGGTATTTCATTCGTAGAATTGGCTAAATTGTAGATAGATATAATGTTAATATACCCCGATACTAAGATGAAACACATTGAAAGAGATAGGATAGCCGTACGTAAAGTCCTTTTGTTAGCTGAAAATTGTGCGTTTGCTAGTTCGCCTTCTATACCAAATATTTTTTTGATTATTAAGTGGAATTTTTGTTTTTTCAATTTTACTTTAGTACTATTCTGACGTATCCCAGCAATAGCTGATACTTTCGACACTTTTCTCGCTGGAATATATGCTGAAACTAAAACAGTAATCAATGATATGGTGATAGAAAAAACTACTACTATCCATGAGAAGGAAACATATATATTGCTATAATTTTCTGTAACACTAAGAATTTCATTAATTCTAGAAGACACTATATGACTAAATAGATATCCTATCATGATACCAATTGGTAATTGAATAATCCAGAGCAAAAGTCCTTCATAGAGAACAGAATACCTAATCTGCCTTGGAGTTGCTCCTAAACTTTTTAAAATACTTAGTTCCTTAATCCTGCTGTTAGCAGATAAAGAAAAGGCATTATAGATAATAAGAATAAATGCCCCCATAACTAGTAAGGTCATTATTATTGCCATTAATAGAACCATAATGAGCTGAATGTTTGTATTACCTTTATCGCTAATCCCATATAAATCTAATAGATGTGTATTATACCTAACTCCATACTGTCCATATTCATCCTTAGTTAATCCTGTAGATCTAGCAATCTCTGGTAATGTTTCATAGATTTTACGAGGTTTCACCAAACGCATATAGACCGTAAGTTCATCTTCAGGTTGAATATGCGAAGCATCCAAGTAACCCATGGTAATATATCCGGGGTAGGCAGAAGTGCTAGAAATATCTAATTCTCCAACTATGGTATAGGTCTTAGTTCCTGTTGTCTTAAAAGCCTCACCTGATTGCTCGTGAGATTGAGTTTCAATTAGTTCACTACCCAATATACGATTACCTATGGGAAGAGTCAACTTATCACCAATTTTATACGAAGGATTATCCAAGAAGAATAATTTTGATACAACAATTTCTCCAGATTCTTTAGGAATTCTACCTTCCGTAAGAGTATTTTTTAAACTCATATCCAACCAAAAATTTGTATCTGCATCTCTCATTAATAGATACGGGCGTTTTGTATTGGAAAGTTTAGCAGTAACCCAAGTTCCTTTAATCATTGTGGTTTCAACTTCAGGATTTTCTGTTATATATTTTAATTTATCACCAGATATAGAATGCCATAATTCCCCATGCCAATAACCTGTCTTTTCAATTGTTGAGGATATTTTTGTCTCCCATATAGAATGTAGAAATATACTTAGTGAACATAGCAATGCGGAAGCAATTGTAATAGCAATTAGTATAGAAATTGTATGCCGCTTATTCTTTTTTACATGGTGATATGTATATTCGCTCATAATCTTCATTACTTAATCACCTCATCTGACACAATTCTGCCATCATCGATTGTAATCACTCTATCTGCTGACAATGCAATTTTTTCGTCATGGGTGATCAACAAAATAGTCTGATTATACTCCTTATTTGAAAGCTTTAACATCTCAAGAGTAGCTTCCGAATTTTTTTTATCAAGATTTCCAGTAGGTTCATCTGCTAGAATAATGGAGGGTTTATAAATTAATGATCGTCCTATGGCGACTCTTTGTTGCTGACCTCCTGAAAGTTGATTTGGTAGATGATTAAGCCTTTCGTTTAAACCAAGCATTTGTACAATCTTATCAAATTCTTCTCTTTTAGGTTTTATATCATCTAACAGCATGGGTAATAATATATTTTTTTCTACATTTAATGTGGGAATAAGATTGTAAAACTGATAGATTAATCCTACTTTTCGTCGTCGAAATAAAGCTAATTTAGTTTCATCCATTGATGAAATATCAGTGTCCTCGATATATATTTTTCCTTTTGTAGGGCGATCTACTCCCCCTAACATATGCAGGAGTGTTGATTTTCCTGATCCACTTGATCCAATTATTGAAACAAATTGTCCTTGGCTTATTGTCAAATTTAAATTATCCAATGCAGTGACCTTTGTATCACCCATTCCATAGGTTTTTGTAAGATTTTCAGTTCTTAATATTTCCAAAGTATTATCCCCTTTCTTTATTAGTTCATGTTATACTATATAAAATAAGGGAAATCATCCTATTGATTTCCCTTTCAAACTAGATTTGTATCTTACAATATTGTCAGATTAATTCTTTTCTAAATTATAAATACTTTTGCCATCGTAAAATGTAATAATCACTGTAGCTTCTTTCTCTTCAATAGAACTATATCTACATCTGATGTTCCTTTAGAAGCTTTTTTATAAAAAATTCCCTTAATTTGGATCGATACCAAAAAAGGGAATTTATTTTGTTTAGCTTTATAATTTTCCTGATTTTAATATTGAGATTAGAAGTAAAAAACCAGCTAATCCAGCACCTAAATAGCCTACAATACCTATTGCAGATATACCATAAATTTTTAATCCAACATTAGCATTTATGACTAAGGAAGAGCTAACTAGCAGTCCTGCCACAATAACAGAGAAGATAATTCTATTTACCATTTTATTAATTTCATTTAAGTTTTCATCAGAATTTTTAAACTGTAAGTTTAATTTTAATCTGCCTTGCAACCCTCTATCAATAATTTGTGAAAGCTTTAAAGGTAAATCTAAAGAGGCCTTTCCGGCGGAGAAAATTTTGTTGCCTAATAAGGTTAAGTCATAGTCTTTTAATTTATCTTCTATTATTTTATTTTTGAAATAAGGAAGAGCAATATCCATAATATTTAAGTCTTTATCTATCTTAGCTAAAACTCCCTGCAAAGTTAAAATCCCTTTTGCTAGTAAAATAACATCTTTAGGCATAAGGATATTATTCTTTTTACAAACAACTATGACTTCTTCTAAAATTTGGGCTAAGTCATATCTGTATATTGATTCTTCTATATATGTATTGTAAATCAAATTTATATCTTGATAAAGTTTATTTATATCAACTTCATGTTTTTTAATACCAATACTTAGGATGGAACTAGTCATTAGATCGATATTGTTAGTGGCGACCCCTTCTAAAAATGAGTTAAACTTCTTTTTAATTCCTAAATCTAAGCAACCCATCAACCCGAAGTCAACAAACCCAATCTTATTATTATGAATTAAAATATTTCCTGGATGGGGGTCTGCATGGAAGAATCCATCTTCAAAAACTTGCTTAAAATAATTATAAGTAAGCTTCTTAGCAATTTCACTAGTATCATAACCCTCTGCTAATAAAGTAGAAATATTATCTATTTTTATTCCACCAATAAATTCCATTACTATCATATTAGAAGTACAATATTTTTCATAAACAACAATACCCTTGATATATTTTATATCTTTATTATTTGAACTAAATTTCTTGATATTTTCCTTTTCATTTAAAAAATCCAGTTCCCTTTCTGTAGCAATTTTAATTTCTTCAATAACTTCTTTAACATCAAGGACTTCATTTTTTGTTGTAAATTTAATAAAAGGTGATAATCTCTTTAAAATATTGATATCGGCTAGAATTTTTTCCCTTACAAAAGGGCGTTGAACCTTTAACACTATTTTTTCCCCTGTTTTTAACCTTGCCAAATAAACTTCAGCTAAAGAAGCAGAGGCCAAAGGGGTAGTTTCGAAATCTAAAAATACGTCGGATATACTTCTCTTTAAGTTTGCTTCAATAATTTTTTTCATTACGCTGAAATCCTCAGGCTTTACACTATCTTGAAGTTTTTCTAATTCTATTATATATTCTTTAGGTAATATATCAGGCCGTGTAGACAATATTTGGCCAATTTTAATAAAGGTAGGTCCCAATTCCTCTAAGACTACCCTTAATTCTTTAGGATTTCCAATTCCGTTTTTAAATCCATGTTTAATTGCTACAGAAATAATCTCTTTAAATCGTAGTTTAGTATAATTATTTTCCATATTGAAAAATACCTTGAAAAAATCAAGGTATTTACTCCCCCCAAACTAATGGTTTTTCTCTAAATTGTTAATTCTTAACTCTAAATTAGCTATATCCTCTTTAGTAGCTAGATTTAACTCTTTTAATATTTCCTTTAAATCAGATTTATCGTTTTTAGTAGTTTCTTTATTGTTTATAACTCTTTTCAATTCTTCATTTAATTCTTTACCTTGATCTACAGTGATTTTACCTTTTTCCACTAGTGTTCCTACCATTTCATTAGCTTTTTCATAAGTTAAAGCTAAGGTACCAATACCAGCCAAAAAAACTTTCTTTAACATATCTTCCATAGTAATTCCTCCTTCTATTTAGGGAAGAGTATAAAAACCGTCATTATATTCTCTCTATAAGAGAATATACCCATGTTTATATAAAATATTCAAATCAATTATCTGAAAAAATTAGTTAATTTTAAATTTAGAAACTAAACTTTTCAATTCTTGAGCTAAATCTGCCATACTATTACTAGCACTATAGATTTCTTCCATGGAAGCTGTTTGTTCTTCTGTAGAAGCAGAGGCTTCTTCAGTAGCTGCCGCATTTTCTTCAGCAATAGCAGATAAATTTTGAAGAATGTTAATTATTTCATCCTTACTACTTCCCATGGACTCACCAATAGCTCCCAATTCATTTATTATTTCCTTTGTTACTTCAAGCTCTTTAGCTATTACACTAAAAATTTCCCTAGTCATCTCTACACTAGACCCTTGTTCTTTTGTAATTGCTGAAACCTCTGTAATTATATCTACATCAACACGAGAATTAGTCTGTAAACTATTAACTATAGATTCAATCTCACCAGCAGACTTATTAGATTGTTCTGCTAATTTCCTTATTTCCTCAGCTACTACAGCAAATCCTTTACCAGCCTCACCAGCCCTAGCTGCTTCTATAGCGGCGTTTAAGGCTAATAGATTTGTCTGCTCTGAAATGCTTTGTATTACATGACTAGCAGACTGTATTTTCAAAGTACTATTATTTGTTTCAATAATTCCATTATACACTTTTTGTATACCTTCGCTACTTGATCTAGTTTTATCTATTAATTCTGAAACAATGGACTCACCATCATCTTTTAATTTCATAACCTTGTCAGCTTGGGAGACAAGCTTTTCCATGTAGACAAGTTCTTCTTCTATAATATTATTTAATTCATCAGTTTTCTTTGCGCCTTCTTCTGTATTTATAGCTTGTTCTGTTGCACCTTCAGCTATTTGCTCTATGGTTTTTGATACTTCCTCAGAAGCTATGGATGATTGTTCGGAAGTACTTGCTAATACTTGTGATGCGGTAGCCACTTGATCTGCAGAGCTGCCTACTGTATTGATAAACTCTCTTAAGCTATTTGTAATAGATTGCAATGAATTTGCCAATATTCCTATTTCATCATTTCTCTTAATTAACTTGTCTGGTAAATTATCCGAAGCATCTAAACCTGCAATTTGTTTTGCAAAATTAGATCCTTGAATAATAGGCTTAGATATTGCATTTGATAATAAATATACCATAAGGATTACTAGTAATATAATAGATGATATCAATATAATAATAGTTTTTAAAATGTGATTAGATTTTGCATGTAGTTCACTAACGGGAATTTTAACAGCGATATTCCAATTAGGAGTACTCTCAATAGATGAAAAAATTAAATTGCTTTTAACTCCATTTGTATCTGTATAGATATGGTTATCGGCTTGTCCAGCCTGCATCTTCTCAAATAAGCCATCAGTGTTCTTATATCCAGAACTACTAAGTTCTGAGATGTTAAGTTTTAACCTTACTTCGTCATCGGGATGAGCGATAATTAATCCAGAGCCATCTACAATCATACCGAAGCTATCATTACCAACATTAATCGCCTCAACTATTTCAGTAAGTTTGTCAATTTTTATTACCCCAGCAAAAGCACCGATTAAATTATTTCTATCATCTAATACAGAATGGGCTATTACTACAATAGGCTCTTTAGTTACTTCAGAAATCATAGGATTAGAGATATATACATCCTTCTTGTCATCGAATATTGCCTTTATATCCTCTCTCTGTCGAATATTTCCACTATGACCTGTGGTGGTATAAAAATCCCCATTTAAATCGGCAAACCACATTAATAAAAAGTCTTCTCTTAAATACGAATTTCGATACTTCAAATATTGCTTTATAGCTTCTAAATCTCCAGACTTAATAATTTCATCCGAAGCAATAGCCTTAATTTCATGGCTATTTCCTTGAATCCATTGTGTTATTTCACCTGATCTAGCTACTACTATTTCAGTAGTCATATCCTCTGTTAGTGGAATGATGGTATTACTGACCTGGGAGTAAATTAAGAGGCTCATAATAACAAGTAAAATAGCGAATGGTAGTCCAAATAGTACATTGATTTTGTTGCGTAGTGTTGAAATAAACATTTTTTAATTACCTCCTGTTTTTTATGCTAAATAATCTTATAAGATTATTATAACTAGGTCATTATATCCATTAATATTCCTTGAATATCGTTTAATCTTTTCAATATATTAATTCTTTTATTTTCCAGATCCAAAAACTCCTGTGTCAATTCATCTAGTTCTTGATCTACCTTTTTAACTAATGAATAAATTCTATGACGTCCACGTCTATCTAGGGAATTTTCCTTGAAAAATATATGAGAATTCTTTACAGTTATATTCAAAAATTCTCTAACTAGCTTTTTATATTGAATTAAATCATCTATAAATAATTTATTAGATAATTTATTAGATTGAGTCTCGATTTTATCATATAAGGATTTTAGCTCAGTTCTAATCTGATCTTGTTCTAACTCATTTAATTTCAATTTAAAAGTGTCCTTTACAGCTTTTTTATCTACAGCCCTTGAAATTTCAATAGGTGAAATATTTTCCATACCAAGTTTGTTAATTTTATTCATGATGACACCTCCTGCCTTCTCTATTATATATTATCGGCAGAAATATTAAAATGAATAATAAGTCCCTTAAGAAAATTGGATGAAATGACGATAAATAAGGTAGCGAATAGTTAAAAGTGAATATAAGCAGGGTACCAAAATTGTGATTTTCAATTTTGTGTACATCACTTAGTATGTTTACCTAGTAAATAGTTTTAGGTAGAGATTAAGGTCTTTTAATCTTTTTGATTATTAGTTATTCAACGTATTTATGAAAGGAAAGAATTCAATGGAAATATTGAAGACAAGTAATAAAGACAATATAATAAATAGCTATGGAATTACCCCTACTCTTCCCTATGATATAGAAGGAGTACTTGTAGAGAAAAATGGTAAGGATGTAAAGATTGAAAAAACCATAGATAACAAAACAGTAGAGTATTCTATAAGACTAAAAGAAGAAATAGTAGCAAGTTTAGGAGATAATGTAATAGTTGAAAAGGAAAATATAGTTGCTGCCAAAGTAGAAGAAAAGGAAGAAACAGTAAAAGAAGAGAAACAAACAAGAAAAGTATCAGATATCATTAGAGAACTAGGCTTAGAATATACAGAAGAAAATATTAGGATGGTAGAGTTTCTGCTTAATAGTGGAATACCAATTACTAAAGGAAATGTGGATTCCTATATAAAGTCAAAGGAATATTTAAATAAAATAATAGAAGGCATAGATACTAATTCATTTGTAAAGCTTGTAGATAGAGGGGTGGATTTGGAAGGAGAAAGCCTCCAAAAAATAGCTCAAGCATTAGAAGCAATAAAAGGAGAAAAATCAGCTTTTTCCCTGAGGCGATTTTTAAGACTAGAAAAAGATCTTACTTATAAAGAAGCTGAAGCAATATCAAAAGAAATCTATGGTCAGAAGATGGGAAAGGATGTATATGATACAATAATAGCTTTGCATAAAGAAAAGATTCCAATTACAAGGGAGAATATAGATAAAACCATTGAAATAATGTCAAAGTTACACAATCTAAAGGGATTAAAGGATAGCGTATACATTAAGATGCTGGATGAGGATATATCATTTAATGTAAATAATCTATACAAACTAAATAATTCCTATACTGTAACCAATATAGATAATAATATGGCAGCAAAAAGCTTTGAAGTCTTTACTGTAGCAGAAGAAACAACTATAGATGGATTAAAAGAAATATTAACTGATTTAGGTTTAGAAGATAGTATAGGAAATATCAATATTTTAAGAGAGTTTATAGTAAATGATATGGTAATGGATGAAGAAAAATATAATAAGATAATTGCCATGAAAGAGGCTGTAAAAGAGTTAATAGATTTACTGGGACATGAAGAAATAATTAGGCTAAATGAAAATGATATTAATCCATTGGAAGAACCTATAAATCAATTAGTAGAAGAATTGAAAAAAGAAAAAAATAATGAAGAAATAGAGAACCCTATAGATAATAAAAAAATAGAAGACATAAGAAAAGACTTAGAGGTTCTAGGAAAGATTAAAGATAAAGACCTGTTAATGTTAATAAAAAATGGAGAAGATTTTACACTAAAGTCCATAAAAGAAATTATAGATACTAGTATAGAGAGTGGGTTAAGTATAGAGCAGAAAACCCTAGATAAGGCTGTTCATATATCTGATATATTGAGTACATTAGGAGACAATTTAAATGTAAATACAGTATCCCTTGCATCCAAGAAATATAATGCCATTACATTAGATAGTTTATTTATGGCTGAGAAGGAAATAACTACAAGTCAAGAAACCTTTGCCTCAGTCGATAAAGTATACGAGGGGCTAATATTTGAAGAATATCTTAGGGCAAGGAATAATTTAACTATTAATATGGTAAAAGAAAGTATTAAAGATGGTCAAACCTTGGAACATATGCCGCTTAATGAATTGAATAATTATATAGAGAAGAAGGTAAACAGGTATAAAGAAAGCCAGAAAATGACCAAGGAAATAAAAGAGATCAAGGGAAATGAGGAAAAGATAATACCGATTATTATGAGGAATCATATTCCCATGACTTTGAAAGAAATTAAAGATATAAATTCTTTCTTAAATGGAGAAAAGGGATTAGTTAATGTCCTAAAGGACGTGACTGAATCTAATAATTCAAAATATAGGGAAGAGTTTAAAGAAGGTATAGAGTTACTTAAAGAAAAAATATCCACATCTATTAAAAGTGGAGATTCTGGTTTCAAAGATGATTATAAAGAGCTGATGAGTTCTTTAAGTAATTCAGGTAACTCTTTTGATACAAATAAAAGAGAAGAGTCAAAAGAGGAAGAATATATAAATATACAATCAAAAATATCAAAAAAGGATATGGTATTTCAATTGCCTATACAAATAGGTAATGAATACAAGAGCTTAAGTATCATAGTGCCCGATATTCAAAAAGGCATTGATAAAAATAATATGAAATTCTTCATCAGTCTTGAAACTGATAATCTAGGGTCGGTAAGTATTGAACTCAATGTAAAATCTAGAGAAGTTCAAATCAATATAGATGAAGAAGGAACTGCCTTGAGAAATAATTTAGATTCTCTAGATAAGGGTCTGGAGAATTTGGGATATAGCTTAGATAAGCAGGTGATATTATGAAAAAAAAGACTAATATCACGAAAGCATATTGAAAAGGCATATACAACAGATATATTAAATCAAGATATAGACTTGAATCTGGAATCTATGGAAGAAAGAATTGATAAATTACCTAAGGAAATGTTTCAAATATTAGGAGAAGTAATATCATTTATAGAAAATACAAATAAATTTGAGGGGGATAAAAACCATGAGAATCAATAATAATATACCAGCATTAAATACACATAGGCTATTAAATGTAAACACAGATAGTTTACAAAAATCTTTAGAAAGACTTTCATCAGGTAAGAGAATTAATAGGGCATCAGATGATGCAGCAGGTCTTGCTATATCACAAAAAATGGAAGCACAAGTAAGAGGGCTGAGACAAGCTTCAAGGAATTCATTAGATGGAGTGTCATGCATACAAACAGCAGAAGGTGCACTAAATGAAGTACATGAAATGCTTCAAAGAATGAGAGAGCTTAGCGTACAAGGGGCTAATGGAGTATATGAAGAGGATGATCTAGATGCTATAGCAAATGAGATGAGGGAATTAACTGAGCAGATTAACATGATAGGAAGAGATACAGAGTTCAATGGCATAAAGTTGCTAAATGGAGAGAATCCATCAGGTACATCAGGACTAAGACTTCAAATAGGAGCTAACGAGAATCAATATATTGAGATAGATATGAGAGATATTAATATAATTGTAGGAACTGGCTCTGGAGAATTAAATATTGAAACGAGTATCATTAAGAATTTAGGTAGTGGAAAATTTGAAGTTGAAACTGGTAATTTAAAGTCAACAGAATTTGAAAAAGCCGTTACGATTTACAATAATGCCATAGAAAGAGTATCCTCCATGCGTTCCAAACTCGGTGCAATTCAAAACAGACTTGAACACACCATAAGAAATGTAGATAATACAGCGGAAAACCTAACTGCATCTAAATCCAGAATAGAAGATTTAGATATGGCGAAGGAAATGAGTGAATTTACAAAGCTTAATATATTACAACAGGCAGGTACATCAATGCTAAGTCAAGCAAATCAATTGCCGCAAACGGTGCTTCAACTACTACAAAGATAGGAGTGACAGTAAATGGAATGCATTACTCTAGAAAAAAAGGTAATGTCAACAAATGATTGGGGATTAATAGCTTTATTACATGAAGGATTGATGGAAAGATTTGAAGAATCATTACAAGCTATAGAAGAAAAGAATAATGATAAATTAAGTATACTTATCAACAATTCTCGTGATATATTAACGGAATTGTTAGTAACATTTAGAGAAAAAGATGAGTTATCCACAAACCTTAGATCTCTTTATCTATATACGAATAAACTGATAACTGAGGCTCAGATAAAGAAAGACCCAACCTTTTTTAGAAAGGCTATAGATGTAATAAATCCAATATATATAGGCTTTAAAGGATTAGAATTGAAAGAAGAACCTAATATAGTATCAGGACTTACTTATGGAAAGGGAAATCTTGAGGAACATAATATAAAGTCAGGAAAGATTTTTCAAGGATAGAAATAAAAAATCTGTGGTATATATACCACAGATTTTGTTTTATGTAACCGTGCACCCAGCTTTGGCAATCCTGTTCCAAGCGTTACCCAAACAGTTAACTCAAATCAGGCTTCCCTACGGCACACGAAAAGATTCACTTACCGCTGCTTCCTTCCGGACCTGACGGGGTTCATGAGTTTCCGTTGCGCAGGACCCAATCGTCACTGCCACTTATTTGGGGCAGACCTCACAACAGAGATGCCTAAACTGGGAATTCAATCCTGCTATAGCGGATTGCAGGTTATAGGGCACCGCTACCTCCCCATCTAGCACGGCAAAAATTTCTAATGGCGGAGAGAGAGGGATTCGAACCCTCGAGACGCTTTCACGTCTACCCGCTTTCCAGGCGAGCGCCTTCGACCAACTCAACCATCTCTCCATGATTTTTGCTCTACAAAACAATATTATACACTACAGAAATATATTATACTTGAAATGCTTTAATAAGTCAACCTTTAGTTTAAAGGAAAATAATTAAGATAATGTAATCTCCAAAATGTAAAATTATTAATTTAGTGTAAATATACCTCTTTTCTGTTATAATATATAATATAATTAATATAAATGTGGGTGAAAATATGTATCAAGCCTTATATAGACAGTATAGACCAAAGACCTTTGATGAAGTCTTAGGTCAAAAACATATAACAATTACATTAAAAAATCAAATACAAAAGGAAAATATTGGTCATGCATACTTGTTTTCAGGTACTAGGGGAACAGGAAAAACCTCTACAGCTAAGATATTTTCTAGAGCAGTTAACTGTTTAAACTCAAGAGACGGTAATCCATGTAATGAATGTGAAATCTGTAAGGGAATACTAGATGAAAGTATAATGGATGTTATAGAAATGGATGCTGCTAGTAATAGAAGAATAGATGATATAAGGGAGTTAAGGGACAAAGTAATATATCCCCCAGCTAGGACGAAATATAAAGTATATATAATAGATGAGGTTCACATGCTCACTCCAGAGGCATTTAATGCACTACTAAAAACCCTTGAAGAGCCTCCTAAACATCTGATATTTATACTAGCTACTACTGAGCCTGAAAAATTACCTCAAACAATCCTTTCCAGATGTCAGAGATTTGATTTTAAAAGAGTTACAACAAAAGATATAATAGAGAATATGAAAAATATCTGTAGCACCTTAAGTATTGATGTAGAAGATAAGGTACTAAATTTAATAGCAAGGAATTCCGATGGGGCAATGAGGGACGCTCTAAGTTTACTTGATCAATGTGTATCCTTTGGAAGTGGTGAAATTACTTACTCAGATGCAATTAGTATTTTAGGAATAGTAAATACAGATATGATACTGAATATTGTACAAAATATAATAGATAAAAATCTGGAAGATGTGCTACAATCAATAGATGAAGTTATTCAAAACGGTAAGGACATTCATCAGTTTATCAAGGATTTAATAAATCATTTTAGAAATTTAATGATAATTAAAACATCAAAGAACCCAGTTGATTTAATTGATATAGACGAGGAATCATTAAATAAATATTTAAGCCAGAGCAAAAATATTAGTATAGGTTTTATATTGAGGGGGTTAGATATACTGGTGGAAGCAGACGAAAAGGCTAAATGGTCTACTCAACCTAGGGTTATCCTTGAAATGGCATCTATACAGTTGACAAAACTAGAAGAAGAACTTTCATTGGAAGAACGAGTAAAAAGACTTGAACAGGGTATAAAAACTGAAAAAATTTTAAAAGAAGAGTCTGTGACATATGGGAATAAGCCTGCTGAGATTAGAAAAGAACAAACTGAAAAAGAAAAGCCAACAGTAGATAAACAGCAAGAAGTACAAAATAAAAAAGAAATATATATAGATGATGGTAAAGAGCTGCAATTCGAGACAATAGTTAATGACTGGCAAAATGTACTTCAAGCAATAAAAGCAATAAAAGTCAACGTATTTGCATTACTTATGGAAGGTGAACCTATTAGTTATTCAGGAAATGTGCTTACAATAGGATACAAACCTGATTATGGAATTCATAGGGCAGCTATTAGCACTCCTGCAAATGCAGATGTTGTGAATCAAGGTATTTCAGCATATTTTAAGAAAAATATAGATGTAAGATTCACAATGATAGGTGATAAACCTATAGATAAAAAAGAAGAAAAAGACAATAAAGAAAAAGCCATAAAAGAGGTTATAGACTTCTTTGGAGAAAATATAGTAGAAATAAAATAAGGAAGGAGAATTTAAGATGGCAAAACGTGGATTCCCAGGAATGGGCGGAAATATGGGTAATATGATGAAACAAATGCAAAAAATGCAAAAACAAATGGAGGAGATGCAAGCACAGCTTGAAGAGGCAGAAGTAGAGGCTAGTGCTGGTGGTGGAGCTGTTACTTGCAAGGCAAATGGAAAGAAAGAGATATTAGCAATAACAATAGATGAGGGAGTAGTAGATCCTGAAGATGTAGAAATGTTACAAGATTTAGTTTTAGCTGCTGTTAATGAAGCACTTAGAAAAGCAGAAGAAATGATGAGCAAGGAAATGAGCAAATTAACTGGAGGAATGAATATTCCAGGATTGTTCTAATAGAGAGGAAGTAATATAATGGAGCAGTATGCACTACCAATAGCAAATTTAATAGAGCAGCTATCAAAATTACCAGGTATCGGTAGAAAAACTGCTCAAAGACTTGCATTTTATATATTAGAGATGGAAGAAGTAGAAGCAGAAAAACTATCAAAATCCATAACTAATGCAAAAGAGAAGATAAGACTTTGTAGTATATGCTGTAATCTAACAGATGAAGATCCATGCCATATATGTAGAGATACTATGAGAGATAAATCCATAATTTGTGTAGTAGAAGGTGCTAAAGACATCATTGCCATGGAAAAATCTAAGGAGTATAAAGGCCAGTATCATGTACTTCATGGAGTTATATCGCCAATGGATAATGTAGGACCAAATGATATAAGGGTAAAAGAACTTCTAGATAGATTATCCGATGGAGTGGTAGAAGAAATAGTTCTAGCTACTAATCCAACAGTAGAAGGTGAAGCTACAGCTTTATATATTTCTAGACTTATAAAACCACTAGGAATAAAGGTAACAAGAATAGCTCATGGAATCCCAGTAGGAGGAGACCTTGAATACTTTGATGAGGTAACCTTAGCAAAGGCTATGGATAATAGAAGAGAAATATAATAAAAACTAGAGAGATTGTATTAATAAAACAAAGTTCTTCAAAAGCAGGAGAAAATATGGAATAAATTTCATGAATTCTCCTGCTTTTTTATATCCTTTTTATATCCTTTTTAACCCCTTGAAATCACTATAATTCCCTTTTCTTATCTCATTGTCTCTTTATACTTCCCACATTAATCCTGCTTTCTCTTGAAGAACTTGGCTTGTTTAGATAGAATATGAAATAAGGAAATTAATGAGTTTTAGATATTAAAATAATCTATTAATTAGGTAGGTGAAAATTATGAGAAGAAAAGACAGAGAAATGAGTGCAGAGTTTGGAATTCAAATCATAGATAAGTCAAGATATGGAGTTCTTTCCATGGTCGATGAAGATAGTGAATCTTATGGAATCCCTCTTTCAATTGTTAGAGATGAAAATACCTTATATTTTCACTCAGCAATGGCTGGAACAAAAGTAAAATTATTTGAGAAAAGCCCTAATGTTAGTGTAGTTTTTGTAGGAGAAGTAAAAGTACCAGAAAATTATACAAAAGAAGAATTAGATGAAATAGTAAAGGATGAATCTAAGACAGTATTACTTATTAGCAGTGTTTTTACAACAGAGTATGAGTCAGCAGTTGTAAAAGGTAAAGTAAAATTAGTAGAGGATGTGGAAGAAAAAATTAAAGCCATGAAACTTATATGTGAGAAATACACTCCAACAAAGATGGATTACTTTAACATGGCTATTAAAACAGGGTTAAAAAGAACTAATGTATATAGAATAGAAATAGAAGAAATCAAAGCTAAAAGAAAAAAATATGATACACATGGTGAAGAGATGAAATGGGGTAGAATGGAGTAAGATTATAGATGATTAATGAGATGCAGAATTATTTAAATTATATAATGTATCAAAAAAGTTGGTGATAATATGGCTTGTGTTGCTGAATTTGGTATTATAGATAAATTTGAGAAAGATAAAGATTATTCTTTGGAGTATGAGTCTAAAAAGTATAGTTGTATTGCCATTGATGACGATATTTTAGATGATTGGTGGGATGAATTGTCTCTTATAAAACTTATTTTCATAGTTATAGCAGACCTAATTTTGCATTGGCAAGATGGGGAGTTACCATCATTCCGCCAGAATCATTGGAAGCTTTTTATAGAGTAATATCAACTGATAAGCGTTCTAAAACATCAAAGGAATTAATTGACTTAACTACATTATTACAAAAGGCAATTTATGAAAATAAATATGTCATTCATTATGGAATATGAATATTTAACTAATCGGCAATACTTTTATAAGGCATATCAGAATTATGCGAAGTAAGGGGGTGTTTATTATTAAAAGAACGCTTATCATTATAATGGGTTTAATTTTATTAGTTTACTTGTCTGGTTGTAGTAACAAGGATAAGGATAATATTTATGGCACATATAAATTTGAGAAAGTTAGCTATTTGACGCCATTATCATCTTCAACCATAGACTTTGTGAATGAACAAATGGAAGATACGAAATATACTATCCAAGCAGATTTGTTTAAAATTCAGTCTACAGATTATACTGTAGAATTTAATTCTCCCAAATATGTAAAAGAAAAAATTCAAAATAATACATCTGTATTATCATATGATATTGATACCTTAATTGGTAGTGATGTTGATTATCAGTATACCATATATGATGAAGATGGGGATAAAGCTAAGTGGAGATTGTATGTTTCTTCAGATTGCCTATGGGTTGGTACTTATGTAGACAATACAGCAAATGGTTCGGAAATCATTATGGATATATACAAATTGTCAAAGTAATTCGTTTAATTTTATATTTTATGTCGTAGTGGTGGGGTTATGTTCAATAGCAAATTTGAAAAAACATCTTTAAACAAAGGAGGTTTTTATTATGAGGCAACTTATACATGATTTTAAAGGAAATAAGCTTTTAAACCTATACTTGATATTCTTTTCTCTAATTAATCTAATATATACATATTTTCAAGTGTCTAAATCCCTGTATATACAAAGGTATTCTTTAAGGGGAACAATAGAAAAATATCAATTCGAATACCTTTCAAATATTACCAAAATCACTAATTTTCTTGAATTGTTAATTATATTAATCTATTTAATTTATCTTATAAGAGCTATTATGAAAAAAGATAAAACAGACATAAGACACTTTTTAATAATTAATTTTTCTTTTTTTATTGTTCTTACCTCTATTAGCTATTTGGTTTCTGTTATATTTTCAGTATCATTTTTGCCTTTAGCTATGCTATTATATGCCCCTTTAGCAATAACATTTATATTTTTAATATACTCTATTATAAAAATGTTATATAAAAAAATATTTACGAATTTTATCAGTTAATGAATATCATTTTAACTTAGTGATGTAACAGTAGAAAAATATGCAGTAATGATAATTAGGATTATATTAATTGGGTAGAAGAAATTGAAAGCTTATAAACAAAATTTTCTTATTCAAAAGGGGTTGAAGATTTGAAGAAATTATTTATTTTAACTATATCATTAATGCTTATTATATTGTTAGCTATAGGATGTGATAATTCACAAGTTGATGCACCAGAAATAGATTCATTTGAAGATATAGAGGAAGTAATAGTTGAAGGTGGAACAAAGATAGAATATGCGAGAGAATATGAGGAAGATATTTTTGGTGACTTATCTATAGAAGAAATAGAAAAAATTATAGATGAAATTTTTAAGAAAGTATCTAAAAATGATAATTCTGAAAGTAATATTGGTTTAATAATTGAAGAAGTATTCAAAGAATATGGAATAACAGATGAAGATAAATTAAATGCAGCAAAATCAAAGATAACTATATCTAAAACAAAATAAATATGAATTTGAGTTATTGCAGACCAAAACATATTATAAATAAATAGTATTAGGTTTATTAAATAAATTACTGCACATTTTTTATATAAGATGAAGTAGTTATTAATATCTATAATTAAGGAGACATTTATGAATATTTTAATTAATAGGATTTTAGAATATACACAATATAAATTTATGGTACTATTATTTTTTATCGCATAGGCACTTGCCGATGTTATCACCATTATATCCGGGCTTAAAGGAATGGAATTAACAAAGGAAGAATTGGTCCAAGAAGAAAAATACATAAATCTTACATTAAAAAAACAATCAAAAGATTTTTAGAAGCAGGAATAATTGGCCCTTATTTAGAAACTTTAATCTTCCAGTTGGGCATATTTCGATTAGTAGGATGGATTAGTAAGGCTGGAAGTAATACAATGACTATATTATGCTGTATTTCTGCTGTTGTATTTGCTTCAGCTCATATATTGGTAAATAGATAATGGTATACAATATTAATTCATTTGCCATTAGGTATAGCGTTAGCCCTAGTTTTTATGATTAATGATATTAATGAGATAAAATAAGTCCTACATACATTCCTATCTCATGGAGTGTGGAATACAGTAACAATTGTCTTAAATTCCATTGTTGGGAAGTTATATTATTCTATAAAGAAAAAAACTAATACTCTTCTCTGATTTAACTTTTCCCTCTCTTTTATATTTATATAGCATAATTGATGTGTATATGTAAAATTATGTTCAGCAGGACTTAATTAAGGAGGTGGTGATATGAATATCAAAGGTATAATTATTTTGGTTGTAAGTGCAGTTGTTTTTGATCTATTATTTATGCAATTAAACAAATTTAATCCTAAAATATTCTCTTTCTTTCATAAGGTTCTTGAAAATTGGAAGGAGAAGTGGATAATTAAATGGATATCTATTTTTATATTACTATTAATTAACGCAATAATAAAGGTTTACCTTGGATTTAGTGATTTATTAGGTTATATTATTGCGGGTTTTATAATAAGTTTATGCGACTTTGGATTTAAAAAACCACAAGAAGTAAGTAAATAGTTCTAAATAGGTTTTGCTGTACATCATTTTAAAAATGTACATTGGTTAAGTTATACATCTAAGGTATTCTTCACTTTGTCCCCTAAAATAAAGTTCTTCAAAAGCAGGAGAAATCTTAGATTAAATTCCAAGAAATCTTCTGATTTTTTATTATAAAATAAGTTTAGAAATGAGTATTTATAAGGAAATTATAAAAGAGAATATACAATATTAATATAGTTCTTGACATAAAAATTTTATTAAATTAAGCTTGTAGTATGAGTTAACGTTAGCTCTCAAATTGAAAATAGGAGAGTGAAATTGTGTATCATTCAAGATGGAAAGGCAGTCATTACGAAGCTGGTCTACGTTATGGTGATATGTTGCGTAAAAAAGGGGTTAATCCTATGGATAACATACCTACGAATGATGAGAGGAAAGAATTTGCGGCAAAATGTCTACCGATTTATGAGAAGTTTTATCCTGAAATAGTTGAAGAAATAAGGGGAATGGCAGATGGATTACAAATTGATTATATGCATATAGCAGACTTTCTTTTTACTATGTATTGCTTTATATTTGATAATAAATGCTCTTGTTTTGCTTTTTCTTACAAGGGAAAAATCATCTTTGGTAAAAATAGTGATTTTATTGTGAGTATGGAAAAGTTGTGCGATAGTGCTTATTATAAACTTAATAATGCTTATTCATTTGTTGGCAATACCACTGCATGGACAGAAATGGAAGATGGTGTTAATGAACATGGATTAGCAGTGGGATTGACTTTTATTTATCCCATAAAAATAAAGCCTGGATTTAATGCAGGAATGCTTGTCAGATATATTTTAGAGAAATGTAAAACAACAGATGAAGCTATTTTAGCATTAAAAAAAATTCCCATTGCTTCACCGCAGACAATTACACTGGCAGACAAGTCTGGTAAGATTGCAGTTGTGGAATGCAATTGTGATAAAGTTGTTATCCTAGCCCCTAGGGAAGGAAAAAATTATATCTTTACAACCAATCATTTTGTATCTTGTGAAATGCAGGAATATCAATTTGACGGTGTTGATGATATACATTCTCATGAACGATATGAAACATTAGTAAATGCATTTACTAATAATCAAGATTATTCACTAGATTTTGCAAAAGCTCTTTTATCTGGAGAGATGGGATTTATGTGTCAATATGACCGTAAGAAAGGACTTGATACTGTTTGGTCATCAATCTATGATTTAACAGATGATATAATTTTGAGGGTTGAAGGAAATCCTTCAAGAAGATCATTTAAGCAGGATAAAAGACTTAGCTTCATAAAATAATCATTATCCGAATAAGGTAACAAGTCAATAGTAATAATTCCAATGGTTTTAAAGAAGGAAATAACTATATAAGAGATATTATTCTAATTCAAGATAAAATTTATATATTCTTTATTGAGCCACTTGATTTTGTAGGTGGCTTAATAAATTTTTGTGGAATGTTGTAACGAAATACGAAAATGATAGTCTTATATATGAAGGATGGTGAGAATGTGACAGAATTTGAAGAAATATACTCCGAATATTTCAAGGATGTATACAGATATGTATTATGTCTTTCTAAAAATGAGAGCATAGCAGAGGATATAACACAAGAAACATTTTTTTAAGGCATTAAAAAATATTGATGGTTTCAAAGGGAATTGTAAGATGAGTGTTTGGCTCTGCCAAATTGCCAAAAACTCATATTTTTCATATTTAAAGAAAAAACAAAACAATTTTGAAAGCGTTGAAGATATAGCCGATGTTTCTGATTCTGGTTTTGAACAAATATTAGTTGACGATGAAAGTGTATTTGAAATTCATAAAATACTCCATAATTTAGAAGAACCATATAAAGAAGTATTTACATTGCGTTTTTTTGGAGATTTATCATTTTCAAAGATAGCTGAATTATTTGGGAAAACAGAAAGCTGGGCAAGAGTCACCTATCATCGTGCAAGAATAAAATTAAAGGAGAAGTTAATATGAGATTATCATGTGAAGTTATTAGGGATTTGTTACCATTGTATTATGATAAAGTCTGTAGTAAAGAAAGTTCTTTGCTGATAGAAGAACATTTAGCCGAATGTATACAATGCGTAGAAGAATTGCAAAAACTTAAAATGAATTTAGAAAACCCAACTATTTCAGATGAGAAGATAAAAGTAGTGAAAAATATTTCAGCAAAATGGAAAAGGGACAAGAGGGTTTCATTTCTAAAAGGTTCCATGTTGGTTTCAGCTTTAGTAGCTATAATTTGCTTTATTACTTATAATGTTATAGGTGCAAAAGTTTTGCCGGATGGGACATTGGTTGAGCCATTCGCATTAATACCAATAGGATATTTGTTTGTTTTTGTGTTTATCATTTCACTAATATGTAATTTTGTATTTTTAAAGAAGTATAAAATTAACACTAAATAAAATAAGTATAATGGGAATTTAAATTAATTTACAATATTTATAAAATGTATATTAATTAAATTGTGTATTTAAGATATTATTTTGTTCCAATAAAATAAAGATCTTTAAAAGCAGGAGGAAAAAATGTAATAAGTCCGTGAAATCTCCTGTTTTTTCATATTTATCTTCATGTATAATAAAAATCTTAACCATAAGATTTGACTTGCTGAATTTTTTCTAATATAATTATGTCAAATTATATAAATTAAGGAAATCTATCTTTTGATACTTAGATGGATTTTTTATTTTGAAGGGACTTGAAACATTGAAGAAAGATATGAAAGAAAACTATATTTTTTCCAAAAAAACGCTTATTTATCTCATTATGCCCCTTATAGTTGAGCAGTTGTTGGCAGTTGCTGTCGGTATGGCAGACACCATAATGGTTGCCAGCGTTGGGGAAAGTGGAGTATCGGCTGTATCTTTAGTGGATTCAGTAAATATTCTGCTTATAAATATATTTGCAGCACTGGCAACGGGTGGAGCCGTAGTTGCAGGGCAATATATAGGAAGAAATCAGAATGAAAAAGCTTCAAGGGCAGGAGAACAGCTCATAGTATTTGTAACACTTATTTCACTGGTCATAATGGCAGTGATGTATGCTGGTAGAAGCTTTATATTAAATGTGGTATTTGGATCGATTGAGCCAATCGTTGCAGAATATGCCAATACCTATATGGTGATTGTATTTGCAAGTATTCCATTTATAGCAGTATATAACAGTGGGGCAGCCTTATTCAGGGCAATGGGAAATTCTAGAATAACTATGAAGACCTCCCTAATAATGAATACCATAAATGTAGTGGGAAATGCAATATTAATATACGGATTTCGTATGGGAGTTGAGGGTGTTGCTATTCCCACACTTCTATCTAGAGCAGTGGCTGCTGTAATTATAGTCTTATTGCTTAGGGATGAAAGTCTTGTTATCCACATAAGTAAGCCCTTCAAATATAAATTTGATGGTAAAATGGTTAAGAATATCCTTCAGATAGGAATACCAAATGGGATAGAAAACAGTATGTTTCAGCTGGGTAAGATATTATTACTAAGTGTGGTATCAGGCTTTGGAACTGCTGCAATTACAGCAAATGCAGTTGCAAATACGGTTACTGCCTTCCAATTTCTTCCTGGTGCTGCAATAGGATTAGGTTTAGTTACTGTAGTCAGTCAGTGTGTCGGGGCAGGAGATTATGATCAGGCTAGATATTATACAAAGGTACTTCATAAATATGCTTATATGGCTTTAGCTATGATAAACGGAATTATAATATTGTCATCTCCATTTATACTTAAGTTGTATAATCTGTCACCAGAAACTGCTGCGCTGGCACGAAAGATAATAATATTCTATGGAATAAATGCTTGCTTAGTGTGGCCATTGGGCTTTACTCTTCCAAATACACTAAGGGCTGCAAATGATGTACGATATGCCATGATAATAAGCATAGGCTCCATGTGGATTACAAGGATCGGACTTGGTATATTATTTGCCAGATATTTGGGTTTTGGAATGTTTGGTGTCTGGATAGCTATGATTTGTGACTGGTATGTAAGAGCTGCATTTTTTATCCGTCGATATAGAGGACATAAATGGCAAGAAAAGACTGCTCTGGGTATGCAAAAAAATATGGAATAAAGTAATTAGATTGAATATAAGAGAGCAATTATGGAGGATATCTGTAATTGTTCTTTTGTTTATAGATTTATTTTTAAGCTTAGATTTTTCAGCACTCATTATAACTAGGATAGTTTTTATTTTGTTTGGCGATCACCAAGTACTGGATGGGCTGGATTAATAAGGAAGGAACAAATCATAGGTTTTTGTGGTAATATGTAAACATTACAAAATGGTTACAGTTTAATTTCTATCACTATACTTTTTAGAAAGGCGGGAACCAATGATAAAAATATTTAATAAGATTAGCCTAGCTTTAATGTTTATAATTGTTGTTATTACTATAAAGCCACAAAATACATATGCTAATTTAGCTTTATCAGAAAATAGAATGAATAATCCAAGTGCTTGGGCGAAAGAGGAAATTGATAAAGCCAAGGAAATTGACCTTATCCCTGAGAGGATTCAAGGAGATTATAGAAATAATATTACACGTGAAGAATTTAGTGAACTTGCTGTATCATTATATGAGATTTTAGGTGGAAAAGAAATTATGCTGGAAAAAGAAAAACCATTTACTGATACACAAAACCCTAAGATCATAATGGCAAACAAATTAGGAATAGTAGCGGGTAAAGAAAATGGCATATTTGCTCCTAATGAAAACATTACTCGAGAACAAGTGAGTGTAGTTATATATCGTACCTTACAAGTAGCGAAACCAAAATATAGTTATTCAGATTTATATGAGTATAAATTTCAGGACTACAATTTTATTTCTCCATGGGCAAGGGAAGCTGTAGGTTATTTATATGGTGTAGAAGTTATAAGCGGAGTTGGCGACGACGGATTTAATCCTAATGGATATACTTCTCGGGAAGAAGCAATAGTTCTTGTAAAAAGAATGTATGATAAAGTTTTAGCATCTGAGAGAGCTTCAAGAAATGGTTTAACCGTATCCAGAAGTGCTGCCGTAAATAGGCAAGAAGATTCTTTAATGGCAAAATTGAAAAACCTTGTACCCAAGGAGTTGGGGAAGCCCTATAAATGGGGTGGAATAGGTCCTAATAGTTATGATTGTTCTGGTTTGGTCTATTCTTTATTTGCAAAACTGGGAATAGAATTACCAAGAACATCACAATCTCAAGCCAGTGCTGGAGCCTATGTATCAAAACAGGATTTACAATACGGAGATATAGTGTTTTTTGCAAGGAATGGTAAGACTATAAACCATGTAGGTATATATGTAGGAAACGGTGAATTTGTACATGCTCCTCAGTCGGGAGATGTAGTAAAGATAACAACACTTATGTCGGGATACTATGCAAATAGTTACTATACGGCAAGGAGGGTTCTCCCTCAATAGATTCTATATAAGCTAATATATATAAAAACTGTTGTTAAAAAATAAAAAAAGTCCAAAATTTTGACCTAGGTCAAGGTAATCTCATTTAATCTCTTCTATAATTAAATTATAAGATAAAAGACATAATACTATTATAAGAATAAATTTAATAGTAATGTCTTAGCTTAGATAAATTGGAGGAATGGAAATGAGTAAGTTCAGTAGTTCCCAAAGGATTGGTGAGATAGTAGCCAAGTTTCCAAAAGCTGCAGATATATTTATTGAAAATAAAATAGATTTTTGCTGTGGCGGAGATAGATCATTGATTGTAGCTATAGAAGAAAAAGGGCTTAGTGAAGCAAAGATACTTGATGATTTAAATAAATTATATGAAGAGTTTGAAAGTAATTTAGATTCCAAAGACATAAACTGGCAAGAAGCACCTATTAGTGAATTGGTTGAGTATATAATTAATAAACATCATGCATATCTCTGGGATGAGCTTCCGAGGATTAGCAAACTGACCACTACAATATTAAAAGTCCATGGACAAAGTCATCCAGAGCTATCAAAGGTCCATAAATTATTTAATACACTTAAGATGGAGTTGGAAGAACATTTAAATAAGGAAGAAACGATGCAATATCCAGCAATTAGAGAATATGCAAGAACTAAGTCTTATGCTGATTTAGAAAGAGCTATAAATATAATCAACGAATTAGAAAAAGAACATACTGGAGCAGGCGATATTCTTAAGGAATTAAGGATAGTAACTGATGATTATAAAATTCCTGATGATGTATGTCCTACTTTTGAGTTAACATATGAAAAACTACAAGAAATGGAATCAGACTTATTTAAGCATATCCATTTAGAAAATAATATATTATTTCCAAGGTTAAGAGAATTGTTTGAAAACAAAGCTTAATTTTAGATAATTAGAAATTAAGTAAAAATAAAAATATCAGTGAACTCACTGATATTTTTTATTTTTATTTAATTATTATAATGGAATATTTCTAGAGTTTTCTTTTGTTTTATAGAAGGACTGTCTATTATGATCTATTTTATAATATAATGTAGAAAGGGGTATCTATTATATAAATTAGAAATAATTAGAAATGTATTAAAAGATATATTAGGCAGGTGAAGATATATGGACATTAAGTATTTAAAGATAAGGGATATCGATATTTTTTCAATGATTTTTTCAGGACTTCTATACTTAGGTCTTGGGATAATATTTTTAACACAAAAGAATATCCTTATGTTTGCAGTAAGAGGTCTATTAAACCTATTAGTGATACTCTTTGCCATTATAGCAATGTTTCAGCTTATAGGTTTCACACCTCTTAGAAAAAAACGACTTACTGCTATATCAAGGTTATTTGGGTTTGCAGCTAATTTAGTAATGGCGTTAATCATTTACTTTAGCCCTGAAGAAGTAGTCTCAGTCCTTCCTATAGCCTTTGGAATTTATGCTTTTTTTAGCGGAATTGTTAGATTTTTGATTTATTTGCAATATAGGAAAAATAAAGTACCTAGAAGGATTTTTATTTTAGTAGGTGCAATTGTTTTAACCTTTTTTGGAATAATGATGGTTACTAAACCTTTAGCCTATCTTGTACCTCTTTCAAATCTAATAGGAACATTTTTTATATTCTATGGATTTACCTTTCTTATGGATGGATTATTGGAAGGACTTCCTTTAGAAACAAAGAACTCCTTTAAAAGAAGGTTTAGAATAAGTCTTCCTGTTTTTATGGTGGCTCTTATTCCCCATAAGATTTTAATGGAGATAAATAAGGCTTTTGAAACAGAAGAGTTGAGTCAGAAGGATCTAGTTTATTTCAAAGAAAATACTCCTTGTGATTTAGAGGTTTTCATCCATGTAGCAGAAAAAGGAACTTATGCCTTTGGCCATGTTGATATTTGGTTTGAAGGGAAGATTATGACCTATGGATGTTATGATGAATCTACATTTAAGTTAGGCGGACTTATATCTGATGGGGTTTTAGTGGAAATTGAAGATAAAGAAAAATATATAGCCTTTTCTCAATCTCATTTAGGGAAGACCCTTTTTGGTTTTGGACTTAAATTGACAAAGGAGCAAAAAATAAGAGTTAGAGAGAAAATAGAGGAGATTCATGAGAACTTATATGAATGGAAGCCTAAAAGTAGAATAGATGAAGAAATGGGTATAAGACCTGAGAAACCATATAAAGATTATTCCAGCATACTATATGAAAACCTTAAAGGAAAGTTTTATAAATTCATGAAAGGTCCTTTTAAAACTTATTTTGCTATGAACACAAATTGTGTTCTTCTGGCAGATACTATAGTTGGTCAAGCAGGAATAGATTTAGTGAAAATTCAAGGATTAATTTCTCCAGGAGCATATTTTGAGTATTTTAATAGAGAATTTTTAAGGAAGAATAGTTTTGTAGTATCAAGAACAATTTATTATGATTTAGAAGGGCAGAGGAAAAGGAAGCTATCAGGAAGAAAATGGTGAGGACCAATATTAAATTAATAGAAAAGATTATTCATCACAGATGATGAATAAACGGGAATGTAAAAGGGATGTAAAACATCCCTTATTTTTTTTGAAACTCTAAAAAACTGAGAATATTCAATAACTTCTAAATGGCATGAAAATTGCAACAATAATTGATGTAATTAAATAAAGATACATTCAGTTATAGGGAAGCTTTTCTATCAATTGCTTTGGAGAGTAGGATTTGCTTTATGAATTTAATGTCCCATATGAGGGCAAGTATACTAATAAGGAGATGATCTGTTGAGAGACTATATAATCAGGCGATTAATTATTGGAGTATTTCTTGTGTTTGTAGTAACAGTGCTGGTATTTAGCATGCTTCATCTTATGCCAGGAGATCCCATTGATCTGCTAGTTGACAGAAAAGTTCCACCCGAGCGACGTCAGGCAATGAAAGCCGAGTTTGGACTTGATCGTCCTTTATCCGAACAATATTGGAAATGGATAAAAGGTATAGTTACCAAAATGGACTTTGGAATTTCACTTAGGAATAGACAGCCAGTATGGGAAATGATGAAAATGCGAATTCCCATAAGCCTTAAGCTATGCGGTTGGATTCTCCTAATGGAAATACTAATAGCGGTACCTTTAGGTCTATTTTGTGCTTATAAAAAGGATACATTTATTGATAGGATTATAGTGAATATTACACTTTTGCTAACTGCCGTTCCTGGATTTTGGATTTCAGTTTTGTTAATACTTGTATTCGGTGTAAAGCTAAAATGGTTTCCTCTTAGTGGATATGAAACATCAAAGCATTTTATACTTCCTATTGCTAGTGGTGTTATAGGAAGTTTGGCAGGTACTATACGTCTTACTAAGAGTGAAGTTTTGGATGTTTTTCGTGAAAAATATGTACTTACAGCTTATGCGAAAGGATTGTCAGAACGTAGGGTAATGATAAAACACGTGCTTCGCAATGCTTTGATACTTATAACTGTTTTAGTATTTATGTCTATTCCTTGGTTGATTTCTGGTGCAGTTATAACTGAGAGAATTTTTGCCATACCAGGTATGGGAAGTTTAATGATAAATTCTATTGTTCAGCAGGATTATGCTGTTGTACAGGGTTGTGTTCTAGTGATTTCATTGCTTACTGTTATATCTAATATAATTAGTGATATTATTATAGGATTATTAGATCCAAGAATAAGAGTTTCGATTTCGGGAGGTGATCGTTAATGAATAGTAGTCCAGCAAAGGAGTTTTTTCAATCAAGTTGGAAAAATATTAATTTTATGGTAGGTATTATAATCCTTATTAGTGTAGTCATATTGGCTATTTTCGCAGAAGAGATAGCTCCTTTTCCTTTTGATGAGGCTCATAAGGAGGCAGTACTTCAAGGGCCTAGTAGAACCTATTGGTTTGGCACAGATGATTTTGGACGGGATATGTTTAGCCGTATCATTAATGGAACGCGTATAACCCTAAAGGTTGCACTTCTGGGTGCGGCCATTCAGCTTACTCTTGGAGTGACTATAGGTCTTATAAGTGGGTTTTTTGGAGGAATAGTTGATAAGATATTGATGTTCATAGTGGATGTTACTTGGTGTATACCAGGCACCATATTAGCATTGGCAGTTGTAACAGTCCTAGGTAAAGGTCTCACAAACTCTATTATAGCTATATCTCTCGTGAATTGGGCTAGTTATGCAAGGACTGTGCGTGCTAAGACTATGGCATTAAAAAACATGGCATTTATAGAAACTGGTATAGCTTTTGGTGAAAAACCAATGGCCTTGATGTTTAGATATATATTGCCTAATGTCATTCCGTCACTTATAGTTTTGGTGTCCATGAATCTTCCAGGAACTATAATGTCCACTACAACTTTGAGTTTTCTAGGACTTGGATCTCAGCCACCATCTCCTGACTGGGGTCTTGCCATTGCTCAAGGTATGAAATACATTAATCGTGCACAATGGATGAGCATCTTCCCAGGAATTGCACTAGTATATACAGTGTTAGGATTTAATCTATTGGGAGAGGGATTACGTGACTTGCTTGATCCGCGTCTCAATTCCCAATAAGGAGGTATAAGAAATGAGTGAAGAATTATTAAGGCTAGATAATCTTAGTATAGAATACAAGGTTAGGGGGGGATATCTTTCCGCTGTAAAGGATGTTAATTTGACAATAAATCGTGGCGAAATCTTTGCGATTGTAGGTGAGTCTGGCTGCGGGAAATCTACAATTGCACATAGCATAATGAGATTGCTTCCTGATCATAATGAGCGCATAAGTGGAGGTATATATTTTAAGGGAGAAAAGCTAAATGACATGACTGACAATCAGATGGAAAAAATTCGTGGGAAGCACATTGGCATGATATTTCAAAATCCATTAGATTCTCTTAATCCTGTATATACTACAGGAGCACAGGTGGCTGAGGCTATATATATGGACAATAAAAATCGTCTAGAAGTTTGGGAGCAGGTGGTGAAACTCTATCGAGATGTAAAGATGCCGGATGCTGAAAAACGTGTTCATAGTTTTCCTCATGAGCTTTCGGGAGGAATGCGTCAAAGGGTAATGATTGCTATGATGCTTTCACGAAATCCAGAACTTTTAATAGCAGATGAGCCTACAACGGCTCTAGATGTTACTATAGAAGCGCAAATACTTCAAATAATTGAGGAATTAAAAAAGAAATTTTCTACATCTATAATGCTTATAACCCATAACTTTGGCTTAGTTGCCGAGGTTGCAGATAGGATAGGAGTTATGTATGCCGGGGAGATAGTAGAGCAAGGAGATGTATTTCAGATATTTGAAAATCCAATGCATCCCTATACACGACTTTTGATGAAGCATTACCTCGTAAGACCAAGTTTCAGGGAAGGCTTCAAACCATAGATGGAGCAGTACCTAGACTTACAGATGTAAAGCCAGGCTGTCGCTTTGCTAACAGATGTCCTCTGGCAAAGGATATATGTTTCAGTGTTGACCCACAGACTAGAAATGTCAGCAAAGATCACTTTTTCCGCTGTCATTTCGGAGAGGAGGCCCTTTAATGAATAAAGCTGTGAATGTTTGTACTAATACTAAGGAACCGATGATAGTTATTGAGGGGTTGAAGAAGTATTTCACAATATCAGAGGGGATCTTCGGCAGAAAAAAACAGATGGTTAAAGCTGTTGATGATATTAGTTTAACTATTAATAAGGGAGAAATAGTGGGAATTGTTGGAGAATCTGGTAGCGGGAAGACCACCCTTGCTAGGGTAATACTTAATCTCACTAGGCCGACGGAAGGTTCAGTTATGGTAGATGGTATAGATATGAGATGTGCTACTAAGGAAGAAGAAAAGCGTCTTCGAACAGATGTAGCTGTAGTATTTCAAGACCCAGCATCAAATCTTAATCCTAGGCAAACAGTTGCAAGTTCCATTATGCGACCTATGATATTACATGGGAAATCTAAGAAGGAAGCTATGGAGAAGGCTAATGAGGCACTTGATATGGTAAAAATGGATAGAAGGTATCTTAATAGTTATCCTCATCAACTTTCCGGGGGACAACTTCAACGCATAGCCATTGCTCGTGCCTTAGTTCTCAAACCAAAGATAATGATTTTGGATGAACCTACATCAGCTCTTGATATTTCAGTTCAGGCACAGATACTCAATTTACTTTTGGATTTGCAGGAGGACATGGGGTTGACATATGTGGTGATAACTCATGACCTTAATGTTATACGATATATAAGTGATAGAGTTGCAGTTATGTATCTAGGAAAGCTAGTAGAATTCGGTCCTACAAGTGAGGTAGTGGATAAATCTAAGCATCCTTATACTAATGGACTTATGGCGGCATCACCCATACTTGACCCTAAGCTTAGGGGAGAGAAAAAAGAGCTAATGGGAGGGGATCCAGGTAGTCTCATAAATTTGCCAGATGGCTGTCGTTTCAGTTCACGCTGTAGGCAAGTCACTGATCGTTGTAAAAATATGACCCCTAGGAATTATAATATTAACTCTAATCATCAAGTATCTTGTTTCATTTACGAAGGACAAATGGAAAGTATTTAATTTTATTACTTTAGTAAATTCAGATAGTTATTCTTGATCGAATTATAATTTTCTAGTTAAATGCTGGATGATTATATATTTAGGACCAAATGCTAATGCGTTATGTCTGAGATTATTATATAAGGAGGAACAAAGAAATGAAAAAGAGATTTTTAGTTCTGTTAATGGTCATGATTATGGTAATTAGTGCTGCTGGATGCTCTAAGGAGCCAGCTTCTAATGGTGAATCCAAGGATACTTTATCGGGAGAGCCAATTGGACGCAAGACATTAACTCTGCATGATAGCGAATGGATGGGAACTGACTTATTCCGTTGCTCTAGCTGGTATACTTCCCAAAACCTGGTTTCAGATACTTTCTTGATTCAAGATCCTAAGGATCCATCTAAGCTCCTTCCAAATATATGCTCTGATTATAAGGTAAGTGAGGATGGAATGAGTTTCCGTTTGACATTTCCAGAAGGCATGAAATTTGCTGATGGCACTCCTTTAGGACCTGAGGATTTTATTGCATCAATTGAATATGGGCTTGAGGATAGAGATGGTGACGGAGAACCTGACTCAGATTGGGGCTATGGATATAGTAATATTAAATCCATGGAGGTAGATGGTCGTGATGTCATTTGCTATCTTAGTGAGTATCGATCTGACCTAGAATATTTTCTTACACAACCTTTTATGGGAATTATAAGTAAAAAGCAGCTTGAATCAATGTCTCGTGACGAACTTCTCTGGGGTGCCCTTCCATATGGTCAGTTTTATGTTGATGAGTTTATTCCTGGTTCCCACGTTATACTTAAGCCTAATCCTTATTACATGACTTCCAATCCATTGGTGGAGAATAAGGGAGCCTCTAGGCTTGAATCTATAACTGTTAAGATGGCGGATGTAGAAGCATTTACTCTCAATACCGGTATAAAAGAAGGAGATATTGATATATTAACGGGTATCAATATGGAGCAATATGCTGAGCTTTCAGGAGCTGATGATATAATGATATTAGATGTTACTTTCCCTAATATTGAATATTTTGAGCTTAATCAGGATAGCAAGCATCTTAGTGATATTCGCGTCCGTAAGGCTATTATGAAAGCTCTTGATCGAGATGCTATGGAGGTTATGTGCCAAGGTTCATTTAAGCCTGAGTATGCTATGATTACATCTGTTATGCAAAATTATAGTCAAAGGGCTGAAGAATATTTCAAAAAAAATCTTTCTAATGATGTAGAAGGTGCAAAGGCTCTATTAGCTGAAGCAGGATATACAATAAATAGTGACGGATTCCTTTATAAAGACGGTGAAAAACTTAGCTTTAATTTCCTTGCCCGTTCTTCGGGAACAAGCGTTACCGTTGCACAGGAATTACAGCTTCAACTTAAAGAGATCGGTATAGACATGAGTATTGAGACTATTGACTGGAACTATATATATGAGAAAATAAATGCAGATGATTATGATGCTGGAATAGAAGTGCTTCAATGGGGAGAGCCAATTCTTATCTTAAACTATTGCTACTATGACCTTAATAGCAAATCTAAGGAAGGATTCCAAGCATACAAGGATTTGGTAAATCAATGTGTAAATGAGCCAGACTCTGATAAACGTACTCAATTGATTTCTGATATTCAGATGAGTATATTTGAGGATTGTGCAATGGTTCCACTTTATTCCGATGTAGAATACTGTGCTTATCGAAATGATATTGAGGGCCTTCTTGTTACAGAGAATGGCAGTATTTATTATAACGATATAAAGTAAGATGATTTTTTAAAGCAGTGACGAAGAGGTAAGGAGTGATATTTATATTTGAGATTACTCCTTTACCTTTATTATTATATTTCTATAATATGAAAAAACAAGGAGGCTTTTATGAATAAGTTATCATTAGAATCGAGAATCAATGCTGAGGTTTATAATTTTAGTGGAAGAATAGGATTATATGCAAATGATTTTAAAGGAAATATAATAGAGATTAATTCAGATGATAAATTTGAAACAGCTAGTACTATTAAAGTTTTTGTATTAGCAGAATTATATAAGCAAATACATGAAAATAAAATAAATCCTCATAAAATTTTAAAATATGAAAAGGAAAATTATGTTGTAGGAAGCGGGATATTAAGAGACTTAGACTATGGAGTAGAGATGACAGCTAAGAGTTTTGCAACTCTTATGATTATAATTAGTGATAATATTGCGACTAATGTTTTAATAGATTTACTAGGAATAGATAATATAAATAATACCTGTGCAGATTTAGGTTTAAAGGATACTATCCTCCACAATAAAATAGATTTTGAAAAATACAGTAAGCTAGGAACTACTACTCCAAGAGATTATGGAAGATTTTTTGAGTTGTTATATAAAAAAGAATTGTGGAGTAAAGAAGTTAGTGAGGAAATGATCGACATATTAAAAAAACAACATTATAATACAATCTTAACAAGGGATTTGCCCCAGTACTTCTTAGATTCAGAAAATACTGGTGATGAAGAGTTAATTTCTATTGCTTCAAAGAGTGGTAGCATGGATGCCTGTAGAAATGATGGTGGAATAGTATATACACCTTATGGCGGTTATGTTATATCTTTATTTACAAAGGACTTTGTTGATAATTTATATTATAATGACCATGAATCCTATAGATTTGGCGGAAAAGTAAGTAGATTAATGTTTGACCAATATATATCATTAGAAGGCCGTTTCAAATAGACAAAAGGTATCAGCGATTTTACCATATTGGCTAACTAGCAAAAACATATTTTGGTATAGATACGGATTGTATTTTGTTAGAAAATGTTACAGATGATTAGACAGGAATAGACTTAATGAAGTTCAATAAATATAAATTCCCTGTAGTATTTGCAAGCTAACTTTTGTAAGTATTTCTGGGAATTTTATTTTATGCCATTAGATTTTTTTATTAATTATCAAAATACTTGTAATCCGTTGAAAATGAGTATAATCTATAGTTGAAACATTATATATTAACAGTAATAAAACTTCTTATTAATCTATTGAGAAATTTAACCATACGGAGGTGATTCTAATGGCAATAAATTTTGGCATTACGCTGGGCGCACTCCATGCAAAGTCTATTGATAAACAGACTGCGAGCTTTGCATGGAGGTTAGATGTCGCTCTGTAATATAATTCTGTTTATTATTTAGGCTTTGCATCCTTAAAAATCATAATATTTAAGGAGCGGGTCTATATGAAAAACAAATTAGCTTTAAAACCATATAAAAAGGATTTTGAGTATTCCTATACCTATGGTGCATATGCAACCTATGAATTGATAAAAACTAAGCCTGAAATTGTCAAGGCAGTTTATATCCATTCCAGTTATTCTGATAAGGCGGAAATGGAGAGGTTCTGCAAAGATAATAGAATTCCCTTTCTATATGATGATAAAAGTTTTATAAGAATAAGTCAGAAAGAAAATATTTATATTATAGGAGTTTTTGAAAAGCATTCATATGTTTTAGAAAAAACAAAACCTCATATAGTTCTTGTAAATCCAAGTGACATGGGAAATATTGGAACCATAATGAGGACTATGGCAGGGTTTAATGTATGTAATCTTGCAATAATTACTCCTGCTGCAGATATATTTAATCCCAAAACTGTAAGAGCTTCTATGGGGGCGTTGTTTAGGATTAAGTTTCAATTTTTCAGTTCTTTTGAAGAATACAAAGCAATTTATCTAAAACATTCATTTTATCCTTTTATGCTTAATGGAGAAATATGTTTGAATCTTGATAATTGTTCAAAGGAAAATCTTTTTAGTTTAGTGTTTGGCAACGAAGCAACAGGACTTGATGAAAGTTTTTCAAACATAGGTACAAGTGTGAAAATACCTTCTTCAAATCTTGTCGATTCATTGAATTTATCAATTGCCGCAGGTATAGGTATTTTTACTTTTGCAAGTAAAAATGGCTTAATATAAATAACTAATTATTATTTTAACCCCATGCCTAATAATCATAAACTATTAGGCATGGATTGGAATACAAAATAATAAACATATAATTATTAAACCCTGAGGTAATGATAAAAAATTAACATGCCTTAAAAGTTTACTGATGTAAGTATAAAAAATTGTTTTTCCCCATTCCTGTTACTCTTATCATTAAATAAGTTTACATCTCTATAACAGCTAATCCATATACAATTCTAAATATGATAGCTTCATATTTTTATATATTTATTAGTTGATTTTCAAGGATTCGTTAAGTTAATAATGTTAAAATTAGATTTATAAAGGTACCTCTTGCTCTATTTTCCATAATATTCTTCTAACTTTATTCCCATAAAATATATGATAACATTAATATTTATTATTTAATAAAATATATTTTCTATAAAAGATTATAGATATATCTATGCATATATTAAAGATAAAGAAATACAATTTAAATAGTTTAAATTCATTCCTTTCTTTCCATTTTATCTGTTATCCACTTGGAAATTTTATTTTAAGGAAAAACTTTCATGTAATAAAATTAGAATAAAAAATGAGCTAGTACTACAGATGTTGTAGCGTTAAAGAATATGAATAACAAAAGAGGTCGTTATATTTACAAGAATAAGGGTAAATGATATAATGTTCTTTATTAGAACAAGCGCTATTTTTCTAATCCTAAAAGCCAATTTACACTGACATTTAATACTTGAGATAAGGCTGTTAATTCGATATCAGTAATAATTCTTTTTTGCTGCTCTAATTTAGAGATGCTTGCTCTGTCAATATAAACAGCTAATGTTTCGAGTTTTACTGATAGTTCTTTTTGTGTCATGTTGTTTTTTAATCTTGCAGTTTTTACTCTGAAACCTGCGATATTGCGTTCCTTGGAATCTAATACTAATTTCATAATCATCACCTTCTGTTCTTTATTGGAACAATTGTATTTTATATGAAGTTATACAACAATACGTTCTAATGAAGAACATATTATAAATTTGGAGGCTACAGTAATGTACAAAGAAGACCTTGAAATTAATGGGATAATTCAAATTATAATGAATCAGGAACATAGGATTTATTATAGTAGTATTGACAATAAAAGAACTTATAATTACCTAAAAAAGTTAAAAATTTTAGAGAATTTACCTATTGATTTACATGTTCAGTATGCTACAGGAGATAATTTTATAGGTATTGATAAGTTTTATATTTGTGATGAACTTTATTACATAATTATAATTAATCCGAAATCATCTAAATGCTGTAATTGTAGTAAAACACTAATAGATGATGTTACAGGTTTATATAGTAGGAGTTATTGGGAACAGATTAATAGTGAAATTCACTGTCACCTTAGTTTCAAAGATCTTTCTTTAATATTAATAGATATAGATAATCTAAAAAAGATTAATGATAGTTATGGACATCTAGAAGGAGATAAGGCTATTAAAGTAGTTGGGCAAGCCATTCAAAAGAGCATAAGAAAAGAAGACATAGGTATACGATATGGTGGGGATGAGTTCATAGTTTTACTTTTAAGCCAGGATAAAAATGCTGTAGATAAGGTTATAAAAAGGATTAGAAGACAAATTTATAAGCAAACAGTAAAAGAAAACATAGATATTCAAATTAGTGCAGGAGTGGCCTCAAATAATGATTTTTACAATATGGAAGATATTATAAGAACAGCAGATAAAAATTTATATAAAGAGAAAAAAATGAAGAAAAGTGAGAATCGAGAAAAAATGGATACTTTAAAAGAGCTAAAAGAACAGATTGAAGTAATGAGAGATGAGTTAAATAAGCAAGTTATAGAAAAAGATAAAGTAATGAGCAATGAGGATATATTAGAATTAAGTCAAAAGCTAGAGAAATTAATTGTAAAATATTTGAAAGATGCATAGGACGAATATTCATAAAGATCAAAAAATAATATATCGAGATAATGCCTCGATTTACTTTTTGAATATTATTTAAGAGAAATAATCCCTAATAATTTTAATTAAAAATATCTAAACATTTATTAAATTTATATTGACTCTCCTAGTACAGGAGGGTTTATTATTTATATGAGGACCTCAAAATATACATGTATAGGTGATTGAAATGTTTAAAATTGGAGATTTTGCTAGACTAAATAGAGTGACTGTTAAAGCACTAAGATATTATGATAGCCTTGGTTTGTTACAGCCAGAGAAAATTGATTCCTTCACAGGATATAGATACTATTCAGCAAGCCAGATGCCTAGACTCAATCGAATAGTTTCCTTAAAGGATATAGGATTTTCCTTAGATGAGATTGCTTTGATTCTAAACAGCAATATGGATTCGAAACAAATACAAATTCTCTTGGAGTTAAAGCATTCGGAAATCTCAGACAGAGTGAGAAGTGAACAAGCAAGATTAGATCGTATTGAAGCTTTTATTAAAATATGTAAACAGGAGGCGTATATTATGAAATATGACATTGTGTTAAAGGAAGTTGAACCTTTGAAAGTTGCCACATTGAGAGATACTATTCCATCCTATAGTGAACAGGGACATTTATGGGAAGAATTAGTAGAACATATAGAAAAATACGGTGTCAGGATAGTTCCACCATGTATGGTTATATATCATAATACAGGTTATAAGGAGGAATCAGTTGATGCAGAGGTAGTTGAGCCAATAGATGAAGACCTGCCTGATACAGAAAGAATTAAGGTTAAAGAACTTGAGGGAATAAAAGAAATGGTATGTGTCGTTCACCAAGGTTCATATCAGACTCTTCATATGGGCTATAATGCCATATCAAAATGGATTGAGGAGAATAAGTATGAAATAGTTGGACCACAGAGGGAATTATATTTAAAGGGGGAGTGGATTACTTCTGACCCTAATGAATATATTACTGAAATACAATTTCCAGTACGAAAAATAGAATCCTACAACTAATCAAAAATCTTTGAATAATTAAAATAGTTAAGTTTAATAATTATAGAGATTCCTTGGATAGAGATTACGTATCCAAGGAATTTTTATAACGAATAGAAAAGTTCTGCTTTAACATTCCATATCAAGAATTTGATCTTAATGAGTTTTAAGCAGATTGTGGAAATCTTTGATTTCGTGTAAGTCGTTTATGCAGTGACCAAGAAAAGCTACCTTTAACGTGTTGATAGATGCTTTTCATATTTTGATAATATTTAATGAGTTTTCAAATATAATATACTGGAAGCTAATAAGATAGTTTTATGGTGCAGAAGATACTATAAAGCAGGAAAATGTACATAGAAAGTAGTACCTATGCCAAGATGGCTTTCCACATCAATTTTCCCATTATGTAGTAGTACAAGTTGCTTTACTATAACTAAACCTAGCCGCTGCCACCCTTTGCCTTACCTACATTTCTATGAGATTTGCTTTGATAGAATCTATCCCAAATATGAGGTAAGTCATCACTAGATATCCCAGTCCCATTATCTCTAACCATTAGAATAACAGAGTTCGGGGAACTTTCTATCTTAACTATAATTTCTCCATTTTCTGAAGCATTAATAGCATTTTGTAGCAGATTCCTGATTATCTGCTCAATTCGATCGATATCACCCATTATCGTTGCTTGGTCTATATTTTTTTCAAAAATAATATTTATATTCATACTTCGAGCTAATGCTTCCATGGATTCAATGACTCTATGTACTAGAGTTATTAAATTTAAAGGAGTTTTTTCTAGTTTTATGCTGCCGCTTTCTAAGCGGCTCAATTGCAGCATATCATCTACTAGTCTATTAATGTGAACAGTCTGAGTGTAGATGATTTCTAAATATTTGTTTAATAAATCCTTGTCCTGAACTATACCATCTTGTATAGCCTCTACAAATCCTTGAACAGCTGTAAGTGGTGTGCGAAGCTCATGGGAAATCTCAGAAAAGAGCCTTGTCCTTTCCTCTTCTACGCTTCTGTTTTCCTCCTGTATTTTTTGCACTTTTTCTGCTAACTTATTAAATTGATCTATTAATATTTTAACCTCATCAAGGGCAGGATGGTATTGTTGTGTAACATAGTTTCCACTATTTAATTCGGCCATGGCCGTACTTAATTCAGAAATTGGTTTCGAAATGTGCTCGGCTTGGTAGATAGAAACAAAAATAATCATAATAAGGACAAATATTCCTACTAATATTAGATATAGACGCATTTTAGCTATATTATGGTCAAGTTTAGAAGGAGTTGCTTCTAGGAGGATGCCATTAATAATAATATCATTACTGTCACCCATAGGGACGGCAGCGATAAAAGTCAACTCCTTTGTTTCCTTATTAATAACCTTTGCAGTTATGGTCTCGCCGCTAGATATTGCCTTGGCAAAGCTTTTATCTACCTGAGAGCCAGGTACTATTTCTTGGTTTGCGGAGGTAGCTACAATATTAGCGCTTTTATCAAAAATTGTAATTTTTGCATCGAAGATATCAGATAAAAATTTGATTTTTTCTTGCTGCTTTTGAGCAATATTACTACTATCATATTCTGACAGTGTAAGCTGATCCCAACTTTCTTTTTGTAACAATGCAAAATTTGCTCTTTTAGCTTTTCGTAATAATTCCTGTTGAATTTGATTATAAGTTACCTGTTTAACCGAAAAATCAAAAAATGCTATTAAAGCAGTTAGACAAAGAACAAAGCATATTATATTTATAAACAATATTCTGGTATAAATATTTCGATTGAACTGTTTTTTAAAAAAATGCCTTAAAAGCAATCCCAATTTTTTAAATTTTTGTAAGGATTTCTTAGCTTGCTTTTCTATAAGTTGTATATAATTATTCATAGGCTACTTCCTTTACTTTTAATGGGGATGTAAATTGATAACCTACGCCCCAAATAGTTGTTAAGTACTCATGGTCTAAAGAGGCTAACTTCTCCCTTAATCTTCGTATGTGTACATCTACTGTACGTTGATCGCCAAAGTAATCATATCCCCAAACTACAGATAATAGGTTTTCTCGTGAGAAGACACGAAGGGGGTTCTGTGCAAGATAATATAACAAATCAAATTCCTTTGGTGTGACGGCTATATCTTTACCATTTACTAGTACTGTTCTAGTACTAGACATAATTTCCAATCCCGGGTACTTTATATTTAAATGCTCTAATGTTTCATATGTGTTCGTTCTACGCAAAACCGCTTTTATTCTAGCCATTAATTCCCTAGGACTGAAGGGTTTTGATACATAATCATCGGCACCCATTTCTAACCCCAAGACTCGATCAGCTTCTTCTCCTTTAGCAGTAAGCATTATAATGGGAACCATGCGGATCTGTCTTAGATCTCGACATAGTGTTAATCCATCTTTACCTGGAAGCATAATATCAAGTATTATCACGTCAGGATTTTCTCTATTGAACACAGATAATGCAAGATCGCCATTGTTTACTCCTACAACTTCAAAACCTTCTTTTTCACCATATATCTTTATTAATTCTAATATATTCTGATCATCATCTACAACTAAAACCTTTCCTAAGTATTGCAATATTATCCCCCCTATTACTTTACTTAAGTTTAATAAATATAATATTTAGAAAGTGGAATTGTATATAAATTTATATTAATTATATCATTGAAATTCACTACATACTAGTATACTTATATTCTATATTTTGGTATGAAAATCCTATTCACTCAATAAATAAAGTTTAAAATGGAAATGATTAACATTAGTAAATATCATATATACATTAGGTTATAGGCTTATTTTAAATCATTAAATATTAAAGAAAAAGCCCAATAATCATATATTCTTGTAACAATTTGTAACAATTTAGAAACAAATGTTAAAAACTTAGAAAAAAATATGAAATAATATTCCAATATAATTATTTATAAGGTCCTTGGTAATTAAAAACCTATCCAAAATCTAAGCATTAAAATAGGAGGTGAGAAAATGTTAAATAAAATAGAAATATGGATTTATGGATTTACTTAAAAGATCTTATTAAGGAAAATTGTTTCAAAGGGGGATATTTTGGGAAACTACAAAGGAAGACTGAACACGTTCAAGAATTTCAAATTTCAAGACAAATGGATAAAGATGTATTGGAAATAGAGGAAGATAAAGATAACATTAAAATAGATATATCAAAATTAATTGATACTTTCAATCAGCTAGTAAACAACTATAATAAATCAATAGATTTTTTGAAATAGTTATTATAGACTAGATGATTTATATATAGATATAGGTCTAGCGGTTACCCCTTAATTTAAACTAAGCTAGAACCAATTGACTCTTGGAATTTTATCCAAGAGTCAATTTTATGTATGCCCAGCAAAGGTATAATTTGGATAAAAAATGAAATTTTAGTAGAATAAATAATTTAAAATTCCTAATTGAAAATAAAACTGATTCGAGATATAGTTATAGATATAAAATAAGCTTTAGTACTAGCTAACATGAGGAAGTGCAAAAATGAACAAAAGAAAAACGATAATTGGTATACTTATAATCACTGCTATATCTATAGCCATAATGTCCATTGTTGATGCTATTATAAATCCTGGCTATATGTATAAGTCAGCTATAAAGATAATAATGTTTCTATTTATCCCTTTAATATATATTTTTTGTGATAGTAATATTAACCTTAAAGATATATTTAAGGTTAAGTCTAAGAAGAAATTAATAATCTCAACAATTCTTGGATTATTAGTATATTTAATAATACTTGGTGCTTATTTAATATTAAAAAAATATATAGATTTAGATAGTATCAAAAATATACTAGCAGAAAATCTTAAAGTAAATAAGAATAATTTTATTTTTGTAGCATTATATATTTCTTTTATCAATTCTCTTTTAGAGGAATTTTTCTTTAGGGGATTTATATTTTTAAATCTTAAAAAACTAATTGCAATAAAAAGTGCCTATATTATAAGTGCTTTTGCATTTACAGTATATCATATAGGGATTATGGGCAGTTGGTTTAGCCCGTTGATCTTTTTATTAGCTATGGTTGGTTTATTTGCAGGAGGAATTATTTTCAATTATCTTAATGAATCTAACTCAAATATATATAGTTCATGGCTAGTTCACATGATGGCTAATTTTGCTATAAATACTGTAGGATTTATTATGTTTGACATAATTTAAACACCTATTATTGGGTATATTATATTTACTAAAAGTATGAGGGTGATTTTATGTCAAAGTTTCATGAAAAACCAGATATATTTGTTAATCAGATAGTATTAAAAGTAGTAGATATAAAAAGGTCTATAGAATTTTATACAGAAATAATGGGATTTAGAGTATTAGATAGAGAAGAAAAAGAAGTGACATTAACAGCAGATGGAGTTAATCCTATGATTACAATTATAGAACCTGATGATGTAATACCAAAACTACCAAGAAGAACGGGAATTTATCATTTTGCACTTCTTTTACCAAATAGATTCTATCTAGGGGTATTTTTAAAACATCTAAGAGAAAAGAGTTATCCTATAATCGGGGGAGCACATCATGGCGTTAGTGAGGCTATATATTTAGAAGATCCAGATGAGAATGGAATAGAGGTCTATAGAGATATCGACAGTGAGGAATGGAAACGTAAAGGAAATCAAATAGAGATGGTAACAGATCCTTTAGATTATAATAGTATTATATTTGATGCTGGTGAAGAAAAATGGAGTGAGATTCCACAGGAGGCCATAATAGGACATATCCATTTACATGTAGGAGATTTAGATGAAGCAAAAAAATTTTATTGTGATGGATTAGGATTTGATTTAGTAATGAAAATGGCTAATTCAGCATTATTTATTTCGTCAGGAGGATACCATCACCATATAGGACTAAATATTTGGAACGGAAAGAATGCTCTAGCTTTGCCAGACAATGCTGCAGGTATGAAATATTATACTATAATATTCCCTGATATAGATGTAAGGGAAAATATAGTAAATAATCTAAGTAATCTAGGCTATGAGATAATAGAAGAAGATAATAATATATTTACGAAAGATCCATCTAATAATTTGATAAAATTAGTGGTGTAAAAATTTATTAAAAAGCAGAAAATCCTTAGAATCAAAAGGATTTTCTGCTTTTTATAAATAGATAATATACTATGGAATTTTTAGATATTGGTGCTATCAATAAAACTAATACTAGAACTCAAATTGTAATATTCTATATTGACTAATTAATGCCTAAATATCATCTAAAGAATGTGGGAAATTTCTAATACTGATGATCAATTTGAAAAGTACATGAAGATAATATTGAGAAAGCATCTAATTTCTTAGAAAGTGTTTTTTCATTGACAAAGGCATTACAAAGCAATATACTGTAATTTATAATCTTACTCTTTATAAAGAGTAACGATTATAAATTAATATAGGGGAGGAATTATATTGAATAATTTTAAGAGATTTATAGCTTTATTTTTAGTTTTGAGCCTTATGATTTTTACTGTGGCTTGTGGCAAAGAAGGGGAGATAGATAATTCATCAAATGTTAATAATTCTAATCAAGATGAAGAATCTAGCAATGTCAATGAAAGTCAAGAGGATGTAGTGCTTTTGGTTTATAGTGGTGCAGGTTTAAAAAAACCTATGACTGAGATTGCAGAGGTTTTTGAAGAAGAAAACGGCATAAAGATAGAATACATATTCGCAGGTTCAACTCAATTATTAAGCCAGATAGAACTTTCGGGAAAAGGAGATGTGTTTATAGTGGGTTCTAAGCAAGCCTATGAAACATCAGTAGAAAAGGAACTTACATATCCATCTAAGGATGTAGCATATCATAATCCAATAATTGGAGTTCCAAAGGGAAATCCAGCAAATATAAATAGTCTTGAAGATATGGCAAATCCAGGTGTGAAAGTTATATTAGGGGACGAAAAAGCTAATGCCATAGGACAAACTAGCCAAAAACTAATAGAAAAAACAGGATTAACTGGTATAAATGATAACGTAGTGGCTAAAACGGCAACAGTAAATGAAATATTAGTACACCTGGAATCTAAAAATGCAGATGCAGCAATAGTTACAGAAGACTCAGCGTTTGGAAATGAAAATATAGAAACAATAGCAATACCTGAAGATATTAATATACAACAAATAATTCCAATAGGGGCACTTAAAGCTTCCAAAAACCTAGATAAGGCAAATATCTTTGTTGATTTTGTTAGCTCAGATCGAGGAAAAGAGATATTTGAAAAATATGGATTTCCTTCTGTAAAATAGATAGAGGGATTGATTGCATATGTCAAATAAAAGATTTTCATATTTATTAATAGTTACGTTATCAATAGCCTTGATATTTATTTTTACTCCCCTTGTATCTTAGTGATACGAGGGGTTCCTAATATATATAAATGTATTCAGTCCAAAGAAATATTATTTTCTATAAAATTAAGCCTTATTACATCTATTATATCTACTTTAATATGTTTGGTTTTTTCCATACCTGTAGCTTATACACTGGAAAGATCGAATATAAGGCTTAAAAAGTTAATACAAATATTGATATTATTGCCTATGTCTTTACCCCATATGATATCTGGTGTGGCACTATTACTTTTTTTAGGTAATCTAGGCATAGGAGGATTTTTATCTGAAATAGGTGTAGAGTTTGTTTTTAATCCAAAGGGAATAGTTGCGGCTCAAGTTTTTGTAAATTTCCCTTTTATGGTCAACATGTTAAGAATAGCCATGAAAGAATCGGGATACAAGATAGAATTTATAGGGAGAACATTAGGTTGTAATAGATGGCAGACATTTATATATATTACTATTCCATTAATAAAAAATAGTCTGATTTCTTCTTCAATAATAGTCTGGTCAAGAGCATTAGGAGAATTCGGAGCGGTAATTATGCTTGCTGGAGCTACAAGTATGAAAACAGAAGTAATACCTACGGCAATATTTATGAATATGTCAACAGGTGATTTAGATATTGCAATTGGTGTTGCAACCATACTAATTTTCATATCTATAATATCTATGTTTCTAGTTGAAATAATACAGAAATCAAAATCCATTTAACACGAAGGGAAATATTATGTTGGAGATAAAAAATATACAATTAAGATTAGGGAGATTTGCCCTAAATAATATAGATTTAAAAATAAACTTAGGAGAATATTTTGTAATTCTAGGTCCTAGTGGATCAGGAAAGACAGTTTTGCTAGAGACTATTGCTGGACTTTATAGACCAGATTCAGGAAATATTTTGTATAATAAGAATGATATAACTCTTCTTCCCCCAGAAAAAAGGGATATAGGCTTTGTATATCAAGACTATGAATTATTTCCTCATATGACAGTAGAGGATAATATAATATTTGGACTTAAAATAAGAGGTATGAATAAAAAGATTATATTAGAAAAATTATATAAACTAGTCTCAATGTTAAAAATAGAGCATCTTTTAAAAAGATATCCAAATAAGCTTAGTGGCGGAGAAAAACAAAGAGTTGCACTAGCAAGAGCAATTATTATATCGCCTAAAATATTGCTTTTAGATGAACCCCTAAGTGCATTAGATATAATGATCAAACCAACCCTTCAGCAAGAAATAAAAAATATACATAAAGAGTTTAAATCTACAATAATACATGTTACCCATGATATAGAGGAAGCTATATTTTTAGCAGATAGAATAGGTATAATGAGTGATGGAAATTTACTAAAAGTATTGGAGTCAGATGAAATATCCAATAGATTAGATCTGACTTCTATATTTAAGTATTTAAAACTATGATGGAAAGGGTAGAGGAAAATGGAATTTTATACACTATTACAACAAAAGATTAAAGCAATTGCAATCCAAAATAATTTGTATGATGAAAATATTATTATTACTACCAATACATTAACTCCAGAAGAAGCCATTGGAATAACTGAAAGAAAGGATTTTCCCCTTTTAAATGGGAAAGAAGTGCTTATAGAAGCAAAATTTCTAGACTCTATAGGGCAGGCTTATACAGATTCACCAACAGTATTTAAAGGAAGTGTTAAGCATGTTCTAGAATTAGATTTATCTGATAATAGAAATAAGGTTTTATTTATTGCAACCTTAAATGCAATTTTAAAACACTTGAAACTTGTTGAAAATACTATTCACTGTAAAGATGAAGAGCCAGAAAAATGCGGTAAAGATATAGCAAGATATATTCAAGATAAATTTGGAAGCGTTAAAATAGGTATGGTAGGTTTTCAGCCAGCGATAATTGATAATCTTAGAAAGAAATTTTCAATAAGAGTGTTGGATTTAGATATTAATAATATAGGAAAGATAAAATATGATACTTTGATAGAAGATGGGAAAGTGAATAGAGAAGAAGTAGTTAAATGGTCTGACATATTAGTAGTCACAGGAAGTACTATAACAAACGGTACTATATTAGATTTTCTAAGAGTGAAAAAAGCCACATTATTCTATGGGACTACCATAGCAGGGGTAGCTTATCTCGAAAACTTAGATAGAATTTGTTTTTGTTCAAAGTAATATGAAGTAAGCTATATATATCTACATATAGCCGTTATGAGTAGTGGTTTAATCCATATTTTATCCAATGGATGCTTATTTTATGATTTTGTTATTAAACACACTCGATTAAAAGAATTAATATTCTTAAAGTTAAATTCATTTCTTGAGATAACACTCATGACATTTTATTTAGTTTTCCAGCCAAGATTTAAATGTTATTTAAAATAGTTAGCTATAAAAGTATAAAGACCATGTTTTCAGGTAAATACTGACTTTGAGCTATGGTCTTTATATTTTATCTAAGATGTATCAAAAAAACACTTTACTTTAATAAGATAATACTATACAATAGTAGAAATATTAAAATTTCAATTAAAAGCTTTGAATAGGACGAGTAAATCTTTTAATGTCATTAGAGATAGAAGTTCACCGGCTGAAAGACTTCTTTGATACACTAGATTGAAAACCACCTATGAGCCCAGTCCTGAACAATAGTAGGGATATGCGTTTGCTGCGTTAAAGCTATTTACTTAATTTGTTTTTGGGTGGAAACGAGAAGATAAAACTCGTCCTATTTAGGGCGGGTTTTTTTGCATATTTTTTTAGATATAGGAGGAGTTAAAATTGAAAGATATAATCGTAGCAAAATTTGGAGGAAGCTCCCTAGCTGATAGTACGCAATTTATCAAAGTGAGAGATATCGTTAAATCAGATATTAGGAGAAGGTATGTAATACCCTCTGCCCCTGGAAAACGAAATAGTAAAGATCATAAAATAACGGATTTATTATATATGTGCTATCAACTTGCATCACATGGTCTAAACTTTGATGAAGTATATGCAATTATTGAAAAAAGATATAAAGATATATGTGATGAGTTAAATTTAAGTTTGCAGATTGATAAAACATTAAATGAAATAAAGGACAAGATTAAAAATGGCGCCTCTAGAGATTATTCTGCAAGTAGAGGGGAATATTTAAATGCTATTATACTTTCCAATTACTTAGGTTTTGAGTTTATAGATGCTGCAGAATTGATTTTATTTGATAATAAAGGAAACTTTGATTCAGAAACTACAGAGGAAAAAGTTAAGTCACGATTATCAGAAGTTTCTTATGGTGTCATTCCTGGATTTTATGGGGCTAAAGAGAATGGTGAGATAATAACCTTTTCTAGAGGTGGGTCTGATATAACAGGTTCTATTATTACCAGTGGAATAGATGGTGAGCTCTATGAGAATTGGACAGATGTATCTGGATTTCTTATGGCAGATCCCCGTATTGTTAAAAATCCAAAACCTATTAAAATTATCACATATAAGGAGCTTAGAGAACTTTCTTATATGGGAGCTCCAGTACTTCATGAAGAGGCTATTTTCCCAGTGAAAAAGGCAGGAATACCTATAAATATTAAGAATACAAATTCCCCAGAGGACCCTGGAACTATGATTGTAAATGATCATACTCCCATTAGCTCTGGAAATATAACTGGTATTTCTGGGAAAAAGGATTTTACTGTTATATCTATAGAAAAAACTTTGCTGAATTCAGAAACAGGCATTTTGAGAAAGTTAATTTCTGTATTTGAGACTAATGATATTTCCATTGAACATGTACCTACTGGTATAGATTCGATCTCAGTAGTAGTTTCAAATTCAGAGCTTAACTCAAAAATGAATAAAGTAATAGAAGAGATACGAATATATTGTAATCCAGACTCAATTTCATGTTATCCCAATATGGCACTTATTGCTGTAGTGGGAAGAGGAATGATAAAGGCTAAAGGGGTATCTGCAAAAGTATTTAGTGCTTTAGGAAATAGTGGAGTTAACGTCAGAATGATTACTCAAGGTTCATCTGAATTAAATATAATTATAGGAATTGAAAACGATGATTTCGATAAAGCCATGACTGCTATATATAAAGTTTTCGAAAATGATAGTTCTATGGAGAGTGATTAAATGATAAATATTGGTTTACTTGGTCTAGGTACAGTAGGCTTAGGTATAGTAGAGATACTAGATAAAAGAAAAGATGAGCTTAAAGCAATTTTAGGCTCAGAATTGAGGATTAAAAAGATATTAGTAAAGAATAATAGTAAAAAAAGAAGTATAGATATAGAAAGACAAATGATTGTTACTGATTTTGAAGATATTCTAGAAGATGAAGACATTAGCATAATAATTGAGGTTACCAGTGACTTGGAAAATAGCTATAAATATATAAAGAAAGCATTGAATGCTGGTAAACATGTGGTTACAGCTAATAAGGCCGTTGTATCGAAATACTTTGAGGAATTATCTAGCTTGGCAAGTGAAAAAAAATTAGCATTTCTTTATGAAGCTAGTGTAGGTGGAGGTATTCCAATACTAAAACCCCTTAGAGAACAAACTGCAATTAACGAGATAACTAAGGTCCAAGGTATTTTAAATGGTACATGTAACTATATTTTAACTAGGATGTTTGAGGAAGGGATGGACTATGAGGATACTTTGAAAATAGCCAAGGAATTAGGGTATGCAGAAGTTGATCCAACAGCAGATGTTGAAGGATATGATACTTTGAGAAAACTTAGGATACTAGGAACGATTGCATTAAGGGGAAAAATCTCAGAGGAAGATATGATATTGGATGGAATAAGCAGTATTACAGCATTTGATATGGAACAGATAAAAAATATGAATTCAACAGTAAAATTAATTGGAGAGGTTAATATGGAAGATGGTAAATTTACTGCAGTAGTTCAACCAACGATTATAAATAAGGATTCATATTTTTCAAAGGTAAATATGGCATATAACTCCATAGTTTTGATAGGTGATAATGTAGGAGAGTTACGATTTTATGGCTCAGGGGCAGGCGCATTACCCACCGCAGATGCAGTTTTAGGGGATGTTATAGATGTAGTAAATAACTCATATGGAAAGATAAATCCATTAGGTAAAAGGAAAGTTAAAAATAATAATTCAATGATAAAGGACAAGTATTATTTAAGAATTTCTGAAATGGAAGAAGAGGATATTAGCAAATTACGAAAAATAGCTGAAAAAATATTGACTACGTCAGAAAACTTTGCAGTTATTACGAAAAAAGTCTTTTTAAAGGATATCTTAGATTTAATAAAATCATTGGGACTCCGTAAAGACAAGTATTTTTTAGGAAGAATACTTAATTAAAGGGGAGAAAGATATGAGATATATTAGTACTAGAAATAAAGAAATTTCAATTTCATCAAGTGAGGCAATTATTCAAGGTATTTCAAAGGACGGAGGATTATTTGTCCCCCAAATATTACCTAGAATAGAAGACCTAGAAGCTATGGAGAATATGGGTTATAGAGAGATAGCATATACAATAATGAAGAAGTTTTTTACAGATTTTGAGCCTGAATCACTTAAAACCTGTATAGATAAAGCCTATGATAATAAATTTGATACAGATATTATTGCCCCAGTAGTAGAGGTAAACAATTCTTTTATCTTAGAGCTTTTCCATGGACCGACTTTTGCCTTTAAAGACATGGCTTTATCCATACTTCCATATTTACTAAAGGAATCCATAAGGATTACAAGCATTCAAAAGGAAATAGTGATTTTAACTGCTACTTCAGGGGATACAGGAAAAGCTGCCTTGGAAGGGTTTGCAAATGTGCGTGGAATAAAAATAATAGTATTTTACCCTGAGAATGGAGTATCAGAGATTCAGAAAAAACAGATGATAACTCAAGAAGGAGAGAATACTTTTGTAGTAGGCATAAGAGGAAATTTTGATGATGCTCAAAATGGAGTTAAAGATATATTTAATGATAGAGAGTTTATTGAACTCATAGATAAAAATAATTATATGTTCTCATCTGCAAATTCAATAAATATTGGTAGGTTAATTCCTCAAATAGTCTATTATTTCTATAGCTACTCAATGCTTGTGAAACAGAAAAAACTAAATAAAGGAGAAAAGATAAATATTGTTGTACCAACGGGTAATTTTGGAAATATACTTGCAGCCTATTATGCAAAAGTTATGGGTCTTCCCGTAAATAAATTAATATGTGCATCCAACGAGAATAATGTTTTATCGGATTTTTTTAGGACTGGTGTATACGATAAGAGAAGGGAACTGATACTTACTTCATCTCCATCTATGGACATCTTAATCTCAAGTAATCTAGAACGACTCCTATTTCATTTAAGTGAGGGAGATGACAAGATAGTGGCAAGTAGTATGGAGAAACTTTCTAAAGAAGGATTTTATAAGATGAATGATCTAAACTTTGAAGATTTCTACAATAATTATTCCACAGAGGAAGAGGTTAAAGAAAGGATTTGTAAAGTATTTAAGAAAGAAAATTATCTTATGGATCCTCATACTGCAGTAGCCATAAATGTATATGAAAAATATAGATCAGAAACTAAAGATAATCTAAAAACAATTATAGCTTCCACTGCCAGCCCATATAAATTTGGGAACACAGTAGCCTCAGCAATAGGTATAAAAATGGGAGATAAAGATGAATTTAGGATACTAGAGGAGTTGGAAGATAAAACCAAGATTGCAGTTCCAAAGGCTATAAAAACTTTAAAAGATAAAGTAATATTGCACAATAACAATTGCAATAAAGGTGATATGAGACAGATAATAGAGGAGTTCCTAAAGGTAGGTGTGGCAAATGATTAAAGTGAAAGTTCCTGGAACCAGCGCAAATATTGGTCCGGGTTTTGATGCCCTTGGTTTAGCACTAAATATATATAATTCTTTTATATTTGAAGAAATTGACAAAGGATTAGAAATCAGCGGATGTAATAAAGCCTTTGCAAATAAAAATAATCTAGTTTATAAGTCTATGTTAAGGACATTTGATAAGATAGGGTATTCACCTAAAGGAATTAGGATAGATATGAGTACTGATATACCAATTTCAAGGGGATTAGGCAGTAGTGCATCTTGTATTTTGGGAGGAGTCATAGGGGCTAATCACCTAGCTGGAGAGCCTCTTTCTAAGGATGAAGTTCTAGAATTAGCTACGGAAGTTGAAGGACATCCCGATAATATAGCACCTGCTTTATTTGGTGGATTTGTTGTATCCGTTATGGAGAATAAAAGGGTAATATATAATAATATACATATTCCTAAGGGAATTAAATTTATTGCTTTGATACCAGACTTTACCTTATCAACAAAAGAAGCTAGAGTTGTTTTACCTTCTACTGTTTCATATAAAGATGCCATATATAATGTGGGTAGGGTATCTTTGTTATTATCAGCATTATCTAATGGTAGATTTGATTTGTTGAAATATGCAGTAAATGATACTCTTCACGAACAATATAGAGGAAAATTAATTCCCGATTATTTTAATATAGTTAATAAATGTAAAGAAGCTGGATGTCTTGGAGTATTCTTAAGCGGTGCTGGCTCTACAATAATGACTATTATTGATAATAATGATAATGAATTTAAAGACAAGATAAATGAATTTATAGATGATATTTGGGATATTAGAGAGTTTGAACTAGATTTAGGGGGAGTCAGTATCCAAAGAATGTACTAAACCTGTGCAATATGGAAATCTTCTATATTGCACAAGTTTTTATTATTTTGATTTCAATACTTTTCTAATATCAAAGATATTCCAAGGATATTCATCATAAGGCAGATAAATAAAAGTAGAATTTGTCTTATTAGTAGGGTGATAAGATCCTATTTTATAAGATAGAATGAAATAATTATCTATACTAAGAGATCATATATGGTTCAAAATAAGTATCATGAGTATATGGTATATTCGTGGCACTTGGTCTTTTTTCTTCTAATTTTTAGTATTTCTCCAAGAGCCTATATAGTCTACTTCTAGATATTCCAAGGGATTTAGCCGTTAATGTCTTATTACCATTATTTTTTATTAAAGCATCTAATACTCTATCTCTCTCCCAATTGTGAAAATCATCAATAATTGATTTCGGTTTTAGAGAATCATCTACTGGAATATTTTGAATGAATTTATTATAATTACCTAGAACATTTATTATTTCTTCTTCCATGATAGCGTTATTATCACTCATTATGCAAATTCTTTCTATTACGTTTCGCAGTTCTCTTACATTTCCTGGCCACGAATAGGATTGCAATACTCTATAAGATTGTTGTGTCAGCTTTTTTTGGTAGCCATATTTCTTATTAATAATATCAATAAAATGATCTGATAGAGCAATTATATCTTCTGGCCTTTCCCTCAAAGGTTTTATAGGCAAGTGAATGATACTCAGACGATAAAGCAAATCTTCTCTAAAGGTTTTCTTATTGACCATTTCATAAAGATCCTTATTTGTTGCTGCAATTATTCTAATATCCAACTTCTTAGATTCTATTGAACCAAGACGAGTTACTTCTAATGTATCAAGTAATCTTAATAATTTGACTTGCAATTCAATGGGAATATCTCCTAATTCATCGAGGAATAGAGTTCCATGGTTTGCCAATTCTACTAACCCAGGCTTACCCATGCTATTTGAGCCTGTAAAAGCACCTTTTTCATATCCAAAAATTTCAGATTCAAGTAATGTTGAAGGAATAGAAGGGATGCAAATTGAGATAAAGGGACCTTCTTTTCTTTTGCTGTTTTGATGAATAGTTTTAGCTATCACTTCCTTACCACTACCAGTCTCACCAGTTATAAGAATTGTGGAATCCGTAGGGGCAAATTTTAAAATACTAGTAAATAATTTTTTCATATGATCGCTGGCGAATATAAATTCACTATTAGATAACAGTGTATTTCTTAAATATTCAACCTCTTGTTTATAAACTAAATTAATATCACTTGCTAAGGTTGCTTTTTCAAGGAGATTATTAAATCTATCAGGATTTACAGATACAGTTACAACATATTTGATATTCCCATGATGATCGAATATTGGAGTACAGGTTGAAAGAGAAGAGTATCCTTTTTCGGTATAGATTATACCTGATACCTCTTGTTTTGTATTCATTACATCTAGAATATAAGACTTATCATAAATACCTATGGCTAAAATATCTTCTATTCTCTTTCCCGTCCAATCAGATAATGAAGTATTTGTATTATCTCTTACAAATTTATTCACAAATACATATTTAGCATCTTTATCAGTTATTAAAATGGCATATTCAATATGATCTAATATAGAATGAAATAAATTAGTCATGGCAGTCGCTCCCTCTGTAGCAGAATGTATCAAAATGCTTTATAGTTAAATACATTATAGTACAATATGATACAAAAAAATATACCTAAAATCATCCCGGTGGTAGAATATGGCAAAAGTCCCAATTTTAGACTTGGCATGTTAATTGCTATAGAAATATACTAAGGAAATTCAATGTTAATATTATAACAATATATTTGATTAAGGGAGTGGTTTTATGGATAGCTACAATATGAAGTTGACCCCCGAAGAAATTGAAATATTAGATGGAAGGAGAGGGGAAACCTTACAAAAAGCACTTAAATCCGTAGTTCTTTATGGAGAAACCTTTGGAGCGAAGAGATTACTTCCAATTGATGGCTCCATACACTTAGTAACATCCTTTGGCATACCAATGTTAACGCCAGTATTTGATATTATGGATGAATTAATCAAAGAAAATCTTAGGACAAAAGAAAGCTTTACAGTAGATCCAAGACCTTTGGATTATGAAAATGTAAAATGTAATCCTCTGCAAAAAGTTGTATTTAGAATTATGTACGGAAAGCAAGAAATGTATGAGAAGCAATTAAAAGAAGTGGGATTAAAAGATGATAATGCTTTTACATGTACTTGCTATTTGCCAGAGGTTGGTAATACGCCAAAGAAAGGAGATATATTGTCTTGGGCTGAATCTTCAGCAGTAGTATTTGCAAATTCTGTATTAGGAGCAAGAAGCAATAGAAATTCTGGTGTAATAGAACTATTATGTGGCATAGTAGGTAAAGTTCCGGAGTTTGGTCTTTTAATAGATGAGGGTAGAAAGGCAAAATGGCTGATACAACTTAAGACTTCAAAACTTCCTAATGCTCAAATCCTTGGAAGTGCAATAGGTATGAAAGTTATGGAAGATGTTCCGTATATAGTAGGTCTAGATAAACATTTAGGTAAGGGCATTAGTGATACTACTATTAATTATCTTAAAGATATGGGTGCTGCTAGTGCTTCTAATGGAGCTGTTGGACTATATCATGTAGAAAATATTACTCCAGAGGCAATAGATCTAGGAGAATCTCTATTAGTGGATGATTACAAAACATATATTATAGACGATGGAGAATTAAATAGAATATATGACTCTTATCCTATAATGTGGAAGAACCCAAGTCAAACTCCAAAGAAATGCTTTATAGGATGTCCACATTTAAGCCTTAGTCAAATATATGATTGGGTAGAGAGAATAGAAGAAGCAGTTAAAATTAGTGGAAAAAGCAAGGTTTTGATAGATACTATACTGAGTGCTTCACCTGATGTAATCCAAGAATTTAAAAAAGATAAATTAGCACTACAAAGACTTAATAGTATGGGAGTAAAACTAACGTATATCTGTCCGTTAATGTATATGAACAATCCACTTTGTGCTAAGGAGCCAATCATTACAAATTCAAACAAGTTGAGAACATATACAACTGCAAGATTTTATACAGATGAAATCATATTATCTAAGATAACAGGTTTGAAATAGGAGGGATTTGTATGTCTAGGATATTTAAAGGTAGGGTTGTATTAGGTGGAAATTTAAAGGAAGAAGCAGTGGTGACAAAGGAAGGGTTGAATATATTAGCATCTTTTCAAAAAAGCGCTTTAAAGAAATCTAAAAATGTAATATGTTCTGATCAAAATAATAAAGATTTATATAATAAAAATTTGACTAATAAAATAATATGCCTACCGCAAACAATTGGCTCAACAACAGGTGGAATGGTACTTCAAGCTATCGTAGAATTAGGAATAGGACCATCAGCAATGCTTTTCTCTGAGCATATTGATTCACTTGCAGCGGCAGGAATAATTCTGGCCGAAGTATGGAATGGTAAAAAAATCATTACTATCGATCAGTTGGGAAATGAATTTTTAGAATATGTCAAAACAGGACAAAAAATAGAAATAAAAGATGATGGGACCGTAATAGTCGAATAGAAAATAGGAAAGGTGGATTTTCATGGAATATAATAAAATTTTTGAACCTGGAAATATTGGAAAGCTGAACCTAAAAAATAGAATCGTTATGGCACCTATGGGAAATATTAATATGGCTGATCCTATTGGCAGACCAACTCAAAAGATGATAGACTATTTTGTAGAAAGAGCAAAGGGTGGAACAGGTTTACTTATAACAGGATTAGTTCCTATTTCTCAAGGAATAGACCCTACTACTGAGGAAGATAATGAAACTACTTATTTCCCTAGAATTGACGGATCATCTAGAACTAGAATGTCTGGATGGAGAGATTTGGCATCAGGTGTCCATTCCTATGATGCAAAGATTTTTGTACAACTAACAGCTGGACTTGGGAGGGTTGGTTCACCAGAGCCAGCACTTAAAGGAAAGATATTAAAGTCAGCATCTATTAATAAGAATTTTTATGTACCTGTCTTACCACATATTCCATTATCTGATAGAGCTATTAATAAGATAGTAAAAAGCTTTGGACAAGCCGCGGCTAATGCTAAAATCAGTGGATTTGATGGAATCCAACTTCATGGACATGAAGGCTATCTTATGGATCAGCTTACATCAGCTCCGTGGAATAGAAGACGAATAGGAAGATATAAAAATAAATTTCAATTTGGTATTGATGTAGTCAGAGAAATAAAAAGAAGATGTGGCGAAAACTTTCCAATAATATATAGAATTGATTTGACCCAAGGGCTTCAGGAATCCTATGGAGATGAGGTATTCAAAAAGAACTTTAAAGGGATGGAAAGAACTATAGAGGAAGGTCTAGAGTTCTGTAAGGCATTAGCCAATGCTGGAGTAGATGCATTTGATGTGGATAAGGGATGCTATGATAATTGGTTCTTCCCACATCCCCCTGCATATTTCGATGATATGCCATATATAGAAGAAATAGCAGGAAGGCTCAAAGAATATTTCAAGAAAGAAAATATTGATAAAAGAGTTATAGCTGTAGGAAAGCTGGGTAAACCTGAAATAGCAGAAAAGGTCTTAGAAAATGATTTTGCAGATTTTGTGATGTTAGGAAGACCTCTTCTTGCTGATCCATACTGGCCGCAAAAAGTTAGAGAAGGCAGAGTAAAAGAGATAATACACTGTATGGGAGATCAAGAAGGCTGTATTCAGTCATTTATATTAGGAGGGCATCCATGCTGTACCGCAAATCCTTATACAGGTTTTGAGGATACGAAAAGATTAATGAAAACCGATAAACCAAAAAAAGTAGCAATAATTGGGGCGGGACCTGGAGGATGTGAGTTAGCTAAGACAGCTTTTTTAAGAGGACATGATGTTACTTTGTTTGAAAAAACAGATAAATTAGGAGGGCAATATATCCCTGGTTCTAATATGAAAATAAAACATGATTTAAGCAGATTGCTAGAGAATACAAGGTATACTATGGAATTACTTCAACAAAAAGGATTAAAAATAGAATACAACATTGAGGTTAAAGAAAAAAATTTAAAGGATAAATTTGATGTTATAGTATGTGCCAATGGAATAATACCGTTTATACCAAAAATGAATGGTCTAGATGAAATTAGGCATGTTGAGGCTAGAGATTTTCTAAATAAGAATATGGAATTAGAACCAGATATAAAAAAAGTAACCGTAGTAGGCGGAGGTGTAGTAGGTTGTGAACTGGCTTACTCACTAGCCTATGAAAAGGGTGTGGAAGTTACAGTAGTTGAAATGTTACCTGATTTGATGAGTGGTGTAGTCCACGCAAATCGTTCAATGCTATTATGGATGATGATGGGTAAAGGTTCCCCATCTGGAAAAAAAGCGGATGCTTTAAAGATACCCATAAAAGCATATGTATCTTCTAAGGTAATTGAATTTAACAAAAATCAAGTAATAATTACTGCTAACAAAGGAAGAAAAAATCCTTATGAACCATGGATTACATTAACTCCAGATAATATTCACGTTCCATTCCAAAAGAAGCTAGATCCAAATAATGTAGAGGAAATAAGAATAGATACTGATTTAGTAATACTTTCAATGGGGGGGAAGGCAAATTCGAATCTTTATTTTGAGCTATTGAAAGAAAAGACGGCAAAAGAGATTTATTGTATTGGCGATGCAAGAGAACCTGGTAGAGGCTGGGAGGCCGTAACAGCTGCAAATGATATAGCTAGATTTATATAGTTAGAAAAAATACAAGATAAAAAACCAATTTTAAAATTGGTTTTTTATCTAAGAAATTAAAGTTTATTATAAATGGGGGTTGTTTGCAATGGAGAAAGAAAATCTTATTTATACACGAAACAAATTAATAATAAAGTTAATGTGGATTTCTTTATTATTAGGATTGATAGTTGATATTTTAAATAAAGTTCCTATTAATACTATTATTATTTTAGCATTATCTGGATTGCTATGCGGGGGAATGGCAACGATACTTACCTATAAACATATTTTTGAAACAAAAATTAAATATATTATATTAATAGAGCTGACAATAATTGGTTATCTAATAATAAGCTCAAATCCTCATATCGGCAATTATCTGATGCTATATTATATTTTGGCGATAATTACTTTGTATCATGATTTTAAACCGATAATTATGTCTGGAATTATAAATTTGTCTTTAACTAATTATTTTTTCGTTGCATACAGGGAGACTATGTTTATAGGACTTGATAAGAAACATCTTATTTCAATGAATCTTTTTTTAGTATTGATAACTTTTGTATTGGCATTTCAAAGCAAAATTGGAGTGAATATGAGAAAAAAATTGGAAGATAACAATAAAAAATCTGAAGAAGATAGGTTAAAGATAGCTAATATGTTTGAAAAGATTCAGTATACAGCCAAGGTTTTAAAGGATTTCAGTAAAGGATTAACAGAGAGTGTGAATGCAATAGGAGAAATATCTGGCGAGATAACTAATATATTTTCAGAGATTGCAGCAAGTATTGAATTCCAAGCAAAAAGTGTTGGTGATATAAATAACTCTACAATAAAGTCAAATAAAGAGGTAGAATCTGTTCAGGATGCTTCAACTTCCATGAATGATATAACCGAGTCTACAGCCAAGGTTTCTGATGAAGGAAATATAGAATTAGAATCTTTAAGAAGAGAAATTGACAATGTAAGTGAAAATATAGGTCAAACTTTAACTATTATTGATAACTTAAACAAAGAATCACAACAAATAGGAGTTATATTAAATACAATAAGCGAAATAGCGGAACAAACTAATTTATTAGCACTGAATGCTGCAATCGAAGCTGCTAGGGCTGGAGAAAGCGGTAAAGGTTTTGCGGTTGTAGCTGAGGAAATAAGAAAACTTGCTGAAAACTCAAGAAAATCCACCGATGAAATAGCATCTATTTTGAATGGAATCCAAGATAAGTCGAAACAGACTAAGGAAAAGTTCAATTCGGTTTCTCTTTCTTTTATTTCTAGTAAATCTGCTGCAGAAAAAGTGGATGAAGTTTTTAAACAAATCAATGATAATAATATTAATGTTTTAAATCAAGCTAAGAATATGGACGAAAAAATAAGGACATTAAAAGAAAACTATGAGATAATTGCAAATGAAGTAACTTCTATATCCAGTGTTACAGAGGAAAACTCTGCATCCGTTGAGGAAGTTACTGCAAGTGTAACAGAACAAAATGGAAGAATAAATGACATAGTTGAGAACTTTAGAAAGCTAGAAAAATTGAGTGAGGAATTAGATGGATTGGTAAATTAAAGGAGTTCCAGTTAGATAAAGTAATTATTATATTAAGATGATTCTTAGGATCTAAGAATCATCTTAATTGTCTTTCATATCAAAAACATCCCAAGGATATTCATCATAAGGGAGAGAAATAAAAGTAGAATTTGTCTTATTAGTAGGGTGATAAAATCCTATTTTATAAGACCATAGTGAAATTTGAGTCCATTCTTTTTTCTTTACAAAGGTTTTATTATATTTATTATCTCCCCATATAGGAAAGCCAGCATTGGAGAGTTGAACCCTTATTTGATGGTGACGGCCAGTTTTTAAGATAACCTTAAGCAGGCTTAATGTTCCATATTCCTCTGTATCCTTAGACTCTAATAATTCATATTCTAATACAGCTTCCTTAGCACCATTATTACCCTTATCAACTACCTTACTCATATTTATAGTTCGAAGTTTTTTTAAATAATCTCTTAGTTCTCCCTTCGAAGCTTCAGGTCTACCGCACACCACTACGAGATATTCCTTATATAATCTTCTTGCTGAAACTTCTTTAGAAAGAAAAGAATTAGTTTTCTCATTTTTGGCATATACCATAACTCCTCCTACAGGTCTATCTAATCTGTGTACAAGACCAAGATAGGGTCTATTTAATATGCTCATTATGTCATCGTCAGAAGTTTTATCAGATTGACAGGGAATCTTAGGTGGCTTTTCCACTACTAATATATCTTTATCTTCAAAAATAATTTTAATATCCATTATATCCTCCAAGAAATTTACATTTTACTACATGAAATATATTCTATGGAATTACATATAGAAAATACAAATGTAATAATATATAGTATATTATACAATATAGTATAGAAAGATAATATAGTATTATGGAGGTGCAAATATGAGATATTTAATTAAGGAGAGAATTTTTTCCTTCGCCGATAGATTCACTATTAATGATGAAAATGGAAGTCCTCGTTATGAGGTTGCAGGAAAGATATTATCTATAGGTAATAAATTGGATTTATATGATATCCAAGGTAATCATATGCTTTATATAGAACAAAAGGTATTTAGGTTTTTGCCAGAGTATTCCATCTACAAAGGTGGAAGTCTTGTTGGAAAAGTCTATAAAGAGTTTACCTTATTTAAGCCTAGGTTTACTATAGATAGCAAGTTTGGAAACTTTACTATAGACGGAAATGTTTTTGCGCATGATTTTAGTATTATGAAAAACGGTAGACCTATTGCTTGGATTAGTAAAAAGTGGATTAGTTTTTCAGACACCTATTCCGTTGATATAGCCGATGGAGAAGATCAAGCTTTTGTTTTAGCTTTAGTTATCGTATTAGATCAAGTGCATCATGATAATAGAAATAATCAATAATGTAAAATAAGTAAATGCTCTTTTATGGTTTTTTATCATAAAAGAGCATTTATTTTGCCTAAATACAATTTACTCTATAATACAATGATTCATAGTTATTAATTACATTGCATTGTTTTTTATTATTTCTATCCTTAGAAAAGATTTTTTTAATCAATAACTTTCCTTACTAGGTTAAAATCAAATTTATTGCTAAGAAAATAGCTGTCCGAATACATAATTGGGATACCTTTTGTAGAATAGTGTACTTGCTCTAGATGTAATAAGGCTTTAGGCTCTTTTAAAGATAATTTTTTTTGTAGCTTTTCATTACTTATTACAGCATAGATATTACAGCTTGAGAAAGAAATTTTGATATCATAGGATTTTAAAAATTCGAATATGGATTCTGTTTTAATGGAATTAAACCTTTCCATCATCCCATCAATATAAGTAATATAGTCTTCCACATAGATAACTGGCTTACCATCTGCAGTACGAATCCTATCAATATAAAGAACATCTGAATCTTCATTTATATTTAGCTTAGATGCTAAATCCTCAGGGACAGTTCTTCTATCGTGATATAAAGATTTAGTACCTGGTGCATATCCATGATTAGTTATTATCTTAGTGAAACTATCAAGAACAGCTATATTAGATTTAATATTCTTTGAATCTCTAATAATAAAAGTACCTACCCCATGCCGTGGAGCTATGAAGCCTTCATTTTCTAATGACTTTAAAGCTTCTCTTATTGTATTTCGGCTAACGCCTAATCTTTCAGAAAGCTCCTGTTCAGAAGGAAGCTTGGCCATAAATTCTGTACTATTATCAATTATATTAAGAATTGCATCTCTTGCTTGTGAATATAAGGATTTATTTGTTAATTTCATTTGTAACCACCTTAATTATAGAATTATATTCTTTACATATTATATACGATGTATATTTGTATTTGTCAAGTAAGTTTATTAGTAATATATTAGAATAAAAAACGTGTTGACAACGATTTATCACAATGCTATAGTAGTTGTAGGACGACTGACGACGTTGAAATTTTAATAAAAAATGCACTCAGCATAGCAAAAAAATACATAGAAAGGAAGGCTAAAAGTAAACTTTAAAACTTAGGAAACAAGTAAACTTAAGCATGTAAAATCTAGGAGGAAAGAGAATGAACAAAAAAATAATTTCTTTAATGTTAGTATTGACTTTAGTTTTAACTGTTTTAGTTGGATGTGGAGATGGAAAAGGTAAAGATGTAGGAAATACACCTGAAAACGTGACTGAGGATGGAGCAGCTGGATCAGGAGATGAGAAAGTTAAAATTGCAATAGTTCACAAAAACTTAGGAGATTTAGGATTTGTAGATGAATCACATATTGGATTAAATGAAGCTAAGGATAAATTAGGTATAGAATTTGACTATGCTGAAATTGTTGATATTAGTGAAGTAGAGATGCAATTAAGAATGTTTGCTGATTCAGAGGAATATGATCTAATAATTGCTTTAGGTGCTGACTATATAGATCCAATAATAGCGGCAGCAGCTGATTATCCAGAGCAAAAATTTACTTTAGCTGATGGAGTTGTTGAAGGATATGAGAATATACACAGTATAAGAGCTTTAGATCCAGAACAAACATTTTTATCGGGAGTTATTGCAGGTCTTGTTACTAAGGATGAAAGAATGCCTTTAGCGAATAAAGAAAATATTATTGGATTTGTTGGCGGTATGGATACTCCTGTTTCAAGATCAGGGGCAGCAGGATTTATGGCAGGTGCAAAATATGTTAATCCAGAAGTAGAGTTTATTTATAATATAGTTGGAAGCTATACAGACCCTGGAACTGCTAAGGAGATTGCAATGACGGCATATGGTAGAGGTGCAGACGTTATATCTCACAATGCTGGAGGTTCAGGTCTGGGAGTATTTAATGCAGCAGAAGAATCAAATAAATATGTAATCGGAAGTAGTAAGGCTTCCATTGATCCAGAAAGAAGCTTAGTAACATCACTAAAAAGAATAGATCTATTAATATATCAAGAAATTGAAAGTGTACAGAATGGGACTTGGAAACCAGGAGTTACACTAAAAGGAATTAAAGATGATGTTTGTGGATATGATAGAACTGGAATAAATACGGAAATACCACAAGACATAATAGATATAGCAGAAGAAGTAAAACAACAATATTTCGATGGAAAATTTGAATTACCACAAGATCCAGATCAAATAGATGAATGGACAAAAAATAATAATTATGAAAAAAATAAATAGAAAACATGCCTAGTGGAGGTGGAGTTACGTGGATATGCTTGAAATGAAGAATATAACAAAAACATTTCCAGGGACTGTGGCTCTAAATAATGTAAACTTCACCCTTAAAAAGGGAGAGATAGTATCTTTGTTAGGTGAAAATGGTGCTGGAAAGACTACACTTATGAAAGTTCTTTATGGCATGATTCAGCCTGATTCAGGAGAAATATATTATAAGGGACAAAAGGTCCATATGAACAAACCACTTTATGCCATTAATAAGGGTATTTGCATGGTGCACCAGCATTTTATGCTGGTGCCAGCGTTTACTGTTATGGAAAATATAATAGTTGGCAATGAACCTAAAAATGGTTTATTTGTAGATGAAAGAAAATCTCAAGAAAATATAAAAAAACTTATAGAAGATTTTGACTTTAATATAGACCCAAATATTAAAGTAGAGAGACTTTCAGTAGGAGAGCAGCAAAGAGTTGAAATCCTTAAAGCTTTATATAGACAAGCAGAGGTAATTATATTGGACGAGCCTACAGCAGTATTGACTCCCCATGAAGTAGATGCTCTATTTATTATATTAAAAAAATTACGGGAGCAAGGAAAAAGTATTGTAATCATTACACATAAGCTAAAAGAAACAATGGCCATAGCAGATAGGATAAATGTACTAAGAGATGGAGTAATGATTCATAATAATATAGGCCCTAAAGAAGCAACTATAGAGAAATTATCAGAAATGATGGTAGGTAGGCATGTGGAATTAGGAGTAAAAAGACTGGCAAAAAATATAACGGATATTTGTTTAGAAGTAAGAAATTTAAATATTAAAGAAGATAATAAATATAAAATAAAAGATATAAATTTTCAAATACGTAAAGGGGAAATTCTTGGTATTGCAGGTATAGAAGGAAATGGTCAAACCCAATTACTTGAAGCATTAACAGGACTAAGAGTTCCAGACACTATGGAGCTTATATTAAACGGTAAGCAGATTAGCGGAGATGTTAATAATTTTTTAAGAAGTGGAATCGGTCATATACCAGAAGATAGACTTTCAATGGGTTTAGTAAGCGAGATGAGTGTGAAGGATAATTTAATCTTAGGATATCACAGAGAAAGAAGTTTTACAAATAAAGGGATATTATTAAATAAGAAAATACTGGATTACGCAAATAAAAGCAAGGAAAGCTATTTAATAAAAACACCAACAGTGGATACAACAGTTAAATCTTTATCCGGAGGGAATCAGCAGAAAATAATCATAGCTAGGACATTCTCTCATGACCCAGACCTTATAATTGCAGCACATCCTACGAGAGGTGTGGATGTAGGGGCTATGGAATATATTCATACTAAATTATTAGATTTGAGAGACGAAGGAAAGGCAGTACTTTTAATTTCAGCAGACTTAGATGAGGTTAGAGCCTTAAGTGACAGAATATTGGTTCTATATGAAGGACAAATAGTATCCGAAAGCATGCCAGAGGAATATACAGAAGTTCAACTAGGATTACTAATGACTGGAAGCAGTATAGATAGTACTAAAGGAGAAGGGAAATGAAAACAAGTTTAACATCACAAAACAAATATAAACAAGGTTTAAAAACCCTTAAAACATCTTTAATAGCATTATTTTTAACCTTATTAGTAGGTGCTATAGTGATTGAAATCAGTGGTTTCTCTGCCATAGATACGTATATTGCCATATTTACTGGGTCTTTGGGTACAGAAAAGGGAAGAGTACTTTCCCTAAGTCAAGGAACTCCTCTATTACTTACTGGATTATCCTTTGCTATTGCATTTCGTGTAAGAATTATTAATACAGGTGTAGAGGGACAACTTTATATTGGGGCAATTACATCAGCTATTGTAGGAGCTTATGTAACCTTTTTACCAGGTCCACTTCATGTAGCGGCAGCGATTCTTGCTGGGATGTTAGCTGGAGGTTTAGTAGGTTTATTTATTGGATATTTAAAAATAAAATTTGATTCATCAGAAGTTATAGTTGGCATCATGCTAAACGAAATTTTAATTTTAGTAACAACTTGGTTGAGTACAGGCCCTCTAAAATCAGAAGGAAGTGCAATATCCCAAACAAATATGATATTAGATTCAGCAAAATTAACTAAAATAGTACCCCGTTCTCAACTGACAACAGCAATTATAATGCTGTTATAATTGCCATAGTTTTAGAATGGATGCTAAGAAAAACTGCTTTAGGATATGAAATTCAAGTTACTGGTTCAAACCTTCAAGCAGCTAGAACAGCAGGTATACAAGTATCAAAGGTATACTTATTCACCATATTTTTAAGTGGAGCAATTGCAGGATTAGCAGGATGTGCTTTATCTTTAGGTATTCATTATAGATTCATAGAAAACATATCGACAGGACTAGGATTCTCAGGAATTCCAGTAGCTGCCCTTGCAGCCTATAGTCCATTGGGAGTAGTGTTTTCATCCATATTATTTGGAGTATTAAAAGCAGGAGCTATGACTTTAAATAGAACAACATCTATCCCTATAGAATTTGTAAGTATGATACAAGCATTAGTAGTAGTATTTGTTGCTGCACCTAAAATGATTTCTTCTATAGGTTATTTTATTAAAAGTCCATTTACCAAATTAATTAAGAATAAAGGAAATCAGCAGAGCTCTAATGATGAAATTGCATAATGCTAAAGAACAGGAGGAAGATTTATGGGAAACATAAGTAATATTTTATATGTTGTAATAGTATCTACCATACGTATGTCTGTCCCGATGATTTTAGCATCTACAGGAGCTGCATTTTCAGTAAGGTCAGGTATTATGGCAATGGGTTGTGAAGGGATGATGATAGCAGGAGCATTCTTTGGAGTATTCGGCTCTTTCATCAGTGGAAGCCCTTGGATAGGAATATTATTTGGTATAGTATCTGGAGTATTATTTTCATTACTCCATGGATTTTTAAATGTTAGATATAAGGTTAATCAAACTCTAAGTGGCATGAGCGTAAATTTATTAGCAGCTGCTATAGCTCCCCTTATTTTGCAGATAATGTGGAAATCCAAAGGAATATCACCAAAGGTAGCAAGTTTTGATAAATTAGAAATAGGACTTTTATCAAAGATTCCTTTTATCGGAACAATATTAGCAGAACAAAATATTCTTTTTTATATAACTATTTTAATAGTAATAGTAGGCTGGATTTACATGTTTAAAACTCCCCAAGGTCTTAGAATGAGAATGGTAGGCGAAAATCCAGTTGCAGCCAATACAGTTGGTATAAATGTAGCTTTATATAAATATATAGGAGTTATGATTAGTGGAGCACTGTGTGGTCTAGCTGGTGCATATCTATCATTGGCACAGCTTAATATGTATGTAGATGGCATGACGGCGGGAAGAGGATATATAGCTATGGTAATTGCAACTTTTGGCAAAAACAATCCATTAGGTGCCCTAGGTGCAAGTTTGTTCTTTGGATTCTTTGATTCATTACAGACCATATTCCAAGGTAGCTTTATACCTAGTCATATAGTTAGGACATTACCATATGTGCTAACAATGCTTGTAGTTGTATTTGGATTAAAGAGTTCAAGAAATCCAGCGGGTTTAGGGAAGTATCATGATGAGTAAGACTTTAGGAGGCAGTTAAATGAATAAAATTTATAAATTAACAAATGAATGGAAGGAGCAACAGCTATTACTACCCATATGGTTTGAAGATGGTAAAGTTAGGCTTATTGACCAAATTAAACTTCCATTTGTTGAGGAAATATATACTATAAATACGGTTGAAGGATTAGCAAAATCAATTAAGGATATGACGATCCGTGGGTCGGGAGCAATTGGGATTGCAGGAGCTTATGGAATTCTTTTGGCAGCAGTAAATTCAAATGGAGACAGAAACTATATTAAAGAGAGTGGGTTGTTATTAAAATCTACTAGACCTACTGCAGTAAATTTAATGAAAACAGTTGATGAGATGATAGAAGCAATAGATAACTACTCTGGTAAAGAGGTTGTTGACTTTATAGAAGAAAAAGCTTCTGAGATCATAGAAAGACAACTTGGATACGAGAAGAAATTAGGTGAATATGGTGCTGAATTAATTGATGATGGGGACACAATTCTAACTCATTGCCATTCAGGAGCCCTTGCAGGAGCTGGTTATGGTGGCAGAGCTCTATCTGTAATTAGAAAAGCATTTGAGCAAGGAAAAAATATTCATGTATTTACAAGTGAAACAAGACCTTATTTACAAGGAGCTAGAATTACTGCTTATGAATTAGAAAGATGGGGAATACCTCATACATTAATTACTGATGGTATGTCCGGGTATTTAATGAAGTTAGGAAGAATTCAAAAAGTAGTAGTTGGCTCAGATAGAATTGCAGCTAACGGAGATCTTTTAAACAAAGTAGGCACCTATATGCATGCTTTAGCCGCGAAAAAGAATAATATTCCCTTTTATACAGCAACATCAAGCCATACAATAGATTATGATCTTGCACATGGAATGGATGCACATGTTGAATATAGAAATGAAAAAGAGGTTACACATTTAAATGGGCAATTAATAACAGAAGCAGCAACAAAAGCCCTGTACCCATCATTTGATGTAACACCGAATGAATTAATTAGTGGGATAATAACAGAAAAAGGAGTTATGATATCTCCTTATCTAGAAAGCTTATTAAAAGTAAAATAATAAATTTGGGAGGAATTAAAATGACATTAAAAGCACCAACACATCACATATCAGCACAACCAGGTGAGATAGCAAAAACAGTTTTAATGCCAGGAGATCCTTTAAGAGCTAAGTTTATTGCAGAGAATTTCTTAGAAGACGCAGTTCAAGTAAATAGTATTAGATGTATGTATGCCTATACAGGAACATATAAAGGGAAAAAGGTGTCTGTAATGGCAAGTGGAATCGGAGCGCCTACAATGGGTGTTCATGCATGGGAGCTATATAATCTTTATGATGTAGAAAATATTATACGAGTAGGTACAACTGGAGCAATTCATGATGAATTAAAAATAGGAGATTTAGTATTTGCTTTGGGAGCTTGTTATAATACACCATACGCTGATCAATATAAGCTATCTGGAACTTTTTCAGCGGTGGCATCCTATCCATTGTTAAGAGATGCTGTAGATAAGGCAGACCAGATAAAAGCTAAATATATGGTAGGAAATGTATATTCAACAGATATATTCTATCCTGAATATGATAGAGAAGAAAATGAACGATGGTCAAAAATGGGAGTATTGTCAGTAGAAATGGAAACAGCGGCTCTCTATATAGTAGCGGCTAGGGCAGGTAAAAAAGCATTATCCATATTGACTGTATCTGATCATGTTATGACTGGTGAAAAAGTATCAGCAGATATAAGAGAGAAAAACTTTACTGATATGATGAAAATTGCATTAGAAATTGCAGAGTAGATAACTAAATTAAACTAGGCTGCCATCCTTTTATGAGGTTGCAGCCTAGTTTAATAACTAAAAATGAGAGGTGATTTAAATGGGTATTGAACAATTAAAAAAGGATTTAGTAGAAATTAGTAGAAGATGTTATGATAGACATTTAATATGTGCTACAGGTGGAAATATTAGTTGTAGAGTTCCTGGTGAAGATGCTATATTGATAAAAAGTTCAGGTAGTGCATTTAGTGATATGACAGAGGAAGATGTTGTGAAAGTAGATTTAGATGGAAATTTACTAGAAGGAACCAAAACATTATCTAAAGAATGGAAGTTCCATGCAGGAATATATAAAGTTAGGTCAGATGTAAATGTAGTAATTCATGTGCATCCACCTTATGCGACAGCAATAGCAGCAAACCATGAGGAATTACCCTTAATAACAAATCATGCAAAAGGTTATTTAAAGCATGTACCAACCATAGATATAGCATCATCAGGATCTGATAAGTTAGCAAATTACGTTATAGAAGAATATAAAAATCCTGAAATAGTTGCTATTTTAATGAAAGAGCATGGTATTATATCTGTTGGAGAAAACTTCAGCAAAGCTTTCTATTTAGTTGAAATGGTGGAAGATACAGCTAAAATTGCCCTATTTAGTAAATTAGAATAATAATTTATAAATCTTCATTAATAATTAGTAAGGGAGATGTTTTTAATGGAAGACAAAAAAATTGGGAATCCAAAGCCGATAGACCTGAGTTAGATGGAAACATCCAATACCATATAAGATGTAAACCTGGAGATATAGCAGATATTGTTCTATTACCTGGAGACCCTGATAGGGTTCCTAAGATATCTGAAAAATGGGATGAATTTAAGGAAGTAGGAAGAAATAGAGAACATGTGACTCATACTGGAAAGATAAGAGGAGTAGATATTTCAGCTTGTTCCACAGGGGCTGGCGGTGGGTCAACAGCCAGTGCAATGGAAGGGCTTGCAACAATTGGTGCAAAAACATTTATTAGAGTAGGAACTACCTCTGCTATTCAGTCTCATATTCGACCTGGAGATTTAATAATCTCATCAGGTGCAGTTAGATATGATGGAACTAGTGAGAATTATGTAAATCTAAATTATCCTGCAGTGGCAGATTATGAAGTAGTTGCTGCTCTAGTGGAAGCATGTGAAAGACTGGGATACACATATCACGTGGGAATAACCGCCACAGCTGCATCCTTTTTCTGTGGACAAAATAGAGATGGATTTGGTGGATATAGACAAAGCTGGTTTGAAACTAGATATGAAGATTTAAAAGCTGCAAATGTGATAAATTATGAAATGGAAGCAGCTACAGTTCTTACTCTATCAAGTTTATTTAAAATAAAAGCAGGAGCAATATTTACTGTAATTGGAAATAGAGAAACAAATGAATTTGCTTATGATGGCATTGAAAAGAGTATAGAGGCATCAACAGAAGCAGCTATAATACTAGCAGAATGGAATAGATTAAAGATGGAAAAAAATAAGAAAAATTGGTATCCATCATTGGTTAAATAGAGAGATTTATTTCGATATTGTATAAATAAAGAAATGTAAATTATATTTTTATAAAAGTAATGCTCTTATCTGATTTTCACCAGACAAGAGCATTTATTTTGCTTAAATACAATTTGTTTTATACTATTATCTAAACATTCTTTTAGAACTAATGTGTCAGTTTTATTAATACTCTTCTCTAACGGTGAGGTCTTCTCTAACAGTAAATCCAAATCCATCTTCACGGATTCTCTTTACTGTTTCTTTTACAAACTTGTCCGCATCTTCAATAGCTTCTTCAGCTACCATAATACCTTTTTTAGATACTTCACCTTTAGCTAACATTTCAGCACCCATGATTAATGGTATTGCTGTAAGTGGGGCCATGTTTCCTGCCACTCTTCCGACATAAGATATATCTTTACCATCTTTTCTGCCATGTAGTTCTGTAGCTGCACATGCAGTAACTCCCTTTAAAAATTCCTTAAGTTCTTCTTCACTCATTGCTGGTCGGCTTGCCTTTTGTGCTAATAATACAGCTAGTGCAAAGTCACGAGGTGATACAGGATTGTCATTGATGTTAAGCGGGTAATCAGATGTAAGACCTGATAAGCTCATATCTCTAAAGCCTTCATATGCTGAGACTGCTCAAGACTGAATCTTATAGATACGTTTTGAATCCCTGGTGAGTATCTAGGGAATGTGAATACTTCAGGATGGCCAATTCTAGTAACCTTACGAATGCCATAGGGTTCTCCAAAGTCGAAATCCCATTCTTCACGGAATGAAGGCTCATTGAATTTCTTTCCGTCTTTAATATATGGTGCGTTGTGTATACATTCTAACATATGTCCAAGCACTGCAGGACCACCTGGTTCTTTCTCATCACATGCAAAGTAGAATATAGCTTCATTTAGTGAATCAAAATAACGTTGTTCTGCACTACATGCTAGCACTGATAAAAATCCTGGACTTGCACCAAGACCCATTATCATGCTAAGCCCCTTTTCTTCAGCTTTTTTAGGTAAGTCTGATTCAAATATCTTATTGAATGCTTCGATATCGTCGCAGAAGTCAACATAGTGCTTGCCAGCCTTTATAGTAGTTTCTATAATCTTATATGCGAGAATATGATAAGGGCCTGTACAATTAGCAACTACGTCACAATCCTTTATAAGTTCATACAATGCTTCTTCATCAGAAACATCAACTTCTGCAGCTTTAACTATTGGTGAATTAAGCTTTTCTACAATTTTCTTATTTTTTTCAAGATTACGAGATGAAATAATTACCTCATCGAAAATGCTGCCATGATTGATTAAATCTCTAATGCCATAAAGTGCTTGAGAACCTGCTCCACCTAATACGACTAGTTTCATAATAATCCTCCTTAAATAGCTTTGACATATTTTACTAACACCTTATTGTTAATATTGTATCACCAGTAATTGGAAAAGTCTAATAAATTCTATCTATACCACTTTCAGCACACTAGGCCTCACTGACATACTACTGTTTCGACATCTAAGGGTGGTCTCATCCTATTCCCTAACTAGAACCTGATGTTTCACAGACCTTATTCCTACTGTATTCCTTCTGATACATTATTGCTCCGTCTTGGAAAAGCGTCTTTTATTTTACAGGTACATCCAATTTAATGCCTTGGTCAAAAAATATACAAACAATTATGAATATAGTAAATAAGTCCCGAACTGTAAATCTTAAAAGAAATTAGAAGATGGTTTGCTCTATACTGCTGATAATATGTGGGTTTTAGAAGAAGACAATAAAGGTATAGATGGTATCTAGGATTATATTATATGTTTATACATAAATATCGTAAATTGTCAAGTATTGCCAGTAATTGTAATAAAATATATAATAAACCTTATGAGAAATACAATCTTTGTCATACATATAACATGCCTAGAGAGGAAAGCAACAGATAAATAGATTAAATTATTAGCTAAATTAAACGGAGGTGTCTAGATGAAAAGTATTAAAGTGAAGCTTATTGTTTATTTTTCCATTCTACTTTTAGTAGCAGCTACTTCCACAGGACTTATAACTATAAGGACGGCGGATAAAATACTTACGGCAGAACTTGGAGAAGCATCACATATAGTTTCAATCTTGCAAGGAAAAATTATAAAGGATACAATAATTAACGTCATATGTGGTATATTTATTGTATATTTCATAGGGAATGCAATTACAAAACCAATTGTTGCAGGAATAAACCATTTACAGAAAATAGCAAGCTATGATATAAGAGAGAATATACCGGAAAAGTATATTAAAAGAAAAGATGAAATTGGAAGACTTGCTAAAGGATTAGAAGATATTACAAATAATCTTAGAGAAATTATAAATGATATAAATAGATCTGCCGAACAAGTCGCAGCTGCATCGGAGGAAATGATGGCTATTACTCAGCAATCGGCTATTGCTATAGAGGAAGTAGCTAGGACTACAGAAGAAATATCAAATGGTGCTTCTGAACAGGCACAGCATACAGAAGAAGGTTCGACAAAAGCAATTTCATTAGGAGAAATTATCGAGAAGGATATTGCATATATGAAAGATTTAGTTAATGGCTCAAGTAAGATAATAGAAGTTATTGATGATGGTCTAGTAGAGATTGAAAGATTATCTAATATAACAGAGGAAAGTAATAGTGCAACAAAAGAAATTTATACTGCAATATTAAAAACAAATGATAGTTCTAATAAGATAGGAGAAGCAAGCAATATAATTTCATCTATAGCAGAACAAACGAACCTACTAGCTCTAAATGCGGCAATAGAAGCAGCTAGGGCAGGGGAAGCAGGGAAAGGATTTGCAGTTGTAGCAGAAGAAATTAGAAAATTGGCAGAGCAATCTTCAAATTCTACGGATTCCATTAATCAAATAGTTAGTGAGTTACAAGGCAATGCCAAAAATGCAGTAACAACAATGGAAAGAATAGAAGATATAATTAAAGAGCAGACGGTAAGTGTTGTTAGTAGCAAAGACAAATATATGTTAATATCAGAAGCAGTGAAAGATACAGAAAGGACTGTAGATGAACTAAATTCTTCAAGTGTAGAGATGGAGAAGATGAAGGATGAAATACTTAGCGGATTACAAAATCTTTCAGCAATTGCCGAAGAAAATTCAGCTGCCACAGAGGAAGTAACAGCTTCAATGGAAGAACAAACAGCTTCAATGGGAGAAATATCTAAGGGAAGTGAAGATCTAGCAAGCTTAGCACAAGACCTACAATTAGTTATTGGAAGATTTAAGATTTAATTAATGTAACCATATTGTAAACCTAATGTAACCATTTCAAACTAAATCCTTGATATACTAAGAATGTAGGAGAAAGGAAGTGGATTGAAATGAAGAAAACTAAAAAATATATAATATTATCATTGGCAACTTGTATTACATTGAGTCCAATTGCAGTTAAAGCTGATAATGGATCTGATGGAAAAGAAATAATCCCCATATCTGCGCCAATTAATAAAGTAGATCAAATTGAAGATGTAGTAATGGCAGATTATATTAAATATGAAGGAAAAATTACCGAAGTAAATAATAATGGAAAATATCTATCTATATTAGTAAAAAATGATGAGAGTGATCCATATAATGGAATGGTATTTCATATAAATGAAGAAGTGATTCTTTTAAATGATAAAACTAAGGATTTCATAACCTCAGATACTCTTAAAAAAGGAATGACTGTTTCTGGATATTATGACAAAAATACTATAATGACAATGAGTTTGCCACCACAATTAACACCAGATGTTATTGTAGTAAAAGAAGCTGAAGAACCAGGAACTATACATGTATCAAAATTTAACGAGGATTTGATAAGTTCTGACGGAACATTAAAGCTAAATGTAGATGCCGAAACAGTTAAAATAGATAGAAATGGTAACCAATTAGAAAAGGGAGCTATAGGGGGTAAAGATTTAATCATTTTCTATACCATATCAACAAAAAGTATTCCTGCTCAAACAACACCAGAGAAAATAATTGTAATGGGTAAGGATGAAGAAGTAAAAGTAGAACCAGAGATTACGGTTTTAGATAAATTAATTGTCAATGAGAAGGAAATTACTTTAAATAAGTCACTATATAAAAATGAAAAAGGTGTTATGATGCTACCTCTTAGAGATATAGCTGAGGCCCTAGAATATGAGATAAAATGGAACAATGAATCAAAAACAGCAGAATTAACAAAAGGGGCACAATGGACAGCTATAACTATTGGAGAAGACAATTATAATTTTGCAAAGATGCTAATAAAACTTGGTACAGCGCCAGAAGTTAAAGATTCATCTACCTATGTACCTTTTAGTTTTTTAGAAGAAGTATTGAGAGTAAGAGTAGAAATAACAGAAAAGGGAATGATAGAAATAGGTCTGTAAAATAGACCTCCTTTGAGATCAAGAGCGTTCATGAGAAATCATGACGCTCTTGATTTTATTTTACCCCTAGAACAACACCCGTTGCTAATTATTTCAAGAATTGCTATAATGTTATTAAATTAAAGCACCATAGTAGAGATATATTTATTTTAAAAATATGTTATCTAGGGGGAATGATATTGAAAATAAATCGTATCAAACTAAAAATAATATTATTGATTTTTACCACATTAATACCTTTATCTATACTAAAGATTACAGAAATAAAAAGGGGGGTAGAAGCAAGTATTGAAACGGAATTAGAAGTATGTCAGGATTATGCAGAAGCAATCAATTTAGCATTCATGAACTTTATAGAGAGAACATGGTCAAGCCAGTATATACTGGGAAGGTCTCTGATTGCACATCCTGAAAGAGGAAGCGAATATATAGAAGATCATCTTAAAAGTATTGCTTCAGATAATCAGCTATTTAAGATACACTATTATTGGTCGACTCCTGAAGGAATTGTGAATATAAGTTCACATGAAAAGGATATGATGATAGATATAAGTGGAAGAAACTCTTATAAGGAGATCATTAGTGGAAAAGAGAAGGTTATAGGAGGTTTGGAATATAGTGCTGTCAATGGTGAATTGATAATTTCTATTTCTAGAGCTATTAGGGATGATGGAGAATTAAAGGGTATAGTTATCAATACAATAGAAGCTAAGGATATGAAATATATTTTTCCAATAAATAGAATAGGAGCTGGAAGTACATTTGGATTAGTCGATAGAGATGGAAATATTGTATATCAACTTATAGGTGACAATGTTCAGGTTGAAAAAAGAAAGGCAGGAGAAGATTCACCCGCAAGACGAGCATTAAAAGGGGAAATCGTTAAAACACGTTCCAGATATTCTGAACAAGATGGAGTAGAAAGAATGGGAGTAGATTATCCTATCAAGGAGATTGGATGGAGTAGCTTTGTAACTACTCCTGTAGAACAAGTATTAGCAAGTGGAAGACAGTTATCCATAAAAAATATACTAATATTTGTTTTAATTTATATAATATCTTTCAGTATAGCTATGATGCTATCCAGTGGTTTTGCTGAATCAATAGATAAATTAAAATTAGCAGCACAGAAAGTTAAAGCAGGAGATTTAAATGTAAAGACGGGTATTAGTGAAGAGGATGACTTAGGTGATGTTGGACAAGCCTTTGATAGTATGGTGGAAGCTCTTGACATAAAGGCTAAAGAAGAAGAGGAGTATAATAATTTAAAATCTGAATTTTTAACTACAATATCACATGAATTTAAAACACCGCTAAATATTATATTGGGAAGTATACAGTTGTTGGAAAGCTCCGATATAACTAATCACGAGGAATTTTATGGTATTTTTAATAAGTATATTAAGCTGCAAAAGCAAAATAGCTATAGACTATTGAGATTAATTAATAACTTCATTGATATAAATAAGATTGAGGATAACCATATTAAAATTAAATTGTGTAATAATGATATTGTAAAGGTTGTTGAAGATATAACTATGTCTATTGTAGAATATACAAAGTTAAAAGATATAAGTATTATATTTGACACAGATGTAGAGGAAAAGATAATTGCTTTTGATGCGGATATGGTAGAGAGAATCATGTTAAATTTATTATCAAACTCAATTAAGTTTACGGAAAGGGGAGGAGAGATAGAAGTCAATATTTATAATGAAGAGGCAAAAGTTAAAATTTCTGTGAAGGATAATGGCATAGGCATTCCAGAAGACAAACTAGAAATGATTTTTGATAGATTTGGTCAAGTTGAGAATTCTCTTAGAAGAAGGACAGAGGGGTCTGGAATTGGTCTATCTCTAGTTAAATCCTTAGTTGAGTTACATGAAGGAACTATATCAGTGCAGAGCGAATTTGGCAGAGGAACTGAGTTTATAATAGAATTGCCAGATAAGATTATTGATAATGATTTTATAGCCAAAAATGAAGAAAATACATTTAATGCGGAAAGAATACATGTAGAGTTTTCAGATATTTATGTTTAAATTATTATATTAAAATATTATTCTGTGGTAAAATAAAGATGATAACCACTATTATATAAACAGGAAGTGATAAAGTTGTATTCAGAGTACTCAATGAAAGTAATAGAACACTTTATGAGCCCAAGAAATGTAGGTAGTATGAAAGATCCTGACGGAGAAGGTACTTATGGAGATTTAAAATGTGGTGATTCTTTAACCATTTATATTAAAGTTAATGATAATATAATAACAGATATTAGCTTTTTAGTATTTGGATGTACGGCATCTATAGCTACAAGTAGTATGATAACAGAAATGGCAAAAGGCAAAACCATAGAAGAGGCTCTAGCCATAACGGAAAAAGAACTTATCGATGCCTTAGATGGACTACCACAAAGCAAGATTCACTGCTCAGTCCTAGGAGTTAAAGGACTTCGAGCTGCGATAAATGATTATTTGAAGAGAAATAATTAACGGGTATCCATATTGCTTCTTATTAATATTACCTATACAAGACCATCAACCTATTGATAAAAATAATTGGTAGATGGTTTTTTTACATGATAAACTTTAATATGTATGTAATCTTATAAAAGGAGCGTGTGAAATATGAGACCATCGATAATGGAAGAAGTTGAAGGCTTAAGAGGTGTAAATTCAGTAAAAATCAAAGAAGCCCATGAAGCAGGTAAAAAGGTTGTAGGGATGTATTGCGTGTTTTCACCTTCAGAAATAGCATTAGCAGCAGATGCAATACCTGTAACTCTATGTGGTACAACCCAAGCACCTATTGAAGATGCAGAAAAGGAATTACCAAGAAATCTATGTCCATTAATTAAATCTAGCTATGGGTTTGCAATTACAGATAAATGTCCATATTTTTATTTTTCAGATGTACTTTTAGCAGAAACTACATGTGATGGAAAGAAAAAAATGTATGAATTAATGGGAAAAATAAAACCAATGCATATTATGAATCTGCCACAAACTGCAAACGATGAAGATTCACTAGATTTATGGAAAAAAGAAATGGTTAAATTTAAAAATTTCATAGAAGAAAAGCTTGGAGTAGAAATAACAGATGAAAAACTAAAAGATGCTATAAAACTTATGAATAGAGAAAGAGATGCAATGAAGAGACTACATAAACTAAATGCTCATAAACCAGCACCATTATCAGGAATGGATATGATGTTAGCTCAATGGTTAAAAGGTTTTAATGTAGATAAAGAATCAGGAATTAATTTAATTGAAAGATTAATAGCTGAAATAGAAGATAGAATGGAAAAAGGAATATATGCTTTCGATGAAACAGCACCTAGGATATTACTTACAGGCTGCCCAATAGGAGCTGGCTCAGAAAAGGTATTGAAAGCCTTAGAAGAAGCTGGTGCATCTGTAGTAGCCTTAGAAAATTGTACTGGATATAAGGGATTAGATGTTATGGTAGATGAAAATAAAGATCCTATAACTGCTTTAGCAGAAAAATACCTTTCTACTCCTTGTTCATGTATGACAAATAATAATGGAAGATTAGATTTAATAGAGAGATTAGCTAAGGAATATGATGTAGATGGAGTAGTAGATTTGACTTGGCAAGCATGCCACACATATAATATAGAATCTTTTACAGTTAAGAAATCTGTTCAAGAAAAATTGAATCTTCCGTTTATCCAAATAGAAACTGATTACTCAGATTCAGATACAGGACAAGTAAAGGTAAGGGTTGAGGCTTTTCTAGAAACAATAGAAAGACCAGCTACTGCAAAATAGTAAAGGATGATAAAAATGCATTACATTGGTATAGATATAGGCTCTACTGCTGCTAAGGTTTCAGTGTTTAATGATGATAAGCTAATAGAAAATTTCACTATGCCTACAGGGTGGAGCAGTATAGAAACTTCAAAAACAATTAGAGAAAGGTTAGAGAAAGAAAATATAAAAATAGACGAATCAAAGGTTGTAGCTACTGGTTATGGTAGAATATCCGTACCTTATGCAAATAAAACTATTACAGAAATTACTTGCCATGGTAAAGGAACTCATTATCTATTAGGTAGAGACTCTACAGTAATAGATATAGGTGGACAAGATACGAAGATAATTACTTTAGACAAAGGTAAGGTATCTAATTTTACAATGAATGATAAATGTGCTGCAGGTACTGGTAGGTTTTTAGAACTAATGGCAAATACCTTGGGAGTTAGTATAGATGAACTAGGCCAAATGGCATTATCAGGAGAAGATATAAATATAACTAGTATGTGTACAGTATTTGCAGAATCTGAGGTTATAAGTCTTATAGGATCTGGAACTAAAAGAGAAGGTATAGCCAGAGGTATAGTAAACTCAATTACAGGAAGAGTATATGCTCTTTTACACAAACATGGTGCTACAGATACTATATTTTTAACAGGAGGACTATGTGAAGTAGAACCCTTTGTTGAACTTCTCTCAGAAAAACTGGGAACAAAAGTACAAACAAGTCCATTAGCTAGATATGCAGGCTCCATCGGGGCAGCGTTGCTGGCTAGAGATATATAGGTAAAAACAAACCGTTTTTATCTGACATAAAAAGTTAGACAAATTTACTATTCAATAGAATAAGTATCAAAATGGTGCCTGGCACCATTTTTGATACTTATTTCATTTTCCTTGAATTTTTGTGAGAATACTAATATAATATTATTAATTTTCTGTTACAGTAAAGTACAAAAGGGGGAAGGACATATGACTAAAGAAAAGACTGAAATAGATAAAATAAAAGAAGGATTTGTAGCTGTATTGCCTATAGTAATAGGATACTTTCCCATAGCCATGGCCTTTGGTCTACTATCAAAGAATACTGATGTGACCTTTAGAGATACAAGCCTTTTATCTATGATAGTATATGCAGGTGCTAGTCAATTTATGGCATTAGATTTTATAAGAGCTGGAGTCTCTACAGGCAGTATAATACTTGCAACATTTTTACTAAATTTAAGACATATGATGATGTCAGCATCATTAGCAGTAGAGTTTCAAGATATGAATAAGAAGTTTCTGCCAATAGTAGCCTTTGGAATTACCGATGAGACATTTTCAGTAATATCTTTCAATAAAGATAAGATTAACCTAGCATTTGTATTAGTCATTAATATATTAGCCTATAGTTCTTGGGTATTAGGTACAATGGCTGGATATTTAGTAGGAGAAATACTTCCTGCTTCTTTACAGTCTAGTTTGAGTATAGGATTATATGCAATGTTTGCAGCATTGCTTTTTCCCGAAATCAAGAAATCAAAGAATATTTTATTCTTATCTATAATATCAGCAGTAGTTTATGTAATATTATTTTATTCTAAGATATTTACTTCAGGTTGGGACATAATTTTTGGAATTATTATATCTTCTTCTATAGGAGTGGTTATCTTTAGGAAAGATGAGGAGGAATAAGATGAAAAGCTATTTGCCACTAATAATAGGTATGACTCTAGTCACATATCTACCGAGGTTAATACCATTAGCATTATTAAACAATAGAAATATAAATAAAAATCTGAAGGAATTCCTCTTATATATACCCTATACCTCCCTAAGCATTTTAATTATAAGAGGAGTATTGACTGCTGCTGATGGGATGAAAATAGCAACTGTCATAGGTATTGGAATTGCGGCTATTATATCATATATAAAAGGAAATTTAGTCTTATCAGTTTTAGCTGGAATATTATTATCATTTCTAACAATAAATACCCTGGTATAGTATGAAAAGTGTTTAGTGTCTTTTCTTTAAGGGTATATTATCAATACTCAAGGATAATATCAAATTGACATATATTTTTGAAAGGAGAAATGGTAATGGAAAAAGTTAAACTAGCAGTAATATACTATAGCTCAACAGGAACAAATTATAAATTAGCGAAAATAGCGGAAGAAGGAGCCTTAGAAGCAGATGCAGAGGTAAGAGTCCGAAAGGTTCAAGAGTTAGCACCAGACGCTGCTATAGACTCCAATCCAGCATGGAGAGCCAATGTAGAGGCAACGAAAGATATACCAGTAGCTACATCAGAAGATTTAGACTGGGCTGATGCTATAATCTTCTCAATGCCAACTAGATTTGGGAATTTACCATCACAAATGAAGCAATTTTTAGATATGCAAGGTGGGATATGGTCACAAGGAAAATTAACGAATAAAGTGGTATCAGCTATGTCATCAGCAGGAAATGCTCATGGAGGCCAAGAGGCCACAGTAAAATCATTATATACATCAATGATGCACTGGGGGGCAATAATAGTACCACCGGGATATACTGACGACTCAATATATAAAGCAGGGGGAAATCCTTACGGTACCTCCGTTACCCTAGGTCAAGATGGAAATATGATTGAAGATGTAAAAGATGCGGTAAAACATCAAGCAAAGAGAACAGTAGAAGTAGCTGGTTGGATTAAAAAAGGGAAGCAATGATTGAACAGAGAACTAGGTAGATATTACCTAGTTTTTGTTTTATATTGGAAATGAAGGATTTAGTATTGTTGATTTGTTAATTGTCAATCAATAAATTAATCTTGTATTTTATCTATGATAGTTAGCATTTCATAGCAAAATTATTGTATAAAAATAGGAAACTTCATATAATCAATATGAAGATAATACTCTACTATATTAATGTGAAATATTTATCTCTTAGAAATACAGAAAGGGGGAAAGATGAAGTTAAATAGAATCTATTAAACATAAGGTGGTGGTATTAATGAAAATTCTTAAAGAGCTAGCTATCATAGTTGGAATATTATTTATAGCGCATATTACTCAGCAGATAACAAAGATACCTATTCCAGCTACAGTATTAGGAATGATAATATTATTAATTTGTTTACTTACTGGAATAGTAAAATTGGAGAAAATTGAGACTGTATCTAAATTTTTTCTAGATCATTTAACTTTTCTATTTATTCCGGGAGGCGTGGGATTAATAGCATCTTTAGATTTAATAAAGGAGCAATGGATACCAATTTTAGCAGTCATAATTCTAACAACAGCATTAGTAATAGCAGTTACAGGGCTAACTGTACAGTCGTTAAAAGGTAGAAGAAAGGAGGAGATGAAATAATGGCCTATTTAGATACGCCTATATTCGGATTCGTTATTTCAATCATTGCTTTTCAAATAGGACTTTTTATAAATAAGAAAACTAAGAAAGCAATATTTAATCCTTTGATTATAGCGATAGGTATGATAATAATATTATTATTATCTTTTGATATAGATTATGAGGTTTACAATAAAGGCGGAAGTATAATTACTTTCTTCTTAGGACCTGCAACAGTAGTTTTGGCAGTTCCATTATATAAGCAAATAGAAAGGTTAAAGACCAGTGGTATTCCAGTAGTAGTTGGAATAGTAGTTGGATGTAGTATATCAATAATTAGTATATTCTATTTAAGTAAAATCCTTGGATTAACTGAACCTGTATCATTATCACTTGTACCAAAGTCTGTAACAGCAGCCATATCCAGAGAAATAGCTGCACAGCTGGGAGGACTGCCAGCTTTAACCGTGGCAGTTACAGTTCTTACAGGAATCACTGGAAATGTAATAGGACCGGCTGTATGTAAATTGTTTAGAATTCAAGATGAAGTTTCAGTGGGAATAGCCATGGGGACAGCATCTCATGCTATAGGAACAGCAAAGGCTATGGAATTAGGAGAAGTACAAGGGGCAATGGGTTCATTAGCCATAAGTGTTGCAGGTTTAATAACTGTATTTTTAGCACCATGGTTAGTACAAATATTATCTTAATAAATAGGGGGTATTTTAAAATGTTGAGAAGAGCAGATGAGTTAAGAAAAGATGTAGTTGTGAACTTAATGCAAGGAGAAGGCGAAATCAATAGAACACATCTATTGGAGACAGAAGAGTTCTGTGGACATGGTAGATTATATGCAAAGCATATTATAGAACCAGGTAATTCTATAGGATTTCATAAACATGAAGGAGAGCAAGAGGCTTATTATATACTTAAAGGTGAAGCTCTTTATAGCGATAACGGTAACGAGATAACTATTAAAGCAGGAGATTTCACCTTGTGTAAAAGTGGCGAAGGACATTCAATAAAAAATACTGGAAATGAAGATTTGGAGTTTATAGGCTTGATTATGAAGGCTTAAGTAACATAATGGTAAGGGGGAGGAAGTAATAATGAGAAATCGTAAATTAGTAATGAT
>NZ_NPMN01000002.1 GCF_002266425.1 Tissierella sp. P1
AAATTTAAATATGATTAAAATGTATTTTAGAAGTGTATCGAAAGTGTATTAAAAGTGTTATACATATGGTACAATATAGTTAGTTAAAATATAGAAAAGCATTATGGGAGGTAGCAAAATGGAAATAGGAAAATTGCCTAATGATGTTTTGGAAAAAATAGTTTTATCAAATATAAAAAATAAAAGAGAAGAAGTATTAGTAAGGGCAGCAGTAGGGGAAGATAATGCTATTATTGATTTTGAAAATAATTTATGTGTAATGAGTACAGATCCTATTACAGGAGCAACTAAGGATATTGGGAGATTAGCTGTACATATTTCTTGTAATGATGTCTCAACTAGCGGTGCAGAGCCTATAGCAGTACTAATGACCATATTAGCACCACCCAATACCACAGAGAAAGATATAGAAAACATAATGAAGGAAGCAGGAGAAGTAGCAAAGGAAATAAATGTGGAAATTGTAGGTGGACATACGGAAATTACAGATGCAGTAAATAGAATAGTAATAAGTACAACTGTTATAGGGAAACAATCTAAAGAAAAGCTACCAAATTCAAAGAAAATAAAAATTGGGGATAAGGTATTAATTACTAAATATGCTGGGATAGAAGGAACATCTATAATCTCAAAGGAATTAGAAGATCAATTGATTGATAAAATAGGCAAAAATAAACTTGATGTGGCACAAAATATGGACAGCATGCTTAGTGTAGTCAAAGAAGGTATAATTTGTGGAGAAATTGGCGTTAGATATATGCATGATATTACTGAGGGAGGAGTTCTAGGGGCAATTTGGGAGGCTTCTAAGGCTACGGGAAAAGGAATAGAAATTTCGGAAGAATCTATACCAATTAAAGATGTAACTAGGGAGATTGCGGATATTATAGGTATAGATCCTTATAGATTAATATCTAGCGGTTCTATGTTGATTATAGCAGAGGATGAGAAGGTTTCAGTAATTAATGAAGAATTAAATAAGGTTGGAATTAAAGTTACAACTATAGGTAAGATAATAGAACAAGGTATTATACTAGATAAAAATGGAGAGAAAAGCATTATAGAGCCGCCAGAAGCTGATGAGTTATATAGGGCTTTATCACTTCATAAGTAATATTACATTATGGTTACAAAATTCGTAATTCGTTGACATAATAATTGACTAAATGATATAAATAAAATAGACAAACTTTATTAAGGGTGGAAGGACATAAGGAGGTAGATAAATGAAAAAGTGGAAGATAATGCTGTCCTTGTTTGTACTATTATTTTTATTTAGTCAAATAGGACATGCAGCCAGTAACAAGACAATTCAAGTAAGTATGAACGGTGCTAAAGTTTCTGTAACACAGGTACCCATCATTATGGACGGACAAGCAATAAATACTGAGTTTCCCTCCTTTGTTCATACCAATAGGACACTAGTACCTATTAGATTTGTATCAGAAAGCTATGGGGCGGAAGTTAGTTGGGATCAAAAAACTAAAACTGCTACAGTGGCCTATGGAAACAAGGAAGGAAAATTCACCATAGATAGCAATGTAGCTATAATAAATGGTGAAAAGAGAATATTAGATCAATATGCTATCCCAAGAATAGCAAGTCTAGGTGGTAGTAGCGGAAGAACCATGGTTCCGCTGAAGTTTGTTACAGAAATCTTCGGTTACGAAGTTGGCTGGGATAGTGCAAAAAATGCCCCTTACATTAACTCTAAGCAAGATACTAAGCCAGAAGTTCCGCAAGATGGATCAGGTATAATCAGTAATATTTCAGTGGGAAAGGGAAGTACAGATAAAAATAAACTGATTATAAATAGCAGCAAAAGTATTGATTATGAAACTATGTTTTTGCAAGATTCCAATAAGCTGATTATTGATATCAAAGACTCTAAATTATCATTGGAAAATACTAAAGATGCTGAAGGAACAATAGATGTAAAAGATAGTATTATTGAAAAGATTCAATACTCACAGTTTTCTAAAGAACCTAATATTACTAGAATAGTGGTAACATTAAATCAGATAGTAGAACATAATATTTTACTAACAAATGATGGAAAAGACATGGCAATATCTTTTGGTAATAAGGTAAAATCAATTACAAAAGAATTAATTGATGGTAAAGAAGCTATTGTAGTCCATGGTACATCTGAGGTTAAGGTTAATTTCATGAAACTTAAAAATCCAGAAAGAGTAGTAATAGATTTAATGGATTCTGTTTTAGAAGGAAGTACTTACTATAACTATGATTATGATTTAGGATTTGTAAAAGGAGTTAGAGTATCGCAGTTTAATGTTGATAATAACTATAGTCCTATGGATCAAATTGTTAGAATAGTTTTAGACGTAAAAGATGGAATATCAGATCCTAATGTAAAAGTGGATACCTATGGAGATAAGATAGTAATTTATCCTGAAAAATCTTTTTGGGAAAACATTTCTTATACTTCAGAAGGTGATAATAAAATTTTTACTATTAACAATCTTGTGGAAACAGATTACTCCGTAAACTATGAAACTGGAAACAAGTGGATACAAGTAACGATCCCGACAGATAATGTAGAATTAAATGAAGGGATAGTATCTATAAAAGATGGATTGATAGATGAAATTCAAGTTGTTAAAGATGAAATAGAGACTAGAGTTTTCATTAAATTTAGAAAGAGTATAGAATATGTTCTACTTTCCAGAGAGTCAGACAGTAAAGTATCTTTGATGATAATGAAGGATGAAAATGTAAAAACTTCTGACAGGCTTATTGTTATAGATGCTGGACATGGAGGCAAAGATCCAGGAGCTACATCTATAAACAAAAGGAGAGAAAAGGATTTAAATCTTAGCGTTTCACTGAAACTCAATGATGCACTCAAAGCTCAGGGATATAATACAATAATGACTAGAGATACAGATGAATTTATTGATTTATATGAAAGAGCTAGAATAGCAAATGATAATTATGCAGATGTTTTTGTAAGTATACATGGAAATTCTCATGATAATAAGTCTATTGCAGGAATTCAAGTATTATATTGTCCGGCAACTCAGTCAGAGAAAAAAGAAATAGATCAACATCCATTTGCTAAAATCATAATGGACGAGCTATTAAAGGCTACAGGAGCAGTAGATAAGGGTATAATTCAAAGACCTAATCTAGTAGTTCTTAGGGAAACTAAAATGCCTGCAGTCTTAGTAGAAACAGGATTTTTATCTAATTCAGCAGAAGAAAATCTTTTATTTACTGAAGAGTATCAATATAAAATAGTTAATGCCATAATAAAAGGAATAGAAAAATATTTTGAAATGTATTAATATAATAGGCAAGGGCAACCTTGCTTATTTATTTTTAGGGAGGAGAGAATTATGGAGTTATTATATGGATATTTATTTATTTTCTTTGCAAGGGTGGCAGATGTATCTTTAGCCACTATTAGGACACTTATGGTAGTACAGGGAAGAAGGTTACAAGCTGCATTAATTGGTTTTTTTGAGGTAAGCATTTATGTAACAGCATTGAGTAAAGTAGTTAGTAGCTTAGATAATCCTTTAAATCTTTTATCCTATGCACTGGGATTTGCTTGTGGTAATTATTTAGGAATTACAATAGAAAATAAAATCGCTTTAGGAAATTTGGCGACCCAAATTATTTTAAAAACATCAGATAATAAGGAATTAATTGAAATTCTTAGAGAGAATGGATTTGGAGTAACAGTTATAATAGGTCAAGGATTAGAAGGAAGTAAAGAAATATTAAATGTAGCAATAAACCGTAAAGATTTGACTAATTTAAAGAAAATAGTATATGAATACGATAAAAATGCATTTATTACTGTAAATAATATAAACCCTATTAGTGGTGGGTATTTTGCATCTAATAAAAAGTAAGAGATAAATTAATCATAGTCTGACAACTCTTCTAATATAATGTAATAGTATAATCTAGGAGGGTTGATGATGGTAAATAGGAGAATAATATTATTTGGACTAATAATAGTCTTAGGTCTAACGGTATTAAGTATTGGAAAAAACCTTATTAATAACAGGTTATCAGCTAAGGATGACGAAATACAAATCATTAGATCTGATGAAGAAGAAGTAGTCGTAGCTGAAGAAGAAGGCGTAAGAAAGACAGTTATGTATTTTAGAGATGCAGATGGATATTTAGTTCCTGTAATGCGAAAAATTCCTTGGGAGGAAGGAATTGCGAGGGTAACACTTAATAATATGATAGACAGTGCGGAACTTAGAGAAACTTTGAAGCCTACTGGTCTGTTACCAGTTATACCAGCAGGTACAGAGATTTTAGGAATGTCTATAAATGATGAAACTGGTCTGTGTAAGGTTGATTTTTCTGAGAATGCTTTAAATAATCAATCAGAAAAGGAAGAAGAAAGTTTTATTAAAGGTGTAGTATATACACTGACAGAGTTTCCAGCTATTAAAGAAGTTCAAATACTAGTCGGTGGAAAAGCACTACCTTCTTTAAACTATGGAGGGGATATTAGTAAGCCCCTAGCAAGAGAAAATATTAATTTAGTTGGCAAATTAGAAGATGGTCGTTCTAAAGTAGTCGTTTATTATAAGGGAATGAATAATGAAGAATTTGAATATTTTGTACCAGTAACGATACCTACTTTAGCACCAGTAGCAAATGTATATTCTGCATTGGATATTTTATTTGAAGGGCCACCACAGGATATTGGACTATTTTCAGATATCCCAAGAGATGTCATGCTTCATGGAGTAGAAGTAAAAGATGGTACTGCATATGTAGATATATCCTATGAGAGTTACTCAGATTCATCAGAAGATAAAACCTTTAGTGATATAGTAAAAAATATAGGTCTAACACTAAGTCAATTTGAAGAAATTGAGACCGTTGAGTTACTTATAGATGGAGAAACAATAAATACTACAATTCCAGTTTTTGCAAATGAATATTAATTTCAATTAACAGTTAACAAAGAACAATTACAAATTTAAATATTATCGTGGGGGAGAGCTAATATGCTCCCCTTTTCTTTTTTATTTATAGATAAAAAATTCTATATTTGATAAAATATAATAACAGAGTACAAGATCAGAAAAATAAAGGAGTATATAATTAATATGGAAAAAAGAAAACTTGTAGTATCAACAGGCAATCAACATAAAGTAGAAGAAATAAAAAATATACTGGAGGGTTTATCAATAGAAGTAGTTTCTAAAAAAGATGTAGGATTAGGTGATTTAGAAGTAATAGAAGATGGAGAAACCTTAGAAGAAAATAGTTTGAAAAAGGCTAAGGCTCTAGCTGAAAGGTTAGATTATATGGTTTTAGCAGATGATTCAGGATTATTTGTAGATATATTAAATGGAGAACCTGGAGTTTATTCTTCTAGATATGCAGGTGAAGAAGGAAATGATAAGAAAAATAATAATAAACTATTGGAAGAGTTGGAGGATATACCTTTGAAGGAGAGAAATGCTGAATTTAAGACAGTTATAGTATTAATTACTGAGGATAAGGAGAGCATAATAGTTTATGGAGAATGTAAGGGTAAGGTGGGATTTGAGCTAAAAGGTAAAAATGGATTTGGATATGATCCTTTATTTACTCCAGATGGATATGACAAAACCTTTGGAGAATTAGGAGAAGAAATAAAAAATAAAATAAGCCATAGAGCAAAAGCATTAGAAAATCTAAAGGAAGCTCTAAAGAATATATTAGAGGTAGATTAATATGAGAATAGCAGTAGTTAGTGACACCCATGGAAATAATAAGGGCATTATCGAAAAGTTATCAGAGATAGAAAAACCAGATATTTTATTTCACCTTGGAGATTATGTAACTGATGGTGTTGCAATATCTAAAGCACTAGGATTTGAAACTATAATAGTAAGGGGTAATGGAGATCATCTTCATACTGAATACAATGAAGATGAATTAGTGGAGATTAAAGGGAAGAAAATTTTTCTGACCCATGGACATAAATATAATGTGCAGAATGGAATAGTAAATTTATATTATAAAGGCTTGGAATTAGGATCTGATATAGTGTTATTTGGTCATATACATGTGCCTATTATAGAGAAGATAGAAAACATGATTATAATGAATCCAGGAAGCCCTTCCTTGCCCAGAAATGCCACAAAAATAAAAACTTTTGGCATCATAAACATTGGAAATACAATAGAAACGAAAATAATTGAAATAAATTAATAATATGCTATTGACTTTGTATTTAGAACCTGCTATAATTTTAAATTGTTAGCGAATAAAAGATTAAGTGATCACTGAGTATCGAACTATGCGGGTATAGCTCAGTGGTAGAGCACTGGCTTCCCAAGCCAGCTGCGAGGGTTCGATCCCCTTTACCCGCTCCAACTGTGAGAGCACCTATAGCTCAGTAGGATAGAGCAACGGACTTCTAATCCGTGTGCCGGGGGTTCGAATCCTCCTAGGTGCGCCAGCTTAATAATTTAAAATATGGTGGGTGTGGCCTAGTTGGTTATGGCGCCAGATTGTGGCTCTGGAGGTCGTGGGTTCGAATCCCATCATCCACCCCATATTAACATCGAAGTAATAAACCTAATTTTGCTGACAAAACAAATAATCATGAGCCATTAGCTCAGTCGGTATAAGTAGAGAACCAAAATCGTATTTTTCCATTTTGTGTGAATCACTTAATCCTTGACTAGTGAAACTAGTCAAAGTGATGACCTAACTTCTGCCGATAAAACAAATAATTATGATCCATTAGCTCAGTCGGTAGAGCACCTGACTTTTAATCAGGGTGTCCCGCGTTCGAGTCGCGGATGGATCACCACTAATGCCTTATAAAGGGCATATGCGGGAGTGGCGGAACTGGCAGACGCGCTAGACTTAGGATCTAGTGTCATTGACGTGGGGGTTCAAGTCCTCTTTCCCGCACCATACATAAAAATTGGCATGAGCCAATTTTTTATACGTAATATTAATATGCACCAGTAGCTCAATGGATAGAGCATCTGACTTCGGATCAGAGTGTTGGGGGTTCGAGTCCTCTCTGGTGTGCCAGATACAATGGCTAGAATATAAACATTCTAGCCTGTTTTTATAATGAATAGGAAATTTCTAATTTAATAGTCCATATCATTAGCTCTCCTTAGAATTTGCAAAATTTTTTTAAAACAATTATCTCATAAAAATTTACAGATAGATTTTATAGCTGCTTGTAGAGTTTTTATTGCTTATGATATGATGGATACATGTAACTAGAAATACAAATTGAAGGTTAAGGGAGGCAGCAATATGATATTATCAGATAAAACAATTAAAAAACTGCTAGATAATAAAGAGTTGGAAATCTATCCATTAGATGATATACAGATTCAACCTGCAAGTGTTGATATTCGTTTGGGTAATACATATACTATCGTGGAAGATACTTCTTCCAATATAATTCAGCTATCAGGTGAAATTAGGTATAAGACAATACAATCAGACAAATATCTCCTTATGCCTGGACAGTTTGTTTTGGCTACGACCATGGAATATTTTAAGTTGCCCAATAATATGACTGCATTTGTAGAAGGAAGAAGCTCAATTGGTAGATTGGGGTTATTTATCCAGAATGCGGGATGGGTAGATCCTGGATTTGAAGGAGAGATTACTTTGGAGGTATTTAATGCCAGTCGATGTGCCATTGAACTGCAAGCTGGCCGTCGTGTGGGGCAATTGGTGTTCGCACAGCTAGATCAAGATGCTGATAATCCATATCGAGGAAAATACCAGGGACAAAAGGGTGCGACGGGTTCCCGTATTTATTTGGATAATGAATTGCAGATTTAACTCAATTGTAAAATAAATATATAAGATTTATCACCAAATTTTTTCACTATTATTTCAGAAAGACTGCCACCTACAGATAAAAGTAATTTTATCTGTAGGTGGTTTTTGATTTACATGAAGATGCCTGAAACAAGTGATTTTATATTGCTGAGCACCTTGTCTTATATTGTCTTTCGGATTTTAGAATAGTGTTTTTGATACTTTTGATTTTACTCATACAATGATATAATTAATTTATATTATTTATGTAGTCTAGGGGGAGATAAAAGCATGAAACGGAAAAAGCTTCTTATAGGGGTAAATATACTTTTATTAATTTGGTTTTTCTTAGATATGATAGGAGTAACTTTTGACAACAAGGTTCTAGTCTCAAGGGCATGGAGAGATGATGGAATATTTTTTGTGATATATATTGTAGCTATTGTTTGGTTTTTGGTGAAAGAAAAGTCTGGAAAGTTTGTGCTAACTACATGGTTATCTATGTGGTTTGCAACGCAGCTTTATTCCCATTGGTATTTTACTATATTTGGACCTTGGGAAGGTAAAATTAGATATTTTGCTGATGCAGTTAAACTAATCCCATCGACAACTGTTTATATTCCTGATTTGTATCATATAGTTTTACATATACTTATTTTGATTGCACTTTATAGCACTATGATTTATAGTGTGAAATCATGTAAAGAATCAGTATGATAAATAAAAATTGAAAAAATTTAACAATCATATATTGCTATATGCTACAGATTGATTATTATCTAAAGGGAGAGAGTATATTGGTAAGAACAATGGATGTTGTTCCATATGATATGAAATGGTCTTTCTTATATGAGCAAGAAAAGTCAATATTAATAGAAATATTAAGTAAAATTATTTTAGATATTCAGCATTTTGGTTCTACAAGTGTTGTAGGTCTTTCAGCGAAGCCAATTATTGATATCATGATTTTGGTTAAGGACATTAATGATGTTGATAGATATAATTTATCTATGGAAAAAGTAGGATATATAGCAAAAGGTGAAAATGACATTCCGAATCGCAGATATTTTGTGAAAATGAAAAGTGATTATTCAGAAAAGCATACACACCATATTCATATATACGAAAAGGGAAATCAAAAGGCAGAAGAAGAGTTAATGTTTAGAGACTATCTTCGAATTGATAAAGATGCTTTTAATGAATATCAAGATTTAAAGCTTGAATTGTCTAAAAGATTCTATACAAATCCAACTGCATATACTGATGGAAAATCAGATTGCGTAAATCGGATTATGAACAAAGCGAAACTATATTATGGGAAATGATATTGATTTATGGAAATTATATTCATCTAATGTATCAAAAATAACCTTATACACATGTGTGTAAGACCATTATTTTGGAAATCTAAGGATAAAAATAATTAGCATTGTATTTATAAAATTTTACTGCTAAAATTGATATTATGAACTTATTTTCAAATGATAAAAAATTAATTGCTAATTATTAATTGGAGGTAAACAAATGAAAGAGCTAATATTTGGGCTTATTGGTGGAACGGCTTTATTGATGTATGGTGTTGACATGATGGGTGATGGTCTTGAAAAGGCTTCTGGAGAGACTATGAAAAAGATACTTACAGTATTAACTGGTAAGGTGTGGAGTGCCTTCTTAGTAGGTACTTTTGTAACAGCAATAGTTCAGAGTAGTACAGCAGTTACAGTATTAACTGTTGGTTTTGTTAATTCAGGCTTATGAAACTGCCCCAGGCTGTAGGTATTATCTATGGTGCTAATATTGGAACCACAATAACTGCTCAACTTATGGCATTTAGCTTTAAGTTTAAATTAACAGATATAGCTTTACCTGTATTGGGAATAGGTTTTGCAATTAATTATATTGCGAAAAATAAAAAGCTGAAAAATATTGGTCAGGCAATGATGGGTTTCGGAATGATGTTTTTAGGTCTTAAGATATTAAATGATGGAATTCCCTATATGCAACAAAGCGAATCTTTAAAACATTTTTTCGCTGAATATGCATCTATTCCAGTAGTCGGAGTAATTTTAGGAATAGTTGTAACTGCTATGGTACATAGTAGTGCTGCTACAGTTGGACTTGTAATGGTTCTTAGTCAAGCAGGGCTTTTAGACTTACAATCAGCAATTTGTATAATGCTGGGAGATAATATAGGTACATGTTTTACAGCACAGCTTGCAAGTATGACAGGGAACATAAATGCTAGAAGGACTGCATGGGCCCATACTCTTTATAATGTATTTGGAGTTGTATTAACTTGGATAACTTTACCATTATTTATGAAAATAGTAATATTTGCAACTGATTATTTACATGCTAATGCAGATATATCTGTATACATTGCAAACTCTCATACATTGTTTAATCTGTTAAGTGCTCTAATATTTCTACCTATTACAAAATACTATGTTGATTTTCTTTATAAAATTGTAAAGAGAAAAGGAGATCATAGTAATGGAAAAATATATTTAGATAAACTACTTCTAGACACACCAGTAGCGGCCTTAGAGGCATCAAGGTCTGAAATTATTAGGGGTACTGAGGTTTTGAAAGAAATGGTTTTAGATGTTATGGATATAGTGTATACAGATGATAGAAAGAAGATGACTGAGGTAGTAGATAATGAGGCAGATATAAATCAAATGCAAAAGGATTTAACAAGATATATAGTAGAAATCTCAAGAAGGGAATTGACTGAAAGTCAGTCTCTTATGGTTCCAGCTATGATAAGCAGTATTAACAATATCGAAAGATCAGGGGATAGAGTTATTGAAATATCTTCTTTATGTAATAAGAAGATAGATGGTAATCTTTCATTTACGGACAGTGCTATAAATGAATTAAAGGAACTAGAGAAAGTTGTTATTGAACTATTTAATAATACTATTATTGCCCTTAGAAAAAGAGACAATGAAATTATAAAAAGAATCGTTGAGTTAGAAGATAAAGTAGACGAAATGAGCGAAACTTTCCAAGAAAATCATATAAAAAGACTTAATGAAGGTACTTGCAATGTAGATTCGGGGGTACTCTTTATAGATATGATAGGTCATCTTGAAAGAATTGCAGATCATATATATAAAATAGCTATGTATACTAAAGATGAATTATTTGGAGATAAGAGAAAATATAATTAAAATAAACAACCAGTTGAATTTATCATTCAACTGGTTATTTTACTATATCTTAAAATCTTACAAATATTTTAGTCAGTAATACAATAAATGGGATAGCGATAATTGTTCTTTCTAGGAATATAATTAATAATTCTTTAAATTTCAGTGGTACTTTAGACTGAATTATTATTGTACCTACTTCTGTTAAATATATTATTTGAACTAAAGACAAAGCTCCTAGAATAAACTTAGTTTGAACTGATTCCATGGGAGCTAGTATCAAAGCAGGTATAAACATATCAGCAAATCCTACTAAAGCTGCAGGTGCAGCCTGAAAAGCCTGCTCTACTCCCAATAGATTTAAATAATAACCTATGGGATAGGATAATATTTTAAATACTGGAGTATATTCTACTAAAATTAAGGAGATTGTACCCCAAGATATTATTATAGGTGCTAAACCAAATATTACACTAAATAACATGTCATTTCCCTGAGTTACTATATCACTAAAATTTGAATTTTTAGCTCTCAAGGCTGCTGATTCTACTGCAAATTGGAACTTGGATTTTCCTTCTGGAACCTCTTCATTTACCATTTTCCCAGTTTCATCATTATAACTGTCTGGAACTTTATTTAGAGGTGGAATCCTAGGGGTTATAACTGCTAAAGCAAACCCTACTGCTGTAATAATAATATAAAAAGGTGTAAACAAATGTTGAACATCTAAAATAGAAGCAATAATATAGCAAAATGGTACAGAAACTAATGAGAAGTTTGTCATTATTATTGCGGCTTCCTTAGCCGAATAGTAACCTGTATTATATTGTTTTTCTGTTAATAATACTGCTGCATTTGATGCTCCTAACCAAGAGGTTATAAGGTCTACAGCAGAACGACCAGGTACTCTGAATAAGGGTCTAACAAAATCTTTAATGAGTATTCCTACAAACTCCATTATTCCGAAATCCGTTAATAAGGGCATAGTATAAGATATTACTATAAGTATTGATACTAATGATCTAGTTAAATCTACCATAGTACCACCCGTACTAGGTGAGATAATTTGCTCAGGTCCTATTTGGAAAAAAACAGCCAACATAATTATAGCTCCGAGTATTCTACTAATTAAGTATAGTGGAGTTGTAACTAATGTTCGTTTAAGCCATTTATGTTCTATTATAAATTTGGGTTTGAAAATAAAAGCCACCAAAGAAAAAAAGGCATTTACCGTTACTAAAAATAACATTATATGCATTGTATATTGATGGATATAGGATTTAACTAAGTCTATGATTATTCCTACTGGAATATTGAATCCATCTTGATACTTAATGGGAACTAAAAATAAAAATCCTCCTATTAACGATAGAATTGCGAACTTACTTATATTAGAATTACTTATATGTTTTTCCTTACAGTTATTCACAATATCACTCCCAATATATATTTTAATTATGAAATTAATCTAAATATGTGTTCTAGTATCTCTATACAAGTTGTAACTGTTCTTTCATTATCTTCATCAAGTAAAGGATTTAACTCTACAAAATCCATTGATGTTATAAATCCTTCTCCTAAGAATTTAGTGAAGACTTTCTTTCCCTCTTCTAAATTAAAGCCATTTTCTACAGCTGTACCAGTACCGGGAACAATTGACTTATCAAGAACATCAATATCAAAGCTTAGATGTACTCCATCTACATTAGAAAATTTAATCTTTTCTACTATTTCTTTTAATATATTATCAAGTCCCCTTTGTCTTACTGTATTCATAGTATATATATTGAGATTAAGCTCCTCAGCTAGATCAAATTCACCTGCATCAATATCTCTACCACCGAGAATATAGACATTTTCCGGTCTTACCTTTTGTCCATCATAGTAGATATTTGTCAAGGTATGATGTCCTATATTCATTGATGCTGCCAATGGCATACCATGGATATTGCCTGAAGGAGAAGTTTCATAGGTATTTATATCACCATGAGCATCTATCCAAATTACAGCCAGTTCTTTAAAATATTTACTTGCTCCAGCAATACTGCCGATGCCCAATGAATGGTCTCCGCCCATGACAAATGGAAGATAATCTGCATTTAAAGAACAATAAACCTGTTGAGATAGATTATTGCATATTTCAGCTATAGGATTTAGATATTTCATTTTTTCATGACCATTATATTTTTCCTTTGGAGAAATCTTCGGAATATGTATATCTCCCAAATCATATACAGTATGTCCAAATTTTTTAATTAATTCCACAATATTGTTTTCTCTAAGTTTAGATGGGCCATATTGTGCACCTTCTCTATCACATCCATAATTAATTGGTACACCTATCAAATTAATATTCATTAGTAAAAAACCTCCTATATAAATGGTGTGTAAGATTAATATTGATTAACTTATTTATTTATCCAATCGATGTCATCTAATATTTGAGGATTTCTAACATTATTTGGAAGACTTGAATTTAATATTTTTCCAGCTATTTCAGCTGTAATCCGTATTTGTGAATCTGAAGCTTCTTCTGATAAATAAGCAGAATGTGCAGTAACAATTGTATTAGGTAAGGCTATAATCATTTTGTCAATTTCTTTAGGAGGTTCATTTTCTAATACATCTAAACCCGCACCTTGGATATAATTGTTTTTGAGTGCTTCATAAAGATCTTCATGATTTACTAATCCTCCTCTTGCAGTATTGATTAAAAAAGATGTTGGCTTCATTTTTTTAAATACTTCTTTATTGATAATATTCTTTGTACTATCTAATAAAGGAGTGTGTAGTGATAAATAATCTGACTCTTTAAATAAAGTATCTAAATCAACTTTAGTTACATTTAATGATTTCATATCTTCTTCACTTACAAAAGGATCATATGAGATGATATTGGCACCGAAGCCACTTAACTTCCTAGATACAGCTTTAGGGATGCTGCCAAAACCAAATAATCCTACTGTACTATTTTCAAATCTCTTGATTTTTCCTAATATAGATAGATTCCAATTTCCATCCTTAACATAGGGAATCATAGAATAGAGTTTTTTATTACATCCTAACATCAGCATAAGTGCATGAGTAGCAACTTCATCTACACAGTAATCTACTACATTAGTGACTAATACTTTATTTCTAGTGGCAGCTTCTATATTTGCAGCATTGAATCCTGTACTAGCAGCACAATATGCTCTTAGATTTAATTTTTCATAAATCTCATCATCCATTTCTTGATCCCAAGAAATTAAGATTTCAACATCTTGGCATCTCTTAATTAATTCTTCCTTTTTTAAAACATTTTCGGATAAGAATAAAAATTCTATATTTTCATATTCTTCTTTGATGTATCTTTCCATTTTTTCTATATCTTCTTTATTCATGCCTGGTACGCCACATAAAGCTACTTTTTTCTTGATATTCATTAAATCACCTCTTATTTAAATATTTTCATTCTAGCTATTCTGTCAAAAGCTTCATTTATTTTATCTTCACCAACAGTCACTGCTATTCTTATATATCCTTCCCCATTATTACCAAAGGAAGTACCAGGAAGAACTAGGACATGGGCTTCTTCTAAGATTCTATTAGCTACTTCCTGAGAGGTTAATCCTGTAGCTTTTATATTTGGAAATAGATAGAATGTACCCTTAGGTGGTAGTATTGAAATATTCTTAAGTTGTTTTAGTCTTTCATATGCTGCAAAAGTTCTGGCTTTAAATTCTTTAATCATAGGTGGTTGAATTTCTTTTCTAAGTCCTATGGCATGTATTGCTGCTTGCTGAGAAATTGAAGGAGCAGTAAAAACATTATTCTCATTTATATCCTTGATTATATTTATAATATAAGGTTCAGCAAGGACATATCCAATTCTCCAACCTGTCATTGCATAGTCCTTAGAAAAAGATCCAATTGTAATAGTTCTCTCTCTCATACCTTCGAGGCTAGTAATAGGTATAAAAGGTTCCTCATAGCTAAATATGGTGTATATATCATCTGATATTATTAATAAATCATATTTCTTAGCAATAGCTGCTATATCTTCCAATGTTTTTTTAGTTAGGCAAGTGCCAGTTGGATTATTCGGTGTATTTATTATGATGGCTTTTGTTCTATTTGTTATTAAACCTTCTAATCTATCTATGTTAAGTTGAAAATCTTCTTCTTCAAAGGTCTCTAAAAATACTGGTATACCCCTTGCTAATTTCACTTGCTGTGGATATGGTGTAAAATATGGCGATGGTATTATGACCTCGTCACCATCATCTAAAATAGCCTCTAATGTTAACCACATTGCATGGCAACCAGATGTAGTTATCATACATTCTTCTTTTACTAATTTGTAACTATATTCCTCATCATAAAAATTACAAATAACTTCTCTAAGTTCTCGTACACCATAGAAATCTGTATAATGGGTATGACCGTTTAATGCATCTTCAAAAGCTTTTTTTATAATCCTTTCATCTGTAGTAAGGTCTGGATCTCCAAGACTAAAGTTAATTAGGTCATGATACTTTCCTAATGCACTTGTGCTTTCTCCCATGGGTGTAGATATGGAATTCCAATATCTTTTTGAAATATAAGAACTTTTCAAGTCAATCACTCCTCTAATGTTTTATTTTATGAAACGGCGTTTCAAGATTGACTTGATTATATATTAAATCACAAGAAAATTCAATATATTTTTTAAATTTAAATTATTATTTTAAATTAATGTAAAATTTTTCCTCATATGATATAATTTATTGACAACATTTTTAGTAAAGGAGAATTTTATGGAAAATGACAATAGCTATATAATTCCAATGATAGATAGAGCTTTTGAAATAATAAATTTTATGTATAATTCTACTGACAAAGTAGGTATTTCTCAAATATCTCAGGAATTAGAGCTTCCAAAGGCAACTGTCTATAGAATATTATTTACATTGAGTAAATGGGGATTTGTAGAAAAAAGTGATGCTGATAAATATTTCTTAGGTAAGTCCTTTATCAAATATGGTTCAAAAGTAAAATCAGATATTGATATTTCAACAATTGCCACTCCTTATATTGATTCCTTGGCAAAGGAAGTGGGAGAAAGTGTAAATCTAGGTATTCCATATGAAGATTTTGTCATGACTGTATATAATGCAAAAGGTGAAGATTTTTATCTAGTATCAAAGCTTATACCTGTGAGTCCATTAAATTGTTCTGCCATGGGGAAACTATATCTTTCCCGATATTCAGATGAAGAACTGAGACAATATTTTAATAGTAATAAACCACAATCAAGAACTATAAATTCAATAGTTGAGCTAGAGAAATTTTTAGAGTTAAAAGAGAATATAGAAAATGAAGGAGTTTCATATGATAAAGAGGAGTACGAATATGGACTTACATGTATTGCAGCTCCTATAAAGGATTCTGAAGAGAGTATAGTAGCTGCGGTTAGTATTTCAGGGCCAACTTCAAGATTAGATTATAAAGGATTTGATTATCTAAAAGACAATTTACTTAAAACTGTAACAGAGATTGAAAAATCTTGGAATTATCTATATTAAAGTTAAGATAGCTAAAGAAATTAGTCACCTAGGTATTATGATAGGTGACTTTATTATAGGGCATACTAATGAATAATTAAAATTATTTTAGCTATCAAAGGAGAGATTCTATTGCTTGATATAGTTTTATTAGGGAGTGGAGGTGGAATGCCTATGCCCAATAGGTTTTTATCCTCTATGATTATAAGTTATAAGGGGAGAAAAATCCTCATTGATTGTGGAGAAGGAACTCAAGTAGCCATGAGGAATTTTAAAACAGGATTTAAATCTATTGATATAATATGTATAACCCATTTTCATGGAGATCATATATTTGGATTACCGGGGCTTCTTTCAACTATTGGCAATAGTAATAGGACTGAACCTATTATTATAATAGGGCCTAAGGGGACTGAATACGTACTAAGAGGGCTTATGTCATCCATGCCCTATCTCCCCTATAGTATAGATATAATAGAAAATCCTAGGACTTCTTTAGGTATTAATATATTGGCTGAGAGCATGGAAATAAGACAAGATAGTAAAGGATATTCTAATGATGATATTATTATTTCTACCTTAGAGCTAGACCATTCATCTCCATGTATAGGTTATAGTTTTTACGTAACAAGGAAACCTAAGTTTTATCCAGAGAAAGCGAGGTTGAATCAAGTACCTAAGGAGATATGGGGAAGGCTTCAAGAAGGTGAGAGTGTAATATACAACGAAAAAAAATATATTCCCAACATGGTACTGGGAGAGGACAGAAAAGGAATAAAATTGAGTTATATAACTGATACAAGGTCAATAGATACAATTCCAAATTTTATAAATGAAAGTAATTTATTTATATGTGAGGGAACCTATGGTGATGATGAAGATTTGGAAAAGGCTATAAAGAATAAACATATGACTTTTAGTGAAGCAGCAGAACTAGCTCGTGAAGGAAGGTAGAAGAACTTTTGCTTACTCATTTTAGTGCCTCTATTGATGAACCAGAGCTATATAAGTCAAATGCTCTTCGAGTATTTGAAAATACAACTATAGGATATGATGGATTTACTAAGATGTTGATGTTTCCTAAGGAGTAATAGAATCAAGTATAGATACAATATAAAAATTGTGATATTATTATATATATTTATTACATATAAATGGAGTGATATATATGAAATTTGATAAATATGTAGCAGCAGGTAATGACTTTATCTTATTCAATGGGATAAAAGATACTCAAAAAGATTATAATGAATTAGCTTTAAGAGTCTGTAATAGACATTTTGGTATTGGCGCAGATGGTATTATGGTATGTAAGAAAAGTAATATAGCAGATATAAAGATGCTTTATTATAATTCAGACGGTTCTCAAGGAGAAATGTGTGGTAATGGGATCAGATCCTTTACTAAGTATATTTATGATTATGATATATTTAAAAAGAAAATTATTTCTATAGAAACTTTAGCAGGCATAAAATATATTACAATAGAGACGGATGAATCAGGAAAGGCAAATATGATTAAAGTAGATATGGGAGAACCTATATTTGAAGGAAGTAGAGTTCCAATAACGATGGATAAAGAAAAGGTTATAGAAGAAATAATATCCATAGACGGAGAAGACTATAAATTTTCTGCATTAACAGTAGGCGTACCTCACGTAGTTATTTTTGTAGAAGATATAAAGTCAATTGATATAAATGATTTAGGAAAAAAGATAGAAAATTATCCATTGTTCCCTAAAAAAACCAATGTAAACTTTGTGAAAATCATTGATTATGGCAATATAAATATTTATACTTGGGAGAGAGGGGCTGGTAGAACCTTAGGATGTGGTACAGGTTCTTGTGCTTCTGTAGTTGTAGGAAATCTTCTGCATAAGCTAGGTAACAAAGTTAATGTAAATACTGAAGGTGGTAGTTTAATTGTAGAATTAGAGGAAAATTATAAAATTTTCATGACTGGTAGTGCAACTCATATAGCTAGTGGAGAATTTGTAAATGAATTAAACAAATAAAATATTAAGGGGGTCCGACATGGGAAAGAAAAAAAGCAATATTTGGAAAAATTATAAATTTCCATTAATATTACTATCTTCAATTATTTTAGGTAGTATTATTGGTCTGGTTTTAGGAGAAAAGGCTACAGTTCTAAAACCTTTAGGAGATATTTTCCTAAATTTAATGTTTACAATTGTAGTGCCGTTAGTATTTTTAACTATTTCATCTGCTGTATCCAGTATGGTGGATATGAAAAGACTTGGAAAAATTATTGGAAATATGCTTTTAGTTTTTATAATTACAGGAATTATTGCATCAATTATAATGATTACTACAGTTAAGATTTTTCCACCAGCTCAAGGAGTTAATATTGAATTATCCGAGGCTGAAGATATAGAGCCACTAAGCACAGGCGATCAGATAGTTGCAGCCTTAACAGTGACGGATTTCCCATTGCTGATTTCTAGAAAAAATATGCTCCCACTGATTATATTCTCTATTTTCTTCGGAATATGTGTAAGTCTTTTAGGAGAGAAGACAAAAAAACTTGGGGAAACTCTTAATATTTTATCAGAAGTATTTTTAAAGATGGTTTCAATTATAATGTATTATGCACCAATAGGGCTTGGAGCCTACTTTGCTGCACTAATAGGTGATTTTGGTCCTGAACTACTTGGTTCCTATGCCAGAGCAATGATAGTATATTATCCAATTTGTATAGCATACTTCTTTGTAGCATTTTTCGTTTATTCATATTATGCAGGAGGCAAAGACGGAGTAAGAATTTACTTTAAAAATATATTTCCTGTAGTTATTACATCATTGGCGACTCAATCTAGTATAGCAACTCTTCCTGTAAATTTAGAAACAACAGAAAAAATGGGTGTGCCAAAGGATATAAGAGATATTGTATTACCTATAGGAGCTACAGCTCATATGGATGGTTCTTGTTTATCAGCAATACTAAAGATATCCTTCTTATTTGGAATATATGGCAAACCTTTCATGGGTATGAGTACTTATGTAACTGCTATAATTATATCTGTATTATCTGGGGTAGTAATGTCAGGAGTTCCAGGTGGAGGATTAATAGGTGAAATGCTCATAGTAAATCTATATGGTTTTCCAATGGAAGCGTTTCCTATAATAGCAACTATAGGGTATCTTGTAGACCCGCCAGCAACGATGATAAATGTAACTGGAGATACAGTTGCAGCAATGATGGTGACTAGAATATTAGAAGGAAAAGATTGGCTAAAGAAAAAATTAACTATAAGAGCTTAATCAATATAGACATATTTGATTGAAAAGATAAGTAATTAAGTTTACTTATCTTTTTTTGTTATAACAAATAGGAAAGTTCTATTTTTTATTAATATAAACCTGACTTTAAGTGATTTTCAATAAAGGCTTTTTATACTTTGACGAGGCCTTTGTTATATTGTATAATGTGTATGGGTTTAATTTGAAAATTGTATGGATTTAATTTTAACTATCTCGAAAGAGTTTATATAATAAACAAAAAAATAAATGAGGAGGAATGGCTAATTGGATTTGCTTTTTAAGCTTGGTATAATAATTTTAGTAGGTATTGTGGGAGGAAGAGTAGCTAATTATTTTAAGCTTCCTAATGTATCAGGGTACATAGTTGCTGGTTTAATAATTGGACCATCATTTATCAACTTAGTAAATTTAACTGATATTGAATCTTTTAACATTATTAATGAAATGGCTTTAGCAGCTATTGCATTTTCCATTGGAAATGAATTTTTAATAAAGGATATGAAAAAAGTAGGAAAAGATGTATTATTAATAACAATAGCTGAAGTAATAGGAGCCTTTACTGTGGTTTTTTTAATGATGTATTTTCTACTTAATCAAACTATAGAGTTTAGTCTGATGATAGCTAGTATGTCTGCTGCAACTGCACCAGCAGGTATTGTAATGGTTATTAGAGAGTTAAAGGCAAATGGACCTTTAACTAAAACTATTCTGCCGATAGTGGCTCTTGATGATGCTGTAGGTATTATGGTATTTGGTGTTTGTTTATCATTGGCAAAGATGTTCTCAGGGGTGGCGCAGTACTCAATAGTACAAATTATTATGAATCCCTTATTGGAAATAATGGGTTCTATTCTATTGGGATTTGTAATAGGTGTAGTAATGGCTTATGTAGTAAAGAAAGCAAAACATAATGAAGAATTGCTCATTATGACCATAGGATTTATTTTACTGAGCACTGGAGCTGCTAATTATTTTAATGTTTCTCCTTTACTTACATGTATGATGGTAGGAGCTACTTTAGTTAATTTAAAACGAAATGCACATAGAGTATTTAATGAAATTAATGAATTTACTCCGCCTGTTAATCTTTTGTTTTTCACTATTGCCGGAGCCAGTTTAAATATTAAGGTATTGTTTACCGTAGGAATATTAGGGATCGGATATATTATAGCCAGAGCAACTGGTAAATATATAGGGGCAACTTTGGGGGCAAAAGCAGTAGGTTCTGAGGAAAAAATAGTTAAGTATTTGGGTATGAGCTTACTTACTCAAGGTGGAATTTCCATAGGATTATCTATGGTGGTTAGAAAGGAATTGCCCCATCTTAGTGATGGTATAATTACAGTAATATTATTTAGTGTATTAGTATATGAAATAGTAGGACCAATATTAGCCAAAATTGCAATTACAAAGGCCGGAGAAGTAGATGGTATGTCAAGAAAAAAGAGTAAGAGGCAAATAACAGCTTAAACTGGAAAGGATAGGTGAGAATATGAATATTTTATTTTTAGTCCTTAATGAAGTTGAATATTTAGATGAAATTCTAGATGCATTTGTAGATGTGGGTGTAAGGGGAGCTACTATATTAGATAGTCAAGGTATGGGAAGTGCATTAACTAATGGCGGTAAGGATCTACCATTTTTTGGAGCATTAAGAAACTTGCTTGATGATTCGAGACCATATAATAAAACCATATTTACTGTTATTGAAGATGAAAATGTATTAAATGATGCTGTTAAGGCTGTTAAGGAAATATTAGGAGACATGGAAAAGCCTGGAGTAGGATTGATGTTTACTTTACCAGTTGGAAAAATCTATGGAATGAGAGATTAATAGGAATATCCTCTTTATTATAATCATAAAATCATATAAAGATGCAATTCGGGGAGGGGGCTCAATTGTTCAATGATTTTATGAGTGTGGATATTTTAAGGACCTTTGTAGGTCTGACGACTGCGGTGACAGTCATAGTCCAATTTACTAAATCCATAGTAAAAAAGAAATTCGGAGATTCAATGGTGAGATTATATGCATTTGTTGTAGCTTTGATACTTACTTTTATATTTGCAAGAAGTTCTAATGGCATTCAAGGGATAATTGTTTCAATCATCAATGCACTTATGATAACGGCGGCCAGTATGGGAGGATACGAGGTTTTATCAGATCCCATGGCACAAAAAATTAGAAGGTAGAATAAGGATACCTCAGACTATAAAAGAGTCGAGGTATCTTTATATATTATTTATATATTTAACTATTCTATCTAAAGATTGCTCTGGTTTTATCCATAAATCTGGAGAAAGCCCTAAACCATCAATATTAGTAAAATTTTTATTTAAATATATCTTATGAGATATATTTATAGGTATATTAGAATTTGGAAGATAAGTAGAGTTACAGTTTCCTGTCAGCATACAACCATTTGTATTAGTTCCGACTATAGTTACGTTATCTAATTTTTTTAAATAATAGGTAAAAAATTCTGCAGCAGAAGATGTATTTTTATCTACTAGTATAAATATATTTGCTTTATTTTCCACAGGTCTAAAATCTTCATATTCTATAGGACTCCAACCTGGATAATATTCTTCATCTTCATAACTAGATATTTTTTCTAGACATTTATCCTTCACATCATCAGGTTCATTTTTCTTTGATTCAAATTTATCTTTAGATAGACTAATGCTTGTATTCGTATATAGGCCTGACTCAACTATATCTTTTCTAAGCTTTGTTCCAGTAAAGCCTTCATACCATTCCTCCATACTAATTAAGCTGCCGCCATTGTTATTTCGTAAATCTATAATTATATTATCCTTTTCTTTTAACTTCTTACTATCTTCTATAAAATCCTCAATAGTATTATCTTCAGGAGTAACCCTACATAAACAATTTACTTCCAATATAGGAATATTATCTATTTCATAATATCTATAGCTATTAGTCTTATCTTTTGCTACTGGCAGATATTCAAATAGACTTACATTTTCTTTTCTTGTATATCCATTAGATTCCAATAGAAGTTGTAGAGATATTGAAACATCATTTGTATCGGATAGAATTCCAAGTTTATATACTATATTACCATCCTCGTCCAAGGATTTTTTAATATAATCTCAAGGTTCTTTGTCATTGATACTTTTAAGATAAAATAATGTGTCATCTATAATAGTATAAAAGCCAATACCATCCTTATGAAATGTAAATTTTCTGCTACTAAAATATTTAGTATAATTACATAGCTTATAATTTCCTATGTCAAAATGAGCATCTTGTATGAAATTAAGCTCTGAATAGATAATATCTAGAAATTTGTCTACGCATATATCATCACCATCTAAGGCTATTACAGACCAGAGAATATTTTCTTTAGCAGAGATGAAGGTGTTATCTCCTCCAAAAAATTCATAGCCCGAATAACCAAATTTTAACAAGCTAAATAAGTATTCTACATCTTCAACTGCTTTATCTTTGTCTATAGAAGATAGATATTCACAGGGATTATTATCATTTTTATGAATTATTACAGGTAGTTCATCGGTGAAATCATTATATTTATAAAGAAAGTTGTTAAATTGGGATTTTATTTCAGACAAGTATTTATTGTCGAGCTTGATATATTTAATATTGAAACTGAGTACAACAATAGCTAATATAATTAGAAATATAGATAAAAGTTTTATCTTATTCATAAAATCACCTCATTGAAAAGGAAAACTTTCTATTAGCTTTGTTAAAATAGAATATCCTATAAGTTATTATATTCACAAATAGACAACCTTGTCAATGGATTTACAAATTAATAGGACTTAATAAAAAATGGGTCTATAGCTGATTTTCTTACTAAATTTGCTAGAAGTGTGATATATTAGTAGAAAAGGATAGTAAATAGTGAATTTACGGAGGTATTATAGAATGAATAAAATTATTGGATTTATAGGATGCGGAAATATGGCAAAGGCAATGATAGGAGGCTGATAAAATCAAATTTAATTGCACCAGAAAGAATAATAGTGTCAGCGAAAACCAAAGAAACTTTAGAAAAAGTAGAAAAGGATTATGGAATTAATGTTACTTTAGATAATAAAAAAGTTGCTAGAGAATCAGATTATTTAATATTAGCAGTAAAGCCTTATATGCATGAATTAGTATTGGAAGAAATAAAGAATGAGATAGAGGAAAGAGTTATAGTTATTACTATAGCGGCAGGTATTAGCATAGATTATATGAAGAAGAATTTGGGTAAAGATATATTAGTAGTTAAAGCTATGCCTAATACCCCAGCCATGGTAGGAGAAGGAGTAACAGCTTTATCCTTTGATGATAGAATAATAGATGAGGAGATGAGAGAAGAAATTATAAGTATATTTAATAGTTTTGGAAGAACTGAGATTTTGGATGAAAACTTAATGGATGGATTCACTGCTCTTTGTGGTTCTTCTCCTGCGTATGTATATATGATGATAGAAGCCATGGCTGATGGAGGAGTACTGCAAGGTATACCAAGGAAACAAGCATATAAGATGGCAGCTCAAGCGGTACTTGGTGCAGCTAAGATGGTTTTGGATACAGAAATTCACCCAGGTGAATTAAAAGATAATGTATGCTCCCCTAAGGGAACAACAATAGAAGCAGTAGCCAAATTAGAGGAGATGGGGTTTAGGTCTGCAATTATTGAAGCAATGAGGGTATGTGCAGAAAAATCAAAAAAAATCAGTGAATAGTGAATAGTGAAAGTGAATAGTGAATAGTGAATAGGTAAAAGTAGTGAATAGTTAAGAGCGAATAATTAATAGTTGAAAAGATTAAAAGACTTCATAGCTTTTAAGTTCTAAACTATTCACTATTCACCATTAGTTATTAGTTGAATTTAACTATTCACTTTTAGTTATTAATTATTCACTAAAAAGGGGGTTGAAAAATGAATGGTAAGTATTTTTGGGGTATTATTCTAATATTAATTGGTGCAGGGTTTTTGTTAGATCAGTTTGCTATTATCTCTTTTGGTGAGATATTTAGTCTTTATTGGCCTAGTATATTAATTTTAGTAGGCTTATTAGGATTTTTAGATAGAAAATCATCTAAATTTGGTAATACAATAATGATAATTATAGGTGCAATGATTCAAATTGATAGATTAGATTTAGTAGATATAAATCTTTATAGATTAATAGGTCCTATTGTATTAATTTTAGTAGGACTGAAAATTATTTTTTCTAGAAGTGGATTTGTAGAAATCACAACTGGCAATGATTCAAGCGAATCTAGTCATAATTCATGGAGTTCAAACAGAAATATAACATTAGAAGATACCATTGATGCCTTTGTAATGATGTCTGGGATAGAAACAAATAATCAATCACAAGAGTTTAAGGGAGGCAGAGCTACTGCTGTAATGGGTGGTATTGACATAGATCTAAGAGGGGCAAAGCTCTATAACAATGAGGCTCATATAGAAGTAAATGCTATAATGGCAGGAGTAGAAATTTTTGTACCAGATGGCTGGAGAGTTGAAGTAACAGGCTTTCCTTTACTAGGAGGATGGAGTAATAAAACAAGATATAATGGAGATCCAGATGCACCTTTATTGAAAATTAAATGTTTTGTCATGTTTGGTGGAATGGATATAAAATAAGCCTAAAGAGGCTTATTTTTTTGTTGCCAGGGGAATCATAAAATTCTAATAAATAACTCTTGACATATAAAGAAACTTAGTGTACTATGTAATTAATACACTAAGACAATAATGAGTGAGGTGAAATAAATGATATTTAATGATAATTTACCAATTTATACTCAGATTATGAATTTGATTAAAAAGAGAATAGTAGTAGGGGAATTAAAGGGGGGAGACAAATTGCCATCAGTTAGAGAATTATCTACAGAACTTAAAGTAAATCCAAATACTATACAAAGATCTTATCAAGAACTTGAAAGAGAAAATCTAGTATTTACGCAAAGAGGTATGGGTACATTTGTTATAGAGGACAAAGGAGTAATAAAAGATTTAAAAAGGAATATGGCTTCAAATGTGATAAAGTCTTTTATTACAGATATGAAATCCTTAGGATTTACTCCAGAGGAAATTATAGAGTTAATTAATGAAAGTGCAAGGGAGGCGAAATAATGGAAAATATTATAGAAATCAAAGGACTTACTAAATCTTATTTTAATAAAAAGGCATTAAATAATGTATCTTTAGATATTAAAAAAGGAAAAGTTGTTGGGATACTAGGACCTAACGGTAGTGGAAAAACCACTATGATAAAAATTATTACAGGTATACTTCGAGAATCTAAAGGTGAGATACTAATAGATGGAAAGAGACCAGGAGTCTATACGAAATCCATAGTATCCTATTTACCAGATAGAAATTTTCTATACAACTGGATGAATATACAAGAAGCTATTAATTTTTAAAAGACTTTTATAATGATTTTGATGAAAATAAAGCTTATGAATTATTAAAATTTATGAAATTAGATAGAAATATGAAGATAAATTCCCTTTCTAAAGGGATGACAGAAAAACTAAATCTTACTTTAGTCTTATCAAGAAATGCTAAAGTATATGTGTTGGATGAACCTATTGCAGGAGTAGATCCAGTAGCTAGAGATCAGATACTCGATGCAATAATAAAGAATTATAATGAAGAAAGTACAATGCTTATTACCACTCATTTAGTTAGAGATATGGAAAATATTTTTGATGATGTAGTGTTTCTGAGAGAAGGAGAAGTTTATTTAGAAGGCAATGCTGAAACTTTAAGAGAAGAAAAAGGTATGCAAATAGATGACCTTTATAAAGAAATATTTGGAGAATAGGAGGGGTAAAATGAGAAAATATATGAAATATGAAATAAAAGGAAGTTATAAATTTATATTAGGTATAATAGCAATAGTATTAATTGCTTCAACTATTATACAACTTAATATATCTAAACAAATAAAATTTGATATGACGGGTTCAGGAACAGAGATTAGAGGTTTCGGAGCATTTATGTTAGTTATATCTATGTTAGTCATATTTGGAGCTTTTCTAACTGCATTTTTTCAGATTATAGGTTCCTTTAGAAAAGAATTATACGAAGATAGAGGATATTTAACATTTACATTGCCCCTTACAGGTAATAAAATATTAGGAGCAAAGCTAATAGTAGCAATTATTTGGTTTACAACCTTAGGTGTTTCAATAGTTTTATATAATTTATTATTTGCTATGATTCTTTATGGTCCTCAGTGGTCAGACTTTGTAAACTTTATAAAAGAAGCAATTAGAATGGTAAATTCAAGTTTTTTATCTGTAGGAATAGTGTCTGGGTTGTCAGCTATAATGACTTTAATTTTAATTTATTTTTCAATGGCTTTAAGTCGTGTAAGTGTAAGAAACAAGAAAATTGGTGGACTATGGTTTATAATATTTATAATATTAAGTTCTCTATCTAGTTATTTAATGTACAGTGTTAGTGAAGCAATTCCATATTTCTTGAGTTTAGATAGTTTTAAGATATTCCATTCTTATGAATTAAACTTTTTATCAAACGTTACTATGGGTCAAGTGATAGTATTTGGAAATAATTTTGATGCATATATAAATATATTTGGTGTTTTATCATTGATAGTAATTAGCATAGGTGCTTTTTTAACTACAGGATATTTAATAGAAAAGAAAATAGATTTATAGGAGTAGTTTGATATCAGAAATAGCCAATAGACTGACTAAAACAATAGTTAGTTTATTGGTTATCTTTTTATACTAGGTATTAGATTTTTCTATAGGACTAAAGACACTAGTACGTTCCAGGAAAAATATGGTAAAATTAAAAATAGCAGATAAATAGATTCTAAGGAGGACATTTAATGAAAGGCATAAAAATTTTATCAAGTTCAATCTATCATCCAGAAAATAAGATTACAAAAGAAGAGATATTAGAGAACTTTGATTCTAAAGGAATTGATGTCAGAGGATTGATGGAGACTCTAGGAAGAAATCAGCTTTATAAGACAAAGAATGAGAATATTATAGAAATGTGTGTTATAGCAGGACAGCAAGCTATTAAAAAAGCAGGCATAAAACCAGAAGACATTGATATGTTAATTTTTGCTTCTGATAATCCTGAATATTTAGCTCCTTCAAATTCACTAATTTTACATAGTAAATTAGGAACAGTAAATGCAAATAATATTTTTGATTTTAATAATAACTGCTTATCTATGGTTAGCGCAATGGATTATGCAGGAAAATATATGATGGCCTCAAAAGATATAGAAACAACTATTATCTTAGGAGGACAAATGATGAATTTCTTCTCAAGAGAAGATGATGCAGTAATAAGAGCTACATCTGGGGATGGGGCAGCATGCTTAATCCTTAGAAAAGAAGAGGTGAAAGATAATAGTGGAATAATAGATTCTATATATTTAACAGAATCTTTTCTTAATGACAAAATGCGTCTTCCAGTATGTGGAATGAGTAATATATTAAATGAAGATATTGATGTAGAGGATAAGAAAGCTTTGTTTATTTCTCATGATGTTAGCTTTTTTACAGAAAAATGGAGCTATTTAATAAAAGAGCTAGTAAAAAGAAATGGTCTAGAAGTTGGTGATATTAGTCATTTTATATTTTCTCAATTTTCTTTAAAAGATATAGAGAATACGCTGGGACTATTAGAGGTAAAGAATCCTAAAGATAAATATACATTTATTGCAGATAAATATGGATATACTGGATCAGCAAGTCCCATTTTTGCATTAAATGAGGCTTATAATCTAAATAGGATTAATGACTCAAATTATATTATATTTTGTACAGTTGGTATAGGATATTCAATGACAGCTTTACTCTATAGAGTATAAAAATTCCTCCATATGGAGGAATTTTTTTAAAGGATTTCAAGTATTTCACTTACAGAATCTTTGAATGTTACATCAAAGTTTTTCTCCTTTACAATTTTAGAAAGTTGAACTTTTGCTATAGCTGATTTAGGATAAGTTCCAAAGTATCTTTTAAAACCAGTATCCATGTACATGGATATAGCCTGTCCTAGAACTGGAAGCATTTCTTGCTTTGAAACAACTAAATTTTCTCCGCCTATAATCATAGAATATTCCTTAGGATTTACTTTAGAAACATTACTCTTATAGTCTGTTAAGAATTGCATTCCTTCTTCCTCTTGTATAAATCCATCTACTATTACAATAAATGCTTTTTTACTTTCATTTACTTCGATTTTATACAATGAAAACACCCCCTTTATGTATGATATTTTCATTATATATAAAAATACAAAAACTTTCAATATTTTACAGAAATGGGGGAATTTGGCAGAAAGGAAGTTATTTTTCAAATTTACTAAATTTATCTTTCAATATATAATATGATCTCTTAAGTCTTTCTTCCACAATAGGCTCATTCCATTCATCCCAAGTATATAGATATATTTCATTACTAGGTATCTTTCCATCTTTTAGTCTAGGAAAAGAATCAAAGAACTCAGGTTTTTTTGTATCAAATGTAGCTATAGCGACTTTAATTCCATCAATATTCTTTCTTGATTCCAATCCATCTACATATATATCACCCATAATCTCTTTAGTACTAGGATCTGTGAAGCCTATAAGAAGCCAAGGGATTCTTATTTCAATTAAATTCTCTTTTTTATTTACATAATAGTCTGCAAGAGAATCATAATCCTGTGAATCAGGATTCCCATTACCATGTCTTAATAGTCCTGTTTCATAATCATTGAATGGTATTTTTTGTTTTGTTTTTGGTATAACTATTTCCTTATTTAAAGCTAGTTTTATAGGATTATATAATCCATTATCTTTATTTTCGAATAAAGGGTTACTTGGTAACATATTTAATAACTTCCCATATTGATAATAATAGGAATCATAATAGCTATCTACTACAACTCTTGAATCACCTATGTCCTTAATTTGGATTATAAATTCTGAGTCACTTTCCATTAAGATGTTTTGATTGTAGGGATTTGTTGTATTACCTTGTTCAGGATTTGTATCTAAGAAAATCAATGTATCTAAGGAAGTAGAGGTTAAATCCTTATATTCTATGGCAAAATAAACATATCTCTCGTCGTGATCCATATATACGTTTTTGATTTTATCAGTATTTTTTTTATCAGAAGTATAGATTGGCTTGGCTTTATTTTTTTTCCAATCCTTCATATCTCCATCAACCCTGATTTTATATCTATCGAAGCCTAAGATACCAAACTGTTGTTCGCAAGTTTGAGCATTGGACCAGTAAGGTCTTCTATCGGGATTATCAAAATCCATTGTATTCCAAGTTCTTTTAAACCATTCATCTTGCCAAGTAAATATAATTCCACCTAGATAGCCCTCATGGACGATATCTTCAAATAGATTTGCTACTATATTTCCTTGTTCTTCTTCTGATATAAAGCCTTGATTCCAGCCGTGAACATTTACATGAGTCATACCCCTAGAGCTGGGAATACCAAATTCAGCTATTAAAACAGGTATTTCATGGGCTTTGATAAGATCTTGCAAATAACCAGCATAATTATTTGCTTTGCCTCTATGATCTATATGTTTAGTATACTTTGGATCAAAGTTTAAGAAGTCTGGATAATAAGGATATACGTGATAAGAAGCAAAATATCCAGTTTCTATATTTTTAAGTTTAATTACATTGGGATTTATACTAGCTATATCTTCTTGTTCCAAAGGTTCATAAGACTGTTTTAACATATCTGTACTTACCCAATTTGTAAAGCTAACAGGCCTTTGCCATTTATACTTTTCCATTTCATATGTTAGAGTATGATCCATTATATCAGCTAACCAATTTTCGAAAGGTTTTGCACCTTCTGTATATACAAAATTTCCATCATAATCTCCTTTGTCCATTCTAGTAGAATTCATGTTATCTACCATATATGGATACCATTCTATTCCTAAAATCCATCCGATTACATAAGGAGATACATCGGCAGTATATTTCCCGCTGGCATGTCCAGGTCTTTCTGGTAAAGTTATATTTCCATGAACTACATCTACAATTCTATTTATCTCTTCTTTAAAGGGTAGCATATTATCTAATTTAAATGCATCTAATGTCTCTTCTAATGGTTCCTCATCTATCCAAACTCCTTGAAATAAGTAAACTTTATTTTCATGTTTCTCATTATACCTTTTCAATTCTTTATAAAATTCCGGGGGATGGATGGTATATGTACGGATAGCATTGGCATTCATCTCTCCAATAGCTTGAAACCATCTAGAATATTCTTCTTTAGATATTCCAGCTTCTCCAGGCCATTTTCCAGGTCTTGTCATTCCGATATTTACACCTTTGATAAGTATATCTTGCCATTCTCCATCTTTTAACACTTGGAATCTATTTCCACTTACTTTACTAGAGAAATTAACTCCATTATTTAAATATACTTCAGATGGCTGTTTTTTAAGATATTTAAAAGAAAAGATAAGTAGTAAAATAAAGATACTAATTAAAATAATAGATTTTTTCCTCATAAAGCATCCCCTCTTTGCTAATTTTTTTAATATATACCCTTTTACAAACTTGATAATTATTCTGTTTTGAAATATTATTAAAGGGAATATATAATGAGTTATATTTTAACTACATTATATCACATAAGGGGATGAATATTATGAATTTTAAAATTCAATTTGTGATCTATGGAGTATATACATTATTGTTATTAAATATAATAATGTTTATATTTTTACTTATACATAAGATTCTAGATAAGAAGATAGGAAAAAAGGATGAAAAGAGTAGAAGATATTATGAAAACATTATTGAGGACTTCATATCAAATAATATAGAAGATATTCCAGAGATAAGTACAAGAAGAGAACTTTTAATTTTTAAATCAGTTTTATTAGAATCTCTTAATAGAAGTAATAAGAATCAACAAGATAGATTATTAGAAATTGCTAGAGAAGTTGGACTAGTAAAAATTGAGATGGAGTATTTGAATAATGGTTCAGAGGCAAGAAAGGCAATTGCAGCATATTTTCTGGGAGAAATAGGAGCTAAAGAGGCTGCAAAGGAGCTCATAAATAATATAGATAGGTCAAACAAAGAATTATCCTATGTTATATGTAGAGCATTAATACTAGTAGGTGGAATTGATTATATAGACATAATAATTGATATATTAAGAGTTGATGATTTTATCATGAAGTCTAGAATCCTAGGTTTGATATCTCTCATATATGAAGAAGATATTTATCCGAAAATGAAAGAATACTTAGAAGGTACAGATATTTTTAAGAGGGTATTGGCTTTAGAAGCTTTAGGTAATAGAAAGGATAAAAGAGTATTTCCTTATATTGGACAAGCAATTAGCTCTAGCGAAAAGGAATTAAAGATATCAGGACTTAAGGCTGTTATTGAAATTGGTTATTTAGATTGTAAAGATATTATATCTGATATAAAAATGTTAAAAGATGATGATGAATGGGAAGTAAGAGCATTTCTTGCAAAGGCACTTGGTGAATATAATGATTGCGGGCATGAAGAAATTATGATTTTAAAAAAGATGGTAGAAGATTTGAATTGGTTTGTTAGGTTTAATTCGTCTGAGAGTTTATTAAGGTTAGGAGAAAATGGTGTAGTTGCACTTTCAGAAATGTTATATAGCTCTGATAAATTTGCAAAAGATAGGGCTTGGGGTATACTTCAAAGAGAAATCGAACTATATAGCTTATTTGATAGAATCAAAGCATATGTAAAGTATGATTATATTTTTAATAATATAGTTAGTTATGAGAAATCAATAAATGGGGGAGCTTTAGTTGAATCTTAGGATAATCATTACAAATTTAATTTTAGGTTATAATAATTTTGCGTTATATTATTTTATATTCATAAATATCTTTAACACTATATTAATATTATTAGCTGTAAGAGGAATAAGAAAATATAGATATAAGTTACAGAACTGGCCATACTATCAGATGATAGCGTCTATTTATGTACCACCAGTATCTATACTTGTTCCATGCTGTAATGAAGAAAAAACTATAGTAGATAATATAGAGTCCCTATTAAGTATAGAATATAATAAGTTTGAAATAGTTGTTATAAACGATGGTTCAAAAGATAATACATTGGATACACTTAGAAAAGCTTTTGATTTAAAAAAACTAGATAGTCCATATAGAAAAAATATAAACACAAAAGAAGTTAGAGGGATTTATTTGTCTTCTAGAGTACCCAATTTAACAGTGGTTGATAAAGAAAATGGTGGAAAGGCAGATGCATTAAATGTAGGTATTAATATATGTAAATATCCCTTATTTACAGCAATAGATGCAGATTCCATATTAGAAAAAAACTCTTTAATAAAGGTGGTTAGACCTTTTATAGATGAACCCGATAGAGTAGTTGCTACTGGTGGAATTGTTAGAGTAGTAAATGGATCAAAGATAAATAGTGGATTTATACAGGAGGTTTCCTTGTCTAAAAAACCTATAGCAATATTACAAACCGTAGAATATTTAAGAGCATTTCTATTTGGAAGAATGGGTTGGTCTGAGCTAAATAGTTTGCTGATAGTTTCTGGAGCATTTGGGGTATTTAAAAAAGATATAGTTTTGAAGGTTGGCGGTTATGCTGAAAATACCATAGGTGAAGACATGGAGCTTGTTATAAAAGTCCATAAGTATTTGAAAGAAGAAAAAATAGATTATGATATAGTATTTGTACCTGATCCTGTATGTTGGACTCAAGCGCCTGAAAGCTTTAATTCTCTAAAAATTCAAAGGATTAGATGGCATAGAGGTTTAATTGATTCTTTGATTAATCATAAAGATATGTTTTTAAATCCAAGGTTTGGATTTATAGGTATTTTAGCTATACCATATTATTGGCTAGTTGAAATGATAGGTCCTATTATTGAAGTATTGGGATATGTAACGGTTATTGCATCATATTTCTTAGGATTATTAAGCTATGAGTTTGCAATTATATTTTTCATAATTTCAGTACTATATGGAGTATTTTTGTCTTTAGCTTCAGTTATGTTAGAAGAGTATAATTTTATGAAATATAATAGGGTAGGAGATTATTTAAAGATGGTATTTTATGCAATTGTTGAAAATTTTGGATATAGACAGTTGACTACATGGTGGAGAGCAAAAGCATTTGTAGGTTATAAAAGAAAACAAAATGAATGGGGTCAAATTCAAAGAAAAGAGTTTGACAATTAAGGAATCATAAACTAGAGTAATTTAGAATAACTATTATTAAAGGATAAAGATACTGATAGGGGTGATATTATGAATAGTAAACTAAAGTTGATAATTATTTTATTTTTTATATTTTTATTAGCTTTTATTGGGGGTGTTTTAGTTAGTGAATATATAAATATGAATAAAATAAGAACAGAATATCCAGATTTGCCTGAGAATGCTTATAATCTCAGAAAGGACAGCTTAAAAGTATGGGCCATTAGGTTAGTTCTTCAATTCCTTATACCTTTATTATTTTTGACATCTAGATTATCCTATAGAATAAGGTATTATGTAGATAATAATAGATCCTTATTTTTCACAGGATTACTATATGGAATTATTTTTTTTACCATAATGTTTTTAGTAAATCTTCCTTTAGATTATTATAGTTCTTTCTACTTAAAGCATAAATATGGGCTATCTAATCAGACCTTTGGAAGATGGATTGAGGTTGCCCTAAAAAGTTTTTTGATAAACGATTTAGTTATTTCATTTTTCATATTTATTCCATTTTATCTTATGTATAGAAGTCCTAAGATTTGGTGGTTACAACTATCATTTTTAGCTATACCTGTTATTATATTTATGGTATTTATTTCTCCTTTTGTTATAGATCCTATATTCAATAAATATACCTCCATGGAAAATGAAAAATTAGGAAGACAAATAACGGAACTACTTCAAGAGGCAAATATACAAGATGCAAAAATATATAAGGTAGATAAGAGTAGAGATACTAAAACTATGAATGCCTATATGACCGGGATATTTCATTCAAAAAGAATAGTTCTCTGGGATACGACTATCAATAATCTAGAGGAAAAAGAGGTTCTTAGTATAACGGCTCATGAAATAGGTCATTATGTGAAAGGGCATATTTGGAAGAATATTATTTTTAGCAGCTTAGGTACTGTATTATTACTATTTTTAGTTTATATTACTGCTACTTGGATACTCAACTTATCAAATGGAACCTTTGGTATTAGAAAACTTCATGATATAGCAGCAATACCACTTTTAATTTTGGTTCTTAATTTTTATTCTTTTATTGGGTCGCCAATTACAAATTATCTCTCAAGGGAGATGGAAATTGAAGCAGATACCTATGAAATAATGCTTACAAGAGACAGAGAATCAGCTATATCTGCCATGGAAAAATTATATAAGGAGAGTTTAGGATTACCTAGACCAAGTAATATATTTAAGATATGGTATTATACTCATCCTACTTTAGAGGAGAGAGTAGATTTTTATAGAAATTATCCTCTTGATTAGCTCAAGAGGTTTTTTCTTGTATTGGTAAAAGAATCGTTATATAATATATATAACAATTTGAGAGGATGAAAAACTATGTTACTTAAAATAGACTTTGAGTCAGAAATGCCAATATATGAACAGCTAAGACGGCAGATTATAATAGGCATAGCGACTGGTGAAGTAGAATTGGGAGAAGAGCTCCCTTCAGTCAGGCAATTAGGTGGAGATATTGGAATCAATCTTCACACTGTAAATAAGACATATAATATATTAAAAAATGAAGGATATTTGATTATTGATAGAAGAAAAGGGGCTATGATAAAGGATAGATTACCAGAGGTCAATGATGATTATATGAATATACTTCAAAATGAATTAGACTATTTAATAGCAGATAGTAAAAATAGGGGAATCCAAAAAGATGAATTTTTAAAACTTTGTAGTGGATTTTATGACAAACTGAAAGATAAAGAAGATAGATAGTATGGGGGTGACAGCATGTCTGAGAGGATAGTTATGGTATTATTTAATTCAGTTGTATTATTGATATTGCTTATAATGCAAATATTAATGCCTAGAATAACAAGAAAAAATATACTTCTTGGAGTGAAAATACCAGAAGAAAAGATGGAAACAGATGAGGTTAAGAACATTATTAAGGGATTTAAAAGGGAAAATCTTATTGTTGGAATACCTGTTTTGGTTATCATTTCTCTTTTAATATATTATATAGATAATATTCATATATTTACATTGTCTGTATTTCTTTATATAGGAATACTTTTTTTAATATATATAAGATGGAATAAAAAGTCAAAAGAACTAAAGAAAGAAAAAGAATGGGATAAGCTGAAAGGAAGAGTAGTTGTTATAGATACTAAGTTTAGTAGAGATAGGGCGAAAAACAGTACTGTATCTCAAGGATGGTTTTTAGTCCCAGTAATTATGATATTAATAAGTACAGTATTATCTTTAATTATGTATCCATCTTTACCAGAGAAGATTCCAACTCATTGGGACCTTAATGGAAACGTAGATGGATATATGAATAAATCTATGTTTGCTGCATTATTAATGCCTCTTACACAAGCATTGATGGCCGTAATAGTATATATATCCTATTATTTTATGATAAGATCGAAGCAGCAAATAAATCCTAATGATCCTGAAATTTCTTTAAAAAAGAATATTATATTCAGAAAGGCATGGTCTATTTATTTTATTGTTACACTAACTTTAATAGAGATTTTATTTACAGCTTTAAATATGATGACATTAGGATTATTCTCAAATATGAAATTATTTAATATTTACAGTTTTACAATCTATGGAATTATAATAATAGGGTCTATAACATTGAGCATAGTATTGGGGCAAGGTGGAGATAGGATAAAATTAAAAGAAGAGGAAAACACTTCCAAAGGATATGATATCGATGATGATAGGCTATGGAAATTGGGAAATACAATTTATTATAATCCAGATGATTCCTCGATATTTGTAGAAAAGAGAATAGGAATAGGATGGACTGTAAATGCAGGAAGACCTTTTGGAATGTTTTTTATGATTTTACCTTTTGTAATGATTATAGTGATATTATTATTAGTTGAATAGAGAGAGTAATATGTATATATTGCATCTATTAGTTGTATTGTTTAGTTTTGCAGGAATTGGTATTAGATATTTTAAGTAGTATTTCCTTATACCAAGAATTCATGAAAACAAATCACCATATATAATCATTAAGACGAAAAAAGCGTATTTCATAATAAATTACAAAGATTCTAATAAAATAATAGAGTTGCATAATAGATTAAAGTGATGGGGACCATCACTTTAATTATCTGTTGACATAATAAAATAAATCTTATATAATGACCTTGAAAACTAAATAATTCTTCAGGGCAGGGTGCAATTCCCTACCGGCGGTATAGCCGCGAGCCTTAGATAGGCATGATTCGGTGAAACTCCGAAGCCGACAGTAAAGTCTGGATGAAAGAAGAACAATATGAATCTTAGTAAATCAATACTATCAATTTTTAGTGTACTAGGCTCTGAAATATTATATATTTCAGAGCCATTTTATTAAGATTATATTAAGAATATTAGTTATTCCTAATATAAAAGCCCTGATTTTTGTAATCAGGCTTTTATATTAGAAATTTGTTTCAGTTAGTATGAATAGGAGGTGTTTTATGCACGAGAAATACATGAAGTTAGCACTAGAATTAGCTGAAAAGGGTAGAGGAAAGGTCAATCCCAATCCTATGGTAGGTGCAATTATAGTAAAAGAAAATAAAGTAATAGGTAAAGGATATCATGAGTGCTATGGCGAAGCACATGCAGAAGTAAAGGCTTTCCAAAATGCAACTGAAGATGTAGAGGGAGCTACTCTTTATGTAACACTAGAACCATGCTCTCATTACGGAAAAACCCCACCATGTGTAGATAAAATAATTGATAAAAAATCAATAGGGTTTTCATTGGTTCACTTGACCCTAATCCTTTAGTTTCAGGTAGAGGAGTTCAAAAACTCATAGATGCAGGTATAGAGGTTACAACAGGAATCTTACAAAAGGAATGCAGAGAGTTAAACGAAATATTTATGAAATATATAGTAGAAAGAAAGCCCTTTGTCATAATGAAAACAGCCATGTCCTTAGATGGGAAGATCGCAACTAAGATAGGTGAGTCAAAGTGGATCACCTGTTCTGAGTCGAGAAATAATGTACATCGCCTTAGGGATCAAGTGGCAGGAATTATGGTAGGCGTGAATACTGTAATAATGGATAATCCAGAATTAACTTGTAGGATTGAAAATGGTAATAACCCTGTAAGAATAATAGTAGACAGTAGTCTTAGGATACCTATAGATTCTAAGGTTTTAGGTAAGCAGCATATAGCAAAAACCATAATAGCTACGACGCCTCAGGCAGATATAAGAAAGAAAATTGAAATTGAAGACAAAGGGGTTAAGGTATTAATTACTGAAAGTCTAAAAGGAAAGGTAGATTTACAAGAACTTATGTCAAAGCTAGCTATGGAAAATATTGATAGTGTATTTCTTGAGGGAGGTTCTACCCTTAACTTTTCTGCTCTTGAACAATCTATAGTTGATAAGGTCCAAGTCTATATTGCTCCAAAGATAATCGGAGGAGACAAATCAAAAACACCAGTGAGCGGTAGTGGAGTTGAGTGCTTAATAAACGCATTTCAACTTCATAGGGTAAGTTATAGAACTATAGGTGAAGATATATTGATAGAAGGTTATATAAGGCGGTGATTTAAAATGTTTACAGGAATAGTAGAAGAAATAGGTAAAGTTCAAGGGATAAGAAGAGGAGAGAGATCATTTACACTTACAATCTCCGGATCTTTGGTTTTAGACAAAACTTTCATAGGAGATAGTATTTGCACCAATGGAGTATGCTTAACAGTTACAAAGATAAACAACAATAGCTTTGAGGCTGATGTTATGGTTGAGACCCTAAGAAGAAGTAATCTAGGAGTTCTCAAAATAGGGAGTTATGTAAATTTGGAAAGAGCATTGGCCCTGGATAAAAGGCTAGGAGGACATTTAGTAAGCGGTCATATAGATGGAGTAGGAGAAATAATCTCAAGAGAAAAAGAAGATAATGCTACTTGGATTACTATAAAGCTTCACCAGACATACTTAGATATATAATTGAAAAAGGTTCTATTGCAATTGATGGAATTAGCTTAACTGTAGCATATGTAGATGAATATGTATTTAAGGTTTCTATAATCCCACATACTAGTATAAATACAACACTCCTAGACAAAATACGAGGTGACAAAGTAAATCTAGAATGTGACCTTATAGGTAAGTATGTTGAAAAATTATTGGGTCTACAGAAACAAGATAAGGTAGTTAATAGCAGAGTAAATGAGGATTTCCTAGAGATTAATGGATTCATTTAAGGAGGGATTAAGATGTTTGAATTTAATAGCATTGATGAAGCTATTGAAGATATTAAAGCAGGAAAAATGATAATAGTAGTTGATGATCCTGATAGGGAAAATGAAGGGGATTTATTAATGGCAGCTGAAAAAACTACACCAGAGGATATAAATTTTATGGCTAAGTATGGGCGTGGGCTTATATGTATGCCTTTAGATGAACAAAGAATAAAAGAACTTGAAATTCAACCTATGGTTGAGAATAATACTGACAATCATGAAACCGCCTTTACAGTATCTATAGACCATGTAGATACTACTACAGGAATTTCAGCCTATGAAAGGGCTCTAACGATACAAAAAGTATTAGATGAAAGTTCAAAGAAAGATGATTTTAGAAGGCCAGGACATATTTTTCCGCTAAAGGCAAGAGAAGGTGGGGTCCTAAGACGAACAGGTCATACAGAAGCAGGAGTAGATTTAGCGAAGCTAGCGGGATTAAAGCCAGCTGGAGTAATTTGTGAAATAATGAATGATAATGGCACTATGTCAAGGACTCCAGAACTCATGGTATTTGCGCAGGAGCATAGACTAAAAATTATAACAATCGCTGATTTAATTTCTTATAGAAGACATAAGGAGAAATTAATTGAAAGAGTTGTTGAAACAAAAATGCCAACAAAATATGGAGATTTTAAAATATATGGATTCATAAATAAGATAAATGGTGAACACCACGTAGCCCTAGTAAAGGGTGATATAACAACTGGTGAACCAATTCTAGCAAGAATTCACTCAGAGTGTCTTACTGGAGACGCCTTAGGATCAAAAAGATGTGATTGCGGGGAACAATATGCTGCGGCAATGGAAAAAATTGCAGAAGAAGGGAGAGGAGTACTACTATATATGAGACAAGAGGGTAGAGGTATAGGACTTATTAATAAACTAAAGGCTTATGCTCTACAGGATCAAGGATTTGATACAGTTGAAGCCAATATTAAACTTGGATTCCCTCCTGATATGCGTGAATATGGCATAGGAGCTCAAATACTAAATGACTTAGGAATTAAAAAACTTAAGTTAATGACTAATAATCCAAGGAAAATAAATGGTTTATCAGGCTATGATATTGAAATAGTTGAAAGAGTACCAATTCAAATGAATCATAACGAGGTAAATGAATTTTATTTAAAAACAAAACAGAAGAAAATGAATCATATATTAAAATATTAAGGTGGAGGTAATTAGAATGAGAATAATTGAGGGAAATTTAGTCGCACAAGGTATTAAAGTTGGAATAGTAGTAGGTAGATTTAATGAATTTATAGTTTCAAAATTATTAGGCGGTGCTCTTGATGGTTTAAAGAGACATGGTGTAGAAGATGAGTATATTGAGGTAGCTTGGGTGCCAGGTGCATTTGAAATTCCATTAGTAGCTAAAAAAATGGCAAACAGCAATAAATATGATGCAGTGATATGTTTAGGTGCTGTAATTCGTGGATCAACACCGCATTTTGATTATGTTTGTGCTGAAGTATCAAAAGGTATTGCCAGCGTAACATTAAGCTCAGAAATTCCAGTTATCTTTGGAGTATTAACAACAGATAGTATTGAACAAGCTATAGAAAGAGCTGGAACTAAAGCAGGTAATAAGGGATATGATGCAGCAGTATCAGCTATAGAAATGGCAAATCTGTTAAAAAGCTTCTAAAACTATGGATAAGATAAAAAATATTATATTTGATTATGATGGTACATTGCATAATAGCATGATAATATATGGTCAAGGATTTAGACAAGCCTATAAATATCTAGTAGAGTTAGGTTATGCACAAGAAAGATTATGGGATGATAATGAGATAAGTAAATGGATTGGATTTAGCAGCAAGGAAATGTGGAATGAATTTATGCCAGAATTGCCAGAAGATGAGAAGAAGAAATGTAGCAATATAATAGGCTCATATATGATTCAATGCATAAATGAAAATAAAGCCGAACTTTATGAAGGGGCAATAGATATTCTTGAATATTTAAAAGAGAAGGGATTTAATTTAATATTTCTCAGCAATTGTAAAATAGAATATATGGAGGCTCAGAGGAGAAGTTTTAATTTGGATAATTACTTTAAAGATTTCTATTGTACAGAAGAATTTGGATTTATACCTAAATATGATATTTTTCATGCAATAAAGGCAAAATATAATGGAAACTTTTTAGTAGTTGGAGATAGGTATCAGGATATGGAAATTGCTAAGGTCTATAACTTAGTTTTCATTGGCTGTAAATATGGATTTGGAAAAGAAGGTGAACTTAAGGATTCAAATTTTTTAATCCATAATATTTTAGAAATAAAAGAAATAATTGAGGAAATTAATTAAAATAAGACAAAGTTAACTTTGTCTTATTTTAGTTGTGTCTACTTGATAAATCATTTAATAAATCTGAGGTTAATTTATTTATATCTTCCATTTGCTTATTTAGTTTATCAAATTTTTTAGATAATTCTCTATCCTTTGTTCTTCCCAAATCATTGGCATTAAGCAGCATACTTATGCTTGTAAAATGCTCCATATTAGAAAAATTATTTTCTTCTATTTTTTTAGCCTGATTAAGTATCTCGGCAATAGCCTTTGGGTTTTCCATACTACTATCCATATTAGATGCATTGCTTAAATCTCTGTTTTGAGCTTGATCCGAAGCTTTTGGATTTTTCATGACATCATCCTTTCATATATCTATAGGATTAGTATGGCATAATATATAAAAATTATCATAAAAAATAGCCCTTAGGCTACTTTTTATTTATATCATCTACCCATTCTTTTGCCTCTACTACTGCATCATATGTCGGTATTGCAACACCAGAATCTGGTATTTTCTTTTCAGTATTGTAGTATACATCCGTTGGAGAATATCCAAAATTAGGATCTTTATGATTTTTATATGAACCAGTTGCTGATTTATATTCTGTATCAGTATTCAAACTTCTTTTGTCTTCCTTCATTTTAATCCCTCCCTAAAAACATTTCATGGATTATAATACTTATACCCAGTGACTTGAAAAAATCCCAATTAATTAGTCTCTATCACTTTAGGTAATGGCTCATAATGGCTAACTCCCATATTTTTTATGATGTAATGTTCATCATTATAGAATATAGTAATAGTTGATTTGACCGTTGCCCCATCCATTCCTCCTAGGATGGTTCTCATCTCGCCCTGTTTTAAATTTTCGTTTTTAATGTGTTTAACAGGAGGAGTGGTAACATTACTAACCTCATGATTCCATATTACTTTAGGAGGCTTTTCGCTGCCATAGAATCCCATATACAATCTGTTACCAATCATTTCTGCCCAAATCAATATTGAATTTTCTGTAGTATTTTTAAATCTAAGGTCTTTTACACCGTAGGCTACAGTTGCATCCTGCCCATAAGGTACATAATTAACTGGCATAGAGTGATTATGTCTTTCTATTACTTCAAGGTTAGATAATACAGCTAGATTATAAAGAGTTGTGGCAATTTTACATACTCCTCCACCTTCAGTCATTATTATATTACCTCCAATATAGGAGGCTCCCTCTCTAAATCCTCTAAGCTTAGTATAAGGACCTATGGCGGAATTTTGAGAAAATATTTTAGAAGATTTAATTACCTGACCTTTAACTTTTTGACTAGCTAAACTAACATTATATTCCTCTCCAGGCAATGGATTTTTAAGAACGGCACAAAAACCAGCTATAAGGGTATGAGTATCATATTTATCCTTAGCCTTTAAAAATTCCTTATCATTTCTCCAAGGCATATTACTTACTTCTCCCGATACTTCAGGAATATCATAGCGTTCATTCCTTTTATTGATCATAAATTCAGGCTCAGAATTAACAATTGTAAATTTATTATCTAAAATTGGATTACTAATAGCATAAGATTTTGTTGATAATAATATAGCTAGACTAATTGGTAGAATAGTTAATTTAAATTTATCCATAAGAACCTCCATATATAAAATAAGATTTATATCCTAGTAATATAGTTTCTTGATTTTATGGATAAAATATTCTAATGTTCATTGCCATTATCTGTTATGTAAGTATGATTTAAAATTTTTAAAAGCATCTAGAGGTAAGCTAGACGCTTCTAAATTTAAAGAGAATTGTAAAGAGTACTAAATTGAGTAGCATGTTCTAGTTCATCTACCATAGCATAATAAAATGTATCTCTGACAAATTGATCGGAGGTTGAAAGCTGTACATCCCTATAAAATTCGCCTGCTTCCAGTTCACCTTTTAATGCTATTAATATTCCTTCCTTGTAATTTGGATAAATTGTGGGGGTAACGACATATTGTGGCATATAACCTGTAAGATAACAATAAAGTCTAGAAAATTTTTCCAAGTGATCCAATTCATCTTCCATAGCATGTCGAATAAACTCTCTATGCAAATCATTTGGGGCTTCTCTTAACAATCTTCCATAAAATTCAGCAGCTGTGGCTTCATCTGCAATTGAGTCATATACAAATTCAACTATTTGTGGTATTTTATGGCATCCCAGTAATGGTAACATTTTATCCCTCCTTAATTTCTTTTCATAATATTTTATTCAGTTTGAGAAATAATGTGAGTAGGTTATGTAGTGATAGAAAGGATTAACTATAGACATAATGGGACAAATAAAGTAAAATTATATGAAGACAAAAGCCTTATATAATATTTAGAAATGGGGTAAGAAATGGAAAAGCTTATGCTATATGGTTTTAATAACCTAACAAAGACACTTAGTTTTAATATCTATGATGTTTGTTATGCTGTGACACCAGAGGATAAACAAAAGTATATTGAATATATTGATGAACAATATAATTCAACCAGATTAACAGAAATACTCGTAGAAATTACTAAAATGATAGGTGCTAATGTTTTAAACATTGCTAAGCAAGACTATGAGCCTCAGGGTGCTAGTGTGAATTTACTAATTACAGAAGAAGCTATACCAATTGTTTCAATCGATCCATCTTGTAATGCTGGTACTTTAATACCTACACCAAGACATGTATTAGGTCATTTGGATAAAAGTCATATTACAGTTCATACTTATCCTGAAAGTCATCCTGATAAGGGAATAATGACATTTAGAGTAGATGTAGATGTATCAACTTGTGGAGAAATATCACCACTTAATGCACTAAATTATCTAATTGAGAATTTTGACTCAGATATTATAATTTGCGATTATCGAATTAGGGGATTTACAAGAGATATAAATGGAAATAAGCATTTTAAAGATCATCAAATTAACTCAATACAAGATTTTATATCTCCAAAAAACCTAAGTTTATATAACAGTATTGACGTTAATGTATATCAAGAAAATGTATTTCATACAAAGATGATATTAAAGGAACTAGAATTAGATAATTATCTATTTGAGATGCAGGCGGAAGATTTGAGTGATGAAGAGAAAAATAGGATATTAAAGAAATTAAATCAGGAAATGTATGAAATCTATTATGGACGTAATTTCTAGAGTGATTTTAAGGAGGTCAACAAATGGATTTATGGTTTAATGAATGGAATACGGATACTTGTAAATTTTCAATAAAGATTAAGGACCCTATATATTCAGAGAAAACACCTTTTCAAAAAATTGATTTTTTTGAATCCTATGATTTTGGAATATTTTTTACATTAGATGGTATGATGATGGTAAATGAGAAAGACGAATTCATATACCATGATATGATAACTCATATACCCATGTCAGTAAATCCTAATATTAAGAGGGTATTAGTCATAGGCGGAGGAGATGGAGGTACGGTAAGAGAGCTTACTAGATATAATAGTATTGAATTAATTCATATGGTAGAAATAGATGAAAGAGTAGTAAGATTATGTCAAAAATATTTACCTGTAACCTCCTCAAAGCTGGAAGATGAAAGAGTTACATTATTTTTTGAAGATGGTATAAAATTTGTAAAAGATAAAGAAAGTTTTTATGATTTAATATTAGTTGATTCTACAGACCCAATTGGTCCAGGAGAAGGGTTATTTACTACTAGCTTTTATAGGGATTGCTATAAAGCATTGAATGAAAATGGGATTCTTATTAATCAACACGAAAGCCCTTACTTCGATCAATATAAGGAAGAAATGTTGAAAGCACATGGAAAGTTAAAAAAGATATTTGATGTATGCGAAGTGTATCAATTTCATATGCCGACCTATTCATCTGGACATTGGCTATTTGGATTTGCATCTAAGGGACTCAATCCAACTAAAGATCACAAACCAGAGGAATGGGAGAACCTAGGTTTAAAGACTAAATACTATAATTCTCAAATTCATCAAGGAGCATTTATGTTACCGACCTATGTAAGAGAATTATTAGAATCAGTATAATTATAAATTGCTCTAAAATGTTAAATATTTTAGGGCTTTTTTATTTACAAGAAGTATAGCTATGATATAATTTCAAATAATAGAATTATTAATGTAAATGTTTAAGGGGAGTAGCCAATGGATAATAAAAAAGATTTTTTGAAACAAATAATGAATGATACTGGAAAAGGTATTAAGGGGTATATGAAAGCTCAAGTTACTCTAATGATTATAACCTTTATAATACTAGGGATAGGACTAACTATTATAGATGCCAAACATCCTATTCTAATATCGGCAGGAATTGCAATATTAGATATTATTCCTGTTCTTGGAGCAGGTATTGTTATGATACCTTGGGTTGTAATCAATTTTATTATAGGCAATAAAGATATGGGGGCAGATTTAGCAACTCTTTATGTTATTTTGGTTATCTTGAGACAATTTATAGAACCCAAAATTGTAGGTAAAGAAATTGGAGTTAGACCCCTTTATACATTTATTGCAACTATATTAGGCTCTATTATATTGGGACCAATAGGGATTATATTAGGACCTTTAGCAGCTGTAATTATTAGTTCAATTATGAAAACAAAGAAAAAAACAGATAATAGGAGATGAGAACATGATAAAAGAAAGATTATTAAAGGACATAGAATTTATAGTAGAACTAGATAAGATGAAATCCATTTTAAGGCAAACAAGTTTAATTAATGAAGATAGAAGGGAGGATGATGCTCAGCATTCTTGGCATATATCTGTTATGGCAATGATTTTAGGAGAATATTCTAACGAGAAGATTGACATATGCAAGGTAATAAAAATGTTATTAACTCATGATTTAGTAGAAATATTCGCTGGAGATACATTTTGCTATGATAAAGTAGGAAATGAAGATAAAAAAGAAAGAGAAAATCTAGCTGCTGAAAAGATATTTGGAATGCTAGAAGAAGATAAAGGCAGAGAATTGAGAGTCCTATGGGATGAATTTGAGGATGGAAAAACATCAGAAGCATTGTTTGCGGCATCTATGGATAGGCTTCAGCCAATGCTAAGTAACTATTATAATAATGGTGGAACTTGGAAAAAGTTTAATGTGGCTAAAGAAGACATTTACAAGAGAATAGCACCAGTGAAAAAATCTTCAGATGAACTATGGAGTTTTGTAGAGAATATGATTGAGGATGCATATGATAAAGGATTGATATCAAAGTAGTTGCTGGGAGAAAGAACATAAGACGGACATTAAAATATATTAGGTTCAAAATAAAGAAGTTTTTATGCACCAAACTTATAATATACTATTTTGAGAAATAGAGGTGTTTTATAAAATGACAATTAGTTATAATGGAGGTTACTTTCAAAATATTTCTCAGAGGGCAGCATATGAGTATTGCATGGCTTTTTCGGATTATACATCTATGGTATCAGAAGGACTTGATTATGGCATCCAAGAACATGTAGAAAGCTCATATAAAGATTTACATAAATTTTTTGGGGATTTATATGATGAATTATTTTACCATCCAGAGAATTTCTATTTACCTACGACAGAGGATATGGCTTATGAAGATTTTGAGCCTAAGGAATCAAGACCAGAAGTTACTAAAGCTTGGTATAAGCCAAAAACAGAAATTAAAAATGGGTTAGAGTTTTTATATGCAATAGGACAAGTTGGTGTAATTAATCAACAGAATTTACTTCTAAGTAAAGAACAATATAATAATATTGTTAAAAAATCTAAAGTCAAAAAACAGTTTATTAAAAGTATGCAATGCGTTGAACTTCATGTAATAGATGAAGAAGAAAATATAATTATTACAAATACTAGATATCCTAAAATGATGCCAGCGCTAAAGCAGCTAGCAGTTGGATGTCAGCAACATAAGGATGAGATGGGGTTCATTTATTTTTATCAGTGCAATTTTAAGGCAATTAATCCTAATTATGAGATTGATGCTCCTACAATTTTGAAAAAAATTGCAACGATTCAATATGATAAAATAATATTACTTCATAACTATTTAATAAACCAGGGTTATAAGGCTATCTGCAAATATCCCAATATTAGCTATCAAGGCAGCAGAAAATCTAAATCTACTCCCCTACTTGTTATAAGCTTTGATCCAAGAGCAAAGGAAACATTTGGATTTAGTCTTAAATTAGCAAGTATAAATAGACTAATTCCTCATATTTATAATCAGCCAGACTTTCTTCAAGAAGATTTTAATAATCGTACCCGCTTATGCACGGGGTGTGGGTGGTGCAACAGCAGAGACGGTATGAATCCTTCAGTTTTTGAGTATAAAGGAGAAACGAAAACCTTATGCTGTTGGTATTCTTTTATTATACATCATCATTTAGATGACGAATTATTTAGAGTCATCAAACAGTATTCTATTTTGCACCAGATGCTAGCAAGCTAGGTTAAAGTATGTATTAGATAAAATTTATAGGGGATATAAATTAGGGTGGATAGCAGTAAGTATCTACCTTATTTTACTTATAGATTTTAAGTTAAACGACAAATATATTGTTGTAAGTTCATAGAATGGGGTATATTGGAAGTAAATGAGAGCATTACTTATTTAGGAGAGATATTATGGGGCAAAATAGTAATATTGATTTTTTAAAAGATGAGGAAAAATTAAAGCTAATTGCAGCGATTGAACAAGCGGCTGTAACTATTATAATGACAGATATAGATGGAAATATTCAATACTGTAATCCGGCTTTTGAACAGATATCAGGATATTCGTTAAAAGAAGTAATTGGAAAAAACCCAAGAATTCTCAAAAGTGGACTAACCCATAGCAATGTATTTGAAGATATGTGGAATACCATAACTAAAGGAAAAGATTGGAAGGGAGATCTGATTAATAAGAAAAAAGATGGCACAATCTATTATGAAGAGGCTAGAATCACACCTATAACTGACAGTAATGGGAAAATAGTTAATTTTTTAGGAGTAAAACAAGATGTTTCTAGAAGAAAATATTTGGAGGAAAAGTTAAAACAAACATCAATAAGAGATTCATTAACTAACATATATAATAGAGGATATGCATTTGAAAGATTAGGTCAAAGTATAGAACTATTTAAGAAAAAGGAGGAAAATTTTTCTTTAGCATTAGTTGATATAGATTTTTTTAAAAACATAAATGATACTTATGGTCATCAAGCAGGAGACTTTGTGTTAAAAGAATTTGCAGAAATACTTGCTTCAAGTATTAGAACCTATGATGTATTAGGACGTTATGGAGGAGAGGAATTTATCCTAATATTACAGGGAATAGGCAAATCATCTTCAGTAAAGGTAATTAAAAGAGTTTCAGAAAGAATAAAGGAATCTCTTTTTAATTATGAGGATAAAAAAGTAGAGATTACATTTAGCTGTGGAATTGTCGATGCTTCTGAAATTGGGAAAGAAACCATATCATTGCAAAATATGATTTATGAAGCAGATAGGAGATTATATGAAGCTAAAAATACAGGAAGAAATAAGATAATAGTAGATTGATAAGGGATAAATGATCCTCTGATATAGCAAGAGACTCAATCCATGATGAGGACTGAGGATATAAATATTAATTAATCGTATACTATTGTTATATAAATGATGAAAGGTTGAAATGATATGAAGAATAGGATATTGTTAATAATATTATCGATTACAATTGTTTTAATTGGATGTACTCCAAAAAATTCAGTAAATGTAGATTTAGAAGAAAAGATACAGGAAAAAGATACAAAAATATCTGAGCTAGAAGATAAAATTAATGAACTTGAATCTCAACTGAACAATGTAAATCAACCTATGTCCAATAATAATCTGCTATCAATAGTAGTAGATGTGATGGATTCTATTAAAAACAAGGATATGGATAGGTTATCATCCTATGTTCATCCTACAAAAGGGCTCAGATTTAGTCCCTATGGTCACATAGATACTGAATCAAGTCAAGTGTTTACAGTGGAAGAAGTAAAAAATCTTAAAGAAGATAATAAGGCATATTTATGGGGACATTATGATGGGTCAGGGGAACCCATTAAATTGAATTTTAATGATTATTATAAAAGATTTGTTTATGATAAAGACTTTGCAAATCCTCAAATCATAGGAAATGATATATCCATAGGAGAGGGTAATACTGTGGATAATATAAAAGATGTTTATCCCAATAGTCATTTTGTAGAATTCTATTTTAAAGGATTCGATCCCCAATATGCTGGCATTGATTGGAGAAGTTTAAAATTAGTATTTGAAGAGGAAAATGGAAAGATGTATCTAATAGCTATAGCTCATGGTGAATGGACTATATAAAATAAGGAGGATAGTTAAACTATCCTCTCTATTTATTTTTGTGATGGTTGAGATGATAATATTTTGCTTTTTAAGAAGGAATTTCACTTGATATGTAGAATACATAGTATAATATGAGATTATAGAAAATGAATCAATACATTAACAATCAAATAATATATAGACTTAGGAGAATAAGATGAAAAATTTAAACATTAATCAATATATAAGGAGCATTGAATTAAATTCTAATAAAATATCTTCTTTTGTAGAGTATCCTTTCTGCCTTCCTGCTATTAGAAGTTTATCTATTTTAGATTTTCATCCTAAGGTTACGTTTATAGTGGGAGAGAATGGAACAGGAAAATCAACGATTTTAGAGGCAGTTGCAGTGGCTTATGGTTTTAATCCTGAGGGAGGAACAAGAAATTTTAACTTTTCGTCAAATGATACTCACTCAGAGCTATATGAATACCTTAAGTTAATAAGAGGAGCTAAGATTCCCAAGGATGGATTTTTTTTAAGAGCTGAAAGTTTCTATAATGTTGCAACAAATATTGATGAATTAGAAAGAGAGTGTCCAGGGCTTTTAAATTATTATGGTGGAAAATCTTTACATAATCAATCACATGGTGAATCCTTTTTCTCCTTATTTATGAATAGATTTAGGGGTGAAGGATTATACATATTGGATGAGCCTGAAGCTGCATTATCTCCCTCGAGACAAATGTCCATGATTAGTAGAATGCATCAATTAGTTCAGCAGGGATGCCAGTTTATTATTGCAACTCATTCTCCAATAATAATGGCATATCCAGATTCAGTTATTTATGAAATAAAACATGGATTTAATAAGGTGAAATATGAAGAAACAGAGCACTATCAAATTATGAAAGCCTTTCTAAATAATACAGAAAAAATGTTAAATGTTTTAATAGAATAATTTTATACAGGGAGGGTTATTTTATGGAGAAAAAATGGATTGCTATATTGGGTAGTCCTAGGCGTGGTAAGAATACAGAAGGTCTAATGGATTACTACATAAAGGAGTTGGAAAAAAGAGGAAGAAAGGTCGATAAAGTAATACTAAGTGAAATTGAGCAAAATAGCTGTAACGGGTGTGAGTATTGTATTAGGAACAATACTTGTCATCATAAGGATGAAATATCTTCAATAATTGATAAAATTAAAGATGTAGAAGGAATAATTCTAGGTTCACCTTCTTACAACTATAATGTCACTTCGTATATGAAGATATTTCTTGATAGACTCTTCTCATTATTTGATTTTGGAAATGGTAGCTGGAGCAGTCAGTTAGATTCAAAAGGAATAAAGTCAATTGTAATCGGTGTTTGTGCTGGTCCAGATTCTTTAAGTATGGGTTTTACAATTGAAGCAATGAAAAGAGTCATGATGGATCATGGTGTTGAGATATTAATAGAAGAAAGTTATTTTGGAACAAAAAGAAATCCAGTAGATAGAAATGAAGAAATTAGAAGCGAGATTATGAGAAAGTTTAACGAGGTATTTTTATCATAAGTTAATTATTTTGTAGTATAATAAAATTATAGCTATGTTAGATTAGCATATAAATTTTATTTATTTGGAGGAATAGGAATGCAAATAGGTTTTTTTGACTCTGGTGTCGGAGGGATTACTGTATTATATGATACACTAAAAATGTTACCTAATGAAAATTATATATATTACGCAGATACATCAAATGTTCCTTATGGACCAAAACCGAAGGATGAAGTTAAAAAATATATATTTAATGCTATAGAATTTATAATAGAACAAGGAGTTAAGGCAATAGTTATTGCTTGTAATACTGCTACAAGTGTAGCTATTGAAGAGTTAAGGGCGAAGTATAGTATTCCAATTATTGGAATGGAGCCTGCTGTAAAACCTGCTGTTGAAAGAAATAGAAATACAAATAAACGAGTATTAGTGACTGCAACGGCTTTAACCTTAAAGGAAGAAAAACTTCAAAATCTTATTACTAAATTAGATAATGACCATATTGTTGATTTATTACCACTTCCAGGATTAGTTCAATTTGCAGAGGGATTTGAGTTTAATGAAGAAATAGTATTACCATATCTTGAAGAACAGTTACTTAAATATGATTTGAATAACTATGAAACTATAGTTTTGGGCTGTACCCATTTCTCTTTCTATAAAGATATATTTAGAAAAATACTTCCAGCAGATATTGATATAATTGATGGGAATATTGGTACAGTAAAACATTTAAAAAGAATTTTAGAAAGAATGGATGCTATAAATGAAGGGGATGGTAATATCATTTTCTATAATTCGGGGCTGAAGGTGGAGAATAAAGAAAAATTAGCTAACTATGGAGAATTATTTAAAAGACTAGATATTATAAACAAATGCGATTAACTTTTTAAATATAGATAAGGATGGTAAACATAGAATGGAATTTCAGATTATCAAAGCTTCAAAAGAGTATAAGAATATTGTAGGAAATTTAATGCAATTTTATTTCTATGATTTCTCTGAATTTGTAAAATGTGATGTTGAAGATAATGGCTTATATAGGGCCTATGAATACTTAGATGATTATTGGAATGAAGAAAATCATCGTTTTCCATATCTGGTTAAGCAAGATGGGAAGTATATAGGCTTTGTATTAGTAAGACTTATCGAATCAGAAGAAGAAAATTATTTTTCAATTGCAGAATTTTTTATTATGAAGAAATATAGAAGAAAAGGAATTGGACAAGCTGTAGCTAATAAAATATTTGATTTACATAGAGGTCAGTGGGAAGTATTTCAAATAGAGACAAATAAACCAGCTCAAGCATTTTGGCATAAAACAATTGATGAGTATACTAAGGGACAATTTAAGGAAAGAAGTGAGAATGGAAAAAAGGTACAGGAATTTGTTAACTAATTTTATATAAGGGGAATTGGGAATGGAAAAATATTTAAATTTTAAAACAACTGGTGATTTTAAGAAAGATATAGAATCATATTTTTTGATGCATGATAAATTAGATAAATATGAGCATACCCTCGATGTAGTTAGAGAGCTCCATAATATTGAAAAACAATTTGGGCCAATAGAACAAGGAAGTGAGATTGCTTGTTATTGTCATGATTTGGGAAGAGTAGTAGACAATGATGAAATAATAGAATTTTGTATGGAAAATAATATTGAAATTACTGATGAGGAAAAGCAGATGCCTTCAATTTTACATCAGAAAATATCAAGCATTATAGCAGAAACTGTATTTAAAATAAGGGATGAAAATATATTAAATGCAATTAGGTATCATGCAACATCAAGGAGACAACCAAGTAATATGGAAATAGAAGTGTTGTTAGCTGATAAGTTAAGTTGGAAAGAAGAAGGATATGAAAAACTTGTAAATGAGATTAGAGAAACTCTGAAGTATTCAAGGGAAAAAGCAATATTACATTACTTAACAGACCTGGAGCTAAACAAAGAAACATTACCTTTATATCACAAGGATTCAAGGGAGGCCTATGAGTATTTTAAACAAGAGATATAATAGGAGGTAATTAGATGGAAATTATAGATGGGAATATCACACATATCGATGAATGTATTGAAATGACAAGAAACTCTGAAATTGGGAAGCGATATTTTAATGACGGAAGTAAAAAACTATACAATATAATGGAACGTGGTATAAAAAGGGATGAATTGAAGGTAATGATTAGTTCTAATGGTAATTGTATTGGTTTCATTATGGTAACTGATAATGGAGCTTTCGATATGTATCCATATCTTCATTTAATTATAGTTCACGAGGATTATCGAGGTAAAGGGTATGGTTCAATTTTAATGGAGTATTATGAGAATGAATTCTATCCTCAATCAAGGAAGTTATTTTTACTTGTAGGGAAATTTAATAGTGAAGCAGAAAAACTCTATAGTAGATTAGGATATGTTAAATGTGGTGAGATAGAAGGATTTTATAAGCCAAATGAAACTGAAATCATTATGGTTAAAAGTAGAGAGATAGAATAAGATTTATTGAAATACATGATTTTTATAAGAGGTGCAGAATGAAAATATTATATGGAACAACTAATTTAGCAAAACTGGAAAGCATGAGAAAAACATTGAGAGAATTAGATATAGAAGTAATAGGATTGAATTCAATTACTATTAAAAGTGATTATATAGATGAAACAGGAAATAATCCATTGGAAAATGCCAGAATAAAAGCGTTAGAATATTATAAGAAGGTAAAGATGCCTGTTTTCTCTTGTGATTCTGGTCTATATATAAGAGGAATTAAAGAAGAACAGCAGCCAGGAGTATATGTAAGAAGAGTAAATGGGAAAGAATTAACTGATGAAGAAATGATAGAATATTATGGGGAAATTGCAAGGGAAAATGGTGGACAAGTATTTGCTAGATATGAAAATGCAATTTGCCTTGTATTAGATGAGGAACATATATACGAATATCAAGGTAATGAGATATCATCCGATGAGTTTATAATTGTAGACAAGCCTCATCCAAGAAGAAACCAAGGATTTCCACTTGAGTCTCTTTCAGTAGAAAAAAACAGTAAGAAATACTATCTAGATATGGATAGAAAAGAAAAGGGAGATAAAATTGGAGATGGATTTAGGAACTTTTTTAAGAAGTGTTTATTAGGATATAAGGACTAATTTTAGGAGGAATATAATGACTAAAGTTATAGGAGCTTGTGGTTGTATATGTAGTGAATGCAGGATGTTTGAAAAGGAATGTATGGGATGCTATTCTATAGAGGGTAAGGCTTGCTGGTTACATGAAGTAGGACTTGATATTTGTGATTTCTATGAATGTAGTGTAATAGATAGGAAACTAAGACATTGTGGAGAATGTGAAGAAATACCTTGTGAAAGATTTTGGAAGAATAAAAACCCAAAATGGACAGAGGAGCAACACAGAGAGATTGTAGAAAGTAGAGTTGCTTTACTTAAAGAGCTGGCAAGTAGTAAAGATTATTCTATTAAGCTTATAGATAATGAAGAATTAAAATCCAATATTACTGATTCCGTACTTAGACATTTGCCAGACTGGTTTGGGATAGAAGAAGCTATTATGGAATACGTAGATAAAGTAAAAGAAACAGTTTTCTATGTAGCTTTTGATGATGATAGACCAATAGGACTCTTAAGCTTAAAATTCAACAATAAGTGTACTTCAGAAATATATGTGATGGGTATTTTAAAAGAATATCATAATAAAGGAATAGGAAAAAAATTAGTTGAAAGAGCAGTGAGTTATTCTTTAGAAAATGGCTATAAATTTTTAATGGTTAAAACACTCGGGGAAACTCATCCTGATAAGAACTATAAAAAGACCAGAGAATTCTATGGAAAAGTAGGATTTTATCCTATAGAGGAAATTAAAGAAATTTGGGGAGAACATAATCCATGTTTATTAATGGTAAGGAGTCTATAATGGTTCATTAGTATGAAACAAGTTAGTAGAAGGGAAAGACTTATATGATAGGGGCAACTATGGGTATTTCGGGGATTATATTGACAATGTTTCCAGCTGCTACTCGTGAGTTGGAGTTTACCAATCTAGTTAATAAAAGATATAAAAATTATCATTTTAAAGAAATAATTGAAAAGAATGATATAGTTTTTGACTATATTCTTCGCCAAGGTCCATGTACAACTAGAAATGCTATAGCTATTTTAAAACACCTTGGTTATCCTGTAGAGATACATGAAAAAGCTATGATGGTGGGAGCAGAAAGGTATTTGATAAAACAAAATTGGATTTATATAGATTTTATGGAGGCTTAGATAAAATGGAGATATGGGACATATTAGATGAGAATGGAAATAAAACGGGTAGAACTATTATTAGAGGAGAAAAATTAGAAGTAGATGAATACCATTTGGTGGTTCATATATGGATTATTAATAGCAATGGAGAGATATTGATTCAAAAAAGACCAGAGCATTTAGAATTTGCTCCTGGAGTATGGGCAACAACGGGAGGGTCTGCAGTCCAAGGAGAAGATAGTATTACAGCTGCCTGCAGAGAAACAAAAGAGGAACTAGGCATAGAAATTAATGGTAGTTCTATGCTAGAACCTCTGAGACATAAACGTAAAAATGATTTTACTGATATTTGGGTTGTGAAACAAGATATTGAGTTAAGAGATATCATATTACAGAAAGAAGAGGTGGATGATGTTAAATGGGTTAGTAGAAAAGAATTGAGACAAATGATAGATGAGGGTAGTTTTTTTAGATATAGTGACGACTATTTTAAGCTGCTTTCACAATATATAAGGATATAGTCCAGCTAAGAATTGTCAATAAGTAATTTAAAATGCTTGATATACCAGTTGTGCTAAAAAAGGGGTTGATAACTTGAATACTAGAATTAAAATCAGTAAAGAAAATAAAGAAGAAATGAGAAACCGTATAATGAATTACTTTTCAGAAGAAAGAGATGAAGATTTGGGAGATTTAGCTTCTGAGTTATTACTAGATTTTTTTATAGAAGAATTAGGTCCTTATATATATAATCAAAGCATAGAAGATGCCTATGTATATATGAAAGATAAAGTAGATGATTTATTTGCACTTCAAATTATAAGAAGATAACTAAAATGACCCTTAGCGATGAAAGGAGTTGAATTATAATAATTTAAAAAAGGAGTTAATATTCTGTTTTAAAATAGTATACTAGGAAAACTGTTAAAAAAGTATCTATCATTTTATTATGACAATAAAAATAAAAATAATTAATAGATTAAATATTTTTGAATAAGAGGTGAGAATGATAATAAAAGAATTAGAAATATCTAAAATAGACAAGGTTATGAAGATTTGGCTTGAAGAGAATATGAAAACTCATGATTTTGTTTCCCCAAATTATTGGAAGGAAAATTATAATTTTGTAAAAAATATTTTGCCAGAATCTAATGTTCTTATTTATGAGGAAGAGGATGAAGTAAAGGGATTTATAGGTATTATGGATAAATCTTATATTGCAGGATTGTTTGTTTCAGAAGAATATCAGTCAGAAGGAATAGGAAGCCAATTGATTGAAAGATGCAAGGAATATTATCCGATCCTAAAATTGGACGTTTATGCTAAGAATTTGAAAGCTATAAATTTTTATAAGAAGCATGGATTTAAAATAGAAGAAGAGAAAGAAAATCAAGATACTAAAGAAATCGAGTATTCAATGATATGGAAATTATAAAAATAGTGTTAAAAGCAGGGGATAGAAAGACGAGTTTCGATACAAAACAAATCGAAAACCCTAATATAGCAAGAATTTCTACCCTCTATTTCGTGACTGCAGTGAGCCAAAGTGGCCTATTGCGGAGCTGTTTTATAGCAGCAAAATAGCTCCACTCCCACAAACAGCCTTATCCAGACGCAAGTTCGCTATTCGCCTGCTGCAATGCTCTATGCCCCTGTCACCATAAATCTCAGCTAAGCAAAAAGATTATTCAAAATTTACTATTATTTTTTCCATTTCACGGAAGGGAATCATACTGCCGATAACACTGTTACTATCTCCTGTTATGTCAGTTTCTTTACCAGTTTTTTCGTCAGTCACTCTAATGCCTACAGCTCTTATACCAGTTTCTGCTTCATATTCGCTATACACCTGATACTGATAGTCCCCATTGCTAAAATTAAAATGGTCGAAATCCAAGCCTGCATTTTCAAGTCCTCCGCCTCTTAAATAGTAGGAATAGTTAAAATAGCTAAAGGAATTCTCCCTGTCTTCCGGAAATTCTAATTCTATGTTATCCCTTGTACCAAATCGGTAAACAATGTAGCTTTCATCTTCTGCTGTGCAGATTGACATTATTTTTTTAGAATCAGCAACCTGAAAACCGAACAACACCTTCTCACCTTCTGCCGAAAAATCCTCCTGCTTAATCAATTCTTTTCCTTCGGCTATTGTACTGTTGCTTTCAAATTCTTCTGTATTTTTTGTATGCTTGAAATCCGTAGGGATCTCCGATTCCTTTTTATCTTTACACCCTGTAAAAAATAGGCACATTAATAACAAGAGCACTATTAATCCTGCCAACTTCTTAATAACCTTCATAAACAACTCTCCTCTCGTAAAAATAGTATATTTACAAACATTCCCATAACTTCCTCTGTGAGTTTGTTTAAAAACAGAAATTTGTTCCTTGATAGTATCGATGCTCAACCTATTTTGAGCTTCGCTTAATATAAATTTGCTTAGTATCAGCCTTCAGTGTTATCAGAAAGATTATACTACATTACTTGCTATACTTCCACACAATTCTGTAAACTTTGTAATGGGTACATATTTCATAAAATCAAGAGGGTAGCGTCATCTGTGTTGACATTGGATACATTGCCAACAAGCATAAGAGGAGTATAACAAGAAACAAATCGACATGGAGAAAAAACTTTATTTAAGCCACTTTAAGCAATTTGTTATGAACATATATAAGGACTTATAAAGCATTTTTTCTCTATTTAATCAATAAAAAACAGCAGAGTCTATTATAATAGGAGAATGCAAAAAATTGAATGATAAAAGTAGAAATTAATAATACTTGAACCAGAAGGTATAAGAGTATCGTATGCTAATAAGCAATCACTCTTTAAAGAGGGATTGCTTATTAGTTAAAATAAAATTATTGGTATTAGTAAATATATTTTATTATAGGAAGGATTTTGGATAAACATGTAGAATAAATAATATATAGGGATAGTTATTATTAAAAATAGAATAACAAAATCAATTGAAAGGTAGAACTATTATGCATTTAAAATCTGTAAAATATATAAAACCTAAGAATACAAATAAATATCCTTTTAATATTCCACTATTTAAGGATTTTGATATATTAGAATTTAGAACTCCTGTAACAATTTTTGTAGGAGAAAATGGTACAGGTAAATCTACTTTAATAGAAGGGATTGCAGCAGGGGTTAGATCTATAACTATCGGAGATGATTCAATTGATTATGATAAATCTTTGAAGGCAGCTAGGGAGCTATCTAAAAGTTTAAAACTAATATGGAATATAAAAACTAAAAAGGGATTTTTTTTAAGGGCAGAGGATTTTATATCATATACTAAAAGAATAGCGGAGATAAGAAATGAGTTAGAAGAAGAATTAAAGGAAATTGATAATACATATGACGATAGATCAGAGTTATCTAAGAGTTTAGCTAAAATGCCCTATAATAATTCTCTATATGAATTAAAGAAGAAATATGGAGAAGGATTAGAAACTAAATCTCATGGAGAAAGTTTTTTAGAATTATTTAATTCAAGATTTGTGCCTAATGGATTATATATATTAGATGAACCAGAGACACCTCTATCTCCCATGAAGCAGCTTGCATTTATATCTATGATAAAGGAAATGGTAGAAAAAAATGCTCAGTTTATTATAGCTACTCATTCTCCAATATTAATGGCTATTCCAGAGGCTGCAATCATATCCTTTGATGAGTATCCTATTAAAGAAGTAAATTATAATGATTTGGAGCATGTGAATTTAACCAAAGATTTCTTAAACAATCCAGGGCAGTATTTAAGACATTTATAACATTAGTAAAGGAAAATTGCTATGGAATTAGAGGTCAAGATTAGAGAAGTTATATAGATTTTTATGAGAAGTATAAAATTATCTATCATAAATGTAGGAGTTGGCAAATGAAAACAATAATATCAGAAGAAATGATCTTAGATGATTTAATAAAAACATTTCAGCGTTTATTTGATTTGAATGTATTGGAGTCTACACCAGTAAAAAGAGGATGGTTAAATTTAAAGTGGAAAATTACGACGGACTCAGGACAGTTTTTACTTAAGCAATATAATGAAGAAAGATATAAAATGTATAAAAGAGAGAATCTATTGTTTGCATTCACTCAGCAGGTTAGATTGTATAATAAGGGTATCCGGTGTCCAAATTTGTTATCACATAATGAAGATATTTTACTTGAATCCGATAATGGTGAACGATTTATGGCAATGGAGTTTTGTAAAGGGAAAGTGATTTCACCAGGTAAAGCCAATGTTCATCAAATGTATGATTTAGGTAAAGAAATAGGAAAAATGCATGGATTATTAAATGATGGAACACTAGGTATTAAAGATAATCCCAAATTTATTCCTCCATGCCGTAAGGAGCGTTTACAACATTGGAATTCAATGTGGGAACAAGCAAAGGAAACTGATAAAATTCAGCTACTTACTTATATAGAGGTCCAACGTAAGGCAACAGAAGATCTAAATATAGAAATATTTGATTATCTCCAATCAGGATGGGGTCATCGTGACCTCTGGGTTGATAATCTTTTATTTGATAATAACGAATTAACAGCGATTTTAGACTTTGATCGATTAAATTATGATTATCCTCAACTTGATGTTGCTCGTGCTGTTATGTCATGTGCTCTAGACGATAATTTTGATGTATCCCTTGCTTCAGCATTTATTGAAGGTTACAGTGAGGAATGTAACGTAAGTAAGGGGTATTTAACAAATGCATTACAGTTGTTATGGTATATGGAAAGTACATGGTGGACAAATGCTTACATGGATCAACACAGTTTACCACCTGCTAGATTCGCAAAAGAAATGATTTGGCTTGCTGAAAATCAAAAGAATTTATCAGATTTATTAGAAAATATTTAATATACATCAAAACTAATAAAACGCTAATTTTGGAGGGAGTGATCGACATGAAACGTCGAGTAATACGAAATAAAGTGATTTATATTTAAAATGAAACAGTAAATAATACTTTTTCGGTTAAGTTGGCTGATGTTATTTTACTGTTTCAAGGCTAGATAAAATCAATTTAAATTTATTTGAAAGAGGTAGAATAACATGTTAAAACTAAAATATCTTTTTGATAATAGAGATTTGGCAGAAATGATCTTAGAGAATTGGGAATACGATTTATTTTCACTTAAACTCTTTGACTACTATAGAATTTCATCAAATGCGATTTATCCATTTCAATATAATGGTAAAACTCGATTACTGAGATTTTCTCCTGTAGATGAAAAAGACAAGAATAATATAATGGGAGAATTAGAATTCATTAGTTATTTAAAATCAAGAGAATATCCTGTTCTATGCACTGTGCCTTCAAAGGATAATAAAGAATTAGTAGAAGTGAAGACCCCCTGGGGAAAGTATTTTGGAGTTGTTTTTGACAGAGTTGCGGGGATTCAATTAGGAGAAATAGAATACACACAAGAAATATGCAGAAAACATGGTGAATATTTAGGTAAATTGCATAGATTGTCTTCAGAATATAAGCCCGATAAAAGATTGCGTTGGTCATATGAAGATGTCCTTGAGTGGCTTGAAAGGGAATTAGAAGATTTTCCTAATGAAGTTTTAGCAAAACAGGAGGTTAAGATAGTAAGGGATTGTTTATCAAAATTACCTAGAGATGACCAAAATTTTGGCTTAATACACTATGACTTTGAGTTGGATAATGTGTTTTATGACCAATCAGCAGATAGATTAAATGTAATTGACTTTGATGATGCTATGTATCACTGGTATGCTATGGATATAGAGAGAGCACTAGATAATATAATGAATGAAACATCTTGTGAGAATCATTCAATGCTGAGGGAAAACTTTATAATAGGATATAGACAAGAGTTTAATGTTTCCGACGAAATGCTGCTGTATATGCCTATGCTAAAAAGATTTGCAAATTTATATGGATATACTAGAATCCTAGTATCATCTAAGGAAGTTTGGGATAATGAGCCTAAATGGATGCTGGACTTAAGAGCTAGATTAAAGAGTATTATGAAACAAGATTCTATATTTTTTGGGAAACCAATAGAGTAGTAGAGTTTTAGAGGCTGACATTTTGTCAGCCTCTAAAATTAAGATACATTAGTAGCTGGAAAAATATACATTCTCTATTTGTTATGAATTTAAGATTGTAAAAGGAGAGAAGTACATGAGAAAAGAAAATGAAGTAATGAAACAGATACTAGATTTTGCTAACAGTGAAGATAGGGTTAGAGCTGTTATGTTAAATGGTTCGAGAGTTAACCCTAATGCGCCTAAGGATATAATGCAAGATTATGATATAGTATTCTTTATAACAGATATTGAAGATTTAAGTTATAAAATAGATCAAAGTTGGATTAGTGCATTTGGAGAGCTTGTTATTATGCAGCAGAATGATTTTGAGGATGGGGTATATATCTTTTTGATGCAATTTAAAGATGGAATAAGAATAGACCTTAGTTTTCAAGATATTAGAAGAATTGAAGAATCGGTTAGAGAAGATACTCTTAGCAAAATATTATTAAATAAAGATGATATTGAACTTAAATTACCTATCCCCAATGATAGTGGTCACTATGTACTAAAGCCTTCAAAAAAAGAATTCGATGAATTATTAAATGAAGCATGGTGGATTCAAACCTATGTTGCTAAAGGAATATGGAGGGATGAATTGCCTCTTGCTAAATATATGTTTGATGTTATTTTAATGGACTGTATAAGAAAATTATTGTCGTGGTATATTGGAGAAAGCCATAAATGGAATGTAAATGTAGGAAAATGCGGAAAATGGTTCAAAGGATACTTATCTGATGAGATTTATAATGATTTTATTTCAATATATCCAACTATAGATTATGAAGAAATGTGGCAATCACTGTTTAGAGCAGGTAAATTTATTAGGATAATAGGTGAACCATTAGCTGAATCTCTAGGATATTCCTATCCTATTAAAGATGATATTAATGTAACGGAATACATTACAAAGATTAAGGAACTGCCAAGGGATGCTAAAGAATTTAGATAAAAATGAAAGGAGAATATAAAATGATATTAAGGTATTTGAAACAACAGATGTTACTTCCCATAAAAGAATATATTATTAATCAACGTGTGAATATTAGAGGGATAGATGTTTTGATTTTGAGTTTCACTATAGAAAAAGATGAAAATAGTTTATGGATGATGTATGCAAATCAAGAGTTATATGGAGATAGATTTGACGATGAATATATAGTAGAGTTTAGGACAAATCGAGAAAAACTATTAAGAGGTATTAATGCTAGTAGTAAACATAAAGATTTACATATAAGACAAATGGAAATACAAGGACATATTGTTAATTTTAGTTCATCAAGTAGCAGTTCAATCTATAATATGGATTCAGAAGGAATAATGCGATTACAGCATTTTGTTGAAAGTGGTTTGATTTCAAATGAGTGGGACGATGTAAAATTAGAAAATCTTGTAATCGCTCAATATAAACAAATGGATGAGGAAATTGCTCCTAATATAGATAATACTAAGGAATTAGACATTAAATTATATGTTGATCGAGACTCAAGAGAAATATCAATACAACATCCATTTAAAATACAGTTCGGCAAACAAGAAATGGGAACAAAAATCGTGTATTATGATGAAGAACTTGGCAAGGAGAATTACTTTTTTATAAATGAAATCTATTCTTTTGATGTATATGAGGATATCAAAAAGAAGGTTGACAAAATTGAAGATGTAGAAATGCGAGGAAAAAACCTTGAGATTTTTATAGAAGGACTAGAAAGAATTTATCCAAGGGATAAAAATTTAGCTGTTATAAAATATGAAGCAGCAGATAATACCCAACTTAATTTTCATATGAAAGAGTATCTAGAAGCGGAGCCAATATATAGTGACTCTGCCATAGGAATTATATGGGGATCCAAAGAGGATGAAATTGGAATCAATGGGTATAAGCTACGGGAATGTGTACTTCAACCTATAGATAAGGACTTTAGCGGTGAATTGGAGATTGAACTGTTTTCTCGATTTCTTGAAATACCAGAGGAAACTATAGAAAGTATAGGATAGGAGCAAGTTTAGATATGAAAAAGATATTTATTATATTGTTAATCTTAGTGTTACCTATTAGTTGTAAACCTATAGAAGATGATACCAAATTATCACCAGTTACAGACAACTTGCCTAAAAAAGAAGAAAACTATATTAATGTGGCAGGCGAAACCATAGAAGAAAGATATCTAACTTTAGAAGGATATAAGAGAATAGAAACAGAAGAAAACAGTTTTGGAGAATTTTTAAGGAACCGGAGATTGAAACCTTATGGTGAAAAGGTTTTATACTATGATGGCAGAGAGAAAAATAAGAAAGATGTTTATGATAGTGTTTTAGATGTAGAAATAGGAGATAGGGACCTTCATCAGTGTGCAGATGCTATAATGCTTTTAAGAGGTGAATACCTTTACTCAATAGGTAAATATGAGGATATTAGCTTTAACTTCGTATCAGGATTTAAAGCAGAATATAAAAAGTGGATGGAAGGGTATAGGATTAAGATTGAAGGCAACCATGTAAGTTATTATAAAGCAACAGAACCATCCAATACCTATGAAGACTTTAGAAAATATATGGATATGGTAATGGCTTATGCAGGAACTTTATCCTTAGAAAAAGAATTAGAGCCTATTAATATAGAGAAAATAAAAATAGGGGATGTGTTTATTATTGGAGGGAGCCCAGGTCATGCTGTTATAGTTGTGGATATGGCTATAAGTGATGAAGATGATAAAATATTTATTCTTGCTCAATCCTATATGCCGGCGCAGCAAACTCAAATACTTATTAATCCTATGGATAAAAGTATAAGTCCTTGGTATTCACTAAATGACAAAGAGAAACTGATTACTCCTGAGTGGACATTTGAGTTGGATCAATTGAGAAGATTTTTAAATTGAGAAATAGGAAATTAAATAAAGATTTTTTACATCTTTTCATAATTTTATCACAACAATCCCATATTTTTATGATATGATGGATGAAAAGCAATTTTTCAATATATCAATGATTTGAAGAGATATATTAAGAGGCATTTTTTTATTAATTAAACATGGAGGGGTTAAAATATGTTAGGGAAGTTGAGGAACAGAAAAGTTTACAAGTACATAATGATAACAGCTATTATGGTGTTAGTCATAAGTATGGTAGGCTGTAAAAATGAAAAGCTAGTAGATGAGGAGATAGTAGCGAAAGTAGATGGTGAAGCTATAACTAAGAATGAATTATATGATTTAATGGTTGAACAATATGGTACTCAGGCTTTGGATTCATTGATTGGCGAGAAGATTGTTAATGCAGAGCTTGAAAAACAGAAAATTGAAGTTAGTGAGGAAGATATTGAAACTGAACTCAATAAGATTAAACAATACTATGAGAGTGACCAAGCATTTACTGAAGCTATGGCATATTATGGTTACACTTTAGACGATATAAAGAAGGATGTAACTATGAATATTCAAATTAAGAGACTTCTTGGGCCTAATATTACAATAGGAGAAGAAGACATTTCAAGTTATTTTGAACAAAATAAAACTTCATTTGATCAAAAAGAGGAAGTACGAGCACGTCATATACTTGTTAAAACAGAAGATCAAGCGAAAGAAATTAAAGAAAAAATTTCAGCAGGAGAAGACTTTGCTCAATTAGCAAAGGAACATTCTACAGATGAAATGACCAAAGAGTCTGGAGGAGATTTAGGCTTTTTTGGTAAAGGTAAAATGGTAAAGGAATTTGAAGAAGAAGCCTTTGGACTAGGGATAGGTGAAATCAGTAATCCAGTTAAAACTGATTACGGCTATCATTTAATAAAGGTAGAGGAAAAGAAGGAAGCAAAAGAAGCAACACTAGAAGAACACAAGGATGAAATAAAGGATATTCTCGTAGAAGCGAAGCTACCTGAGGTATATCAAAGCTGGTATCAAGAGAAATATGACGAATATAAAATAGAGAATTATCTTATAGAAGAATAATGATATATTAATGCAGTATGCATAGAAAAATTAATAGCATATGATGAACAATAATTAGAAAGTCTTTCCTTTAAGAAAGGTTTTCTAATTATTTATATAGCTTATCACTTGAATTCAAAATTAATCTATGATACAATTTATTCAATTATATTAGAGGGGTGTATCAATGAGCAAAATTCTTGCTAAATAAGAAATTTTAATATGCACAAAAATACATTCTTAAGAATGCTTTGTTTTGGTGCGTAATTTAGCGAGAACTCTCTTTCAAATATTTATTGACATTTGAGGATGATTTTATCATCTTTTTTTGTACTCTTTTTAGGCTTTAATTATGCTGAGGGATTTTCTCTCAGCATTTTTTGTTGGAGGTGAGTGATATGATCAATTTATGCAAGAAAGATAAGTGGCTTTTAAGTCAGAATATTTATTAAACGAGGTGGATAGTTTATGAGTAAAAAGAAAACAGCAGTATTATTATATGATGATTTTAGTAACTATGAGTTTAGTGTAATGTTATCAATGTTTTTTCAAGCTGGTAAACCCTATACAACATTTAGTTTAACTAAGGAACCAGTAAAGAGTGAAGAAGGGCTAAATGTAGTTTGCGATGCATTAGTTGAGGATTTAAATATAGAAGAGTTTGATTCTTTGGTATTAACAGGATGCATGGATCTTGAGCCCATTATCAATGAAGAGAGAATATATTCGTTTTTGAAGCAATTTGATCTACCTAGAATTAAAATTGCCAGTATCTCCAGCACACCCTTTTTACTTGCAAGGGCAGGTTTATTGAAGAATAAGCGTTATTTGGCCGGGATGTTAAAGGAAGAATTATTAAAACATGGTCATACCACCATAGAAGAGTTAGAGGGGATGGTGGATATAGCAGAGTATAGAGAATCCTTTGAAGAGATTGGACATTTTATAAAAGATGGGAATATAATTACCTCTGTAGGCGCATTCTTTATAGAATGGGCAATTGAGTTTGGAAAGATGTTAGAATTGGATTTTGAACCAGGATGGTATGGAGATTTTAACAAAGAATAATGCTGTAATTATAGGCCACTCCTACTAATTAATGTGTAGGAGTGGTCTTATTCATCTATGCCACATTCTGTATGAGTTTTTCCCTATATATATCAATCAATTCTTTTTCCGTCACATTTATACTTGGCTTATCAAATACTATATCACCTTTATCTAACATTATTATTCTATCTGAATACTCTATGGCATCTTTCATGTTGTGAGAAATCATCATAGTTGTCATGGAATATTTGTTTATTAATTCTTTAGTTTTCTGCATTATTACATTTGATGTTTTAGGGTCTAAAGCAGCTGTATGTTCGTCAAGTAAAAGTAAATCTGGATGTTTCATAGCTGCCATTACTAAAGATAAAGATTGTCTTTGACCACCAGATAAAAATTTTACCTTTGTATTTAACTTGTTTTCAAGACCCAAATCCAAATCCTTTAATAGTTCCATATATTTACCTATATTATTTTTTTTTATAAGCTTTCTCAAAGTAAATTTTTCTCCCTTTTTATCTGCTAGGGACATATTTTCCAGTATAGTAAGGGAAGGGGAGACTCCCATAGATGGATTTTGATATACTCTCCCTATATAAGTTGCTCGTTGTTCTTCTCTTAAGCCTGCTATGTCTTTCTCATTCAGTAAAATTTGTCCTTTATCTGCTAATATACTTCCACCAATGATATTAAGGAGAGTAGATTTTCCACAGCCATTAGAACCAATAATTGCTGTACATTTATTTTCCTCAATTTCTAAATTAAAATTTCTAAAGATATTTATTTCATTATCTGTATTCTTGTTAAAACTCTTTGATAGGTTTACTATTTTTAACATTTTTTCTCCCTCCTTGTTTTTTCATGAATCCTAAAAAATCAGCTGCAAAGTTATTGTAGGATAGAAAAACTATTACAATTATTGCGTTTATAGCTCTAAGGTCATTAGGGTTTAAACCTAGGTCTATAGCAATTCCGCCGATAAGTTTATAGATAATTGCCCCTAATATAGCCCTTGTTGTATTTTTTATTCTATTAGAATTCTTTTTAATAGTATCTCCTATTATGATTGAAGCAAGAGCTACTACTATAATGGAATTACCCATGGTTATATCTGCAAAACCTTGGATTTGAGCCATTAAAGCACCACTTAAAGCTACCAATCCATTAGCTAACATTAGCCCTATTACCTTATATTTATTACTATTTTCTCCTAGAGATTTCACTAAAGATTCATTATCACCAGTTGCTATTAGTAAATATCCCGTTTCAGTTTTTAGAAACTGATCTAGTATGATTTTTATTAACAATACAGTTACAGCTAATACTATTAAGGATGAACCTAAATCAAAAACTGAACCATATTTAAACAGCGGAAAATTGGATTTTCCATTTATTTTTAAATTTACAGAATATAGTATAGTCATGGTCAATATTCCTGATAATAATGGCTTTATTCTTAGTTTTGTAAAGAGAGTTGCAGTAAAGAGTCCTGCTAAGGTTCCAAAGAAAAATGCCATTAAAGTACTAATGATTGGATTAGCACCCATAGATATAAATTTAGCAAATACAAAGGCTCCAAAAGGAAAAGTCCCTTCTACGGAAAGATCTGCTATATCTAATATTTTATAAGTTAAGAATACTCCCATAGCTAAAATTGCAAATATTAGCCCTTGTTCTAGAGAAGTAATTATTAGGGAATTCATATATATCACCTCATTGTTTAATCATTTTTTATTGCGTCCTTGAATACATTATTATTTTCATCAAGCCCTAAGGAATTTAATGTTTCTTTGTTGAATACTTTCTTAGTATTAGCTGCAGTCTGGGATGGAATATCAGAAGGTGTTTTTCCATCAACTAAAATCTCTTTAGCCATTTTTGCAGTTTGTTTACCTAGTTCATAGTAGCTAATTCCATCGGTAACAAGAATACCACCACTTACATGAGAATCTTCAGCAGCTACAGTAATTAATTTGTTAGATGTGGCTTTCTCAGAAACTATATTAATTGCAGATGCAACCATATTGTCTGTTATTGTATATATTCCATCTACTTTTTTAACTATAGAATCTACAGCTTGAGAGATATCGGATATACTAGATATTCCAACCTCTACTATTTCAAGTCCCATAGAAGGTGCTAATTCTTTCGCCATTTCAATTTGAATTTGTGAATTTGGCTCGCTAGTATTAAAGACAATTCCAATTTTTTTGATATTGCTATCTAAATCTTTAAATAGTTGCAGCTGTCTATCCATTGGACTGGCATCTGATGTTCCAGTTACATTGCCATCAGGTTTTTCCATTGAAGCCACCAGCTCTGCTTTTATAGGGTCTGTTACTGCACTAAATAATATAGGAATCTCTGAAGTAGCTTGTTTGGCAGACTGAGCTGCTGGTGTAGCTATAGCATATATTAAATCTACTTTATCTTTTACAAACTTTTGAGATATACTAACAGTAGTTGGAATATCTCCCTGTGCATTTTGATAGTCTATTTCTGCATTGATACCAAGTTCTTTTAATCCATCTTCAAATCCTTTCCTAGCATCATCAAGTGCTGGATGATCTGCTAACTGACTAATCCCAATTTTATATACTCCTTCACCAGAAACATTACTTGGTTTACTTACATTTGCATTACAACCTGATAGAAACATCACACTTACTAATACTAAAGATACTAATTTACTAACTTTAGATTTTTTCATTTTATTATCCTCCCTTAAAATAATCTTGCCAGATTGAATGCAATTGGATAATTGGGCAATAAAAAATCTTTCAATCTCTATAAACATAGCTTTTAGCTATACTTATAGGGACGAAAGATTATATATCCGCGCGGTACCACCCTAATTATGACAAAGTCATCACTCAATCAGACCTAACAGTCTTATCCCCTATAACGATGGGCATTCGGATTCACCTACTGGAAGTTTCTTTTAGCGAATCAGCTCAGGAGTGTATATTACATATCTTGTTATTGTTGGTTTTCACCCTTCCCAACTCTCTTTGAATAATCAATGATATCTTTCTCTCCATCAGAGCATTTTTAATATTAGATAAGATAATAATACTTTATTTTAGTAATGTCAATACTTTTTTGAAAAAATGTTTTAAAAATTTCTGATGGTTTGATATAAAGTCTGATAGAGCCTAGTGGTTTAAGTATAGCCAAAAATATTTAGTTTTTGTTAAGGAAGATTATTCTCCTACTTTTACAGCATCTTTAAATAGTGGAAGATTTGAATTTAATTCTAATTCTTCTAAGGTGCTTATATTTACAGTTGTTACAGTTTTTTCTGCTACACCGACTGGTATAGTAGAAACATCTTTTTTATCTACAAGTATTTCTTTAGCCATTTTAGCTGTTTGCTTACCTAGTTCATAATAACTAAGCCCATTTGTTACTAATAATCCGCCTTTTACCTGTGTTTCCTCTGCACAAATAGATATGATTTTTTTATCTATAAGTTTCTTTGATACCAATTCAACAGAAGAGGCTATTAGATTATCACTTAGACCATAAACAGCATCGACTTTATTCAATAATGAATCTATAGCTTGAGGAAGTTCATTTACATTGCTTACTCCAACTGTAACTATTTCTAGACCTTCAGCTGGTGCTAATTTTTTTACTTCTTCTATTTGAATTTCAGAATTTGCTTCAGATGTATTATATAGTATACCTATGGTCTTTATATTAGGATCGATTTCTTTAAACATCTTCAATTGAGAAGCTGTAGGTGCCATATCTGATGTTCCAGTTACATTACCGCCAACATTTTTCCAATCTGCTACTATTTCTGATTTTACAGGGTCTGTTACTGCACTAAATAATATAGGAATATCTGAAGTAGCTTGTTTGGCAGATTGAGCTGCTGGTGTAGCTATAGCATATATTAAATCTACTTTATCTTTTACAAACTTTTGAGATATACTAACAGTAGTTGGAATATCTCCCTGTGCATTTTGATAGTCTATTTCTGCATTGATACCAAGTTCTTTTAATCCATCTTCAAATCCTTTCCTAGCATCGTCAAGTGCTGGATGATCTGCTAACTGACTAATTCCAATTTTATATACTCCTTCACCAGAAACATTACTTGGTTTACTTACATTTGCATTACAACCTGATAGAACCATCACACTTACTAATACTAAAGACATTAATTTACTAACTTTAGATTTTTTCATTTTATTATCCTCCTTGAAATGTAATCAATAGATTTTATAGGATAATTAGCATAGATTGAATGCCATGGAATAATTGGGCAATAAAAAAATCTTTCAATCCCTATAAATATAGCTTTTAGCTATACTTATAGGGACGAAAGATTATATCCGCGGTACCACCCTAATTATGACAAAGTCATCACTCAATCAGACCTAACAGTCCTATCCCCTATAACGATGGGCCTTCGGATTCGTCTACTTGAAAGTTTCGTTTAACGAATCAGCTTAGGAGTGAATATTACATATCTTCTTAATGTTGGCTCTCACCTTTTCCAACTCTCTGTAATTAAGTTAGGATATCTTTCTCTCCATCAAAGCATTTTTAATATTAAAAATATCATAATACTTTAATCTAATAATGTCAATAGTTTTTTTATTAAAATTTTTCTGTAAATAATATAGTGATTTTACATAAGATGTATTTGATTTGAAATGATAAAATGTAAAAAATAGGCCTAGATTTGCAAATAATCAGGAGATGTAGTATAATGATGAAGTTAGATTAATTGTTAGAATGTAGTTAAAGTATTTAAAATAATTTTTATAATAATCTTATCCTTATTTTAAAGTTATGATGGTGATTTAGATATAACCATTTACTTTATACCTATATGCCCCGAAAGGGATTATATTTATTTAATCTTGAATTTTCCCTATGGATTATTTAAATGAATACGAATAATTAATTACTAACTAATATACGATTTGTATATTAGTTTTTTGTGATATAAAATTTAAAAAGGAGGTGTTTAAATGACAACAAATGTTATGTTTGCACTTGTGGGCTTGTTTTTGGTAACTGCTTTTACAAATGTTTTAGCAACACTAAAAACAATATTGATGTCAAAAAAAATTATGAATCCAGTTTATTTGCTGGTTTTTGCGGATGCCATGATCTTTGCAACTATTGTTAGTAAGGTAACTAGTTCTGATGGGATTCAATTTACAATATCATATGCTTTAGGAAGAACAGCTGGAGTTTTTATAGGTGGTAAAATTGAAGATAGGCTAGCCCTTGGTATTTTAGAAGTAGATTTATTTTTGAATAACAAAAATAAGATTATGGAAATAGCAAATAAACTTAGAGAAACAGGATATACAGTCAATACTTTTCTTGTTGGAGGGAATAATGAGGAAAAGAGATATCAAATGGAAGTCGTTATCAAAAGAAAAGAATTTAAAATATTTGAAGATATTATAGCAGAATTTAATGTGGTAAATCCAACCTTAAAAGTTAAAACTATAAGTAAAGTAGACGGCAAAATTACAACCACAAGATTTAAAGAGGCTTAAATACTTTATTAAATGTATATGATGGAATTAGGAAACAACTCAGCTGCATTTAAAAGAATAATTACAGCTGAATTAATTCCACAAATTTAATGATTAAGGGAATTTTTATTTCTATATTGATTGGGTGAAAGTCCCATATAATTTTTAAAAGCTCTGCTAAAATAATGTTGGCTGCTATATCCTACCATGTTTGCAATATCATTTACAGTATAATCCTTATCTTTATCTAATAGAAGTTTTATTGCCATATTGATTCTTAGGTTATTAAGATAATTAGTGAAACTAACTCCTGTTTTCTGTTTGATTATTCTGGTAAGATATGATTGACTTATATGTAAATTTTCAGCTATAAGATTTAAGGTTAGATCATTTTGAGTAAAGTTTTCTTTTATGTAATTAATTGCTTGACTTCCAATACATTTATAGTTTGTATTATCTATTTCCGTTTCTTTTAATTTATTTAACTCCCACATTCTTTCGCAGTAGGAGTCCATGGCTTTAATAATAATATTTTTAAAATCTCTATACTGTATAGGTTTAAGCAAATAACTAAATACTCCAAGTTCTAAAGCTTTCTGTGCATATTCAAATTGATCATATCCTGATATAATTATTATTTTAGAATTAGGATCCAGTTCCTTAATTTTTTCTATTACTTCAAGACCATTTATAAAAGGCATATTAATATCCATTAAAATAATTTCTGGTTGATACATATTGATTAAATGCAGAGCTTCTTCACCGTCTTGTGCTGCTCCTACAACAGATAAATTTAAATCGTAGGATTCTATTAATTTTTTTAAACCATTACGTATTATTTCCTCATCATCAGCAATTACTACTCTAAACATTGGAATCCCTCACTTATCTTTGGTATCTTTAATGAGACTTTAGTTCCTTCTTCAAATTTACTATCAATATTAATACTATATTTATCTTTAAATGTAAGTTTCAAACGTTCGTTGATATTATACAATCCATAATGCTCTGATTCAATAGATTGGTAGAGATTTTCTCTAATTGTAGTAAGTTTTTCATAATTCATACCTAAGCCATTATCTATAACTTCAATAAGTATATAGTCATCTTGAGATAGTATATTTATATTGATAATACCTTTTTTCCTTTTCAACTTTAATCCATGGTAAATAGAGTTTTCAATTAAAGGCTGTATTATCATCTTAGGGACTAGATATTGTGAAATTAGTTCATCTAAATCAATAGTATAACTAATCTTATCTTTATAACGTGTTTCTTGGATTTTCAGATAGTTATGTACATGTTCTATTTCATCAGCAATTGTAATAAATTCTTTTCCATCACTTAGTGATATTCTAAAAAATATGGACAATGAGTTAATCATATCTGCAAGATCAAAGGCATTATACTCTAAAGCCTTCCATTGAATTGTATCTAATGTGTTATATAAAAAATGAGGATTTATCTGTGATTGCAATACTCTCAATTCAGCATTTCTCTTTTGAGATTGTACCCGATATACTTGATTTATTAGTTTCTTAATATCCCTAAGCATTTGATTGAACACTTTACCTAATATAGATATTTCATCATTATTTCTAGTTTCATAATAGGAATCTAGATTCCCATTAGACACTTCTACCATATGATTCTTTAACTTATGTATTGGTTTTACAATAGTTCCAGAGATGATAATTGCAAGTAAAATGGCAAACAATAATAAAATTATTCCTAAAGCAACAACTAAGTTGATAATATTATTAGTTTGGGCATGAATATAGCTATTTTCAATTAGAGTACATAAGATCCAGTCTTCTGTATAAGGGATAGAAGAAAAAAACAAAGTGGAATCTTTGTTGGAGATATTTTTCAAGCTAATAGTTCCTAAATTTTCTTCCTTAGATTTTTTAATTATTTTATCTAGTCCTTCTATGGAAATATAATTATTTGTCAAATTATCTTTTGAAATAGAGTATATATCCATATCTTTGTTCATAATCCAAGAAAATCCATTATAAACATCAATGCCATTTGATATTTCAGAGATTTTCTCCAAATTAACAGCACCATTAATAAATCCTATTTTTTCATTTTCATCATTTACAATTGGATAGCAAATAATAAAAATAGGAGTATTATCAGATTTAGAAATGATTGGCTTAGATATAACATACTCCATATCTGACGACATTAGTTTATTAAAATAATCTCGATTATAGACATGAATGGTTATATTATCATTTATCCATCCATAGCCATCAATAGTTCCTATTGCAAAAGTCTCATTTAAATTTCCATATTGCTTACTTAGAACTTTGTTTAAACGTGTTAAATAAGGTTTTAAAGAAACTAAATTAAACTCCTTAGTTGAAGCATATTCATGAATAATTCTTATTTCGCTTATTCGTTGATTTAACCAGGAACCAATCTCATTTGATTTTGAATCAATGAGTTGTAAAGTTTGATACTCCAATTGCTCCATATTTAAAGATTTTACCTTTGTTTCCAATATGAACAATAAAGGAGAGAAGGTAAGTATTATACATAAAACAAAAACTGTGATAATTTTTAGACGTAAAGACATAGTTTTTCACCTGAATTTTGATTTTTAAGTTCAATAATTATTATATAGGATTTTCTTGTACTTTTAAATATTAGATTTAAAAGTACAAAAATAGACATATAAGTGTAAATACTAAAATAAATGATTGTGTTAAACTAATAACAATATAATCAACAAATTAACAAAATAGGAGGGACAAAATTTGAAAAAGTTTTTAGTATTTTTTCTAGTAATAACTATAGTAGTAGGTTTAGTAGGGTGTAATAAGATGGAAAAAGTAGACTCTAATGAATCTACAACATCTATAAAAGATGGTGTGTATGAAGGGGTTGGCACTGGTAAAGGTGGGGAAATAAAAGTTGAAGTAACAATTGCAGATGATACTATTACTGCTATAAAGGTAGTGAGCCACAATGAAACACCAGGATTCGATACTGCAATGGAAACTTTAACAGAAAGTATTATATCAAAAAATAGCCTTGAAGTAGATGGAGTTTCAGGATGTACCTTTACTTCTAACGGATTTATAGAGGCGGTAACTGAAGCATTAACTGCAGCAGGAGCAACTCCAGAAATGTTGAAAAAAATTGATGTTACATCTTCAAGTGGAGTAAAGGAAGAAGTTACGGAAACTCATGACATCGTAGTAATTGGAGCTGGTGGAGCAGGTCTTTCAGCAGCTATAGAGGCCAAGGCTGCGGGAGCAGATGTAATTGTTTTAGAAAAAATGCCTATGGCTGGTGGAAATACATTGATATCAGGTGCTGAATATGCTGCACCAAACAATTGGTTACAGAAAGAGGAAGGTATTGAAGATAGTATAGATCTTCATATAGAAGATACTTTAAAAGGTGGAGACAATAAGGCTAATGAGGAACTAGTTAGAGTTTTAGCTGAGAATGCTCTTGCAGGTGCTGAGTGGCTAAGAGATGAAGTTGGAATAGTATGGGAAGATGAATTGATGTTTTTCGGTGGACATTCAGTTAAGAGAAGTTTAGTTCCAGCAGGAGCTAGTGGAAGAGAAATCATATCTAAGCAACTTGCAAAAGCCGAAGAAATGAATATTCCTGTTCTTTTAAATACTAAAGCAACAGCTTTAATTACAGATGAGAATGGAAAAGTTATAGGAGTAGAAGCAGAAGGGGAAAATAAAAATTATACTTTTAATACTAACAAAGCAGTAATCATTGCATCAGGAGGATTTGGCTCTAATGTAGAGATGAGAGTTAAGTATAATCCTGATATAGACGAAACAATTCTATCAACTAACTCAACAGGTAGTACAGGTGATGGTATTGTAATGGCTGAAAAAATAGGAGCATCTCTAGTAGGTATGGAATATATTCAAACATACCCAATATGTGACCCACTAACTGGAACATTACTTTACTATGATGATGCAAGATTATATGGACATACAATTATTGTAAATAAAGAAGGCAAGCGTTTTGTAGAAGAATTAGGCAGACGTGATGTAATGTCTATGGCTATCAAGGCTCAAACAGGTCATGTGTGTTATGAATTACTTGATCAAAAAGGATTTGAAGCAAGTAAATTGCAAGAAAATCATGGACCAGAACTTGATTACTTATATAAAAATGATTTATTAGTAAAAGCTGATACTATAAAAGAAGCTGCTGATTTCTTCGGAATTGATGCAGTAGAATTACAAAAAACTGTTGATAAATATAATGGATATATAGCAGATGGAAAAGACCCAGAATTCAATAAAAGAAGTTTACCTTCAACTGTAGAAGTTGGTCCATTCTATATCTTAAAAGCTACTCCAGCTGTTCATCATACAATGGGTGGTATAAAAATAAATACGAATGCTCAAGTATTAGATACAGAAGGAAATGTAATAGAAGGATTATATGCAGCAGGTGAGGTCACAGGAGGAATCCAAGGTGCCAATAGATTAGGTAGTAATGCACTTGCGGACATTACGGTATTCGGTAGAATTGCCGGACAAAACGCAGCTAAATAGGGTTCAAATATAAAGCACAATAAAGGCTCTTCAAGTTTTTGAAGAGTCTTTTTGATTTTGGGAAGTAATCTCCATAAAAATATAAAGCCGACATATATTTTTCATAGAATTTTAAGTACAAGATTTTTTGATAAGATTGTAATTTTTGAGGATAGAAAAATAATTGAATATGAAGTCATAGTAAACTTATAAAGAATAATAATACTCTTTATGTTCAAAGTGTATAATACGCAGGATTAATATTATATAACTTAGTTAAAAAGATTACTATAATAGGGCAGTAGTTTTTTGCCTCGAATTAATAAAAAGATATTGACATTTTAGTAACACTGGCATAATATATAATTAATATCAAAATGATATCAAAAATATATTAAGGGGGTTTTAAAATGTCAAATACAATTAACAAAAATGAAAGCAAACTGCATAGTGAAGAAATCATACCTAGATCAATGAATGGTATGGGTATCCTCCTTTTAAACATTATATTTATAATTGCTGGTATTGCTGCACTTGTCTATGGAATTAATTTGGTTGATTATGGATACGATAAAGGAATATTGCTAATAATTGCAGGAATTTCCTATTCTTTTATAATAGGTCCTATCATGTTTTCTGGATTGAAAGTGTTGAAACCTAATGAAGCAATAGTTCTTACTCTCTTTGGTAAGTATTATGGTACACTTAGAGGTGAAGGATTCTTCTTTGTTAATCCATTTGTTAGTGCTATTAATCCTAGTTCTAAGGGAACAACTACAGGAAAATTAGGTGTTGAACAAACTAAATTAGGTAGTGCAGAAGTCACATTACCTGCTAGAACCAATAAAAAAATTTCTCTTAAGACTATGACGCTAAATAATGAGAAACAAAAGATCAATGACCAGCTAGGAAATCCTATAGTCATAGGAATTGTTGTAATTTGGAGAGTTGTTAATACTGCAAAGGCTGTTTTTAATGTTGATAACTATACAGAATTTTTATCCATACAGACTGATGCTGCCCTTAGAAATATTGTTAGGGTATATCCCTATGATGTATCCAATGAAGATAATGAAAAGTCCTTAAGGGGTAGCAGCCAAGAAGTAGCGGATAAACTAAAGACTGAGATTCAAGCCAATGTAGAAGTAGCAGGTTTGGAAATCTTAGAAGCAAGAATCACCCATTTAGCTTATGCTCCAGAAATAGCATCTGTAATGCTTCAAAGACAGCAAGCTTCAGCAATAATAGATGCAAGGCAGATGATAGTTGAGGGAGCAGTAGGTATGGTAGAGATGGCTCTTGCTAAATTAAACGAAAATGATATTGTTCATTTAGATGAGGAGCGTAAAGCTGCTATGGTTAGTAACCTGCTTGTTGTATTATGTGGAAATAAGGATGCACAGCCTATTGTAAATAGTGGCTCCTTATATTAAAATAAATTGAAGGGAGGGATGTTGTAGATGGAGAATAAAGATAATGGAAAAAAACAGATACTTTTGAGACTATCCTCATCCCTTTGGCAGGAACTGGCTGCTTGGGCAGAAGATGATTTTCGCTCAATCAATGGGCAAATAGAATACCTTTTAACAGATTCTGTGAAGCAGAGGAGAAAAGGAAAAAATAAAACAGATGAGTAGTGGGTTAGGAGAGAATTATATGGATAAAATAATTGTATTTGGAAGCAAATATTGACCGGATTGTGAACCAGCGAAAGAGTATCTTTCAAGTCATAATATTAAGTTCTTATATTTAGATATTTCAGAAGGAATGTTGAATTTAAAAAGATTTTTGAAGTATAGGGATAACTATGAAGAATTTAAAGAGATTAAGGAATCTGGAAAAATAGGATTACCTTGCATAGTTGTAAACGATGGAGAGCAAATTATTTTTGATTATAATGAATTAGAGGTACAGAAAAGTTGATGTTTTTACATCAGCTTTTTGTACTTTAATATTACCATTTTAATGATATAATATCTTTACAGTGAACTAATGATGAACCATAGGGGAGGGATAATATGAAGGAAACGATTTATATTACGGGACATAAAAATCCTGATTCAGATTCCATATGTGCAGCTTTAGCCTATGCAGAGTATAAAAATGGCAATGGGGATGTTAATGCTATTCCTGTAAGGCTTGGAAAGATAAATAGAGAAACAAAATTCATTCTAGAATATTTTGGAGTTGATGCACCTATCTTTTAGAAACAGTAAGATTAAGTGTGGAGGATTTAGACTTTGACAAAATAGCTTCCATTAGTCCAGATATATCACTACGTATGGCATTAGAATTGATGAAGAAAAACAATTTGAATAGTCTTCCTGTGATAGATGGAAATGAGCAATTAGCAGGTATTGTAACAATATCAGATATAATAGGGGCTTATATAGATGTATGGGATAATGGTATTTTAGGAAAATCAGATACTTCTATAGATAATATTATAGATACTCTGTCTGCTAAAATCATTACAATAGCAGATAGAACTAAGTCACTTACAGGAAAACTTTTAGTTTTGGCAATGGAACCTAAATCTGTAGGAAAATACATAGAAGAAAATGACATAGTCATATGTGGTGATAGAAAAGATGCTCAAGAACTTGCAATTAATAGTAATATTTCTTTAATGATTGTAACAGGAGATGTTAAAGTAGATGAAGAAATTATTAATCTAGGAAAAGAAAAGGGTATAACCATAATATCCACACCTCACGATACTTTTACAACCTCTAGACTAATAACTCAATCTGTACCCATTAGCCATGTAATGTCTACAGACAATCTAGTGACATTTACACTTGATGACTTAGTAGATAATGTAAAAGAGCAGATGTCTCAAACTAGATATAGATCTTATCCAGTAATAGATGATGATAATAACAATAAAGTAGTAGGTTTAATATCTAGGTACCATTTAATATCAAGTATGAAGAAAAAGGTAATTCTAGTTGATCATAATGAGCGTAGTCAATCAGTAGACGGTTTAGAGGAATGTGAAATATTAGAAATTATAGATCACCATAGAGTTGCAGATGTATTTACGGGAAATCCAATATATTTTAGAAATGAACCTGTAGGTAGTACATCTACAATAATAGCTTCAATATTATTTGAAAATGGCAGAAGGCCTTCAAAAAAAATGGCAGGAGTATTGGCAGCAGCTATAATTTCCGATACTTTATTATTTAGATCTCCTACATCAACTAATGTAGATAGAATGATATTGGAAAGACTAGCAAGAATTGCAGACTTAGATGTAGAAAAATTCGCAATGGAAATGTTTAAGGCTGGAACTTCCTTAGTTGGAAAAACACCACAAGAATTACTTAGCCAAGATTTTAAAACCTTTACCATAGATGAAGATAAGATAGGAATTGCCCAAGTATATACTATGGACCCAGATAGCTTAAAGGATATGAAATCTGACTTAATATCATTAATGGAAGAAAGAGCAGAAGAACGAGGGTACTCTATATTTATATTAATGCTAACAGATATATTTAAAGAGGCTTCAGAAATGGTAGTAGTAGGACATAATAAAGAATTAGTGGCAAAGGCATTTGGAAAGAGTCTTGTAAATAACTCATTCTATGCACCAGGGGTCCTTTCAAGGAAAAAGCAAGTGGTTCCGCCAATAACCAATACTTTAACAAATATTAAAGAATTGTAAAATTATATAAAGACAATGAAGGGCTATAATAATTAGTTAATTATTATAGCCTTTTTGCGTAGAATTCATTATTACTTGAAGACAATATTTATTGAGGTGAATTCGTTAGCAGTGAAGGATAAAAGAATATTTTGAAAAAAGAAGGAATTTGGAAAACAATGTAGAATAGTATTATGGTAGGAAATGGTAAAGGGGAATGGTATTAAGAAATAAATTTGCCATAGGTCGACTAGACATTGGAATTGATATTAGATGCAGCAAGTTCAAAGACTACAGAATATAGATTCATGTAATTAAGGAAAGAAGATAAAATATTATAGACCTGATTAATGCAATAGTTAGTGAAAATGATGATATCAGGCAGTTCTTTGGGGGTCTATTTGATAGAAAACTAGATGCTGTGAAATAGTAAAATGCGAATTCAAGAAGAAAGGGGTACAAAATGGAAAGAATTTTAATACTTGGAGCAAGTGGATTAGTAGGGAAGGCTTTATCAAAAGAACTAGATAAGAAATATGATGTTTATGGTACGTATAACAATAATAAAATAGTTTCGATAAATTCGATTTATTATGATATGAGCGAAGTTAATAAGATAATTAATATTCTTAATAGTGTTAAGCCTTCAAGAATAGTGTACTGTTTAACGGGGAATTTTAAGACTCAAATAGAACTTCTCAATGAACTTATAAGATACTTAATACCTATCAACGGAAAACTTTATTTCTGCTCTACTGCAAATGTTTTTGATGGCGATACAACTATACCACATCCCAAAACTCATGAACCAATTGCTAAAAGTGATTATGGTAAATTTAAAATAGAGTGCGAAAAAATATTAAGAAAAGATTTAAACGGCAATGGCATAATTTTTAGACTTCCAATGATATGGGGCAAAGACTCACCTAGACTAAATAGTCTTGTAACATCATTAAAGAATAATGAAAAAGTTGATGTTTACACAAATCTATATCTTAATAATAATACAGATGAAATGTTAGCAAAACAGATATATTATATAATTGAAAATGATTTAGAAGGAATATTTCATCTTGGTAGCAGTGAGGTTATTAATCATTATGAATTTATAAAAAAGGTTATTGTCAAATTAGGATATAAAGATACAAAATTTAATGAAGAAACACTTCCAGGAGAAAAATACTATTTAGCTGTTTTGCCAACTATTAAAGAGTTGGCTAAAGATTTTATTTTTTCAAATGAGTATGTTATTAATCATATAACAGAGTAGGAAGTTTACATCAATTATTTAATATAGAGGAGTGTAGGGTGAAAAGCGTTATCACTTCCCATAACAATGTATTTGCGCAAGGGTATTTGGGTGCAATCTTAGGGTGTTGTACACCACATCCCTTCACTGGGAGCAAAGCTCCACCAAGGGGGTTATCTTTAATTTATTGAAAGATAAAGTAGAAATATTATGTAGGGTGTACAAATATAGACGTGGATATGTATAAAGATTTACTATACTTTTGGGAAATTTTTTAACTTGTGATACAAGCGTATAGTGCAAGTAAAATATTATTTATAAAGCATGAAAGAGATGTTTTTTCGTATTTCTTGTTTTTTGAGATAAATTAGTCAACAAAAATAATTTATATTACGAGGTGAGTGTATGAAAAATACAAGACTTTTTATGTTTGCTGTCGCATTAATCATGCTGTTGGCATTGGTTGCTTGTTCATATAGTACCACATCGATGGATACAGCCAGGACTTCAGAACAATCAACGGGGCAGATTTATCTGTATGGAGAACATCATGGTGTTGAAAAAATATTGGAAAAGGAATTAGAGTTATGGAATAAATACTATCATAAGGATAATATGAGACATTTATTTGTTGAATATCCCTACTATTCTGCAGGGTTTTTAAACTTATGGATGCAGTCGGATAGCGACGATATTCTGGAGGAATTATATAAGGATTGGGAAGGTACAGCGTCACAAAACCCTTATATTAAAGAATTTTATAAGAAAATAAAAAGCGAGTGTCCCGAAACTATTTTCCACGGTACGGATGTGGGTCACCAGCACCATACTACTGGACGACGATTTTTGAAGTATCTTGAAGAAAATAATTTGGAAAGCTCCGAGCAATATTTATTGGCACAAGAAGCGATTGAGCAAGGCAAGTATTATTACGAACATTCTGATCATGTATACCGCGAGAACAAGATGGTGGAGAACTTTATCCGTGAATTTGACAAACTAAAGGGCGAGAACATTATGGGGATTTACGGCGGAGCTCATACGGATTTTGACGCTAAGGACTATATGACTAATTCTGTTCCCTGTATGGCAAAACAACTAAAGGAACGTTACGGCGACGCCATTTATTCCGAGGACTTACCTTGGTTAGCGAAAGAGATTGAACCGTCCAGAGTGGATACAATCACAGTCAACGAAAAAGATTACGAGGCGTCCTATTTCGGAAAACAAGATTTGTCAGGATTCAAAGATTACGCATGCCGGGAATTTTGGCGCTTGGAAAATGCTTATGAACATTTTAAGGATAAGAAGAAAACAGGCTATGTGCTACCTTATGACAATTACCCAATGCTGATAGAAACAGGGCAAGTTTTTGTTATAGACTATACAAAAACAGACAGTTCTATAGAAAGGGTATACTATCGCTCCGACGGGTATATCCGGAATGGTCAGCCGTCAACGGAAGAGTTTACGATGAAATAGCCGTAAATTCAAATGTATATAAAGCACTCCCGAATAAAAAGTGACTTAAATTCGATCTTTTAGCTTAGGACTTGCAAAGTCGGCATTTTAAAAACAGTGTGGTATATAAATTATTTGCATAAGATTTAGCCAAATAGTAATTTTAACCATAGATTATTTGATTTTATAATATAAGATGAATTATGTATAGTAAGGACATTTAACTTTGAGAGGAGAAAAAAATGTTAATTGCTTATAAGGATATTATTTTACGTGATTATAAAGAAGAAGACATTGCTGATGACATTCGATGGATGACAGAAGAAATAGCTTGGCATGAATGGGATGCACCTTGGGAAGCAGAAGAAAATTTTAAGAATTTCAATGCAGATAGGTACTATGAAAAAGCAATGAAAAAATTGCAAGACAAGGGAGATGATAATGAATTTCGTTGGAAATTTGAAATTGATACGAAAGATGGGATTCATATAGGAGGCGTGAATTCTTATCTTAACGATATAGAATATAATTGGAAGCCTGCCTCACAAGGTGGATGTTTACATACTCTTGGAATTGATATATGTGAGTCAGCATACTGGTATAAGGGTTATGGTACACAAGCTTTTACTGCTTTCATAAACTATCATTTCTCTAAAGGAATTACTGATATTTATACAGAAACATGGTCTGGAAATTATCCTATGATTGCCATGGCAGAAAAAATTGGCTTTGAAGTATGTAATTATGAAGAAAAATTGCGAGAGCTGCGAGGTCAGTTGTATGATGGTCTTACGTTTAAACTTAATTTGGAAAAGTTTAATAAATTCCATAATAGATATAATCAAAATCAATATTTGTAGTTAAGACGCATTATTTATAAATTGTGAAGCTAATAATGATTTCTAAGGTTTAAGGGAGCGATGTCTTATCTCACTCTGAATAACGAGGCACCCCACTTCGTATAGCAATGCATTCAAGTATGCTTTAGCAATGTTAGGGTCAAGCCTTTGAAGTAGCCAAAGCATATTTTTTCGATAGCTAGGTCTGAATAAGGATCAGGAACATCTCGAGTGCAAAACGTTATGCGGAATTCATGAAAATCTATATAGAGACCTTGAAAATTAATTAAATCAATATGAATCTAAAATTTAATAATGAGTTTATTATATATGATAAGGATGGAGAAAATGAAAAAGACTAAATTAATTATGCTTGAAGGTATACCAGGTTCAGGCAAAACAACCACATCTCAATTGCTATATACATACCTTAAAGAAGTTGGCGTAAATTCAGAAGTTTATATTGAAGGTAGTGAACATCCAATTGATTTGCCTTTTTATGCTTATCTTACGAAGAGTGAATACAATAAATTACTAATAAGATTCCCTCAACAAGCAGAATGGATTCGATTAAACTCTATTATAGAAAATGATTATATCTTAATACCTTATAAAGTACCTGAGCCAAAACCATGGAGTGATGAATTAGCTGAGTATTTATCTTTTAAAGAACTTTGTTATTCAAATAAGGCCATTGTCCCATTTAATATATATAAGAAGGTATTTTATACACGTTTTGAACAGTATGTTACAAGAATGTCTAATACGGACGCAGTAACAATTTTCGAGAGTGTCTTATTTCAGCACCAAATTCATGATATTAATAGATTGTATCCTCAAATCCCAGAAGATGAAATCATGGAATATATAAGAAATCTTGCAGTTATAATTAGCCCATTAAATCCAGTTTTATTGTATATATCGCAAAATAGTGTTGAAGAATCATTGAAACACACGGCTATTATTCGCTCAAAACCAAAATGGTCAAATCCTGAAACAGTAGAATATTACATAAAACGAAAAAATTTGGAACTTAGAATAGTCAAGCTCCTACCTTTTCGTTCTTATATTTTGAATAATACAGATAGAGATTGGAATAAGATGTTTGATAGTATTAAAAGCATTCTCGATTGCGAAATCAAAGATGTCATGAACTCCGTATAACACCGTATCTACGCAGTAAGGGACAAGATCTTATTGGTCTGCCCGAGGACGTAATCTTGAGGGATGTGCACCACATACCTTTACCTGGAGCAAGCTCCATCGGGGAGTCATCCAGTTGAAGAATATCGCAAGGAAACGTTATTTGCCATGCTGGGATATGACAATTGGAAGTTTCAGCATGATAAGCAGGGATATTAAATTATTGGAGTTAAAATTTATGGGGTCAAGAATAATTCATTATTGTGTAGGCAATAAGATACTGAAAAGAGTGAAGCTTGATGAACATCAATTTATGTTAGGTAATCTAGCACCAGATGCATATAGTCCAGAACTTGGTGGATATTTAGTATCTCATTTTCGTATACCTGAAGAGATAATGAAGTTTGAATGTGTTGATTTAGAGAGGTTCAAAAGTAAGTATAAACATCAAATAACCAACGATTTTGTGCTGGGTTATTACTGCCACTTAATAACTGATAATCTGTGGTTAAAGGATGCATATAAGAAGTATGGGCATCTTGGGTTGGATGAACGTAACCAAGCTGTGAAGTTAGTATATAAAGGCTATTGGGTGTTGAATACAAAGCTCATGGATAAGTTTAGCTTGAATCTAGTTAATTTTTAGACTATTGAATATATTCTTATAGAAGAAATTGATGCCACTTTTGTAAATGAGCTTGTTGAAAGCCTCGACAATGATTTCAGTAAGAAGAGTGATATCGGAGAATTGAAAGAGTTGAATTATGATAAGATTTTACAGTTTATCAATGATGCAGCGAATGAATGTATCAGAGAAATCTGTATCCTAAGAGATATATAGATAATAAGTGGTAGTAGAAGATTTTTAGCAAGTGATGCATTCGAAGCCTTAAACTTAGTTCTCTTATATTAACATAGTCTAATATTGTATTCATGCTGTGGCTAAAGTGTTAAAGAGATTTCAGGAACAGTTTTTGAATTGTATAAATCAAGAGAAAAAGAAATACAAAGTAAATATCAAAGATACTTGGTACTAGAATATCATAAATTATACTAGGAGGTTTATAATGAGTAATGATTTAGCATTATCTATAGTAAAAAACAAAGCTGATGTAGCGGCATTTTGGAAGTTGTTTGATAGTTATATTAATGAATTATCTGTAAATATATCTTTAGGAGATGACTTCGATTTAGATTATTTTTATTCGGATGAATATAGAGATGCAATTGAGAAACTGAGAATAAGAGATAAAAATCCATTAAGAATACTCTTCATAAATAAAGAAGAAATTATCATTGGTTTTTTAATGTATGTTACCTATTTTGATGAAGATAGGAAATGCTTTTTAATGGAATACTATATCCAGCCAAATTACCGAAATCTAGGTTATGGAAAATCAGCTTATTTAAAGGCAGAAAAATATATTAATGATGAAGGGGCTTTATATGTTGAACTGACCCCGACAAATGAGTTAAATGAAAGATTTTGGAGTGGTGTTGGATTTAAGAAATCAGAAGATATGGATGAGGATAATAAATATTATTATAGAAAATTATTATAAAGATACTATTGAACGAAAAAGAATATATTATATTATTCTTAAATAAAGAAGGGGTTTTTTAATGATCTTATTAAAGGATGCTGAAAAATTAATAGATATAATTGAAAGTAACTTATATTTGCAAAAAATAATTACAGTATTATATGAACTTGAAATTGAAGATTTTTATATTGGTGCAGGAGCTATCACTCAAACTGTATGGAACATACTAACTAATCGACCGGTAGATTATGGTATAGATGATATTGATGTAGTTTATTATAATCCTCAAAATATAGAAGAAAAATATGAAAGAAAAGTTATGGAATATTTAAATCAAGAATTACAGGAATTTCCTTTTTGGTTAGATGTTAAGAATCAAGCTAGGGTTCATTTATGGTATAGGGATAAGTTTGGATATAATATTGAACCATATAAATCTATAGAAGATGCAATAGATACTTGGCCAACCACGGCTACCTCTTTGGGAGTAAGGAAGTTATCTGAAAAAGACTGGGAAGTTTATGCACCTTTTGGGCTGAAGGATATTTTTCATATGAAGATTGTTGCTAATAATAGACAAATAACAAAAGAGATATATAATAAAAAAACTAAGAAATGGCTTCAAAAATGGCCTGAATTAGATGTAATTCAGTGGGATAATAGGTTAATTCCATTTGTTGATAATAAAAAAATATATATAAGAAAGTAAGGGAATAGCCATGGACGATTTATCAGCTTATATTAGTGTATAGATATTTCAAGAGTAACTTGTATTCAATATCAATTATCTGGTTTACCATCATGTATAATACAACTATTTAATATTTATAGTGGACATGTAGTCGTTGAAGTCTTTAGAAAAAACATATGGGGAAGTTATAGATCCAACAAATAAGCATCTATATGGAACTCCTGCTTCAGCATGAGATATTATGAATAAAAAAATGGGATTTTAGTAAAAAAAGGATAGAGGAAATTATCAAATGTGAATAGGAGGAATTATCTATGGGAGAGTTATCAACATTACTGAACATTGGCAACAAAGTTGAACAACAATTAAATGAAGTAGGTATAAGAACAATTAATCAGTTGATTGAAATTGACAGTAGGCAAGCTTGGCTGAGAATAAAAAGAATTGATGACTCTGCATGTATAAATAGGTTATATGCTTTAGAAGGTGCAATATAGGGAATTCGATGGCATGACCTTTCAGAAGTTGTCAAGGAGGAGCTAAGGGAGTTTTTTAATACCTATAAAAAACTGGAGAAGTAATAATGCTTGAATTAAGATGTGACGTCTGCTGCAATATGCGATTAATAAAGATTGTTTTAGGAGGGGATTAGTGATTGTAAATGATATTTATGAGCAATGTCCAACATATACAAATGATATTATTAAATTAAGACAGACAATATTAGATGATGCAAAGGAATTGCTTAAATGCTATTCCGATGAAAAAGCAGTACCTTTTTTCAACTCCGATAATTGTAATGGTGATAATTTTCATTATATGTCGATAGAAAGAATGAAACAGGCAATCGATTTTTGGGATTATTCTTATAAAAATAAATATTTTGTAAGATGGACAGTTGTCTTAAATGCTACACAAGGAAAAATTGGGACTATTGAAATGTTTCATAGGATTGCAGATGATGAATTTAATCACTATGGAGTTTTGAGAATAGACTTACAGAGCAACTATGAGAAGCAAAAATATATTGATGCTATTTTGGAAATTGCTGATGCAAACTTCTTTAAAGCCTTTAATGTTGAATTTATCATTACAAAAGCTATTCCAGATGCAGTTGAGTGTATTGCATCACTAGAACGAAAAGGTTATTTGCCATTAAATAGAAAGCTTGAGATACATGATCATTATTTTATAAGAGAAAAAAGGTGAAGTAAATAATACATATTTAATAATATTAAGGAGATATGCAGCATGAAAATATTAATGATCAATGGTAGTCCGCATAAAGGGAATACATGGCGTTTAACGGAGAAAGTAAAAGAATTAATGGAAACTCTCGACAACACAGTAATATTTGAGGAAATACATTTAAGTGAATTGGATATTCCATTCTGTACAGGTTGTAGTGTGTGTTTTAGGAAAGGACACATTTTTTGTCCTCATAATCAGTATATTCAGCCTATTATGGATAAGATTGCAGGCTGTGATGGTATAATTTTTGCTGTTTCCTGTTTTCAAGGTGCTGTTCCTGCTCTTACCAAAAATTTTACAGATCATTTAGCTTTTCTACTTCATCGACCAAGATACTTTGATAAAAAGGCTTTAATTATATCAACTACAGGTGGTGTTTCTGCAAATAGTGTTACACAATCTCTTGCTAGTACTTTATCTGGATGGGGATTTAACAAATGTTATCAATTGCCGATTGTTGCATTGAGTTGGAATGATTATAAACCATCGGAAAAGCATATAAAAAAGGCATATAAAATATCGAAGGAATTTTATATAGATTTAAAATCAAAAAAACTTCATTCTCCCAAAATTGGAGTTTTAATTCCTTTTAACTTATTTCAAGCCATGTGTGAAGAATATGCACCTGGAACAGAATATGCTACAAAAGACGGAGTTTTTTGGAAACAGTATGTTGGTATGAGATATGCTCCAGGAATTCCGTTACCGATATATAAAAGGGTACTTGGAAAACTTATCTATCAAATTGGGAAATACCTTTCACAAAAGATGATTGTTACATATAAAAAATGAATATATTTTTATAATAAAAATCATTAAGGATATTATTTTTTCATTATAAGGGGTGAATTATATTGTATGAAAGTGTTCTTGATTTATTCATTCGACGTAGAAGTATCCGCTCATATCTTGATAAACCTATAGAAAAAGAAAAGATAGACACGATTTTAAAAGCTGCATTTGCCGCACCTTCCACATGTAATAATCAACCGTGGGAAATGATAGTTGTAACTGAAAAGAGTATTATGGATGAAATAAGAGCAAAGTTTAGCTTTGCAAATTATAATGCTCCATGTGCTATTATTGTATGTGCAAATACTCATTTATGTAGAAATATAAAAGGTATGTATATTTTTGATTGTAGTGCAGCAATACAAAATATATTGCTATGTGCAACGGCACTAGATTTGGGGTCATTATGGGTTGGGGTCTATGGAGAGCAATCTATAAAAAAGATATCTGATATTGTAGGGCTACCTAAGCATGTTGTACCTTGTGGAATTGCATACATTGGATATGCTAATGAAGTAAAAGGACCCAGAGAACAGTTTAATGATAAAAGAGTATATGAACAAGTATATGATATAAATAGAAAACATAGAGCTAGACCTAAAAATATGAAAAAGTTGACTTGATGTATGAATGAAAGATGTCATTTTCCTTGGCGGTTCGTTCTATGTCATCTAACAGCGTATTTCCGATACTTTGCTATAATGATGGTGTTTTGAGATCCGCTGACAATGTAGGAACCAGTTGAAAGATCATCCTTGTTAATAAGCGATGATTTATTAATTGATTTAGGCTCTGATATTACTACTTCAGCAGCTATGTATAACATTGATTTGACAAAGATAAAGTATATTTTACAAACACATGAACATTCTGACCATTTTGATGCAGGCCACTTAATAACACGACTTAAAGAATATGCAACGGAAAATGTAGGAAATATCAGCTTGTTTGCGTCTAAAGAAACTATTCGTACTCTAGATATGTGGCTTAGAGCTGAAGAATCAAGAGTTGATTTATTTGATTCAAATTGGTTGAATAGGTTATGCATGGATATTAAATATCTAAGACACGGAGAGAATGTGAAGATAGAGAATTATTTAGTTACTCCTCTAGAATATTTACATGATATAAGAGATAATTCTTTGATATTTATTATTAATTATAATAATGTAAATATAATGTATGAACTGATTGCTTGAAGATATCTGATAGAGCATGGAAAATTTTGAAATCATTTAGACTTGATTTGGTTATATTGGACCAGACATATGGAGAAGGTAAGGATGCAGGTAGACACCTGGATTCAGGACAAGTAATTGGTATTATTTCGAAAATGAAGGTGGAAAAAATAATAGATGAAAGTAGCTTAGTTTATGCAACGCACATATCACATGAAGGGAATAGTATACATGATGTTATGGAAAAGGTTGCAATAAATAATGGTTATCATATTGCATATGATGATTTAGAAATAAATATATAGATTACCTTTATACTGATTTTTATCATATTAAAAATTGAATTAATAAGGAATATTTTTATTTTATGTAATAATAATCAGTTTACGTAGAGTTAATTGTAAATTTAATAGTGTGGGACTTTAATTAACATTGCATTCAAGTTTGTTGTAGCTATAGTGAGGCAAGCTTTAGGAGAAGCTATAAAATATCATATCAACCAGTTGACATAGCTATGGAAATCTAATATAAGAGTTATGAAGTGAGTTTCAGAATCCTTATAGTTCTAGCTGATATTTTGGATACACCACGTCAGATAAAATGACTAGTAACAGCTCTTATGTTTGCAAGGGGGAATAAAGGTGTGGAAAATAAGAGAGTCAGAGCATTATATTTTTAATTATCATGAAAATTCTTATGCTGAACAAGACATAGCAAAAATTATTGAGATACAAGAAAATTGTTATGAATATATATGTGAAGTTTTAAATGTTAAATTAAATAAGAAGCTAAATTATTTTCTTTGTAATTCACCAGTGGAGGTAGGTGAACTGTATGGAGATAATGAACCATGTAACGGTTTCACAAGAATGCCTAATAAAATTTATGCGGTTTATAATGAGGATATTAAATGTATTGGATATCATGAAGATGCCCATATGATTTCATATAATACTTTATCAAGACCACCTCAAAATTTTATTCGAGAAGGTTTGGCAATGTTTTTTGATAAAAGCTGGTGGGGGATATCCAATTTTGCTTGGATAGCTTATTTCTTAAAAAAGAATAAGTTGCCTAGACTTTACGATTTAATAGAGAGTTCAGATTTTTATAAACATAGTTATATCATTACATATCCTTTATCAGGGGTGTTTACTGATTATATCATATCTATTTTTGGAATTGAAACATACAAAGAATTTTATAAAAATTTAAATGAAGACTTTAATTATTGTTTCAAAAAGTCGTTTGGAATGTCCTTGAATCAAGTAGAATTAAACTTTATTAAGTATTTAAATAATATTAACATTAGTAATGATATTTTAAAAATAATTGATATAAAACTAGAGAGGGAGGATTTTAAGTGAGATGCAAAAGTCATTTCATCTAACAGAGACTTAATGACATCGAAAAGAAATGATATAGGTTAATTATAAAAAACATTAATATAATTTAATTAGGAGGAAACAACGTGTATAGCAGTAATAACTCTTGGAAAGAGCTGCAGCCATTGCTACCAGATAAAAATCAAATTGATATTAATTCTACTCCATTTGAAAAGTATGTGAATATAGATAGTATGGAAATCCATATTGATGAATATGATAATAACTCAGAAATTACAGTGATCATATTTCATGGTGTTGGAGGTAATGGGCGTCTGCTATCATTTTTTGCAATACCTTTAGTTAGAGCTGGATATAACGTAATATGTCCTGACCTACCAGGATATGGATTTAGCAAATATAGTAAGCAAGTAACTTATTCAGATTGGATTAATGTTGGAAGCAGAATAATTGAGATCGAATTATCTAAATCAAAAAAAGTTTTTATAATTGGATTAAGTGCAGGTGGGATGTTAGCATACAATGTAGCATGTAGACATCAGAATATCTCAGGACTTATTGTTACTAATATACTTGATAATCGAGAAGAGAAAGTAAGAATATATTCGGCAAAAAATAAATTTCATGCTAAATATGGTATAAGATTCCTAAATTTACTTCCATCTTTTTTAAGAACTCTTAAAATTCCTATTAGAATGGTTACAAATATGAATGCACTTGTTAATGATAAAGAAATTTTGAATGTTTTATTGAAAGATAAGTATGGTGCAGGAAGTAGTATAAGTATTAATTTTCTACTATCCTTGATGCATAGTAAACCTTTAATCGAGCCAGACAACTTTAAAAATGTACCAGTACTTATGGTACATCCAGGAAATGATTTATGGACCCCTGTGGAAATAAGCGAAATGTTTTTTAATAAAATTACATCAAATAAACGCAAAGTAATTTTAGATAATGCAGGTCATTTCCCAATAGAGGAGCTAGGTCTAACTCAAATGAAAAATGCAATATATAACTTTATAAAGGAATTATCGTCAACACAAGATTAGGTATATATAATATGCTACACTCACCTCTTAGGGAAAGTCTATGGTGGACAGAGAGTGTTGGAAATGACAGGAATGTTATATATCATCTAAGTATATATATTTGCTAGATAGAATACTTGATAAACGGGAGAAGAAAAAATGAATTTTAAGGACAAAAAATTTGAGTATAAGAGAAATAACAGAAGAAGATATTAATGGAGTCATAGAAGTATATAATTCAAATCAGGATTTTCTCATGTTTCATATTGGAAGGCAAGAAGTAAATATCCAATGGTTAATTCAAGAACAAAAAGAAATGAAAGCGAAAGACTTTAAGATATTAGTAGTTAAAGAAAATGAAAGTAATGCCATAATTGGATTTATAGATATTGGTTTTATGGAAGAATGTTATTTGTCTTTACTTATGGTGCATAATGAGTTTAGGTGTAAAGGATATGGAAAAGAAATATATGATGCATTAGAGGGCTATCTAAGAGAGAATAATTTTAGAAGGATTAGAATTGATGTTGCATATGGTTACAGTGAGGAAGTACTACAATTCTGGGAGAATAGGGGATTTGAAGGAATAAAGAAAATCAAATTACAATGGATGGATAGATTATTTGATACTATAGTAATGGAGAAGGATTTGAATTAGAATTCATAAATTACTGTTATTAATTTATGCTGCATGTTATGGATACCATATAACAGAGTATTTACGTAAAGGTTCCTGTGACAGGTGATATTCAGTGTTATTGTATAATTCAAGCATAACGTACAGAATAAGTATAATCAGAGGGTAGATTACTTCAGGATATTTCTTAAGTGAATATGTAGGTATTACTTGTCAGGGGTATAACAATATGTCTTAATGTGTTTGGGAATCAAGGTAAAATCTTTAGACACCTCTTCACTGAGGAACAAGCACCACTTGCAAAGAAGGTCTTGAGTGTCCACTAGGCTATTGCTTTTTATTTTGCTTAGTTAAATTATGTAATAATAGTACAAGGGAGGACATTATGTCAATTAATTATCAACCAAAAAGGAATCAAAAATTAAATATAGCAATTGATCTAGGTTTGATTTTTATATTTTTACCATTATCGCTTTCACTGTTTATTTTATTTGGAAATTATATTAACAATAATTCGAATTTTATTTCAGTAGTGCTTTTATCAATAATAGAATTTTGTTCTGCAGGTCTTGGAGTTTTTATAGTTATGTTAATAAGAAAAGAGGCTTTTTCTGATTATGGTATAAAAAAAGAGAATATAAAAAAATCAATATTATTTACATTAAGCTTTATAGCAATAATGGTTTTATTAAAGTCAATTGATGCCGGAGGAGTGGTTTATTTTCCAATGAGAAATCATACCAGTATCAAATACTCATTAAACCTATCGTTCCCATTTAATTTGATTGGAATAATGTTAACTTTTCTAATTTGGGGCATAATTGAAGGAATTTACTATGTTGTAATTATTAAAAAAATTGATGATCTTCTTCCAAATACTTTAAATCCATGGCTTTCTTTAGCCCCTATAATTTTTTGTTTATATAATTTTATGATACATTATTTAATAAGAAGATTTATTGAAGGAAGAACTTATGAATTTAGTCTTATAGATACGATAACAGGTCTTTTGTTAGCTTATGCTATGACTATGCCTAGAAAACTAACTAATAACTCATGGGGAAGTCTAATATATCAAACGCTACAAAATGGAATAGGGAAGTTATAATAAATGCATTTGTGTATTTTGAGAGAAATATTAATAAAAATATAGGATTTTAGTAGATTAGGAGTGAGTGTTATGAAAAAATATTATCATGCATATGAAGAACGATATAAGAAAATTCATGGGGAAGGCTTATTGTGGTTTTCTAAAGAGCCAACTCCAGAACTAATTAATTGGATAGAGTATTATGATATTTCTTTAGATGATGAGATATGTGAGGTTGGCTGTGGAGAAGGAAGAGATGCCTTATATCTTGCAGAACAAGGTATAAAATTACAGGTATAGACATTTCAGAAGAAGCTATAAAAAAATGTGAGGAGTTATCAAAAGAAAGAAGAGTTAATGTAAACTGGATAGTTTCTGATGCATTACAACTAAATGAAAAACTCAAAAAGCATTATGATTGGATTTATTCAGTGGGAACGTTACATATGCTAGTAGAGGATGAAGATAGAAAAAGATTTTTAAATACAATAAATTCGTTGCTTAAGCCTAAAGGAAAATTATTATTAATTAGTATGGGTGATGGAGAAATAGAAAGAAAAACAGAAATCGAAACTGCTTTTGATTTACAAGAGAGAAGTCATATGAAGTCAGGCAAAACATTTGAGGTTGCAAGCACTTCATATAGAGCTATCAATTGGAAAAATCACAGAGAGGAATTGGAAGATGCGGGATTTATTGTTGAGAAGATAATGAATACTGAAAATGAAGAATATAGTAAATGTATGACTGTTTATCTAACTAAAGATTAGTTATTGAGGCTATACATAATAGTATAAAAATTTGTAGACTTTTATATCTGGGGAGAAAGAATGATGGAAAGATTTTCAATGCTTGTGGCAGTGCATCTATTTTTAATTAAAGAGGATAAAATATTATTATCCAGAAGGTTTAATACTGGGTATGGAGATGGATGCTATAGTGTTGTGGCAGGTCATGCTGAAGGAAATGAGACTGTTATTAAAGCTATGCAAAGAGAAGCAAAAGAGGAAGTTAATATTACTATAGAAGATAATCAATTGAAAATAGTACAAGTTATGCATAGAAAATGTGTAGGACATGAACGAATCGATTATTTTTTCCTTTGCAATAAATGGAACGGTAATATAATAAATAATGAGCCAAGTAAATGTGATGATTTATCATGGTTTAGTATACATGAATTACCAGTAAATATGGTTGATTATGTAAACTGTGCAATAAATAACTATCTCAATAATGTTTCATTTTCTCTATTCGGTTGGTGATTACATTCGAAATTACCATAAGAGTTAATATTAGAATAGTATAAATCGGAAACATTATGTGACATTGATGAGGTAGTTTTTATTGACCAATAAATGATTATAAAAAGAGTACAGTTAAGATGAATGGTGTAAGTTAAGCTAAAAGATTGAGCTTATAGATAGAGCAAAGTTAGTATCTTACTATATCATTTTACATATCTTAAAGTATTTGTGAAGCACTGCGAATAAAGTAGATTACTCGTTGCAAACTGAATCGGAGAGGTGGTTTTATGTATACAAAATTGGAAAAGAGTGGGGTCGACTATCTAGTGAAAGTCGCTTTCCAAGTTATTATTGGAGCTATTCTGTTTTTTGTTTCTTCTGGGACATTAAAGAATCATCAGGGGTGGATTTATTTTGCTGTTTATACAATTTCGACTATATTAGGAATACTCTATTTATCAAAACACAATCCTGAGGTCTTAAATGAAAGAGTAAAGGAAAGAAATAATACTGAACAGTGGGATAAGATATTGCTTAAGTTATATATATTACTGGCGTTTTTTATAATTTATATTGTTGCTGGTTTTGATATAAGATTCGGTTGGTCTAGTGTACCTATATTTTGTATGTATCCTGCTTTGGCAATTATAATTCTATCTTCTTTTCTTGCAGTATGGGCTATGAAAGAAAATGCGAATTTTGAGGCTACATCACGCATACAAAATGATCGAATACAGAATATTTGCGATTCAGGCCCATATAAAGCTATTCGCCATCCAGGTTACTTGGCTATAATACTATGGGCTATGGCGATACCTTTTGTATTTGGATCAGTATATATGATGATTCCATCATTTCTTATATCTATTATCATAGTGATTAGAACATATTTGGAAGATAAGATGTTGAAAGAAAAATTAGTCGGTTATGTTGAATATTGTAATAGAACAAAATATAGGCTTCTTCCATATATATGGTAGATTGAAAAGAATTGTTCTGTAGCATGGAGTTCATCACATAATACTATATTTTCATAAAGGTACACTAGGGTTCAAGGACGTTGTAAATACTTGGACGTTATATGTCATCTCTAGACTAAATTCATGTGTAAATTGAGTGAAACTATTACTAGAATATGAGATAAACAATATAGAAGACGCCGATAAAGATCTGGCTAATAGAATAGTAACTCCAGAAGAGCATGAAAGGCTATGGATTAATAAATGTCAAACATACTTAAAGAGTATGAGTAGCTAAATACTAGGCGTAACGAAACGACATATAACAGAGGCTTATCGGTATCGGAAGGAAAGAATCTAGGAAAAACCCTACATTGCTAAATCTTGCGACGTTAGCTGAAATTTTTAGCAATGTGTATTGACTATAAAAATAATGTTTGGAGGAAAAGATGATAAAGAGTTCAAAAGTAATTTTCTTTGATATGGGGAATACATTATTACATTTTCATTTTGGAAAAACTGACGAAGAAAAAGATATTATTGGAATAAACCATCTCACAAATTTTCTTAAGCAATATAATTGTCAAGTTGAGTTTGAAGATGTAAAAAAATATTTCTTTGATGAATGGCAAAAGGTTATGCCTCTAAGAAAAATTAATCATACAGAATATGCAGTAGAAGACTATTTAAATGGCTTTTTAAAAAAATATGATGTGGAACTAGATCGAGATATGTGTATAAGAGCATTAGATGTTTTTTATACAGAATATAGGAATAACGTTTGGACTGAAGAAAACATTCATCATACATTAGAAAATATCAAACAAAGAGGATATAGGATTGGTGTTATTTCAAATTCAAGACTTTATGATGAGGTCATGATCAATTGTTTTAAGAAAGTTGGACTAGCTAAGTATATAGACGTGTTTACATTTAGTTACTATTTAAAAATATGCAAACCCAAAAAACAAATATTTGAAATTGCTCTTGATAGGATGAAAGTTAGTCCAGAAGATGCCATAATGGTAGGAGATAATCTTAAAAGTGACATAGAGCCAGCACAAAAATTAGGTTTAACTGGAATATGGTTCAATAAGAATCTTACTTTAAATGATACTGATATTAAGCCTGATAATGAAATATTTAAATTGAAAGAATTGATAGAGTTGTTGTAATTCAAGTTTTATTTTAGACTTCAGCTAACCTTATATCTGCTTAAAGGTGCATGAGGACATAATCTTAGGTGTTAAATTAATTAATAAAAAGTAGTTAAAAAATATGAAGTAAAAATAGTTTATATTTTGTGAGGATGATTTTTATGAACATAATACTAAAAACGAGAACATTAGATCATGTTACTGTTTTTTGGAATAAGACTCAAGATGAAGAAATAAAAAGATTATTCCCTATTGTAAGCAAGTCCCTAGAGGAATCAATAATATTATTTGAGGAATCTCTTAAGGAAAATGCATCAAGCTATGGAAAAGTAATTTATTTTGAAGGAAAGTATATTGGAGATATTTGGTGTTACAGTATAGATGAAAATAGTGAGAAAATGGCTATGCTAAGTATTCTCATCTTTGAAAAAGAACTATGGGGAAGAGGGATAGCGACAGAGGTTACAAAAATTTTTGTCAAAGAGGTTTTTAGTAAGTTTGATATAGAAAAAATAGGAGCATTTACGTATTCCAATAATTATGGCTCGATAAGCTTAATGGTAAAAGTTGGATTCATTGAAATAGAAAAGTTTGTTGAAGACGGAATTGAATCAAAATACTTTGAAATAATAAAAGCTTTATAAATTGTTTGTGAAGCAATAGTATATTGGCAAGATACTTTTACAAACATAGCACTCTAGCTTGCTTTGACTAAGTTAAGGATGAAATTCTAGGCTAGACAAATCAAGTGTTTCAGTTGACTAAGATGGTACCATGTCTATTGAAGATAGCAATTATCTAAGCTAGTAGACAAGCTATATGTAAAGATGATGTATATTTGAAATGCTGAGACTGTTATGTGAAAAAATCATCCTTAGAAAACAGACAATACTAGATATCTAAAAATTTATATAAGAGGTGTAAGTTTTGAAAGAATATAAAGTAATTTGCATAGATATGTTTCAAACATTAGTAAATATAGAATCTAGAGTTGAATATATCTGGAAAAGGATACTAGAAGAAGATTATAATGAAGAATTAAGGGATAAATATGTACAAACTGTTAGAATCAAAATAGTCGATAACTTTCACGTTAGTGAAAGTACTAGTACCAAATTTAAAAGTCTAAAGGAAATATTTTTTGAGAGTTTTAAGGACATTTTTGAAGAAAACCAAGTGAAATATTGCCCAAGCTATGCAACAAGAGTTTTTATGGAAGAACATGATAGAGCAGATTTATATCATGATAGTAAAGAATTTATTAATAGAGCTAATAAAAAATATAAAGTGTGTTTAGTAAGTGATGCTGATACTGAAATGATTGAACATCAAATTAAAAATTTTGATTTTGACAAGATATTTATATCAGAAGACATACAATCTTATAAAGGAGAACCAAATTATAAGATTTTCAAAGAAGTCATAAATCATTACAATATAGAGCCACGAAAAATAATACATATAGGAGATTCTTCATCTGATATTATAGGTGCTAATAGAGCAGGTATAGATACATGTTGGATAAATAGACATAATTATAGAAAAAGATTCCATATAAAGCCAAATTATGAAACTGAGTCTTTAAATGAGTTATTTCCAATACTTAATATATAATCATTTTGATTTTGTTAATGCTCTGAAGAGAGGAGATTACCCCATAAAGGTTCGATGACGCTAAGCCTTATGACGTTATAAGAAATTATAGTATCGTGATTATTTTTTAGGTATTGTTTGATTAAAAGAAAACGTTGTAAAGATGGCGAATATATTTTTAAATGTTATTCCACGATGTAATGGAATTATTCTAAATAAATTAGAATTAGAATATTGAAAAATGATGATAGGAGAGAAGATTATATGTTTAGAATTTTAGCAATAGGAATAGAAACCTTTTCTGGTATTTTGGTTGTGTTTTTTATGTTAGCTTTATTTCAAATATTGATTGAAAAAAATAAAGTTTCTATTGGACACAAGATTGTAACTTTTATATATACCTTTTTTGTAGTTGCTATATTTGCAGCCACTGGAGTACCTTCTTTTAATTCATTGCATTTCGATGCTACAATTAATTATGTTCCTTTTTATGATGTTGTGGGGAACTTTATTCAGTATTTACTGAACTTAATTCTATTTGTACCCTTTGGCTTCTTGCTTCCAGCATTGTGGACAAAGTATCAAACATTCAAGAGAACGATATTTACTGGATTTGGTCTTTCATTGCTAATTGAAATTTCCCAACTATTCTGTTATCGTACAACGGATATAGATGACTTGATTATGAACACTTTAGGCACATCACTTGGTTTTATGCTTTTCAAGATTTTTTCAAAGAAAAAGCCTGAGCTAATAAAAGAAATTTGTTTAACGGAAGATGTTTCAAACGATAAAATAATTAAATTGGAAGGAACTATTCTTTTCGTAATAATAATATTGGTTATGTTTTTTATCCAGCCGGCAATTGCAAGTAAAATTTGGAGTATTATACTGTAGGAGATTATGAGTATAATTTGTAGTTCTGTTTAAGATGCATTCTCTATTTTATGTGAAGAGAAATAGGGGTGGAAAGCGATTAGGGCATATACTTGCACTGCTAGTAAGAAAACTCCACCAAGGAAATCTATCTTTAGGGACCAGTTCAGTGACATCGCAAATGTAAGACGTTATGTGATAGTGGGACATATCAGAGTAATATTTTAGTTCAAATTTCTAAAAGATTTCACTATAACTGTTATTTAAGGAAAATTTTTTTGATTAGATTAACAGGGAAGTAGTTATCTAAGGATTGGGGGGGAGAGCTATAGAAAATAGAATGGAGAAATATCTAATTGAAATTGCTAAAGAAAAAATTGATAATACAGACCCTTCTCATGATATATATCATACCATGAGGGTGCTTAATACTATAAAATATATAAAAGAAAGAGAAGGTGGAGATTTAGATATCTTAGTGCCAGCTGCAATATTTCATGACATAATATGCTATCCTAAGAATCATCCTAAATCTAAATTTTCAGCTAAAGAGAGTGCGGAATTTGCAGTCAATATATTAGAAAAATTAGATTGTTATCCAAAAGAAAAAATTCACAAAGTTTACAAGGCAATAAATGAATGCTCTTTTTCTAAAGGAATCATACCAGAGTTTTTAGAAGGAAAGATTTTGCAAGATGCTGACATGTTAGAGTCAACAGGAATTATTTCTATAATGAGAACATTTAGTTCGACAGGTCAGATGAAAAAAAGCTTTTATCATCCAGAAGATCCATTTTGCAAGAGTAGAGAACCAGATGGTAAAGAATATGCATTAGATTTATTCTATTCAAGGTTATTAATTGTAAAAGATTTAATGCATACAGAAATAGCTAGAAATATAGCAGTTCGAAGAACAAAGATTTTATATGAATTCTTGGAAAATTTTAAAATGGAACTTTACGATGATATAGATCTACAATGTGAGAATAAATCCATCAGATGACAATATGCTCTATGGAAGGATTACAAAAGACAAATGATTACTATTTATGGAATTTTGTGGGATAAAATCTGAGGATTTTCGCTTATATGAAATGCTTATAAACTACTGTAAGTTAATGGGGGAAAAAATATGAATATTTATATCAATGAACTATCAGATAATCTATTTTTAATTACTGCAAAAATGATTACGGGATTAATGAATTATCATAGGAAACTAAATAATGCTCCTAAAGAATACTGGCAGACTGATGAACAATCTCAAGAAACTCTAAGGAATTGGATTGAAGAAGGGACAGTATATAATATATTTTTAGATGATGAACCTGTAGGATTCTTTTATGTTAGATTTGGTGGTCAAAATGTAGCATGGTTAGAAGATTTGTTTATATTAGAACAACATAGAGATAAAGGCATTGGGAAATATGCTATGCAGAAATTAGATGAATTAATGATTGAAAAGAATGTGGTGGCCATATTTGTAGATGTCATACCAAGAAATACTGGAGCAATAAAGTTATATAGGGATTTTGGATTTAATCATCTAAATTTAATACAGCTTAGAAAAAACTATGATAAAATATTGGACAAAGATGAAGATGTAGAAATATTAGGATTTAATTTTAAAAAATATTAGAACATCTCATCTAGAAGCAAATATGGTTTGTGGTGAACTTTATTTAGTAATAGAAAGTGTCATCACGTCATGGAGATGTCATAGGACATAAAGGAGTGAAGTAAATGCAAGTAACCTTAAACTTGACAGATCAAAGTACTAAATTTATTATAAATAACTTATATCCATTATATTTACACGATTTATCTGAGATATGGGAATGGAAACCAAATAAATACGGAGTTTTTGAAGATGACGAAATTTTGACTTTGAATGAGCAAAACAAAGTTTTTGATATATGGTGGTCTAAACAATCAATATTATTCCCATACCTAATAAAAGTAGATGACATTCCAGCAGGTTTTGCTTTAGTGGCAACACCTCCTTATACACCACACGATAGTGATTTTTACGTAAATGAATTTTTTATTTTACGAAGTTATAGGGGAAAGGGAGTAGCAGAAAAAGCAGCAATTAAAGTATTTAATAATCATCTTGGTACTTGGGAATTGCAGACAAACCCTAATGGAGGCAATAAAAGAGCGCAAACTTTTTGGAGAAAAACCATTGAAAATTATACAGAGGGAAATTATCAGGAGGAAGTTTCAGAAACAGAAGATGATGGAAATAGATTAATTTTTAGATTTAATAATAGCAGAAATACTTTAAAATGAAAGCCTATTTAATATAGAAGAGGCTTGTAAATATGAAAATGCTGATGTTATCCCTAGCATAGTGTCCGAGGATAGAGAAAAAAAGAGAAGAGTCTATATTTCATGATTGTTAAATTATATTAAGTAAAATATTTTATATAACAGGAAGGATTGAAGGTAATGGATATATTCCAAAAGTTATTAATAGATATTGAAAAAGAAAATAAAGCAATAAGCTATTTTATTAAACCTGAGGAAGGTAAAAAAATCGAAGTTGTTCTATCAGGAAAAATCGTTGTTCCAGTTCCTGAAAATGAACGAGAACATAAAATTTATAAACTACTTGAAGAAAATTGTGATGTGATTTTTTGTACCACTCAGACATTGGATGATTTTCAATTCTATCCTGTGCCTAAGTTTTCAATTTTTGCTGTTGATAGTAAAGGGAATTATTTTGGTACAATCGAAGGTACAAGTAATATAGTAGATGATGACTATCCAGTTGGATATGTAAATCATGAGGGGGAGTATGGCAAAATTTCGGATAATCTGAAGGATTTTTTAGAGCTTGTTACTTTTTATCCGTATTGGCGAGACATCATTAAGTACGAGCAGATGGAGATACCTTATGATATACATACTATGGAAGCAAAAGAAACGGAGAAAAATTTCCAATATTTTGTACGCCAATCTGAGATTGCAAAAATACTTAAACTTTCTAAAAAACCCAAATCTATTGAATTATTAATATCAAACATTAGAAACACATCAAAATTTCTAGTGTATAGTTCAAAGGATGAGGCTAAAAAAACAAATATATTTTGGGATAGACATAGCCTTGATTAAAGGAGAAGATTAGGAGCACGATTTTTGGTTTATAACCATAAGGCGACAAGATGTTGAGTATTTGTAGAAAATAACAAAGAAAAAGTTTTTTATCTGACCTGCAATATGTAGAAAATGATGATTAATATGAAAATTGAACTTGAAAAGGCTGCTATTGAACATGAAGACATAGTTAAGACATCTACTTTATAAAGTTATATTCAATAAGAGTAGAGATGAAAGGATGGAAACTACATGAAATGCCCATATTGTGGAGAAGAAATGAAACGAGGATTTATATATGGGGATAGGTATTCCCTTAAATGGATTCCAGAAGAGAAAGATAAAGGACTTATATTTCAATGGTTTGCAAGGGGGATAAAACTCTCGGATGCATCTATGAATAATAGTGTGGAATCATTTTGCTGTAAAAATTGTAAGAAAATTATTATTGATGTGGAAAACAAAATTGATCAAAGAAAATAAGTATAATTTGTAATATTATTTGAGACGGAATTTTTATATTATGTGAAAAGTCAAAGAAAAAAAGATGTTACTAAGGATCAAAACTTTAACATAAATGTTTAGTCACTTTATTTGTTTGAAAATAAGTTTCTGAAAATTATTTATAGAGAGGCAACATTAGAGCGAGTTTAATCTATAAAGTCCTTTCAAGTAGAAAGTAAGTAGTGCTACTAATTACAAATACGCTAACAAGTATTTAAAAATTGGAAATGATATAAGGACAATGAAAAGCTATAATAATCATCTGACTATTATAGCCTTTTTGTATTGTACATTACTTAGTATAAGATTATTAAAGAATATTTTGAGAAAAGGAGGAATTTAGAAAACAATGTAGAATAATATTAGGATAGATAGTTATTAGTTGGTTGTCATTATTGATAACCTTAATCGAGGAGGTATTATGTTATGCTTAAGAACTTTTTATCTTTCGAGAAAGATTCTGCTTTTAGTCTTATGGAGAGGATCTTTTATATAGGAATATTTACTTTATTTCTTCCAGCTTTTTGGATAGGAAAATATTTTGCTGTTTTATTTCCAGCAACCCATCAGATTCCAGCAGAGACACCTGGTTGGTTTACTTTTACATCTGGGCCTAATATCATACTTGGTATTTTAATTGGCATAGGTTTCTTAATTATATCGATTTTAATCTGGAAAATCATTTGCCAAGCTCTATTGATAATTCTTCAAGCCTGTGAAACCTATATAGATAATAATGAGAAGTAATAACTAGAGAAAATATTGTGTATTACTATTGGTAATCCAGCTGAAGGAATGTACCATAGAATGGGATTTTTCTCAGGGGTTAAGTTCATAGACATGTATTTGAAATAAGCATAAAGATAATGTTGTAACTTAAAGTTTTTAGAGAGTAAGAACATTTATTTAGGAGGACGATGTAGTTGAATAATATAGATAAACATAATAGACTTCAAGAAGAGTGTTTTTCATATAGAGTATCAAAAGATAACAAAGTATTTATATTCTGGCATGAAAAACAGGTAATGATTCTGAAAGGTAAAGATAGTGAGAAGTTTTTAGCTAAAATAGAAAATGCAGATACCCTAGAGTCACAGTTAATTATGGCTAAAATTACTGGTAATTTCAAACGTGGAAATGAAAAAATAAATAAGGTGAGGAAATAAAAATGAAGCTATTAGATGATTTATGTAATCATTTATATGATATGGACGTGGAGTGGCATCTTTGTGGAGGATTTGCTATTGATGTTTTTTTAGGAAGTATAACAAGGAAGCATAAAGATATAGATATAACTGTTAGTTTGATGATATGGAAGTATGTATTCAGTACCTAAAATCAAAGGGGTGGGAGATAGATGCACCCGTTGGTAATCAAAGATTAGTGCCAGTAGAATTTGCTCTTGAGAATTCAGAATTATATTTTGATAATATTTGGTGTTACAAAAAAAATTCTGATTTTATAAAGACTGAGAAAACCGATGGCGTATTTAGATATGTGAAGTTTATTGATAGAGAACAAACAGAGCTAGATTTTATAGAGGTTTTATTTAATAAAGTAGAAAATGGCATTTTTTATTATCAAAAAAATCACAACATTATGATTAATACAGATAAGGCTTTTATAAAAAAAGATAAAATTAGTATTCTCGCTCCAGAAGTTATATTACTTTATAAGTCAAGAAATTATGAGAATAATGATTATAAACATGACTTTGATGCAGTAATAAATAAGCTTGAAAAAGAAAGATATGATTGGTTTATAAATGCTATGAATATAGTATATCCAGAGGGACATCCATGGATTAAGTAAGTACCTTTCGTCTGCAATTCGTGGTTAAGTTATAGAGATTTTATGTTGTTTTAATGGAGGAAAAAATTATGAATGAAAATATTGAGAATATACTCTATGATTATTCTATTGGGAAAATACTAATGATGCAACCAATAAATAAAGGAAATACTTCAGACGCAAGTTATATCTTATCAAATAAAGGACAATGGGTTCTACGAAAGTTAAAAAATATAGAGCAAGGTGTAACTGAGTATGCTATATCAAATATTTTAGCTAATGATGATATATGTCCCAAAATAGTTACAACTAAATCTAATATTGGATATAGCCATTATTTAGGAAATTACTATAACCTATAGGAATATATACCTTCTCAGCCTATAAAAAATGATTTGGAAACATTTAAAGAATTGGGAAGAGTTTTAGGTATACTACATAGTAAGCTAAAAAATAATACAGATTTGATTGAACAAGAAGATAGATTTAGCTTGGAAGATCTATGGAAACAAACTAAGAATAAATGGAAAGATGTTCAAAAACAATTTGATTGCTCCACATTTACTGCGAGTAATTTTGAAGAATTAATCGATGAGATGGCTACATATCAAAATATAAAGAATACATTTATACATGGAGACTTGGGAAAATGGAATTTGCTATATAATTCACCAAAAGTATACATTATTGATTTTGGCGAGGTCAGAAAGGGAGATAATCATTTAGATATTGCAGCTATTTTAACATCCATGATTAGCTTTGATTTAAGTGAAGAGTTTACTTGTAAATATTTACGTGCTTTTCATGAAGAATATAAAAACTATATGGAGGATTCCAAATGGGAAAAATTACAGAAGAATATTCAGTTGTGGATATTGAGAGGCATGCTTGCATTATTACTTTATTCTAGTAATAAACCAAATTTTATTGAAAGTGTAAAAAAGATGATAGATTTAGAACTAAAATTAAGTAATATCATTTGTGAAAATTTCATATAATACTATTTTTGTGTAGAGGGTACTACATTTTCTCTGACACTAGCCATATTAAATAGTAAACATAATGAAAGAAGTTCTTAAATATATGCTAGTTAAGGATGTGAAGAATATGACAAAAATTGATTTTTATTATTGGGGAGACCAATGTCCACATAATTATAAAATAAAAGAGTTATTAAATATCTTTTCAGGTGATAAGAGATGTAAAATTAATTTATTTGATATATCAAAAAATCATAAGATTGCTCAATATTTAAATATATTTTCTCCTAATATGATTGTAATTGATGATAATTTAAGATGGCATGGACCTATTTCTATGGATAACTTAGAAAGTATTTTAAATGGGATTATACCAAAGGCGAGACCTTATAATGTTAAAATAAGTAATAATATTATTATAGGAGATATAAAAGATTTAACAGAAAAAACAATTACAGATACTTGTGTTCTATGTTCTTCTTCTAAGAAAAATGTTTATTGTAATGAGAAAGGAAATTGGATAAAAACTTTAAGGGAAAAATATAATCTCCCATACATTGGAAAACTCCATTACTTAAATAAAGTTTGTATTGGAGGAGCAGAATTTGTTCCTTCAGTAGCAGTTCCATATCCTATACCTAAGGCTAGAGGAAGAATTACCTGAATTAGGATTTAAATCTATAATAGCCATAGCTTCCGAGAATACCCCATTTCCAAATGGTCCACTTAATTGGTTTTTAGATAAAGGATATATAGATTTAGGTTTTATATATAACGAAGAAAGACATTTTGCTAAGATGCATTTAGTAAAGAAGGATTTGATAGATAGATAGGTCAAATATAAAACGAGGGGGTATAGGCATGACTATTTATCTTGTAAGACATGGAAAGGAAGAGGAAGGATTTAGGGGAGGATGGAGTCAAAGAGGTTTAGCGGACGAAGGAAAGAAGCAAGCTCAGATACTTGCTGAATATTTACATGAAAATAAAGAGAGATTTAATTTTAATAGAATAATTAGTAGTGATTTAAATAGAGCAAAAGAAACAGCATCCTATATTGCTAAAAAGTGTGAAATGAAAGTTGAATTAGAGCAGAAATGGAGAGAACATAACAATGGAATAATGGCTGGCATGTCAAATGAAAAAGCTAAAACAGCATTTCCAGGTTTATACTTTAACACATTGGGAATGGATGAAAGATATCTAGGAGGAGAAAGTCCAAGAGAATTTTTATATAGAATAGAAAGAACGTTTTATAAGTTAGTAGATGAAGTTTCCACCAAAAATGAAGATATATTAGTAGTTACACATGGTGGAGTGATAAATATCATATATCATTTAATAAAAGAGATAGAGTGGAGCAATAAAAATAAGGTTTTCAAGTCTGAAAACACAAGTATACATAAGGTTGAATTGGATGAAGGAAAAATGAAAATAACTTTAAGTAACTACATAGATCATTTGAATTGATTTAATAGATATTTCTTTCATTACCTAGGATGATTTAAGGAGGACATAAATGGATTATATAAAACAAATTGTTAATTTCACTCCTGCCAATGAACAGGAAATTCAAGATAAAAGGATAATTCTTGATTATATAGAAAAATTTCCTCATAATATTTTGTTAAGAGAAAATGAATTTGCACATATTACAAGTTCTGGATTTATAATGAATAAATCACTGGATAAAGTACTAATGGTTCATCACAATATACGAAATACTTGGGCTTGGACTGGCGGACATGTTGATGGTGATGCAGACTTTTTACATGTTGCAATTAAAGAGGCAAAAGAAGAAACAGGGATAAACACATTAACGGCTCTTATAGAAAACATTGTATCTATTGATATTCTACCTGTATTTGGACATGTGAGAAAAAATAAGTATGTTAGTGCACATTTGCACCTTTCAGTAGCATATATTCTTATTGCAAGTGAAGAAGAAACACTTATAGTAAATGAAGATGAAAACAGTGATGTTAGTTGGTTTGCTTTAGATAGATTTACTGAGGATTACTTTGATTCTAATGATGTTTATTTATATAATAAATTAATTCATAGGGCTTTGCTTATTAGAGATAAGATTATAAGCTATTAGTTTAGGAGTAATAAAAGCCATGCAAGCTTTCTTAAATTCTTGTAGCGTTGAAGGATACTTATGCAAGGTAGATTTTATAGATAAGTAGAAATTATTTATATTTTTTAAGGAGGAACTTATGATTAATATTGAAGGAAATAGAATATACTTAAGAACATTTACAAGGGAAGAATATCATCAATTTTGGAAATCGTATATCCCAGATCCAATTATGGATCCCAATCCTTATGTTTATAATAAAGAAGAAGTAGATACAGGATATGATTCTATCACTAAAAAAGAATCATGGTATCCGAGGGTAGGGATTTTTTTATCAGATGAAACCCTAATAGGTGAATTATCTTTTAAAAGGATTAATCATGGAAAAAGTCAATGTGAACTTGGCATTGCTCTTGTTAATGATAAATATAAGGGGTTAGGATATGGAACAGAAGCAGTTGAAATGGCAATAGATTATGCATTTAATGTTTTAGAACTTAATTACATATATGCTGATACAATGGGTTCCAATCTTAGAATGCAAAGGATATTCGATAGGCTTGGATTTGAATTTATCAATAGAGAAGAGCATCGTTATGATATGCATGATAGATGGGAAGACAAATTGAACTATATGTTAAAAAACACAAATAGATTAAAGTAAGGAATATTATCAATAAATTATATTTTAAGAGATGTAAAAGAAGTAAATATTATTTATATAATTGACAGATAAATAAGGATTTATAGCATATAGCAAAATAATAATTTGTTGAGGAGGTACCATATGCTAGGACATTTAGGATTTTCATATATAGGTCTGATATATTTACTAATGTTATTTATTCCAAATATTATTTGGAGTAAGAATCAGCCAATAGATTATGACAATACCCAAGAGAATAAAATATTATTATTACTTGAACGTGCTGGACAAGTATGTTGTACCTGTATCGTATTGATTTTTAGTGATTTTAATATTGTTTCATTTTCATCAAGGAGTTTATGGTTAATATCATCATTTTTACTGATGATTTTTTATGAGATTTGTTGGATTAGATATTTTATGAATGAACATATAGAAGAAAATTTTTATCGTAGTTTTTGTGGGATTCCCGTACCTCTTGCGAGTCTGCCTGTCATGGCCTTTTTACTATTGGGTATTTATGGCAAAGTTATTTGGCTGATTGCATCTGCCATCATAATTGGTATAGGACATATAGGAATACATATTCAACATGTAAAAGCAATAAAATAAGCTTAATAAATTCTAATTTATATGATTGAACAAAATGAACATAGCATGTTGTTTAGTCAATACATATTCTTTTCATCTTGTACAATAAAGATATTTATATTTTGGGAGGATAAATAAATGATACATTTAGAAGAAGTTACGCCAGATAATTGGAGAATTGTAAATGAGTTAAGGGTTAGCAAAGAGCAAGAGAGTTTTGTTTCTCCTAATGTGAGAATCCTTGCAAGGGCATATGCATATAGAGATGAAGTCAGTGAGGCGTTAATTATCTGTAATGATGATGAAATGATTGGGCTGTTATTTTATAGAGAATGGCCGTCTAGTTGCTATATTCTAGATCAATTTATGATTGATGAAGGATTTCAAGGGATGGGTTATGCTAGGGCCGCATTAGAGCTTATTCTTAACAGAATGAAGGAGAAGGGTAAATATAATCGTGTTAAGCTTTGCTATTGTAAGGGAAATGAGGCTGCTGTAAATCTATTTACCAGTATTGGATTTTATCATACGTATGAAGAAGAAGAGGATGATGATGAAATTATCATGGCACTTGACTTTTAAGTGAAGAAAAGGATTATACTTAGTAAACTACGTGTAGTATAGTCTATATTTTAAGATATTATATCCTTTCACGGAGAGCAAAGTTTGGTTAAAGATATGCCTTATAGGAGGAGATAAATATGGCCAATCAAGTATATGCTATTTGGATATTAGATGAAACTACTAATCAAAAATTAGATGAGTTAAGAAAGGCATTAGAACTATTTGACATTGAATATAATCCTATCTATGGACATATTACATTTGCAAGTTTTATAGATATTGATATAGATAAAATTTTGGAGTATACCAAGAAATTTGTAAAGGGAAAAAAATCATTCTATATAAATTGCTCAGCATTGGGTTTTCTAACAACTAATTGTATAGCTTGCATACCTTCTACTTCAGGAAAATTATTAGAATATTATGAGGAATATCATCAAGAATATGATTCTTATTGCAACATGTGGACAAGTGTTGATTCAGGATTATGGTTACCTCATATATCTCTCTATTATAGTGAAATAGAAGACTTAGGTGGGATTATTGGTGAAATGTCAAAAAGATTTATTCAATTCAAAGGGAAAATTGTTCGCATGGAATTATCTGTTGTAAATGAAAAGGACTTTAATATAATATATTCTCACGATTTAGAATGATAAAGGAATATTAGTTAAGTTTCAGCTTAGTAAATCATTAGCATATATCAAAATAATTAAATTAGAGATTTACGAGACATGATAAGGGGGAAGTAGGATGGAAATATTAGTGGTAAGACATGGACAGTCTATTGCTGATTTAGAAGATAGACATGAAGGGCGAGCAGATTTTGAACTTACAGAATTAGGATATAGACAAGCTAAATGTGCTGGGAAATGGATAAAAGATCATTATGAAATTGATATTATTTTAAGCAGTCCACTAAAGAGAGCAGCAAAAACGGCTGAGTTTATAAGTGAAGAAACTGGTATAGACATAATCTTTGATGATGAGTTAATGGAGTGGAATAATGGTTTATTAGCAGGTTTATATCGTTCAGAAGCAAATGAGAAATTTCCTATTCCAAAAGGTGGAAGAAAGCCTCATGATGAATTTGCACAATCAGAGTCATATATTAATTTTAGAGCTAGAGCAGAGATGTTTTGGTCAAAGTTTATATATAAATATGAGAAAGAAGAAAATAAAACTAGGATATGTATAGTGTCACATGGTGGAATGATAAATATGCTTTTTAGAAGTTTTATGATGCTACCAGTTAATACCGATTCATATATAAGTACTGGTGATGCGGGGATGCATTTATGGAAGGTGAGTGGTAACGAAAGAAGGATTATATTTTTAAATAAGCAGGAACATTTATTAAGGCTAAATGAGTAAATTCATTAAAGTAATTAAAGATAAAAAAGAGCTAAAGAGGTGAAAATTATGTATCATCAAGATTGGATAATGAGGCAGATTACAAGCTTTATACATATGATAGGGAAGGTATTATTTAAGAAGGATAGTGTGGAACTAAATATCCACGGTGAAAGTAATTCTGAAAAAGTTCACCTATTATACGAAAGGTTAATAAACCTGATAAATAATCTAAAAGTCAATGAAGCAGAAGACCTATTGTTTGAAAATATAGAAACAAATGATTTAATATACATAAAAATAGCTATGGATTTTTATGATAAAGTAAATAAATTGAGTGATGAAGAATTAGAAGAAGCAGACTTTAGTCGTGAAGAAATAAAATTAGGTCTTGAAGATATATTGAGGTTATATAGTATTAAATTTGAAGGTTTAGGGATTAGCTGGAAGGAATATTGATGAGATATATGCTAACGAGTACAGGGGTTTGGACTTGAGGTGAGGTAAATGAATAGAAAAGAATATTATAGAGAACTTAGGTGATTTTAAATGGAGAAATTACTAGATAAAATAATAGAAAAGCATACTTTACAAAAAAACTTAATCATAGGAATTGATGGCTTAGGGGGAGCTGGTAAGACCACAATAGTTAACTCATTAAAGTTACAATTGAACAATAGAGATTATAATACAGCTATACTACATATTGATGATTTCATACATCCAAAAAATATTAGATATAATGAATCTAAAGAAGAATGGTATTGCTATTATAATATCCAATGGAGATACGATTATTTAATTAAAGAGATTTTGATGCCAATAAAGGAAGGAATCGAAATTGACAAGGAAATTGAAATATATGATAAAGATAATGATATATATACTTTAGAACAAATAAAAATACCTCAAGGTTCAATTATATTATTGGAAGGCATATTTTTACAAAGGAAAGAGATAAGAGAATACTTTGATTACGTAATTTATCTAGATGTGCCAAAAGAGGTGAGATTAAATCGTGTAATAAATAGAGACAAGTATATAGGAAATTCGGAAGAAATAAAATCGAAATATGAAAGACGATATTTTCCAGCGGAAGATAAATATATTGAAGAATATAGCCCTATCCAAAATTCTGACTATGTATTAAATTATGTTAGAAAGGAAGAGGAGAATATCTATATGTTATGAGTCAATAAACTAGAACTATTAGACTGCTATATTTGTTAAATAGACAAGAAGTAACTATATATTAGGAGGGAATTGTATGATTGAAATACCAGAAGCTATCACCTTATCATGTCAAATAAATGAAACTTTAAGAGGCAAAAAGATTAATGATGTTATTACTAATCAATCACCCCATAAGTTTGCTTGGTATTATGGTGATCCTAGTGAGTATAATTCAAAATTAAATGGTAAGATCATAGAGGAAGCTTGTGCATATGCCGGTTTGGTTGAAATCAGCTTAGGTGATATTATATTATTATTAGGTGATGGAGTAAATTTGCGATACTTTGATAAAGGTCAGAAATTGCCACAAAAGCATCAATTGTTAATACAGTTTGACGATAGTTCTTCACTTGTTGCATCTATTCAAATGTACGGTGGAATATGGTGTTTTAAAGATGGAGAATTCGATAATGTATATTATGAATTAGCTAAAGAGAAACCATCTCCTTTATCTAGAGAATTTGATTTTAAGTATTATGAAAAAATTATATCGGATGAAAATTTACAGAAGAAAAGTGTAAAATTTCTTTTAGCTACAGAACAACGTATACCTGGTCTTGGAAATGGAGTATTACAAGATATATTATTTAATGTCAAACTTCATCCTAAAAGAAAGATATCAACACTTTCAAATGAAGAGATAGAGAGACTATATCACTCTATTAAATCTACTTTGAATGAGATGGTGACAAAAGGTGGACGAGATACAGAAAAGGATTTATTTGGATGTTCTGGAGGTTATGCTACAAAATTAAGCAAGAATACCGTGAAAGAGCCATGTAAGATTTGTGGCAAGAATATCATTAAGGAAGCTTATCTGGGAGGAAGTATTTATTATTGTGAAGGATGTCAGTTACAATAAATAAACTTTTATATTAATTACTGTGGTATATAGTGAAATAATTGGATTTTGAGAGCAATGGATTGAATGGAAATAAATGATGAAATGAGGAGATTTATATATGGAAAACAATCTAAAGCAAATATTAAAAGAAATAAAAGAAGATAATTATAGAGTCCCAGCAGAGGTAAATGTTAATGAGCTTGTTACGAAAATGATCTATGATATAGGTAGTACAGATCCAGAGTTACGAGATAAGTTAATATATTCAGTAATGTATCATTGGATTACGAATAATGAGATTGCAACTGATAAATTAAAGGAATTGCTAGCAATTAGTATGGATGATAATCATCTATTCTTTAAAATTGGGGAGACAAATACTGATTCAGTATTTACTCGTTCCTTTTCTATTTTATTGATACCGCTGATACTTATTAATAATAGACAATTTAAATTTCTTTCAGAAAAGGATATTAAAGAAGTCTATATAAAAGTAGTAGATTATTTTATAAAGGAGAAAGATTTAAGGGGATATGTAAAAGATCAAGGATGGGCACATTCAGTCGCACATGCTGCAGATGCACTAGATGATTTAGCTATTTGTTCAGAAATAGGACATGAAGAGTTATTATACATGCTAGAAATAATTAAAAATAAAATCTGTATTAATAATTATGTATATATTAATGAAGAAGATGAAAGATTAGTAACTACAATAATAAGTATATTCAATAGAAAAATAATAACAGATGGAGAATTTTGTGAATGGATAAAGAGTTTTAATGTATTACAAAGGACAGGAATATATCCAGAAGATGATAATCTATTAATTAATGTAAAAAATTTATTAAGAAGTTTATATTTTAGATTAATCAGATTAGATAATACTGAAATTCTAACCGAGCAAATAAAAGATACCTTAACAAAAATAAGTAGCTTTAATTAGAAATCATTGTTACCTAAGTTTGTCGTGATAGTTGTCATATTATTACTTGTCGAGGTATCAATGATAGTCTAGAATTTAAAATTGTATTTTATTTAAAATGATAAAAGGAGTTATTAAAGTATGTATTTAGTGAGCTCATGTTTAGTAGGAATTAATTGTAGATATAATGGAGGAAATAGTGAACATAAAGCCATAGTGGGATTGGTTAATCAAGGAAAGGCAATACCTGTGTGTCCAGAGCAACTAGCTGGATTATCTACCCCAAGGTCAAGCTGTGAGATTGTTATATATGAGAATGGAGATATAAAAGTAATTAGTGAGGACGGACAAGATTTTACTAAACAATTCATTGAAGGTGCGAAAAAGACTCTAGCAATTGCCAAAGCCATAGGCATCAAAAAAGCAATATTAAAGTCGAAAAGTCCTTCCTGTGGTTGTGGATTTATATATGATGGAACATTTTCAGGTAATTTGATAGAAGGAAATGGCTTAGTTGCAGAACTATTAATTAAAAATAATGTTGAAGTATATACAGAAAATAATTTAGATATGTCAGTGGTATAATCGCAATATCGGATTTAGAAATTGAACTGTTTTAGAAGAAAAAATTGTGTTGTCGCATTTTACAATAATATATGACCACAAGAGCTATGTTGCATTGCAGAGTATAGGGTTAGAGATATCCAGCCCCCATATTTTAATAAGAACAGGCATATAAACTTAGGAGGATAAAGTTATGGAACTGTTTTCTAAGCCTGGTGTAGGCGGAATAATTGAGAAAAATATATCTGGAATAGATTACATATTAATTCAAGATAGGTATAAAGACGATGCCAAATCAGAATCAGGATTGATTGAAATACCTGCAGGTAAGATTAGAGAATTTGAAAACATCTTCGATTGTTTAAGAAGGGAAATTTGGGAAGAAACAGGGCTGGAAGTTACATATATTGAAGGCGAAAATGAAGCTCTAATTTTTCAAGAAAATGATTATAAAGTTTTAAATTATATTCCTTTTTCATGTAGTCAAAATATCCAGGGTACATATCCCATAATGGTACAAACATTCATCTGTAAGGCCAATGGAGAATTATTGAGAAATACAAATGAAGCAAAAAATATTAGATGGATATCATTGAATGAGTTGCAAGAACTATTAGAAGGTAATGAAAAAGCCTTTTATCCCATGCATGTTGTAACATTAAAGAAATACTTAAAATATAAAATAAAATCTAGATAGAGTATGAGATTATGATAATTATATATCTATAACCAATCTTAAAGGGTATCATAGCATTACTTTCAGATTTTTTAGAAAAATATTAGAGCAAGGTGAGAAGATGGAACCTAAGAAAATATTAGATATTATAGTTCAAAGGTATAAAAATATATTAGATAAAAATCTTGTGGGAATATATTTACATGGTTCATTGGCGATGGGATGCTATACAAATGAAAGTGATATAGATTTTCTTGTTGTAGTAAGAGAAGCTATAGATGTTGCAACGAAGAAAGATATTATTGAATCAATAATACATTTAGACAATTTACCTAAAAAAGGAATAGAGATGAGTATTGTTCTAGAAAAGTATGCGAAAGAATTTATATATCCCACACCATTTGAATTGCATTATTCAGATTCTCATAGAGAGAAGTATCTATCTTATAATAATTATATTTGTGGAAATTCCACGGACGAGGATTTAGCTGCTCATTTCACAATAGTTATAAATAGAGGTATTTGTTTATATGGTAAAAAGATTGAGGAAGTATTTGAAGATGTACCAAGAAAATATTATATAGATTCAATTGTTAATGATATAAAAAATGCTGAGGAAAATATAGTGGAAAATACGGTTTACATTACTTTAAATTTATGTAGGGTATTATATTATATGAAGGAAAATGTAGTTTGTTCAAAGCTAGAGGCTGGAAACTGGGCTAAGAAAGTGATGCCACAAAAATATAGAAGAATTGTGGAAGATGCTGTTAATGTATATACTAATAAATTAAATCAGATGAAATATAGCAAGGATATACTAAAAGATTATGCTAATTATATGTTAAAAGAAATAAAGGTATATAAATAGAAATAGTGCTTGTTGTGGAATGAAGTTTAAAGGGAGTGTAGAGAATGTACTATATTCGTTCTGCAAAACATCTGAAGTGATTGAGATACAAATTTGAGGATGATTAACTTGAGTTACAAGCTATGTGACTCTTGTTTAGTATTATTTGGATAACTTTTTTATTTGATACTATGTTGTCGAAATAAAAAGATATAATAAAGAACTATAGGGAGAATATGAAATGGATATAAAATCTTGGAATAAAGATATAAAACAATTGAGGGAGATAATTCTTAAACGAGATAATATTGAAGAAAGTATAAAGTTATGTTTGGAATTACATTCAATGGTTCATTCATCCAATATGTCAGGAATAGATAAGAAAACATTTGAAGATGAATTATGGGAAGGATTAGATGAAAATACATTTAGAACTTCCACAAATGAAAAAGGGCGAACTATAGCATATGGCATATGGCATTCTTCAAGAATAGAAGATATAACAATGAATATATTAGTTGCTGGAAGTGAACAAGTTTTTAATGTGGAAGATTGGAAAGAAAAAATAAATTCCAAAATAATTGATACAGGAAATGCAATGACAGGAGAAGATATAATGGAATTCAGTAAACATATTAATATGGAGGAATTAAAAAATTATAGAGTAGCTGTAGGAAGAAGAACAATAGAAATTATAAAAAGTCTTAAACCAGCTGATATGAAAAGAAAAATTGAAAAAGATAGATTGAATCGTGTTTTGGAAGAAGGTGCAGTTTTAGATGTTGAAGGAGCAAATTGGTTAATAGATTTCTGGGGAAGAAAAAATGTAGCAGGGATAATATTGATGCCAGCTACAAGACATCATGTAGTTCATATAAATGAATCATTAAGTGCAAAAAAGAAAAATAGACCAAGAGAAAAGTAAGAGTCTAGATATGAGGCATGTTATGTTTATATGAGTGGCTAATTAATGTCTTGATGGTATCAATATTATTTGAAGTTTTTTTAAAAGTAAAGATGAAATTTGAAAACTTTACAATTGGTAGAGTTTGTAATAATAAATGCAAAGGTTAAGGTATAATAGGAGTGAATAAAACTATGGAAATTAAAGAGGTAAAGATTGAAATCTATATTCCAGAAGAATATATCATAGACCTAAGAGATGAGCTGAATAGAGCAAATGCCTGTAGAGTAGGAAATTATGATAATTGTATGTCTGTAACTAATGTTAAGGGATATTGGAGACCCTTAGAAGGAACTAATCCTTATAATGGTCAGGTTGGAGAGATCTGTGAAGGTGAGGAGTGCAAGGTTGAAGTAAGGTGTAAAATGGAATATGTTAAAAATGCAATTGAAGCTATTAAGAAAATTCATCCATATGAAGAGCCATTATTCAATATAATCCCAATCATAAATGATTTATTTGAATTATAAAAGTGAATTTTTATAGAAATAGGGCACATGGAAATCAAAAGAAAGTTCACATTAAAAAAGCGTGTAATCAAAAGAAAGATTACATGCTTTTTTAAAAATGATATTTTCCAAAATATTAATGAGAAAAAGAAGGGATTTAATAAATTTTATAGAATAAATAGTTATGTATAAGTTTTATTATAAAATTAAGAAATCTTAAATAGCATATATATGATATTTAAGATTCTCTTAGTTTTTAATGGGATTAGCTTTTTTTGTTAGAAAAATATAGAGTAAAAAGAAGATAAAGGAGTTAATAGAGATGAAGTTTATGTTAAAAAAGAGTTTGGTAAAGAACATAGAAGTCTTTCCAAACTGGGAGGTTCAAGAATTAATCTTAGAAGATTCAGAGTTAATTGAAACTCTAAGACAATGTTTACCAAATATTATGGAGGGAATTTTAGATCCAGATATTGCAGGTAAAAAACCAGATGGATTTTTGAATGCTCTACAGAGTGGTAGATTAGGTGATTTTCCACAGAGATATATTCTTACAGCGTATGATAATAATAAAGTTATTGGCTTATTAGTAGGTTTACCGGAGGGAAATGAGAATTTACATATTTATTCAATGGGAGTTCTAAGGGACTATCGTAATATGGGGGTTGGATCTACTTTATTAGCAAAGTGTATAAATGATATGATCAAAAGAAATATAAATGAGGTTGTATTGGATGTTCATAGCGATAATATACCTGCTTATAATTTATATAAAAAACTTGGCTTTTTATAAGAAACTTTTTGTAAAGCCTTTATAGAAAGGAAGAGAGAAATGATAAAAATTAGATATGCAGAAGCTAAAGATATTGAAGACATGATAGATGTAAACTTAAAAACATGGAGGACTACCTATGCCAGCATTATAGATGAAGATTATTTATTGGAAAGGGAAAAGGAAAAGGAAAGAGAAAATAGAGTAAAAAGAGACAAAGATAATTTTGGTAGACTTGAGGTAGAAGGCAGAAAATTCTATAAATGTGTAGCAATAGATAATGAAAAAGTTATAGGCACAGCAACTTATGGCAAGTGTAGACAAGAAGATAGATATGGTTTAACAAATGCTGGGGAAATCTATGCTATTTATATATTAAAGGAATATCAACAGAGGGGTATAGGTAAGAAATTAATAAATTTTGCAGTAAATGATTTGATTAATGAAAATTATGGTAAGGTTGTAATATGGGCGTTAAAAGATAATCCTAATGTGAAATTTTATAAAAAAATAGGTGGAAATAGTAAATTAACAAGAAATATACAAATTGGTAAGCAAACACTAGAAGAAATAGGGTTTGTTTATGATGATATAGATGAACTCTTAAATAGTACCAAAGATATGTCTATGATGCTATAAATATGCTAGCTAAAAACAAGTCAAGAATAACAGACAAAAATAAGCAACTAATACATTCAGATTTGGGTGCCGACAACTTTATTTTTAAAGATGATATTAATATTGAAAAAGATGCTTTCTACTTATTACTATTAAATGCAGCATTATATAGAATGGTAGGACCTTTGATAGATAAATTAAATAGGAATATTAAAGACTACAAAGGGTTAAAAAAGCGATTTTTTATTTTAAAAGAAGTGTTAAATTTGAATCAATAGCTTGTTAAACTAGATTTATAAGTTTTGTGAGTGTTGTAGGCAATAAGAATTAACTTTACAAGATATTACATTAAGACGAAATACTATTAAAAAAATTAGGTTGTTATTTTAAGTAAGACTTATATGGAAGGATAGGAAGATAAGAACATTTTATAACAATATATTTACCTCAAGCATTAGTTATGTTCTTGTATTTATAGATTAATGATTATTAAGTAAAATTATTTATAAAAAAACCATATGCTTTGAGCTGAAAGGGGTTTTAGAGTGGAAGTAATCGAAATGATTTATAAGAGAAGAAGTATAAGACACTATTTAGACAAGAAAGTTGAAAAAGATATGATTATAACTTTGTTGAAAGCTGCTACAGCAGCACCTACAGCGGCAAATTGTCAACCATGGGAGTTTATAGTTGTTGATGATGATGAAAAACTTTCTGAATTAAGAGATAAATTGATTTTTGCTAGATACAATGCACCTGTTGCTATTGTTGTATGTGGGAATATGAAATTAGCTTTTAAAGGTCCGTCTCAAGAAATGTGGGTGCAAGATTGCAGTGCTGCAATAGAAAATATTTTAATCGCAGCGACTAGTATGGGACTTGGATCAGTCTGGATAGGAATATATCCTTTGGAAAGCAATATAAGACCATTAAAGAAGATACTTAATATACCTGGGTATGTTACTCCTTTAGGTATTGTTTATGTTGGATATCCTGCAGAAGAGAAAGAGGCAAGAACACGATTTAATGAAAAAAGAGTATATTGGCAGGAATACGAACCTAACCGCAAGCATAGAACAAAGGATAAGTCGGTTATAGGACATTACTAGAGTACTACCTTTAAGCAAGTTAAACTAATAAACTTCACTAGAAGATTAGTTGACTTTTCAAGGATTATAGATTTATGTTTAACCCAAATATTAAATATGACATACTGTCGTCATATTAAGAATGGCATTATAGATATAAAAGGATTATGGGGTGATATAGATGGCAATTTTTAAATTTTATCAAATATTTCGCAGTATAAAGGAAGAATTGGGATATGATATGGCAATTAAGATATTTCCTGAATACTTGACACTTCCAGATAAAATGCCTGCACAGGAACAAGCAAAATTAGGGAAAATAGTCATGGATAGAATGGACGAGCTACTTGATAGAGATACAATTATTAAAATAAGACAAAAATATACGTGTAATTTAACCAAAAAACAGGCTCAAGAAATCAATGAGTTGAAAGAGAGAAGCCAAAGTCTTGATGAATTTTGCGTAGAGTACTCAAAACTACTTTCTCCAGGATATGTAAAAAAAGACGAGGATCTGCTTATTGTTTCTTTTGGATGGAATAAATGCGTATGTGGAATGTTTAGAAAATTAGATAGTTATGAATCTATGTCAAAAACATGGTGTGAATGTTGTAATGGTCATGTAATAAAAACATTTAATTTTATTTGTGGCAAAGCGGTTGAGTCAGAAATTCAAGAAACTGTGGCATGTGGTGGAAAAGATTGCATTTTCAAAGTAAGGATTTAGAATGTTAATAAATAATGTAATTAGTAGATTTGTGATGGTGAATTGCTCTGGATTAATGTATATGATATGAATTTAACTGAAGATATAAAGAGATTAATTTTAATTAAAAAGAAGCCAAAAAGAAAGGTGTAAGATTATCTATGGAAGAAATAACAATGTGTGGATATAAGTGTGATTTATGTAAGGCTTTTGCCCCTAATATAATAAATAAAGATGAAAGAGAAATCTTAAGTAATATGTGGAAAAAATATTATGATCTTGATATACCACCAGAAGAAATATACTGTGATGGATGTAGATGTAATAAAGAAAATGCCAAGCGTATAGATGATGATTGTCCTGTTCGTAAATGTGTAATAGATAAGAAAATTGATAATTGTGGAGAATGCATTGATTTTCCGTGTACAGTTTTTAATGAAAGAAGAGGACTGTCTTTTCAAGAGGCCAAAGAAAAGCTAGGAAGTAATTTTTGTGCTGATGAATATAATAGTAATTTATTAGCTTATGACAATTTCACTAGGCTAAAGGAATACATAAAGAAAAATTAGGACTTTATAGCCTGTGGGTTTTGAAGGTGTAGATTCCTAGATGTAAATGTTTCAAATTTTTAGAATTAAGATTTCTGGTATGGAGGGATAAGTTTTGTCAAATGATACTCTAATTATAAGCAAGGGCTCACTTCATAAGGGACAATTAAAAGGAAAGGTTGCACTTATTACTGGTGCAGGCGGTGGAATAGGATTTGAGGCCGCCCGTTCTCTAATTTGGCTTGGTGTGAAGGTTATTATTGGTGATATAGATAAAAACAAAGGTAGATTGGCAGAGAAAAAACTAAAATCAGAGTTTGGATCAAATTGTTGTATTTTTATTCATACAGATATAGGTTGTGAAAGAAAAGTAAAAAAACTATCACAAAAAATATATGCAGAATTTGAAAAGTTAGATATTCTCATAAATAACGCAACAGTCGCTCCCATAGGTGCAGTGCATAAGATCGGAATTGAAAACTGGGATTTAAGCTATAGAACAAATCTGAGGGGTCCAGTACTTCTTATTGAATATTTTTTGCCTAAGATGCTAGAACAAAAGTCAGGAGTTCTAGCTTTCGTTCCTTCTTCAGGTGCCGCGCCTTATATGGGTGCATATGAGGTCTTTAAAACATCACAAGTAGAGTTATCAAATACTTTAACTGGAGAGCTAGATGGTACAGGAATTATTACATACTCCATAGGGCCTGGTATGGTTAAAACAGATACCGCACATAAAGCTATAACTGAAATAGCTCCATTGTATGGTAAAACTGTAGATGAGTTTTATAAAATGAATGAATATGTATTGCTAAGTGTGGAAGAAGCTGGAGCAGGTTTTGCTGCATCTGTAGCAAATGCTAACATTTATAATGGGTTGGAGATAAGCTCAATTCAAGCTCTAATGGATATTGGAGTGTCAATTAATGAGCCGAAAGAAAATAATAGAATCATACTTTCTGATGATGAAAAAGGTAAAGTATTAGAAATTATGACTGAGATTTTACAGACTTTTTTAGAACAAGTTGACGGTTGGCAAGACAGACCTGTATTTGAGCGTCAATGGGTACTTCGAGATTTTAAAAAGTATACAGGTGCAGCTCCGGAGTATTTTTCTGATAGATTAAGTGAATTCAAAAAAGGAATTACTAACAATGATTTGACTAAAGGAGATTTTAAAGAATTACCAGTTGAAAAGCTAAGAGTATATTATGAACATCAAATAGATTTGTTGAAAGGATATGAAAAGAATCCAGATAGAGTAAAAGAATACTATGATATTATATCAAGCTGGATTAATACCATTGAAAAATTTAATGAGTTTAGGAGGAAAATATAGTATGTAGAAATTATCAAAGGAAACTTTTAATGAAATTTAATGGGTTATGGATATAATACTGGTATTATAATACCAGTATTATTTTTAACCTTTACCTATTGGAATTAATTTTAATTTATTTTAAATATACTATATATTCTGGAAATTATAGGCAATCTATGATAAGATGATAATAAAATTACCAAAAATCAGGGGGGATATATCATGAACAAAAAAAGGTTTCTATCAATTGCATTAATTTTAGTAATCCTATTAAGTAGTTTTCAATTGGGATTTGCAGTAGACTTAGGTAATCTAACTCAGTATGAAATGAACATTATTTTAAATACTGAGGATCATATTGTAGAGGGAGAGCAGAAAGTTATTTTTACTAATAATTATAATACAGACTTAAATAGTCTAGTGTTTCATCTTTATCCCAATTCTTATGAATCCTATGAGACATTACCAGCTATAGGTGGTATGTATCTAATGGAAGGGGAAGAAATGCCTAAGTTAACCGAGGAACAGAAGGGTAATATTAAGATAAAACAGGTTTATATTAATGATAAAGAAACTAAATATACAGATGAGAATCAAATACTAAAAATAAATATGGAAGAACCATTAAAAAAGGGTGATAAGGTAGAAGTGAAAATTGGATTCACTGTAAAAATTCCCGAGGGACATCATCGCCTACATCATTTAGAAGGAGTTTATTCCTTGACAAATTGGTATCCGATCCTATCTGTCTATAATGACAAGGATAAGAAATGGGATGAAAATCCATTCCATACCATAGGAGAGTCCAACTATAGTGATATTTCAAATTATGATGTAGAGCTTACTGTACCTAAGAGGATGGTAGCAGCGCCAACAGGAACCATAATAGAGGAGAAAGAAAATGGTGAAAATAAGACTATAGTTATAAGAGCTGAAAAGGTTAGAGATTTTGTTGTTTTTATGAGTGATAAATATAAAGTAGAGACTAAGGAAGTAGATGGAATTAAAGTCAGTAACTACCATATCTTAGAGGAGGGCAAAAAAGATAGTAAGACTGCAGATATATTATTAGATGAAGTAGTTAAGACCGTAAGGTTTATGAATAAAACCATAGGGAAGTACCCTTATGATGAACTGAGGATAGCAGAAACATATTTAGGTGGGGGAGCTATGGAATACCCTCAAGCAATACAAATGGGAAGATACTGGGATATGGAAGATATTAATATAGAAGAAAGTGCTTCATTTCTAATAGAAGCAGCAGTTCATGAAACTATTCATCAATGGTGGTATGTAGCAGTTGGAAATAATGAATTTGAGGAGCCTTTTTTAGATGAATCATTAACAGTATTTACTACTGCTTACTACTTTGAAAAAGAATATGGAAAAAATCATCAAAACGGAATTGATTCTGCTATACGAAATTCAATATATCCATCAACTTTATTACCGTTAAATAGTAATGTAGACCAGTTTAAGGATTGGGGAGATTATGGAGAAGCTATATATAGAAGGGGACCTGCCTTCTTTGAATCTCTCAAACAAAAAGTAGGAGAAGAAAAATTTATAAAAATATTAAGGACTTATTATGAAAGAAATGAGTTCAAAAATGCAACCATAGAGGGATTATTAAATATAATAGAAGAAGTGGCAGGGAAAGATATAAAGATTTCTATGGAGTCTGCAGTAACACAACCCAACTATTATCCGGAGGATATTGAATTAACACAAGAGGAACGAGATGTTTATTATCTAAATCAGGAGAAGCGTTATTTGAAGGAATCAGAAAAAAGAAATGGATTGATCATAGGCAGTATAGCTCTTAGAGCCTTAGAAGGGGAAGATGTAATAATAGTAAAACCAGAATATTTAAGTGAAGAAGATCTAACTAAATTCGAGCAGTTTACCCAAATGTTAATAAAGGATGGCACAGGTAGATTTGACTTACAAATGAAGGTTAAAGAAGAAAAAGATATAACTGAAACAGATAAAAAGGGTAATTTAATTTTAATTGGATATCCAAATAAGCATAGTGTGATTAAAGAAATGAGCTCTGAATTACCTATAAAGTTAGATGGAGAAACCATTGATATAGAAGGGATATCCATTAAAAATGAAAATATTACAGGAACTTTTATAGCTGAAAATCCTAACAATCGAGAAAAATTAGTACAGGTAATATTCTTGTATGAGAATACTGCTGTAGAAAAAAATAATATAAATAATGGGATAGAAGTAAGAGAAGGTTATATTATATACGATATTTCAATTTATAAATATAATCCAATGTACAGCCATGATAAGCAGTTTATAATAGATACAAAAGATATAGAGATCCAAGGAAAATATAAATCAAGTAAATAATTTCTATAATACAAATTTATTAATAGAGGCAAGTTTACCTTGCCTCTATTTCTTTAAAATGCTGGAACTACAGCACCATCATAATTTTCTTCTATATATTTTTTTACCTTTTCAGACTGTAATGCTTTCAATAATTTAACGAATTTATCTTGTGTTTCTTCTCCAGTTCTTACGGCTATAAGATTAGCATAAGGTGATTCTCCGCCTTCAATCAAAAGACCATCTTTTACAGGATTAAGTCCTCCCTCAAGGCATAGTTACCGTTAATTATAGCGCCATCAACATCATCTAAAGTTGTTGGAAGGAAAGCAGCTTCAAGAGCCTTAAATTTAATGTTTTTAGGATTATCTACTATATCAGTCTTTTCGTTAGCTGCATATCCAACATCATCTTTTAGTTTGATTAATCCATTAGCTTCGAGTAAAAGTAAAGCTCTACCACCATTTACTGTATCATTTGGTATAGCTATTACAGCACCATCTGGTATTTCATCTATAGATTTATATTTAGAAGAGTATAATGCCATTGGCTCTACATGAATTTTTCCTAAAGAGACTAAGTCTAAGTTTTGTTTTGCTTTAAAATCATTGAAATAAGGTTCATGCTGAAAGAAATTAGCATCTATATCTCCATCATTAAGAGATAGGTTTGGCGTTACATAGTCTGCTGCGAATTCAATTATTTCAATTTCAATTCCTTCTTTTTTCAGATCATCTACAACTAAACTAACTAATTTAGCATGTGGATCTGGAGATACACCTATTTTAATTTTGTTCGTTTCGGAAGGCTTAGAGCTACAGCCTGCTAAAACTGATAATGATAATACGACAATTAATACAAGTGATAATAATTTTTTCAATTTAATTCCCCCATTTATTTTATTTATTTTTATTTATTTTTAAAGAAATATAGTTACCTAAAAGTTGTACTCCTTGAACTAAAATTATAATGACTACAAGGGCTACAAACATTACATCTTTTTGCCATTTATATAGTCCAAAACGAATAGCTAGATCACCTAATCCACCACCTCCTATAGCACCTGCCATGGCCGAATATCCAATTAGATTTATTATAGTTAAGGTTACTCCAGACACTATAGAAGGAAGTGACTCTGGAATAAGAACCCTTCCAACAATTTGTTGAACTGTAGCCCCCATAGCGAGACTAGATTCAATTACGCCCCTGTCGATTTCCTTTAAACTCCCTTCCATAACTCTAGCTACGAAAGGAGCTGCAGCTAAGGACAAAGGTACTATAGCTGCTGTTGTACCTATTTTTGTACCTACTATAAGCTTTGAGATAGGAAATGCTAAAATCATTAAGATAATAAAGGGGATAGATCTCATTACATTTATAATACTTCCTAAAATCTTGTTAAATGTAGGTTTTTCCCATATATTGTCTTTTTCAGTAATTACCAATAGAATTCCTAGTGGAAATCCTAGCAATAATGAAAATACTGTTGAGAAAAATACCATATATAGAGTTTCTAATAAAGAAGGTATAACTAACTCAGCCATTATATCACCTCCACGTGAACATCTTCATTCTCTAAAAATGAAAGAGCTTTATCTATTTCTTCATCTTCTCCAATTAATTCTAATATTAGATGGCCTACACTAGTGGATTGCAATTTGTTGATATTTCCTGATAATATATTCACATCAATATTAAAATTTCTTATTACTTTAGATACAATTGGTTTTTTAGCACTATCTCCTAAAAAACTTAATCTAATAAGCTTTCCCTTAAAATCATTTGGATTTATAATTTCTTCTTCTATATTTCCTTGTAAAGAACTGATGAAGGCTTGGGCAATCTTTGTCTTAGGTTCTCTAAAGAGATTTTCTACAGTATTTTCTTCTACAACTTGTCCATCTTCCATAATAGCAACTCTATCGCATATTTCCTTTACTACTTCCATCTGATGGGTTATCATCACTATGGTTATATTTAACTCATCTCTTATTTTTTTTAGTAATTCTAATATAGACTTTGTAGTCTTCGGGTCCAATGCAGAGGTTCCCTCATCACTAAGAAGTATTTTAGGATTATTAGCAATAGCCCTTGCGATAGCTACTCTTTGTTTTTGGCCTCCGCTTAGTTGACTAGGATAGCTGTTTTTTTTATCTTTTAAATCTACATATTCTAAAAGCTCATTAACTCTATTATGAATTTTTTCAGCATCCATTTTTTCTAATTGCAGTGGAAAGGCTATATTTTCATAAACAGTTTTTTGGGATAATAGATTAAAATGTTGAAATATCATACCTATTTCTTTTCGCTCTTTTCTTAAGCTTTCCTTGTCAAGTGCTGTTAAATCTATTCCATCAATAAATATTTTTCCTTTTGTTGGTTCCTCAAGTCTATTTAAACATCTGATTAAAGTGGATTTTCCAGCGCCACTTAATCCAATAATCCCAAAAATCTCTCCTTTCTTTATATTCAGGTTTACATTGTTTACTGCTGTTAATTTCTCTTTGTCACTAAAAAATATTTTAGATAAATTATCGATTTTAATCATTTAATATATTCACCCCTTAAATTACTAAAACAAAAACCTCTTTTTAAAGAGGCTTAAATAAAAAAACCTCTTCAGAAGAAAGAGGTCTACATTCCTCTCTCATCTTTCGGTACAAATACCGTTGGATTTAGCACCTTGTAATAATACAGGTTGCCGGGCTTCATAGGGCCATTCCCTCCGCCACTCTCGATAAGAGTTATATTCAGTTGATTTTAAAGTTCATTTTAATACTATTTTTTAATTTTGTCAACTATAAATTTAAAAAAATTTTACTTTTGCCTTTTTTTATAATTCATCGTACCATTCTAAATCATCAAAATTAGTAAAAAAGGATTGTGGATATAAAAATATATCATTGGAAAAGCCTACATAAGCATCTGGTCTTCTAGAATCCAAATTTTCATAGCTTGTAAAATCTGTGTTTTGAAGATTTTCACTTTGGTAATATATGTCGAATTCAGGATTGTTTTTTATACTAGGGATTCTTTCCATTTTTACACCTCCTGAATTTAGTTTTTCCTATTTATTTAATTATATTTAAGAATCTTTTGGAAGAATAAAAAAAATATTTTAACAAACAATAAAGGAGAACAAAAAAATTGAAAGGAGTGTATTTATGGCACTTAAAAATACTGTAAATTTAAATAGTGTAACTCAACAAGAACTTAACTGTGTAAAGGAAATTGCTGGTGGTCATTTAACTATGAGCAGTAAGTTTGGAACTTATGCAAATCAAGTTCAAGATCCACAATTAAAGCAAATGCTTCAGCAAGCAAGTACAGACGCAAAAACTACTGCTACTAACCTAATTAATTCATTATAAGAGGAGGGAAAATAAATGATGCAAGAAAGAGATATTGTAAATGATATTTTAGCAGGGGCTAAAGCCAGTATAAATACTTATACAACGGCTATAATGGAATGTTCAAATCAACAATTAAGATCAACCCTACAAACATTAAGAAATGAAGCAGAACAAATGCAATACCAATTATACCAAATAGCCGAGCAAAAAGGATATTATAAGCCAGCGCCGCCAGCTAATAAAAATGACGTAAATCAAATAAAGAACACATTAACATCAGCTGCTAATAGTACAACTACAACAAATACAAATCAGCAAATGCAATAGTAAGTATTGAGAACTCCAAATTGAGGAGTTCTCAATTTTTAAATAAAAATTTTTAATTACAACTAGGACAAAATTTATAGACATTTTATTTTTAATATGCTATTATATTATAGATATAAATACCTTTAATCTAATCCAGAGAGGTTAGGAAGGAGAGCGTAGATAAATATTTATGGTATACTTGTGCCTTCCTATTTGGAAGGTTTTTTCGAACGCTAATCCTTTAAAAGGCTACTAAGTTAAAGGAGGAATTAAAATGTTAAAAGGAAGACATCTAATTGATCCACAGGATTTTACTGTGGAAGAGCTAGAAGAGATATTTCAATTAGCAGAAGAAATTATTGAGAAACCAGAAGACTTTACCCATATTTGTGATGGAAAAGTTTTAGGGACATTATTTTTCGAACCTAGTACTAGAACTAGGTTAAGTTTTGAAGCTGCAATGCTTAGGCTAGGAGGAAAAATAGTAGGTTTTTCAGAGCCAGGTTCAAGCTCTGTAACTAAAGGAGAGAATTTACCTGATACCATAAGAACGGTTGCAGCGTACACAGATATTATTGCTATGCGTCACCCAAAGGAAGGGGCACCAAAATACGGTTCACAGTTTTGTGATATTCCTCTAATAAATGCAGGTGATGGCGGCCACCAGCACCCAACTCAAACACTTACAGACCTTTTGACTATTAGAGTTGCAAAAGGTAACTTTTCTAATTTAACCATAGGACTATGTGGAGATCTTAAATTTGGTCGTACAGTTCATTCTCTAATAAAAGCAATGTCAAGATATGATAATATTAGATTTATATTGATATCCCCTAATGAATTACAAACTCCTGAATATATTAAGACTGAGATTCTAGATAAAAAGGCTCTAGATTATTTAGAGGTAGAAAGACTTGAAGAAGTTATTGATCAGTTGGATATACTATATATGACTAGAGTACAAAAAGAACGTTTCTTCAATGAGGCTGATTATATAAGGCTAAAAGACAGCTATATATTGGATAATGTCAAGTTAAAATCAGCTAAGTCAAATTTAACAATTCTTCATCCTCTTCCAAGAGTAAATGAAATAAGCATGGAAGTAGATAATGACCCTAGAGCTTGGTATTTTAGACAAGCAAAATATGGAATGTTTGTTAGAATGGCTTTAATTGCTAAATTATTGGGGGTGAAATAATGTTAAATATTAATAGTATTACAAAAGGCATTGTTATAGATCATATTAAGCCAGGATATGGATTTTTTATATTTAAACATTTAAAACTAGATGAGGCTGATTTTACTGTGGCTCTTATAATGAATGCTGCTAGTAAGAAGCATGGACGTAAAGATATGATTAAAATTGAAAATGTTATAGATATAGATTTAGCAATGCTAGGATTTATTGATCCAAATATTACAGTAAACATTATTGAAAATGAAAGAATTACAGAAAAAATCAATTTATCATTGCCAGATAGAGTAGAAGGAATTATTGAATGCAAGAACCCTAGATGTATAACCTCTAATGAAAGAGGAATAGTTCATAGATTTGTTTTAATCGATGAAGATAAGGGAAGATATAAATGTCAATATTGTGACCAGATATATTCTTGGGAGGGATAGAGTGGATATTCTAATAAAAGGAGCAAGAATAGTAGATGAGTCCAAAGATTTTCTTGGAGATTTATATATTAAAGATGGAATAATGGAAGATTTTGGTGTAAATTTAGATTATAATTGTACAGAAATAGATGGAGAAGGCTTAGTTCTTATGCCTTCCTTCATCGATCTACATGTTCATTTTAGGGACCCAGGATTTACTTATAAAGAGGACTTATTGACTGGAGGACTGGCAGCATTAAAGGGTGGATATACATTAGTCAACCTAATGGGAAATACTAATCCAATTTGCTCTTCAATGGAGACAGTAGAATATGTATTGAATAGAGCAAAGGGACTGGATTTGGTGGATGTTCATCAAACTGTTTCAATCACAAAGGACTTTGATGGACATACTCTTGAACATTTGGATAGATTAGATAATAGAGTAAAATTTATTTCTGATGATGGCAAAGGAATAAAATCGAATATCGCTATGTATAAGGCTATGACTAAGGCTAAGGAAAAAGAACTAACTATCATGACCCATGCAGAAGATGATAATTTAACTCCAATTGACTATAGAATATCGGAAAATATTATTACAATAAGAGATATTTATTTATCAAAGGCAACTGGGGCAAGATTACATTTATGCCATGTAAGTACGAGAGAGGCCATTGAGGAAGTAAGAAAAGCAAAAGCAGAAGGAGTTAATGTTACATGTGAAGTAACACCACATCATATAGCACTTTGGGATAATGATTTTAAGGTTAATCCTCCTATAAGGACAAAGGAAGATGTAGAATCACTTATTCAAGGGATAATAGATAGCACTGTAGATACTATAGCTACAGATCATGCACCACATACCAAAGAAGATAAAGAAAAAGGAGTTCCGGGACTATCTGGAATAGAAACGGCTTTTCCTGTTTCTTATACGACTTTAGTTAGGTCCAGTAAAATAGATTTAATGAAATTGTCTAAAATAATGTCAGGAAATGCAGGAAGAATAATGGGGGTCAGAAAAGGTAAAATAGAAAAAGGCTATGATGGAGATATAGTTTTATTGGATTTAAATAAAGAAATTATAATAGATGGAGAAAAATTTATATCTAAGGGAAAGAATACTCCATTTAACGGAATGAAGTTTTACGGACAGGTAATCATGACATTAAAAAATGGAGAGGTTAAATATATAAATAAGGATTAAAAATTTGGGGTGAGAATGTGATAATTGATAGATTATATGATGAGGTAGAGAAAAAAGGAAATGTTTGTGTTGGATTAGATACTAGTCTAGACTATATTCCTGAAAAAATAAAGAAGAAGTACAAAGATATAGACGAGGTTATTTTTCAATTCAATAAGAAAATAATTGATTGTACAGAGGATATAACTGCAATTTATAAGCTGCAAATTGCATATTATGAAGCCTATGGAATTCGTGGCCTATTTGGCTATATGAAAACCTTAGAATATCTAAGGGGCATCAATGCACTATCCATAGGAGATGTAAAGCGTGGAGACATTGCTTCTACAGCAGATATGTACGCTAAAGCACATTTTGAGGGCGATTTTGAAACTGATTTTATTACCCTTAATCCATATATGGGCTTTGACAGCATTACACCATATTTTAAATATCTAGACAAAGGCAATAAGGGGATATTTGTACTTCTTAGAACTTCTAATCCGGGTGCAAAGGATATAGAGTATCTAGATGTAGGAGGCAAGAATCTCTATTATCATGTAGGTGACAAGCTAGAGGAAATGGGAAAAAAATATATTGGTAAATCTGGATATAGCTTAATTGGAGCTGTAGTCGGTGGTACTCATACAGATGAAGCAATTGAAATTAGAAAAAGATATAAAGACATGTACTTTCTAATACCTGGATATGGAGCCCAAGGAGCTGGAGGTAAGGATGTAAGTCTCTATCTTAATGAAGGAAATGGGGGAGTTGTAAACTCATCAAGAGGTATAATTACAGCTTATAAGAACTATGAAGATGGAATTAAAAACTTCGAAAAATATACTAGAGAAGCAGTGCTTTCCATGAGGGAGGATATTGGCTATGGCAGATAGCTATAAAGATGGAATAATTTGTTCAAATACTGAAATAAGTCCAAATATATATGAGATAGTTCTTGAAGGAGAATTTAAGGGAGCACCAGGACAATTCTATATGATAAGAGGATGGGAAGAATTAGATCCATTTTTACCTAGACCTATTAGTATTGCAGATGTGGAAGGTAGAAGAATAAAGTTTTTATATGAAGTTAGGGGTAGAGGAACTCATATTATATCAAAATTAAAAAAGGGAGATAGATTAAGTATACTAGGACCATTGGGCAATGGATTTGATCTAAAAATCCAAGGGAAAATAGCATTGATATCTGGTGGTATAGGTATTGCACCAATGTTATATTTAACTAAAAAACTTTTAGGAGAAGTTGATATCTACGGTGGATTTAGAAGTAATGCTTACTTTTTAGACCAAATAAGACCTTATGTAAAAAATGTATTTATCGCCACAGAAGATGGATCTACTGGTCATAAAGGATTTGTAACAGAATTATTTGATCCAAGTAAATATGATTTGGTTTTAACCTGTGGACCAACTCCAATGATGGAGGTAGTGATAAGAATGTGTAAGGATAAAGTTCCAGTATATGTTTCTATGGAAAATCGTATGGCATGTGGTATAGGTGCTTGCCTTGGATGCACAATAGAGACCATAAGAGGAATGGAAAGAGTATGTAAGGAAGGACCAGTATTCAAAGGTGAGGAGGTTGTATTATATGACTAAGGTAAATATATGTGGTGTAGAACTTAAGAATCCAGTCATAGCTGCCTCAGGAACCTTTGGCTTTGGTAGAGAATTCGAAGAATATTTTTCTATAGAAAAATTAGGAGGTATATCTACTAAAGGTCTTACCCTAAATAAAAGAGATGGAAATAAAGGAATAAGAATATATGAAACTCCCTCAGGATTGATGAATAGTATAGGGTTACAAAATCCTGGAGTAAGGGGATTTATTGAGGATGAACTACCATTCTTGGAAAAAAAAGATACAGTAATATTAGCCAATCTAGGAGGAAGCACTTTAGATGATTATCTACAGGGGATAGAATTATTAAATAATACTTCAGTTCATTTTATTGAGCTTAATATCTCATGTCCTAATGTAAAAGAAGGTGGTATGGCCTTTGGTATAAAATGTAACACAGCATCAGAAGTAGTGAAGGAAGCTAAAAAACTATCTAAAAAGCCAATAATAGTAAAACTATCTCCTAATGCTGAAAATATAAAAGAGATGGCATATACATGTGTAGAAGCAGGGGCAGATGGACTTTCTCTTGTGAATACTTTTAATGCTTTAGCAATAGATATTTATAAGAGAAAGCCTATATTTAACAATATAACAGCTGGTTTATCGGGACCATGTATCAAACCTATAGCTTTAAGAATGGTATATGAAGTAAATCAGGTTGTAGATGTACCTATAATAGGCATAGGTGGAATAACAACAGCAGAGGATGCTATAGGATTTATTATGGCAGGAGCCATAGCTATTCAAGTAGGAAGTGGTAATTTTATTAAACCAGATATCTCTGTGGATATTATTAGAGGTATAGAAGATTTTATGAATAAAGAAGGAATTAAATCACTGGAAGAAATTAGAGGAATAATTTAAGATAATTAACAAAGAACAATTAACAAAGAACAATTAACAAAGAACAATTAACAAAGAATAATTAACAAAGAACAATTAAAACATTGATTTATTAATTGGTTTTATGGTTTTCAATTGTTAACTGTTAATCGTTAATTGCCAATTGAAGAAAGGGGTTTTAGTATGATAATCGATTTATTAAAGGAATCAAATGCATTGCTTGAAGGACATTTCTTATTATCATCAGGGAAACATAGTGATAGATATGTGCAATGTGCGAAACTATTACAATATCCAGATAAGGCAGCAAAAGCCATATCTTTTATAGTAGAAAAGGTTAAAGACTTAGATATTGATATAGTTGTAGGACCAGCTATGGGAGGAATTATAGTAGCTTATGAGCTAGGACGTCAGCTAGGTAAACCTGCTATATTCACCGAACGAGAAGAAGGTGAAATGAAACTAAAAAGAGGTTTCCATATCGAAAAGGGACAAAAGGTACTTATCACTGAAGATGTTGTAACCACTGGAAAATCGGCATATGAAGCTATCAGAGTTGTTGAGGAATATGGTGGGGTTGTTGTTGGCATAGCATGTATAGCTGATAGATCTAAAGGTGATATTAAATATCCAGTATATGGAGGAACTAAATTAGAGATAAAAACCTATGATATAGAAGATTGTCCTTTATGTAAGGAAGGGTTACCGATAGTAAAACCAGGAAGTAGAAAAATTTAGTGCTGCATGGGATGGATTCTCATGTAGCATTATTTTTGTTTTTCCATGTAAATTTGCTTTTTCAAACAATATATTATAATATAAAAATGTGGTTTTAACGAGATGATAGATTTATAAAGGTGGTGTTTTTATGCGTTTAAGGAATTATAAAACAGGCACATCCTCCATGCAAAGTCATACAAGATAAACGGTGGCAATTAGTTTGTATGGAGTAAAATAGTATAATTGCCAATATTCATTCTAACTTGTTTGTGAATAGATTGTTTATAATGTAGACTTTGCTTCCTTAGAACGAAATTTTTTAAGGGGTGGAGTTAGAATGAAATATATTAAAGCAAATAATATTTTTCCGGAAGAATTATTAAAACAAATACAGAAATATGTACAAGGGGAATTAATCTATATCCCTAAGCCAGAGGGAGTTAGAAAAAAATGGGGAGAAAATTCAGGTCATAGAGTATATTTAGATCACAGAAATAGCCAAATTCGTGAAAAATTTCTTGTGGGATTATCTATGGATGAACTGGCAGAAGAATTTTGTCTTTCCATTGAAAGTATTAAAAGAATTGTTTATTCTAAATAAAATATTAAGAAGATTCATCTAATTTTAAATAGATGAATCTTTTTTGTTAAGAACTTATATTAATTGTTTTTGACATATTATATTTAAGTAATACTCTATATAATAAAATTTAAGCTGTATATCATAATAGATAGTCTAATCTATGATTAATTATTATCTCATAGAAATAATGAGAGAGAAAATAAAGTATAGGAATGAGGTGTATTTATGCTAATTCGCAGATTATCTAATGAGGAACTATATAAGGCTGTTGATTTACGAATTAAATGTTGGAATAATGATTATAGAGGTGTTATTCCACCTAATGTAATGGACAGAGAAGAAGAACTGGAATTCCTTATATCATGGATAAACGAAAAATGTGATGACATAAGGCGTATTTATGGGGTTTTTGATGGGGAAAAATTTGCTGGTTTTGTAGGAGCAAGTATAGCACAGAAGGAAGATAGTGATAAAGGAGTAGAATTAAATTATCTGTTCGTAAAACAGGAATATCGGGAACGTGGACTTGGTATTAAATTGATTAAAGCCATAGTAGATGAATTTAAGGTGTATGGATTTAGAGAACTAATAGTGTATAATTGGCATGAAGTGCCTTCTAATAAATACTATTTATATTTAGGCGGAAAAGTAAAAAAACAGGTTATTCAATCTCTTAAAGGGCAAGATACATTAGTTGACGTGTTTGTTTGGGATTTAGTAGATATTGTCAAAACATTAAATAATATGTTATATGCAAGAGATGTTCAGCATGGTGGGCTTCATGTGAAGAAAAAGTTTGATGAAAGCGTCATAATTACGACAGAGTGCTCAGATGGTGATTTTGATTATGTTTGTAATGGATTATTTAAACACAATGTAATGAAGACAGAAGGAGTATTAAGAAAGCCAGGTATTGATATTAATTTATATCTTAAAACTTCTGATGAAGAAACAATAGGAGCAATTTTATGTGATACTTTCAATTATTGTCTGTATATTGATGTAATGTGGATTAATGAGAGATATAGGGGAAAAGGATATGGTAGGCTACTGATTACTGAAGCAGAGAAAATAGCTAGAGCATATGGATGTGTTTTTGCCCATACTTGTACATTTAGTTATCAATCGCCTTGGTTCTATAAAAAATGTGGATATGAAGTGTTCTCTATATTAGACGAATATCCTGATGGTATAAAGCAGTACTTTCTAAAGAAAAAGTTCTAGGATAAGGTTCAGGAAAGGAAGAGGTAAGCTATTTTTAAGGTGTTTAAAACTAGTTATAATGATAGTAGGATTAATTGTAAAATTATTTTAAATTCTGTGAATGAGTTAGAAAATTTATGTTTATGGAGGGTAAATAAATGAGAGAAATTGATTCAAATAAACATGCTTGGGGACAAGTATCTCAAGATCATTATGAAGCATTCAAAAAAAAGCTATTAAATGGGAACCATCAGTTTAATATGTATATAAAAAATGAAATTGGTGATTTAAGAGGCAAGAGAGTTATACACTTACAATGTAACACAGGAGCTGATACAATACTTTTAGCAAAAATGGGAGCAAGAGAAGTTATAGGTGTTGATTTAGTCCCAGACAATGTTTTTTATGCTAAAAAGCTTGCTAATGATTTAAACATTGAAAATATCAATTTTATTGAGTCTGATATTATGACATTAATGGATAAACATGATGAAAAGTACGATATGGTCTTCGTTTCAGAAGGTGCCATTGGCTGGCTTCCAGACCTAAGTCAATGGGGAAGAACAATTCGTCATCTCTTAAATAACAATGGATTTGTTTACGTTTTTGATTCGCATCCATTTTTCTTAACTTTTAATACAGATAAACTTGCGAAAAATGAAATAGAGATTCAGTATCCCTACTTCAGCAAAATTCCCGATGAAGAAGATTCTATTGGTGGATACGTTTCAGCACCTAAACGTGACGTAAAAGCATATTTTTGGATGTACACAGTTTCTGACATCATTAATGCTCTTACAAATGCTGGTTTGCATATCAATTATTTTAATGAGTATAAGGAGAACTTCTTCAATGCTGGTGGAATGAAAAATGTAGGAAATGGATTGTTTAATCTTGAATATAATATTGATAAATTCCCGATGTCATTTAGCATAAAAGCCACTGTTTATTAGTTCAGTAATAATTACTCGTTATACAGACTATAATCACAATGATATAGTGTGATAACATATATTTTCTTAAAAATAAGTCGTGTGAAAAAGGAATGAATCGTAAGATTAATTCATAGTATACATTCTTCAGTTTAAGATAAGGGATATATACAAATATTAAAAAGCTATGAGATTTCTGAAATCACATAGCTTTTAATGTTGTGTTTTTGAGGAAATGATGAAACAGAATATTAACTTGGAAATTATTTATTATTTTTTGTTTCTTTATATAAATCTGAATTAATATTATCATTCTTATCTTGAATTATGGAATCTAATGATTTTGCATTGGGTCCAAATAATACATCTTCTGGTATATTTATAAAACTTCCCCTAGGAGGAAAAGTCTCGCTATTTTGATAAAAACTATTGTTGTCCAAATTTTCTGTTTTATCAGGCAAATTAGATTGTGTTTTATTAACAGGCTTAGTATAATAGGGTTGGTTAAGCTTTTCTTTATGATTCATATCCATCACCTCCAGTTATAACAATAGTATTAACCATAAAATCATTAATACTAAGGTAAAATTTCCTAAGAAATTAGAATTGCATAATAAATTAATATATTTAATTAGGGTATTAATATATTTAAAATAAAGATTAAAAATATTAATATGACTATTGACATTTTTAAGAATTAATACTATCCTATCATTAGGAACTAGAACAATTAATAATTGTTAATTGTGCATTGTGAATTGATTAAACGGGGGGATACAATGAAAGAGCTTTTACTTAAACGGAAATCAAGATTTATATTTTACATACTGGCCTGCTTTATACCAGTGTTAGATAACACATTGGTAAACTTGGTTATGTCAATGATTATAGGTAGTATTCAAGTTGGAACAATGGAAAATTTCATTAGAATTTGTTTTATTTCACTGGGAGTAACAGTATTAGGAGCTGTAATGTATATAGTATCTAGATTTATGAGAATATCCTTCATGAGGGATACATTGCTAGATGTTAGACTTTTAGCATTTGACAAGATATTAAACTCATCCTATAAAGAGTTTAGTAAGAAATCCAAGGATAGCTATATTTCTAATCTAATCAATGATATTAATATATTTGAAAGTAACTTTTTTCTACAGCTTATTAATGTAATATTTCGCGGTGGAGTATATGTAGTATCACTTACTATAATAGGGTTTTTAGATATAAAATTTTCCATAGGTGCTTTCGTTATCTCTATAATATTATTTTTTATTAGCAAGAGTTTTGAAAGTAAGACAGTTAAACTTCAAGAAGAAGTATCTGAATATAATGAGAATTTTGCCATAGAGATGTCAAATATTTTTAATGGATTAGAGATATTGAAATTAAATAATATAGAAGACCAATTTCTATCTAAGGCATTGAAATCTATTACTGGATTAGAAAGAAAAAAGTTTGAATTTAATATATATACAGATAGCCAAAGAAGAATTATGGAGTTCCTAGGCTTCGGATTCTTAATAGGATCTATGGTTTATTTGTCTACTTTATTAGGAAAAGGTATATCTTTAACCAAAGTAACCTTTATGGTGCAATTAGCAAATGGTTGTATATGGAATGTTACTTCTATTTTACCTCTTTTTAATCAGCTCAAATCATCAGCTAAAATATATGATAAGATAACAAAGAACAATGAAGATGATTCGGTTTATATACAAAAGGAAAAGGATTTTACATTTAAAAATGAAATAGAAGTTAAAAACCTATATTTTGAATATGAAGGAAAAGAAATTTTGAAAGATACATCCTTCAAGATTGAGAAGGGTAAGAAATATTTACTCAAAGGGACAAGTGGTGCGGGTAAATCGACATTGATTAAATTACTATCAATGATTTATGATGATTATAAAGGTAAAATAACTGTGGATGGCGTAGATTATAGGGAAATTAAAGAATCTAGCTTAAATGATAAAGTTTCTTTCATATACCAAGATGTATTCTTATTTGAGGATACCATATATAATAATATAGCATTATATAAATCCTATCATGAAGGAAAAATTCAAGAGGCAGCCAATAAAGCAGGACTAGATAATCTACTTCAAAAAAAGGAAAATGGAATTCATGAAATGTTAATGGAAAATGGAAAGAATTTATCTGGCGGAGAGCGACAAAGGATTTCCATTGCTAGAGCCATAGTTAAGGATTGTGAGATTTTATTTGTAGATGAGGGGACCTCAAGCCTTGATGAAGAATTGGGAAGAAAGATAGAAGAGACAATACTTTCTTTAGATTGTACAGTTATTGCTATTTCTCATAGATATTATGAAGGAATAACAGAAAAATATGATCATATTTTAGAAATTAAAAACAATCAAATTAATGAATATAATTCAAATGAATACTTTATGGAGGTGGCAATATGAAAAGGTCCATAAAGAAATCTTGGGTATATCTAGCCCTAGCATTTTTAGTGCTGACTATTGGAATAGCCTTAGACGGATATATAACTATTAAGATTATGAGGATAATTGATGCGGCTATGGAAGGAAATATGAACTTATTTAAAGAAGAAGCTATAAAAGCCTTCTTATTTATTGGATTATCACTTCCATTTAACATCCTTTCTTCTTATACAAGGGGACTATATATATATAAATCCTTAGTTAAAACAAAGGTCAACTATGTAGAGAAATTATTTGGTAAAAATATTAATGAATTTCAATCTGAGAATAATGCAAAATATTTATCTGCTATAACTAATGATATGAACAATATAGAGAAGAAGTACTTAGAAGGAATATATGAAGTAGGAAGCAGCTTTATTGGGTTTTTAGTATCCTTTATAGTTATTGCCTCAGTAAGTCCATCAGCTCTGTTTATTGGAATAGGCATATCTATAATATCAGTGGTTTTATCAATGGCAGTAGGAAAGCCGTTACAAAGACATGAAAAACATAGGTCAGATCTATTCGAAGGATATACATCTTATATAAAAGAAGTCCTAGGAGCCTTCCAAATTATTAAGGCTAATAATCTAAATGAAAAAGTTAAAGAAGATTTTTATAATAAAAGTAAAGATATTCAATATAAGGGATATACAATAGATAAAATCCATACTTATACTTTATCTTTGCAGCAACTTGTAATGTATAGCTCAACATTTGGAATTCTTATTATATCAGCTTTTATGGCTATAAGGGGATCAATAAGTACTGGGGCTGTTATTTTAATAGTAAATAATATGAGTAGAGTGATTTTTCCTCTGATGAACTTAGCGGAATGGTTCCCAAAGATATTTTCAGTCAAATCATTATTTGAGAAAATGGATGAAGGTCTTAAAAATTATGACAACCATAAAGAAACAATGGATATAAATGAATTTAATAATAGCATTGAATTTAATGATGTATCCTTTGGATATGAAAATAAGGAAGTATTAACAGGTGTTAATTTAAACATCGTGAAAGGAGAAAAGTATTTAGTTGTAGGTCCTAGCGGTGGAGGAAAATCAACATTATTAAAGCTTTTTAGAAAATATTTCAATCCGACCAATGGAGATATATTAATTGATGGCAAAAGTTTGAAAGATATTAGGAAAGCAAGTTATTTTAAGAATATTTCTAATGTAGAGCAACAAGTATTTCTATTTGAAGATACACTTAGGAACAATATTACCCTATATAAGGATTATAGTGAAGAGGAAATTGATCTTGCTATAGAAAGAGCTGGATTGAAAGACTTTGTAAAAGGTTTGCAAAACGGACTTGATACTATGATATATGATAATGGAAAGAATATCTCTGGAGGAGAAAGATCAAGAGTTGCCATAGCGAGGGGACTCCTTTCCAAATCAGACATAATTTTTCTTGATGAAGCTTTCGCAAGTCTAGATTCTAAGGTAGCTAAAGAGATAGAAAATACATTATTAGATTTAGACGGTGTAACTGTAGTAAATGTAAGTCATGTAATATTCCAAGAAACAAAGGATAAGTATGATAAAATTTTTGTAGTTAAAAATAAAGCAGTTATATAATAAATAGCTAATTAGCTCATTTTTTATTATATATAGGAAATCTACTATTCTTAATCTAGATGAAAGTCTTTTTATTTCATTCTATAAAAAAATATACTTGATGCCAGTCTAATCACAGCTACTGCAATTAGTGCAATGTATATATTTGTCATATCCATTACCTTTACACCGAGAATAGGAGAAATACCAGAGATAATAGCTATAAGAGTATTATAGATAGCTATATAAATAGTTCTATTTTCATTTGGAATGATTTCTAATAATATATTAAATAATAACAGAACTGTACCGGCCACTGATACTCCTATTAAAACATTGAATAATACTAACAGCCATATTTGGTTAGAGACTGCATATAGAAGGGGAGTTACACCCATTCCTATAATAGCTATAGCTAAAGTTACATTATTTCCGTTTTTATCTGCCCATTTTGGCCATTTAGTATATGTCCATATTGAGGAAATGGCACTAGCTATAGATATGGCAGCTAACCAATTTTCATCAGCTTTCAATATCTTTATAGTATAAATATTAAATAAAGGTTGAGCACCTACCCAGCCAATATGAAAGAAAAGTGATGCAAAAGTAAATAGAAGGAATTTTTTATTATTAGGTATTTCCTTTAGTACCTGTTTTAAAGAAGATAAATAATTAGATTCTTTTTTATTTTTATTTGTAAAACCTTTAAATTTAAAGAAAGAAATCACTTCAAATACAGATACTATAAATGCAATAATGAAGAAAATCTGATAGAGCTTTATAGTATCTTTATCTGTTTTTGGTATAGATGTAAGTAGCTTCCCAGATATAAATGTTATAATTATTCCAACAAATGAAGAATATTTATTTCTAAGGCCCATTGCTTCGCCTCGTTCTTTTATGCAAAAAACATCTCCCATACTAGCTTGATATCCCATAGTTCCAATACTACCTGGTAAATTCATCAAACCTATCATTAGGACAAATAGACTAGCCTGATTTACATTTAAAAATGGTATAATAGCTATAAATAAAAAGAAAATCTTATGTAATAACATTGTACAGCCTATGGTTTTTTGTTTATTGCTTAATGATTCAATCAGTATAGCTCCAGGTATAAAAGCTAATATGCTTATAAAATGAGGTAAGGATGTAAGATAAGCTATCTGGTAATCAGTAGCTCCTAATCTTTCAGCAAACTTTGAATAATATGGGTTAACTAAGTTGGTTACAACGGCAGCTAAAATTCCATTTAAAATATTAATTTTCTTGTTATAATCAAAATCATATTGGAGAGAAATGGAGCTTTCGGTCAATTTATACACCTTCTATTATTTATTCAGATTCTAGCAACATTATATAATAAGTTCTGAATTAAATAAAGAATTATATTGTTTGTAATATTCAAATAAAATAGTAAAATTATATATAGGGAGTGGTCTCATGTTTGGTAGAAATATTAGTTTAGATCAAAGTATATTGCTTAAAAATAAAATACCTTTACTGTATAATGATGAATCTTGGGTTAAATTGTTTGGAGATGTTAATGATAAGAATATTCAAAATGCTAAAGAAGAACTTATTGAGCTTGTATCAAAAGAAAGAGAGTTAGAAATTCAAAACAGGGAATTGCAGAGGGAAAAATTAAAATGTATGAAAATGATTCTTGGGATATCAGATTCAATAAATAACGATAATAAAGTTGAAAATATAGCACTTTTAGATGATTATAAAAATCGAATGATTAGTATAAATGAAGAGCTAGAGGAACTGACTTTTCAACTTGAGACAATACCAAAAGAAATAAGAGAGGCAAATCTTAAATTGTTAAATCTGACAATTGAATATGGTTATGATGAGCTTAAAGTCAAAGAAAAGGTTGTTGCTCAATCAATAGGTGAAATAGAAGCTTTAAGACAGAAATTAAAGAATTTAATAAAAACAAAGCATGATTATGAAGAATGGATAAATGAGACATATACTTTTCTTCATGGACTTTTAGGATCAGAAGTTATAGAAAAAATTGATAAAGAGAGATTTAAATAAAATGATATGTGAAGATAGAATATCCATGGGAACAGATATCGTGAATATAAATAGAATAAAAAAATAATATCAGAGAAAAAGAGTAGATTCTATGATAAGATATTTACAGTAAAAGAAATAGAATATATTTCTAAAGGTGGTCATAAGTGCACAACTATAGCAGGTATTTTTGCTGCTAAGGAAGCTATTAGCAAGGTTCTAGGAACAGGGATAGGGTCTGTAGGCTGGAAAGAAATAGAGATACTTCATTGTGCGAGTGGAAAACCCTATGTAAACCTTATAAATAAGGGAAAAGAAAAATTAGAAGAACTGGGTTTAGATAGTATAGAAATATCTATTTCTCATGAGGAAGATTATGCTTTAGCCTTTGCAATAGGATATAGAAGCAATAATATAAATATAGAAATAGATGATTCTATGAAAAAATTACTGCCTAGAAGAAGTAGAGATAGCCATAAGGGAACTTATGGTAGAGTGGCTGTTATAGGTGGAAGTAGAGGGATGGCAGGTGCACCTTATTTAACGTCAATGGCAGCATTAAGAACTGGAACAGGTCTTGTATATAGTATAGTACCTAAATCTTTAGAAAATATTATGTCCATAAAACTTACGGAAGTAATAATAAAATCAGCAGAAGATAAGAATAAAGGATATTTTACAAAAGATTCATTATCTGATATTTTAGAAGGAATAGAAGGAATGGATGCAATAGCCATAGGGCCTGGTATTGGAGCAGATAAGGAAAGAACTTATCTAATTGAAGAAATTATAAATAATTATAAAGGGCCCATAGTTATAGATGCAGATGGAATAAATTGTTTATCCATTAATCCAGATATTTTATATAAAAGAGATCAACCAATTATCATTACCCCACATCCAGGAGAATTGGGAAGATTCCTAGGTATAAGTACAAAGGAAATCCAAGAAAATAGAATTTATTATTCTAAATATACTTCTGAGAAATATAATATAATAGTAGCTTTAAAAGGATTTAATACCGTAGTTGCATCACCTAAGAATGAAATATATATAAATGCAACTGGGAATCCAGGAATGGCTACTGCAGGATCAGGGGATTTACTTACAGGAATTATAGCCTCTTTTATAGGTCAAGGATTAATATCAATTGATGCAGCAAAGCTAGGTGTATTTTGTCACGGATTAGCAGGAGACTTAGCTAGTATTTATAAAGGAGAATATGGAGTTATTGCTACAGATATATTAGAAAATATCCCCTACAGTATTAAAAAAATTCAAGAGTAAAGGTTGGGGTGATATTGAAAAGGCTCCTATTATTTATATTGATCCTTATGGTTTTATTAACATCATGTAACTTTTCTTCTAAGGAGAAAATTCTGTATAAAGACAAAAGAGTCTTATCTAAAATAGAAAAAACATATGAAAAATATAACGGATATAAATGTAAAGCTAATATTAAAATTATTTCAGGCGAAACAGAATCAATATATTTAATAGAAGAAACATATAACAAACCTAACAAATATAAATTAGAAATTTTAAAGCCGAAAGAAAGCAAGGGTATAATAATACTAAATACTGATGATAAAGTTTTTGTTGAACATCCATCGATTAACCAATCCATATCATTAATAACAATAAAATCTTTAAATAAGCAGATGCTAATAGGAGGATTTTATGAAAATATATCTAAATCAAATACAATTAGTACTCAAGAGATAGATAATGAAGAATATCTTACTTTTGAATTTAAGCTTGAGGAAAAAAATAAATACAGGGATTCTGCAAAGATTTGGATAGAAAAGAAAAATTATACTCCATATAAATTAAATATATTTGATGAGAGTGGTGCATTACAGGTAGAAATTACTTATGAAAACTTTAAATTTATTAGAAACCTAAAGACAAAATTATAAGGGGGATTATTAAATGTATACTTTAGATGAAACAAGGCCAGTATGGGCAGAAATCAACTTAGATAACTTAGCTCACAATATTAGAGAGGTGAGAAAACATACAAACGAGAATGCATTAGTTACTGCTGTAGTAAAAGCTAACGGATATGGTCATGGTTCTGTAGAGATATCAAGAACTTTCCTAGATAATGGTGCAGATAGATTAGCAGTAGCTATTCTAACAGAAGCTATAGAATTAAGAAAAGGAAATATAACTGAACCAATATTAATTTTAGGTTATACACCTCCAACACAATATGGAAAACTATTGGACTATGATTTAATTCAGGCTATATATAACTATGAAGAAGCTAAGATATTATCAAATAAAGCAGTAGAACTAGGGAAAACAGCCATAATTCATATTAAGATTGATAGTGGAATGGGTAGAATTGGATTTCTTCCAGCTAAAGAATCTATAGAAGATATAATAAAGATATCTAAGCTTCCTAATATCTATATAGAAGGAATTTTTACTCATTTTGCAAAAGCTGATGAAACTGATAAATCTCATGCAAGAAATCAATTTGAAAAATATGTAGACATAGTTAATGATTTGGAAGAACAAGGATTAAATATACCAATAAAACATGTATCTAATAGTGCTGCAATTATTGATTTGCCACAGTATAATCTAAATATGGTTAGAGCAGGAATAATGATATATGGTTTTTATCCTTCAGATGAAGTGAGAAAGGATATAGAGTTAAAGCCAGCAATGACTTTGAAAGCTAAGATATCTCACTTAAAAGCAGTACCTAAAGGAACTGGGATCAGCTATGGACAAATTTTTGTTACAGAGAAGGAATCAAAGATAGCAACTATACCCATAGGATATGCAGATGGATTTACTAGATTGCTAACTGAGAAAGCTGAAGTAACTATAAATGGTAAAAGGGCAAAAATAATAGGGAAAATATGTATGGATCAATGTATGATAGATGTCACTCATATAGAAGACGTGAAACTAGGAGATGAAGTGGTAATATTTGGATGTGAACCAGAATATCCTCATGCCGATGAACTCGCAGAAAAAATTGGTACAATAAATTATGAAATTGTATGCATGGTAAGTAGAAGGGTTCCTAGAGTCTATATATCTAATGGAAATATAGTGAAGATAAAAGATTATTTACTGGAATAAAGCTTAAAAGGAATAAATTGATGAATAGGTTGACATTGGCAACGAAAAGCATATATAATTGTTTTAGGCTATTTTATATATTTTTTATCCAAGATTTTGTGTGGGGGGTGTGCCTTTATGGCTGAGACTGCCAAGGATAACAGTTAGTTTACCCAATAGCCTCCTAGAAGAAGTTGATGTTATGGTTCCTATGGAGTATAAAAACCGTTCTGATTTTATAGCAGAGGCCATGAAACTCTTTATTAGTGAGAAAAAAAAATTAGATATTATTGAGAAATTGAGGGAAGGATATAAGGAAATGAGTCAAATTAATTTAGCTTTTGCTGAAATGGGGTTAGAACAAGATATTCTTGAACTAGCCACATATGAAGCAAGTCTTAAGAGGCAGGCGATATTATGATAGTTAAACGAGGAGATATATATTATGCTGATTTAAGTCCTGTTATAGGATCTGAACAAGGAGGGGTAAGACCAGTACTTGTTATCCAAAATGATGTTGGAAACAAATATAGTCCTACTATTATTATTGCTGCAATTACTTCCCAGATAAATAAGGCGAAATTGCCTACACATGTAGAGATAAATGCTCCAGAATACGGACTACCAAAGGACTCAGTAGTCCTTCTGGAGCAAATAAGAACTATAGATAAAAAGAGACTTCGAGAGAGAATAGGAAGATTCAGTGAAGAAATGATGTCTAACGTAGATGAATGCTTGAAAATAAGCTTAGGATTAATAGAACTATAGTGAATACATACATATTAAAAATAGGCATTACTTAATGCTTATTTTTTATTGGTTTTGTAGTATAATTAAAAGCAGTGAAGAGTTAAAAGTGAGAAGTGAATAGTTTTAAGTAAAGATTTAGGGTCTTTTAACTATTAGTTATTCACTATTAGCTATTAACTAAATTTTAGGAGGTTAATACATATGAAAAATAAAATTAAGAGAATAGGAATTGGATTAAGTGCAATAGTTATATTATTAGGAGCAACAAGAGTATTTTCGGAACCAGGTTCTGAATCAGATCCATTAGTCACTCTTAGTTATGTAGAGAAAAAAATAGAGCAATTAAAATACTATGTAGATACAGAATTAGGAAAGAAAAATACTGGAAATGAGACTACGGGATCATGGGCAGTAGTTGAAGTACCAGCAGGAAAATCTTTAATCTGTAAAGATGGGACAGAGATCATACTACGTTCAGGAGAAGCTAGAGCTATAGCGATAGTAGTCAATGGTGTAATGAATGGACTAACAGATATTACTGTAGGTAAAGATTTGGCAATGGAAGAAAATATTATAGCAAATCATTTACTTATAATACCTAGAGATGATGGAAGAGGAGCTAGAGCTTTAACAAATAGTTTTTTCCTAGTTAAAGGAGATTATGAAATACGATAGGAGGAGTACTTTGATTGATATAAGGGAGTACAAAAGTGGTGATGAAAAGGGAATATTAAATTTATTTAATGAAATATACACTGCATCTAGAGAAGAAGAATATTGGAGATGGCAATTCATGGAGAATCCATGGGGAGAGTCAGTTATTGTTGTAGCAGAAGAAGACTCTAAGATAATAGGACAATGTACACTTATCCCTACAAAGATTATAATTAATGACAAAGAGATATTAGCAGGCCATTCAGTAGATACTATGATTAGCAAGGAATATAGAGGAAAAGGTATATATGAGAAAGTGGCTAAAAAGTCTTATGAATTAGCTGCCCTAAAAGGAATAGAAATCAGAGTTGGATTTCCAACTAACGAAGCATTGAGAGGCCTACTAGGAGATGATATTAGTGCAGCTTTAGTAGGGGATATTCCACTACTACTTAAGCCTTATAAATTAGATAATTTTTTATCTAGCATAATAAAATTGAAACCTTTAGCTAAAGCATTGGCTTTACCTAGTACCTTATTCATAAAATTTATCTACAAGGAAAGGACAATGAAGATTAATAAGTCTTATATATTTAAGGAAGTAAAGGAATTTAATGAAGACTTTGATATACTTTGGGATAAAATAAAGACAAGTAGTCAAATAATGACAAAAAGGGATAGTGAATTCTTAAACTGGAGAATCAAAAATCATCCTAAGAATCATTATAAGACCTTTGGAGCTTATTTAGAAGATGAATTAATGGGATACATGGTAGTAAAGATAGAAGAACGAAGTTTGAGAGGCAAATCCAATGTAAAACTAGGAAGTATTGTAGACATGATAGGTATAGATGAAAGTATATTAACAGGTCTTTACTTAGAAGCAAAAAAATATTTTAAAGTTGAAAAAATAGATTTTGTAGTATCTTGGGCTTCTGAATCTATGAAATATCGTCAATTTCTAGTTAAATTAGGTTTTTTCAAGTCTAGGTCTTCAATAGCTTTTGTAGTTAAGGATTTAACACAAAAAAAAGAATTGGAAAACTACATCATCAATGAGAAAAACTGGTATGTTATGCCCATTGAATCAGATATCTACTAAATGATGCAAGGCGAAATGGAGGAGAATTTATGACATCAACGAAGGATATGAAAATAACTATTATTGGATTAGGTTATATTGGCTTGCCTACTGCTGCCATATTTGCTAAATCAGGAATGACAGTATTAGGCTATGATATTAATGAAAAAGTAATAAATGCTTTAAATCAAGGGAAAATTATAATTGAAGAACCAGGTCTTGAAGATTTAGTTAATGAAGTTGTAGAAGAGGGGAGATTAAAAGGTATTAGCAAATTAGAGGAAGCTGATGTTTTTATTATTTCAGTTCCTACACCAATTAACAAGGATAAGACTGCTAATATGGATTATGTTAGAAAAGCAGCTGAATCTATAGTTCCCGTACTTAGAAAAGGAAATATAGTAGTTCTAGAATCTACTTCCCCACCAGAGTCTACTGAAAAAATAATATTACCTATACTTGGTAAATCAGGGCTTGATATAGGAGAAGAAGTTTTTGTTGCTCATTCACCAGAAAGAGTTTTACCAGGTAAGATAATTCAAGAACTAATTGAAAGCGATAGAATTATTGGGGGAATAAATGAAAAATCTGCTGAGTTAGTTAAGAATTTATATAGTGTTTTTGTTAAGGGGGAGATTTTTACAACTGATTCCAAAACAGCAGAAATGTGTAAGCTTATGGAAAATACTTATAGGGATGTTAATATTGCCTTGGCAAATGAGCTTGCCATAACTTGTGAAGAGATGGGAATAAATGCTTGGGATGTTATAACTTTAGCTAATAGGCATCCTAGAGTTAATATTCATCAGCCGGGACCAGGGGTTGGAGGACATTGTTTAGCAGTTGATCCTTGGTTCATAGTAGAAAGACAAATTAAAGGAAACATTATTAAACTTGCTAGAGAAACAAATGATAATATGCCAAATCATATATTAGATAAACTAAAGGAAATTTTCCCAGATGAAAATGCTAAAATATCTATATTAGGACTTACATATAAACCAAATATAGATGATATGAGGGAAAGCCCTATAGTAAATTTGGTAAAATTATTAAAAGAAAATACCAGATTTACTTTATCATTACATGACCCTCATGCATGTAAGGAAAACTTTGAGTTAGGTAATCTTATGCTTGATTCCTTATATGATGTAGTTAAGGATGCAGATTTAATGATACTGGCAGTAAATCATAACGAATATAAAAATATAGACTTTAAAAAAGTAGCTACATTGATGAAAGACAAGCATATCTATGATACTAGAAATTTCTTAGATGAAGCTTCCCTTAAAGATTTAGGTTTTAAAATTACACTATTAGGTAGGGATTAAAATGGAGAAGGTATTGATTATTGCCAATGAGTTTCCACCAATGGGTGGTGCTGGAGTTCAAAGAACTACAAAATTTGTTAAGTATTTACCCAAATTTGGTTACGAGCCAGTAGTCATAACTAAAGAACATGTGGCAGATTTAACTGATAAAACTTTACTAGAAGATTTACCAAAAAATTTAAAAGTATATAGGTTAAAACCTTATGATACAGTAAATAGGAAAGGAATCTTTAGGCTACCATTTAAGTTCTTAGGTACTAGAATATTATCACCAGATTCAGAATTCTTTTGGTATTATTTCAATAGGGACAAGATAGCTGAGATAATTAAGAAAGAAAATATAAATATCATTTATACGACTTCTTTTCCTTATAGTTCACATTTGATGGGATTATATATCAAGAGACTCTTCTCTAATATTAGATGGATAACTGATTTTAGAGATGAATGGACTAACAATCCATATCATTTGGATAGTTGGTATAAAAAAACAAAATTAAATCTTGAGAAGAAAAAGGAATTAGAAGTTACTAATGAATGCGATTTTCTTATTACTAATACACCTTTTATGTTAGATAATTTTATTAAAGATAATCCGTCTTTAGTAGGACGCTCTACTTATATACCAAATGGATATGATGAGGAAGATTTTGTTGGACTTAATAATGCAAGAGATGGTGGAGACAAGTTTGTAATCACATATACAGGTTCTCTCTATGGCAGACGAAATCTAACTGAATTTTTAGATGGATTGAAAATGGCAATTGACAATAAAAAAATTGATAAGGGTAAATTAGAAATAAGAGTAGTAGGTAATATATATCAGGAGGTTTTAGATGAATATGCTAAAAAATATGATTTAGTGGATAGTATGAAATCCTTTGGATATTTGCCTCATAAGGAAAGTATACAAATGCTATATAATTCAGACATTCTCCTACTGGTAATTGGTAAAGGTAAAGGATCTAAGAACTTTTATACTGGAAAGATATTTGAATATATAAGAGTGGATAGACCTATTTTATCTATTGTTCCAGAGGATGGTGCTGCGGCACAAGTAATCAATGAGACTAATACAGGCACTGTAGTAGATCCAGAAGATATAGATGGAATAAGTGTTGCTTTAGAAAAGTATTATAAAAGCTGGACAGAAGGTAAATTAACTCATGAACCAAATTGGGATAAGATACAAGTATATAGTAGAGAATCTCAAGCGAAAAGACTGTCTGAAATATTCAAGGAATCAAAGGATATTTAGTAATAATTTAGGAAGGTGATTTTGTGAAGAAAAAATGGAATTGGATAGATACAACTATAACAATTATCATATTGTTAGCAGTCGTAGTATTTTTAAACAGAGGTAAGATAATTAAAAAATCTAAGGATGTTGTGACAGCAGGCGGCAAGAACATAGTCATAACTGTTGAAGCCAGTGAATTAACTGAAGAAATGGTAACTGATTTAAAAATAGGAGATCAACTTTTCTCCCAAAACAATTTACAAAAAGGTTTTGTAGAAGAAATAAACATTGACCCAAAAGTGAAATCTATTGTAGGTGAAGATGGAAAAATTACTACTTATGAAGATGCAGGGGAAGTAACAGTAACTGTAAAGATTAAAGCAGAAGTTGCTTCGTCAGGTCCTTATATGGATTTAGGCGGTCAAGAGATAAAAGTAGGACTTCCTATAATAATGAAAACAACTACAGTTGAATTTCCTGGTACTATAAAGCATATAGAGGTGAAATAATTGAAACTAATAGATAAAGAAGGTAGAATTTTTGGTAAAATAAATATTTTGGATTTTCTTGCTATGATTTTAGTAGTATTTTTAATATTTTTATCTCTTTTAAAGATATTAAATAAAGATCTTGCAGATTTATCTGTAAAGGATGAAATAGTTAATATAGAAGTAGAGGCAACTATTGTGACAGATAAGGGATATCTTGATGTGATAACAGTTGGAGATCAATTAGGCGAGATGAAGCATTATTTAGACGCTTATGTAGAAGAAGTTGAAATATTACCTGTAGAGGCGACAAATTTAGATAAGGATGGAAATGTAGTTACCTCAATAGATCCAATGATGGAGAAGGCTAGGATCAAGTTTAAAGCAACTACTCCATATAAAAATTATAGCTATAAATTTGGAAAACAAGAGTTGAGACAAGGTAAAATAATCTTTATAGAGTCTGATTTATATAGGTTAAAAGCTCAAATAGTAAGTTTAAAGGTAGTGGATTAATATGGATATAAGAAAAGCTATTAAAGGAAGTTTTATTTTCAACCTATTACTTAGTCTTAAAAAATTATCAGATAATAGTTTTTTATTTAGGATGCAAAATAAAACCGATAATAAAGGAAAATATAAGCCAGAAGAATATAAAACTTGGATGAATATTAGTTTTATTTATATATTTCTTATGAATTTAGATAAGAAATTTATGAAGATGGAAGAATTTATATTTAACTCCTTAAGAAATAGTGTGATTTTAAGACCTTTTATGAAAAAGATAAATATAGAAGAGGTATCTCCAGAAAGACCTATTAGAGATAATAGCTATTTATATAAAATAATCAAAAAAATAAAAGGTAAAGGTACCTGGTTAGATTTATTGATATTTATTCCTGCTTCTTATATAGTTGTGGATTTTGTAATTAGAAGGACCAGAGGATTAGCTTCTTTAGGTTCTATATGGGATGAATTATTATTAATTCTTCTAGTTGGATATATAATTCTTAAAAGAATATTATCTGGTGGAAAAATTAAGCATAATTTTACACCTATGGATTTGCCCGCGGCTATCTATATTGTTTTAGGAATTTGCCATGTGTTTATAGTTGCTCCTAATCTGGGTATAGCAATAGAAGGATTTCGCGCAGTTTTCCAGCATATTCTTTGGTATTTTGTGGCTACACAATTTATTAGAAGCATAGAAGATTCTGAGAGAGTGATTAACTTAATGCTTTCTACAGGATTGTTCATGGGAATCCATGCAGTATATCAATATATTGCGAAGGTTCCTATGCCTGGGAATTGGGTAGATACAACTGAAAATATTAGAACTAGGGCTTTTTCTATAGTTGGTAGTCCTAATATATTAGGTGTTATTTTTGTTTTACTTATTCCTATTGCAATTTCAATGCTTATTACTCATAAGGATAAATATATGAAAGTATTTTATTTTAGTGCAACTATGTTTATGACCATAGGTTTACTTTTAACTTTATCTAGGGGAGCATGGTTAGCCTTTGCTGGAGCTATGTTTATCTTCATTATTACTTTAAATCCAAGGTTAATAATACCTTTTATGGCTCTTGTAGGTATATTTATTTTATTTGGTGGTTCTTTAAGTCAAAGACTATTGTTTATGTTATCTCCTGTATACCTAATAAAATCTGCGGCTGGAGGTAGATTATATAGATGGGAAATAGGGCTTACTATGTGGCGTAGAAACAGATTATTCGGCGTTGGACTTGGCAGATATGGTGGAGCAGTAGCAATTAATAATCAATTGGCTCCTTTCTATCTAGATAATTACTATCTTAAAACGTTAACTGAAATGGGAATATATGGTATAGTTGGTTTAGCTTTTGTTATTATATGCTTTATTATTTTTGCTATGAAGATAATAAGATATCAGGATGATATTAAAAAGAGAATCCTTGCTATCGGATTATTTTCAGGAGCAATGGGGGTACTAGCACAAAACTTTGTTGAAAATATATTCGAAGTGCCGGCTATGGTCATATACTTTTGGATTGTAATTGCATTAATAAATACTCTTGCACCAAAAGGAAAGACAGAAACCAATTAATAGAAAGGAGGGTCTTAAATGAAGGTACTTCATCTAATAAGTGGTGGAGATACAGGTGGAGCTAAAACTCACATAATCTCTCTTATAAAGGGTATCGATAAATTGATAGATGCAAAAATTATATGTTTTATTGAAGATACATTTTTCTATGATGCTAAAGCTGCTGGTATAGATATTGAGGTATTTGAGCAGAAAAGCAGGTCAGATATGTCAGTAGTACATAGACTAGCTGATGAAGTTGAAAGAGAAGAATATGATATAATTCATTGCCATGGAGCCAGAGCAAATTTTATTGCCATGTTCTTGAGAAAAAAAGTGAAAAGGCCATTTATCACCACTATTCATAGTGATTATGAATTAGATTTTAAGGATAATTTCTATAAAAAAGTTATTTTCACTTCTTTAAATAAGTTTGCTCTTAAGAGATTTAAATATTTTATTGCTATTTCAGATACTTTTAAGGATATGCTAATAAATAGAGGTTTTAAAGAAGAGGAAATATTTACAGCATACAATGGTATAGATATGGAACAGGAATTAAAATATATCTCTAGAGAAGAGTTTTTAGGAAGATATGGAATTAACTATGAAGGCAAAGTTATAATTGGTATTGCAGCAAGACTAGATAAAGTAAAGGATCACGAGACTTTTATTAATGCTGCATCTATTGTACTTAATAGACGAAAAGATATAATCTTCTTAATTGCAGGAGATGGCTATGAAAGAAGGAAATTAGAGTCACAAGTTCAAGAACTAGGTATAGAAGAATATATCTACTTCTTAGACTATGTAAAGGACCCATTTTCATTTTTTAATGCAATAGATATAAATACTTTAACTTCAGTAAGTGAAAGTTTTCCTTATGCGATATTAGAGGGTGCACTAATGAAAAAGCCTATTATATCAACAAATGTAGGTGGACTAAGTAAATTAATAGAAGATGACAAAAATGGTTATTTAATTCCTGTCGGTAATAGTAAAGAATTAGCTGATAAAATAGATATTTTATCATCAGATGAGTCTAAAATTAAAGAGATGGGAGAAAAATTATATAAAAAGGTTGAAGAAAATTATTCTTCTAACGCAATGGCAAGAAAGCATGTTGAAATTTATCAAGAAATACTGCGTGATGTGAAATGAACCATATAATATTTTTATTGAAAAAAGAATGGCTGCAGAAAAAGGAGAATTTCTATGAGATTTAAGGACTCAATTCTTATATCAGGATATTATGGTTTTGATAATAGCGGAGATGATGCTATTTTAAAAGCCATAGTGAAAGACATTAAAGAATATAATAAAGAGATAAATATAACTGTGCTTTCTAAAAATCCTCCTAAAACTGAAAATATGTATCCAGTGCAAGCTATCAATAGATTCAAAATTAAAGAAGTGTTTGGAGCTATGAAAGACTCATCTTTATTTATTTCAGGAGGAGGGTCTCTATTACAGGATGTAACAAGCACTCGTTCTTTATTATACTATTTAACTTTAATGAAGATAGCTAAGTTGTATAAGAAACCTGTAATGATATATGCTAATGGTATTGGACCAATTAAAAAGAAACTAAACAGGTTTTTAACAAGAAAAATATTAAATAGAGTAGATATCATAACATTAAGAGATGAAGACTCCAAAGAATTTATAGCTGACTTAGGAGTTAAAAATAAAAACATAGTGGTTACGGCAGATCCTGTATTTACTTTGGAGCCAGTATCGGAGGATAGAGTTAGAGGAATACTGGAGAGTGAAAAAATACCTACTGATAAGAAATTTATAGGTGTCTCAGTTAGACAATGGAAAAATGCAGAAAATTTAATTACGATTATGGCAGATGCCATAAGGTATATAATAAAAGAGTATAATGTAAATGTATTAATGATACCTATGCATTATCCAGAAGACTTGGAAATAAGCATTGAAATAGATAAATTAGTAAATCAAGAAGGATGTTATGTAATATCACAAAAATATAATGTGGAAGAAATAATGGGCATAATTAAAGAAATGGAGATAATAGTAGCAATGAGGCTTCACTCATTAATTTATGCGGCTACTCAGCAAGTCCCAATGGTGGGGTTATCTTATGATCCTAAGGTAGATGGGATATTACGTTCTATTGGAATGGATTATATATGTAATGTGGAGAAATTAGTCTATGATGATTTAATAGAAAAAATAGATTGTGTATGGAATAACAGAAATGATATTAAAGAAGATTTAAAAAGACAAAATGAGGAATTGAAAAATAAGGCGTTATCTAATGTAACTATGGCATTAGATTTATTAAAGGGGTAGATTGTTATATGGATAGTATAGAAATATTTGGAGTAAAAATACATAATATAACCTTTGATGAAGCTACCAAAGAAATGATAAATTATTTAAGAGGTAGTGAGCTAAAAACAATTTATACTCCAAATACTGAAATTGTTATGGGGGCTAAAGATAATGAGCAACTTAAAGGTTTGATAAATGAAGGTGATTTAATAACAGCAGATGGTATAGGATTGATTTATGCCTCTAGAATTAAGAAAAAGCCTTTAAAGGAAAGGGTAACAGGATATTACCTAACTATTAAATTACTTGATATAGCTAATGAAAATAATTATAGTGTGTACTTACTAGGCTGCGAAGATGGTGTCGCTAAAGCAGCAGCAGAAAATATAAAGAAAACCTATCCCAATATTAGAATCGCAGGTTATCATCATGGATATTTTAAAGGTACCCATAATGGTTACGAGAACCATGAAGAAGAGATTAAAGTTATCAATGATATAAATTGTTCAAATCCAGATATAATTTTTGTTGGACTAGGATTTCCTAAGCAAGAAAATTGGATAGATACTAATAAGGGAAATGTTAAGGGAAAGATTATAATAGGTCATGGAGGGGTAATGAATATCTTGGCAGGCAATACTAAGAGTACACCTAAGATATTTGAAAAATTAGGTTTAGAATGGTTTTATAGATTAGTGAAGGAACCTTCTAGGATCAAAAGACAGATAGTGTTGCCTAAGTTTATGCTAAAGGTATTGTTTTCTAAGGATGTAATTAAATAAGGAAGGAGGAATTTTATGGGGCATAAAGAAAAGTGGTATAAGATTGTATATAGCTATATTTTAATAGGTGTTGGTGCACTTTTGATGGCAATGTCTTTAATTTATTTTCTTGCACCAAATACTATAGCACCGGGAGGTGTTACTGGTTTTGCTGTAGTTATAGAAAAAACTGTGAAAGTTCCTATATACATTACGAACTTAGCATTAAATATTCCTTTGTTTATTTTTGGTACTAAAATTCTAGGAAAAGAAACAGCAATGAAGACATTGTATTCTACCATATTATTGTCCCTATTTTTGAAAATTCTTCCACCAATAGTTCTAACCCATGATCTATTACTGTCCTCTATATTTGGAGGGGTATTATGTGGTATAGGCCTGGGTATAGTTTTTAAATTTGGAGGGACTACGGGAGGTACTGATTTAGCAGGAGCAATATTAAATAGTAAATTTCCGAGTTTAAGTACAGTGACTTTTATGACAATGATAGATTTATTTGTAGTTATTTTCGCAGGTATAGTAGAGAGAAAAATTGAAACTTCTTTATATTCTATTATTGCTATGTTTGTTATAATGAAGGTAATAGATATGATTTTGGAAGGTATTGGATACCTAAAGGGATTTTTTATTATTTCGGATAAACCTGAGGAAATAAGCGAAAAACTTATGACAGAATTAGGTAGAGGAGTAACTTTGTTAAAGGGAAAAGGTATGTATTCCAAGGAGAATAAAGATGTTCTTTTATGTGTGGTTCCTAGAGCCCAATTTACTAGAGTAAAGGATATGGTAAAAGAATTTGATCCATATGCCTTTGTAATGGTGTCTGAAATGTATGAAGTGCTAGGTGAGGGATTCACATATGAGAAAAAACAATAGGAGGGATATAATGGAGTTAAAAGAAATAGCTCGAAGTATTAGAGTAGATATAATTAATATGCTGGAAAAATCTCAGTCTGGTCATCCTGGTGGTTCTTTATCAGCAGTGGAAATCTTAACAACTTTATATTTTAAAGAAATGAGAGTAGATACTACTAATCCGAAATGGGAAGATAGAGATAGATTTGTATTATCAAAGGGACATGGTACTCCGGTATTATATGGAACCTTAGCGGAAAAAGGATTTTTCCCAAAGGAAGAGTTAGATAGATTTAGAAAGCTTGGTTCAATGTTACAAGGTCATCCTGATATGAAGGATATTCCAGGTGTTGATATGACTACGGGCTCTTTAGGACAAGGGCTAGCTGCTGCAAATGGTATGGCCTTAGCAGGTAAATTAGATAATAAAGACTACAGGGTATATGCTATGATAGGAGATGGAGAATGTCAAGAAGGGCTAATTTGGGAAGCTGCTATGCTGGCTGCACATTATAAACTAGATAATATAACTGTATTTTTAGATCATAATGGACTTCAAATTGACGGTCCAAACAAAGAAATAATGAATATTGAACCTATTGATGAGAAGTTTAAATCATTTGGATGGCATGTACTAACCATTGATGGTCATTCTTTTGATGAAATATTAACTGCTATAGAGGAAGCAAAAAATACTAAGAATAAACCTACTATAATTATTGCTCGTACTCATAAGGGAAAAGGAATATCATTTATGGAAGATCAAGTAGGTTGGCATGGAAAAGCTCCATCAGCTGAAGAAGCTTCTAAAGCTTTAGAAGAACTAGGAGGTGGTTTGAATGGCTAATATGATTGCAACAAGAGATGCATATGGTGAGGCACTAAAAGAGTTAGGTGGAAATAATAAGAATATAGTAGTATTAGATGCAGACCTTTCAGGCTCTACTAAAACTTCAGTTTTTGCTAAGGCTTATCCTGAGAGATTTTTTAATGTAGGTATAGCAGAGCAAAATTTAATAGGTACAGCAGCGGGATTAGCAACAGCTGGTAAAATTCCTTTTGCAAGTACCTTTGCAATGTTTGCTACAGGTCGTGCCCTAGAAATTATTAGAAACTCTGTATGCTATCCAAAATTAAATGTAAAAATTGCGGCAACTCACGCAGGTTTAACTGTAGGGGAAGATGGAGCAACTCATCAAGCATTAGAAGATATTAGTTTAATGAGGTCTTTGCCAAATATGGTGGTTTTAAGCCCAGCAGATGCAATAGAAACAAAACAATGTATATTTAAGGCAGCAGAACATGATGGACCAGTATATATAAGACTTGGGAGAGCAAAAGTCCCTGTAATATTTGATGAAAATTATGAGTTTGAAATAGGTAAAGGTGTGGAACTAAAAGAGGGAACAGATGTAACTATTATAGCTACAGGTGTTATGGTTGAAAAAGCATTGTCTGCATCAGAAAAGCTAGCAGAAGAAGGTATATCAGCAAGAGTTATAAACATGTCTAGTATTAAGCCTATAGATGAAGATATTATAATAAAGGCGGCTAAAGAAACTAAAGGCATAGTTACCGTTGAGGAGCATAGTGTAATTGGAGGATTAGGCAGTGCAGTAGCCGAAGTAGTGGTGGAAAACCAACCAACTCGTGTTATTAGGATAGGAACTATGGATACTTTTGGTGAGTCGGGAGATGGATTTGAATTATTGGAAAAATATGAGCTTAATGTAGAGAATATTATAAGTAAGGCAAAAGAAATATTATAGATAAGGAGACCTCTGATATTAGTATCAGAGGTTTTTTTATAACGAATTGGAAAGTTCTACTCTTTGTTTTTTTACTCTAAGAACTTGATCCTAATGAGTTTAAAGCAGATTGCTGAAATCTTTAATTTCGTACAAGTTGTTTATGCAGTGATCAAGAAAAGCCTTTAATGATTCATTAAAAGCTTTTCTTATAAAATAAACATAATAGAGTTCTCCATAGAATATTAATTATATAAGATTAATATTGGGGGGATTAGATTGAAAAGGAATCAAATTATTGCCTTGGCAATTATTTTAGTTATTGGGATTCTATTCATACCTAAATTGTTAAAGGGAAATGAAGGACAAATAAAATTTAAAGAAGTAAAAGAAGAAGAGATTCCAGATAAAATTTCTGAAGTATTACCTAAATACTTAATGGAAGAAAGAGCTTTAACATGCAAATATAAAGATGACATATATGTTGTAGTTACAAGAGGAGAAAAGAAATCAAAAGGATACTTAGTAGAAATAAATCAAATCATTAAGGAGAAATATAGCAAGGATGTATTTGATATAGTTGTATATGCAAGGTTTACAGATCCAGATCCTAATGAAATAGTAGAACAAGAATACGATTATCCATATATTGTAGTGAAAACAAACCTAAAAGATATGCCCGAAGAAGTGCATCTAGATATTGAATATGTTGAATAGGATTTAATGTCTAGAAATTTATTTATAATATATTTTTCAATAAACTGCAGGGGGAAAACTATGCTATATCCTGCAGTTTAATTTTTTATAACGAATAGGAAAGTTCTACTTGAATACCTCATATCAAGAGAATTTTGTAATGAGTTTTAAAAAAGTTTCCTCTAATGAGACCTTAAAAACCTTTCTTATATATTTCATTGGAAAATATTACATAGAGGATTTTAGGAATTTATGCCGAATTAATATAAATAGGTAACAAAAAGGTTACAAAATTAAACGTAAATTGGAGGAACAAAGATATGAAGAAAACTACAAAAACAGTAATAGGGACTGCAGTATTGACTTTTTGTATTGGTACAACTAGTTTAGCAGCTAACCACACAGTAGCAAAAGGAGATACATTTTGGAAGATTTCTCAAAAATATGGTATAACATTGGAAAGTATATTAAAAGAAAATAAAGCCAATCAAAAAACAATGATTTATCCTGGACAAGTTATAAAGATTCCTGAAAGAGCAGTGAATAAAAATGCTCCTAATAGAGGAACTGTAGATAGAGTAACTGCTGAAGAAGTGGTAAAAATGCAAGAATCACAAGAAGTAGTGCAAGATACTACATATGGGGAATATCTTAATTGGTTTACTGAAGTAGACAATATAATTCCGAGAGGAGCAAAGTTTAAAGTAATAGATTTTTATACTGGAAAATCCTATATGGTACAAAGATCCATAGGATCAAATCATGCAGATTGTGAGACTTTAACTAAAGAAGATACTGATATTATGAAATCCATATGGGGAGGATTTAGCTGGGTAAGAAGACCAGCTATTATAGAATATAATGGCAGGAGAATAGCTGCTAGTGTAACTTTTATGCCTCATGCAGGCCTAGATAGTGTGGCAGGTGGAGTAACAGCAAATAATAGATCTGGAGGATATGGAAGAGGAATTAATTTCGATTATATAAAAGGCAATGGAATGGATGGTCATTTTGATATACATTTTGCAGGTAGTACAAGACATATGGATGGAAAACAAGATCCAGAGCATCAAAAAATGATAAAAATAGCAGCAGGTATAAAATAAGTGAAAACTCCTAGAAGGATATCCTTCTAGGAGTTTTTTATAACGAATAGAAAAGCTTTACTTTTCTCTTTTTTATTTTAAAAAATTGATATCCAAAGAATTTTAAGGAGTTTTCCGAAATCTTTGATTTTGTGGAAGTCGCTTATGCAGTGTCTAAGAAAAGCTACCTTCAACGCTTTGATAGTGTTCACAATTTATATAAAAAAACCATATTGATTTTTATTAGAACCATGATATAATTTAGGTAATCGATTACCTAAATTATTATAGTAACTTATTAAGGAACGTGATAATAATGACAATAAAAAGAATTGCGGAATTAGCCAATGTATCTAGTGCTACGGTTTCTAAGATTATTAATGGAAAAGATAAGCATATAAGTGAAGCTACGAGGCAGAAGGTACTGGCAATAATTGAAAGAGAAGGATATATTCCTAATGGAATTGCAAAAAGTTTGAAGATGAAAAGAACTAAAACCATAGGAATTATTATGCCTGATGTTATGAATCTTTTCTTTTCCGAAGTTGCAAGGGGTGCAGAAGATGCTGCGGAAAGAGAGGGATATTCAGTTATTTTGTGTAACTCAGATAATAAACAATCAAAGGAAGAAAGATATATTCAAATTCTTCAGGAAAAGATGGTAGATGGCATAATACTAACAGCCTCTGAGAGTAGTATAAGTAAATCTTTAGATCGATGTAATACTCCTATGGTATTAGTAGATAGAGATATTGCTTCTGATAAAAAAGTAGGACGTATAGTTGTAGATAATGAAGAAGGAGCTTATAATGCTACAAATTTTCTCATAAAAAAAAGGATGCAAAAACATAGGTTTTATATCTGCGGATAGTAAAACCAAACTATCAGCGGAGCGTCTAAATGGATATGAAAAAGCTCTTATAGATAATGGATTTAAAATAGATAAGGAAAAAATATTTTTACAAAATTATACCATAGAATCTGGATACCAAGGTACCATGGCCTTACTTATGCAAACAGAAATAGACGGAATCTATTGTGGAAATGATTTAATTGCTATTGGTGCTATTAAAGCTCTCAAAGAAAAAAATATTAAAATACCAGAAGAAGTTAAGATAATAGGATTTGATGATATATCAATATCTCAATACATTGATCCTCCATTAACAACTATTAAGCAGCCTATATACCAAATGGGAGAAGAAGCAGTAGAAATGTTGATATCGATGATTGAAGAAAAAAGTATTAAGATGACCAAAGTTTTAGAAACAATATTAGTTGAAAGGGGGAGTAGTTAATTGAAGCCTATAATCACAGTAGTTGGAAGTATGAATATGGATTTGGTGATAAAAGTAAATGAAATTCCCCAAATAGGTGAAACCCTATTAGGAAATGAATTATTGCAGATTCCAGGGGGTAAAGGAGCTAATCAAGGGGTAGCCATAGCCAAATTGAATAACGAGATTATATTTTTGGGTAAGGTAGGTAAAGATGTTTTTGGAGATGCATTAATTGAATCTATGAAAGAATCTGGAGTTAATATAGAACATATAGAAAAGACAGATGAATCTACAGGGATTGCAGTTATTAATGTAGATAAGTATGGTAATAACAATATAATAGTTATACCCGGAGCTAATGGAGACGTGGATAAAGGATATCTACAAAGACATCTTATAGCTTTTGAAAAGGCTGATATCGTAGTATTTCAGTTGGAAGTTCCTTTAGAAACTGTAAAAGAAGGATTAAAGATTGCAAGAAAGTTAGGTAAGACAACCATATTAAATCCAGCACCAGCATATGAATTAGATGATGAGATAATCCAAAATGTAGATATATTAATTCCAAATGAGCATGAATTAGAAAGAATATCAAAGATAAAAATTACTGATCAAGATTCAATATTAAAAGCCGCAAACATACTCCTCCAAAAAGGTATAAAGCAAATAATAGTTACATTGGGCGGCAAAGGAGTTCTATATATCGATATAAATGGATATAAATTTTTTGAGGCTTATAAAGTAAATGTAGTTGACACAACAGCGGCTGGAGATAGCTTCATCGGTGGTTTTGTTTCTTCTTATATAGAAAATGGAAATATAGAAAAATCTATAGAAATAGGGCAAAAAACAGCAGCATTAGCAATACAAAAAGTAGGGGCTCAGAGTTCTCTTCCGACAAAAGAAGAAGTGGATAATTTTAGGTAAAGGAGGTGTCGATAATGGGAAAACCAATGTTAGTCATGGAAATGATATCCAAGAGTTTTCCGGGAGTAAAGGCTCTAGATAGCGTAAATTTTACAGTATATGAAAATGAAGTGATGGCCCTATTAGGTGAAAATGGTGCAGGAAAAAGTACATTAATGAAGATATTATCAGGAGTATATAAAAGAGACTCAGGTCAGATAATTCTTGAGGGCCAGCCAGTGGAGATGATTTCACCAAAAGATGCTACTGATAAGGGAATAGCAATAATTCATCAAGAATTAAATTTGATCCCCTATCTGACAGTATACGAAAATATATTTTTAGGCAGAGAATTGAAGCTAGCAACAGGAGTTCTTAATAAAAGAGAAATGATAAGACAATCAGATGAATTGTTAAGAAAACTAAAAGTAAATATTAATCCTAATGTAAAAGTGAACACATTATCTATCGCTCAGCAGCAAATGGTAGAAATAGCTAAAGCACTCTCATTAAATGCTAAGATCATTATAATGGATGAACCTACAGACACCTTAACAGATCAAGAAGTAGAAAATTTATTTGAGATAATTCGGGAGCTAAAAAAAGAAGGAAAAGGAATAGTATATATATCTCATAGACTAAAAGAGGTCTTTGAAATATGTGATAAACTTACAGTTCTTCGAGATGGACAGTTTATAGCTGAGAAAAAAGTATCAGAAGTAGATGAAGATGAGATTATACGACTTATGGTAGGTAGAACGCTAGAAGAACAATTTCCATATATAAAAACTAATTTTCAAGAAGAAGTATTAAATGTAGAGAATTTAAGTAATGAATATATTAAAGATATTGGATTTACACTTAGAAAAGGTGAGATACTTGGGATTTCCGGATTAGTAGGTGCTGGTAGAACGGAATTAGCAAAAACACTTTATGGAGTATATAAAAAGGATAGCGGCACAGTGACATTAGATGGTGAAAAAGTAAATCTTAGAACTCCAAAAGAGGCATTAGATAAAGGTATAGTATATGTGTCAGAAGATCGAAAGCATGACGGACTTATTTTAATGATGGATGTAAGGAGTAACATGACCATATCTGCATTGGAGAAATTCAAAAGATTTCTAGGTATAGATAAAAAGAAAGAAAATAGAATTGCATCAGAATATAGAGAGAAAATTAATATAAAGACACCTTCTCTTCATCAGAAAGTTCAGAACCTGAGTGGTGGAAATCAGCAGAAGGTAGCAATCGCCAAATCACTTCTTACAGACCCAAAGGTATTAATTTTAGATGAACCAACAAGAGGTGTTGATGTAGGAGCCAAAAAAGAAATATATGATCTTTTAAATAAAATCAAGGAGGAAGGCAGATCAATTATAATGATTTCATCAGAAATGCCAGAGATACTAGGAATGAGTGATCGTATATTAGTAATGCATGAAGGACAATTAAGAGGTGAGATATCTAGAGAAGAAGCTACACAAGAAAAAATAATGAATTATATAGTAAGAGGGGAGGATAGATAGAATGGAAAATAGAAATTTAGACAAGTTAAGACCAATAATTGGACTAATAATTTTCTCAGTAATTATAAGTATTTTAAATCCAAGATTTCTAACTATGGGAAATCTTCTAAATGTATTTAGACAAACATCTATAAATGCAATAATTGCTGCTGGAATGACCTTTGTAATATTATCAGCGGGCATAGATTTATCTGTAGGGTCTATTCTAGGATTTTCAGGAGCTGTAGGGGCGAAGATGCTAGCGTCAGGCTATAATATTTGGTTATCTCTCTTAGTGGCCATAGTTATTGGTGCAGTAGCAGGAATAGTAAATGGAATAATTATTACTAGAGGAAAGGTACAACCATTTATAGCCACTCTTGCTATTATGATTCTTTTGAGAGGTGCAACAATGGTATTTACCTCTGGGAGGCCAATACCTGTTTCTGGAGAACATATATCAGGGGTATTTAGATGGATTGGTACGGGAGTAGTATTAGGTATACCAGTACCAATAGCTATTATGATTATTGTATTTATAGTCTGCTATTACATTTTAAACCACACTCAATATGGAAGACATCTATATGCTGTAGGAGGTAATGAAGAAGCCTCGTTATTATCTGGTGTAAATACTGCTAAGATAAAAATATTAGCATATACAGCTAGTGGTATACTAGCAGCTATTGCTGGAATCATTGTAACATCTAGACTATCTTCAGCTCAACCAACATCAGGAGAGGGCTATGAATTAGATGCAATAGCGGCAGTAGTACTTGGCGGAACGTCTTTAGTAGGTGGACAAGGTACGATAATAGGGACTATTATTGGTGCGTTGATTATAGGAATACTTAATAATGCTTTAAATCTAATGGATGTACAGTCCTATTATCAAATGATAGCCAAAGCAATAGTAATAATAGTTGCAGTGCTGCTAGATAAAAAAGAGAAGACAAAATAAAGGTGGTATAAATATGAAGAAAACAGGTCTTTTACATGGAGAACTATCTAAGGTTATAGCAGAGATGGCCCATAATGATATGATTTTAATTGGAGATGCAGGAATGCCAGTGCCAAAGGGAGTACAATTAATAGATCTTGCAATAACCAATGGTGTGCCAGGTTTTTTTGATGTATTAAAAGCAGTATTAGGCGAATTGTGTGTAACTGAAGGAATAATCGGAACTGAGATGAGTGAAGTTAGTCCTAATTTAAAAAAAGAACTAGAAGAGGTTGTAAAAGGTGAATTTATTTTAAAAGCTATTTCACATGAAGAATTAAAAGAGCTGTCTTATAATGTAAAAGCGGTGATTAGAACTGGGGAATTCACACCCTATGCAAATATAATTCTTAAATCAGGAGTATTATTTTAGTCATTGTTTTCTATAGGGCAAATGCCTAGAAGAAATATAAATTAATTGAAAAGGAGAGAGTTAACATGAAAAAACTATTAGTGCTTTTATTAGTATTAATTCTATCATTATCATTAGTAGCATGTAGTTCTAATACGGGAGGGAAATCAACTGACGGAGCAAAGAAAATAGGACTAGTAATATCAACTCAGACAAATCCTTTCTTCGTATCGCTTAAAGAAGGGGCAGAAGCAAAAGCAAAAGAATTAGGAGTAGAAATTATAGTACTAGATTCACAAGATGATCCAGCAAAAGAAATATCAAATATGGAGGACTTAATAACAAAAGGTGTTGACTTAATCTTAGTTAATCCAACAGATTCTGATGCAGTAGTAAATAGTGTTAGAGCTGCTAATGATGCAAAGATACCTGTAATTACATTAGATAGGGCATCAAATGGTGGAGAAGTTCTATCTCATATAGCTTCTGATAACGTAGCAGGTGGAAAGATGGCAGGAGAATTTATAATTGAAAAATTAGGTGGAAAGGGCAATGTAGTAGAATTAGAAGGTATAGCAGGAACAAGTGCAGCGAGAGATCGTGGACAAGGATTTAATGAGGCTGTAGCTGCCTCTGAGCTTAAAGTAGTAGCAAAACAAACTGCAGACTTTGATAGGGTAAAAGGGTTAGATGTAATGGAAAATATTCTTCAATCACAGCCAGACATCCAAGCACTATTTGCTCATAATGATGAGATGGCTCTAGGTGCACTGGAAGCAATAAAAGCTAGTGGAAGAGATATAATGGTAGTAGGATTTGATGCTACTGATGATGCTGTAGCATCAGTAAATGCAGGAGAAATGGCTGCAACAGTAGCTCAGCAGCCAACACTAATTGGATCAATTGGTGTTGAAACAGCAGTTAAAGCATTAAATGAAGAAAAGGTAGAAGCAAGTATTCCAGTAGAATTAAGTTTAGTTATTAAATAGATAAAATTAAGTAAATAGAAATGGAGTAGAAGGTAACTAAAAATTAGTTACCTTCTACTCCATTTTTACTCAACAAATCCAAATTTTGGAATACATTAAATTATGAAATAGTGTATAATTAAATCAGTTATCTACGGAGGTGATCCAAATGTTAGAAAAATATAAAGTGCCAGTTGAAAAGTTAAGAAATCAATGTGATCCAAATATATTTCCTCATGAAACTACGGAGGAGTGGATAGTAGATAGAGAGCTAATAGGTCAAGATAGAGCTATGGAAGCATTAAAATATGGACTCTCAATGAAGAGAAAAGGATATAATATTTATGTATCAGGTTTTATAGGTACAGGAAGAAACTCCTATTCATATTTAGTTGCTGAAGAATTTGCTAAGAAAAAACCTACACCTTGTGATTGGTGTTATGTATATAATTTTAAAAAGCCAAATTGTCCTAAGGCAATAAATTTACCTTCTGGGAAAGGAATAGGTTTTAAACAAGAAATAGAATCAGCTATAAAGAATATAGAGACTGAAATACCTAGGGCCTTAAGCTCAAAAGATTATGAAGATAGTAAAAATGCTATATTTAATGAAAATAAAAAAGTAGCTGAAAGTATATTAATGGAATTGAATAATTTTGCAAAGGAATATAGTTTCGTATTTAAGCAAACAGATAGAGGTATATTGAGCATACCCTTGATTGATAATAGACCTATGACTGATGAAGAACTTGAAAAATTATCAGATGATGAAATGGATAGACTTGGAGATATATCTATAGAGTTAACTCAAAAATCTTATGATTATATTAAGCGAATAAAGGCCGTTGAAACTAAATTAAAAAATGAAATAAAAAGAATAAAGGAAGAACAAATTGTATTAGTAGCTACTACATTTATAGGGCCAATTCAAGTAAAGTATAGAGAAAATGAAGGAATAACTAGTTTTCTTTTGGATATGAAGGAAGATATAGTAAAAAATTACGAAATGTTTTTAGATAATGAAGAAGAAAACTATGTGGAGAAGATCTTTTTACAAGGGAACAAAAAAGAGGATTTTTTAAAAAGATATTCTATCAATTTATTTATAGATAATTGCTATACTCAAGGAGCGCCAGTTATTAGGGAGATGAATCCTAATTATTATAATTTATTTGGTAAAATAGAGTATGCTAATGAGATGGGTGTTGCAAAGACAGATCATACTAGAATTAAACCAGGTTCTATGCATGAAGCTAATGGAGGATATATATTAATTCAAGCAAAAGACATTTTACAAAATAGGATTTCTTGGGAAGGGTTAAAGAGGACAATAACTACTGAGGAATTAAAGGTTGAAAATATTTACAGTTCAAATCTAACATCTGAAACATTAAATCCTGAGGCAATTCCATTAGATATTAAGATAATAATTATTGGTGATTATATCACCTATCATATTTTGTATGCTTATGATGAAGAATTCAAAAAAATATTTAGAATAAGAGCAGACTTTGATACTGAAATGGAGAGAAATGAAGAAAATATATTAAAAATAGGTTCTTTTGTAGCTTATCAATGTAAAGAGGAAAACTTGCTACCATTTCATAGAGAGGCATTAGGAGCAATAATAGATTTAAGCAGTAGAATAGCAGATGAGAAAAACAAACTTACTGCCAGTTTTAATGAACTTGTAGAGATAATATATGAAGCTGATGGTTGGGCATCAAGTGAATATAAAAAAGTAGTTACAAAAGAAGATGTTGAAAAGGCAATATTAAAGAAACAGTATAGAAATAATTCATATGAGGAAAAACTTTTAGAGTTAATAAATAATGAAACTATCTTGATAGATACTCAAGGAGAAAAAGTCGGAGAAATAAATGGTCTATCAGTTATTGATTTAGGTCAATATTCTTTTGGCAGACCTACTAAGATAACTGCAAATACCTACTTTGGAAAAGATGGAATAATAAATATTGAAAAAGAAACAGAGCAAAGTGGAAATATCCATGATAAGGGAGTTTTAATTATGAGTGGATATTTAGGGGAGAAATATGCTCAAAATATTCAATTATCTATGACAGCTAGTATTACCTTTGAGCAATCCTATGATGGTATAGATGGAGATAGTGCATCAAGTACTGAGTTGTACGCTATATTATCAAGTCTAGGAGATATCCCAGTAAAACAAGGAATTGCGGTAACTGGTTCTGTGAATCAAAAGGGAAAAATACAGCCTATTGGAGGAGTAAATGAGAAGATAGAGGGCTTCTATAAGATTTGCAAGATAAAAGGATTCAAAGGTGGGGAGGGAGTTATAATTCCAAGTAAAAACATAGAAAATTTAATGCTAAATGATGAAGTAATTATGGCAGTAAAAGATGGAAAGTTCACTATTTATGCCATAGATACTATAGATGAGGGAATGGAAATATTAACAGGTATAAAAGCAGGAGAATTAAATGAAAGTGGAGAATACGAAGAAAATACTATTAATGCTTATGTACAAGAAAAACTAATATATTATGCTATGCTAGATAAAGAATTAGAAGAATAGAAAATAGATTTCAAACTAAGATAAGAAAAAGGGATGGATTATTAAAATACCATCCCTTAGAATTATTCAGTTGCATAATTATCGAAATACCCTTGAATAAGTACTATAGGGGTACCTTTATCACCACTACCGCTAGTTAAATCACAAAGGCTCCCTAATAAATCCGTTAATCTCCTAGGAGTTGTACCAAGAGATTCTTCTTTTGCCACCATATGATTATTTTTAGTATTTATTTTCTTTTTAACAGCCTGTATAACTTCATCACCACGTAAAGCATCTAATTCTGTATCAACGATATATTTTAATTTTAATTCATTTGGTGTACCTTCTAACCCCTTAGTGTATCCTGGAGAAACTACTGGATCAGCAAGTTCCCAAATTTTTCCGACTGGATCTTTAAAAGCCCCATCTCCATAAATCATAACCTCAATGTTCTTACCAACTTTTTCCTTAATCTTGTTTTGTACAGATTCTACAAAAACCTGACAATCTCTTGGAAATAGTTTTAGCTCATGGTCAGAAGAAAGGTTTGAACCAAGTACTCCATATTCTGGATTGTAACCAGAGCTATCTATAGGCGAGTTTAAAATATCATCTAGCCCATAAACTAGATTAGCTCCAGCTTCTTTAAGTATTCTTTTAGTTCTATGCCTATCATGAACATTCGCCACCAAGATATCTTTCGTATAGTTTAATATAGTTCTTGGATCGTTAGAGAAAATTATTTCAATATTTTCTTTACCTATTTCTTTATATACATTTACATAGTCTACTCCTGTAAAAGGATGTACTACTTTTTCACCAAATAGTTTTCTATAATCAGATTCCGTTAAGACATCAGTATAAGGATTGATTTTCAATTCATCCATTTTATCTATATCCATTAGGTGATTTCCTACTTCATCTGATGGGTAGGAAAGAAGTAATACTACTTTTCTTCCACTGGATATTATTCCTTTTAATATAATGGAAAATCTATTTCTACTCAAAATTGGGAAAACTAATCCTATAGTTGAAGGGAATTTAGATTCAATATCTTTTCCTATAATATCAGCAGTAGCATAATTACCTTGGGCTCTAGCTAATAAGGATTCAGTAATACCTAAAACATCTCTATCGTTAATATGAAAGTTTTCAGAGTTAGCTGCTAGGAGTAAAGAATCCACTACAATATTAACTAAATCGTCGCCTTTCTTGACAATAGGGGTTCTAATACCTCTTGCTGTAGTGCCTACGGTTCTTACCATTATAATTCCTCCTAAATAACAAATTTAACACCTCATATATTATATCATTAATAATATAAATTAAAAGATAGTGTTAAGTTTATTTTTTCAAACAATTAATTATTTCCTTTTCAGTTATAATTAAATCTACAGGTATATCAAAGGAATCTGTAGGAACTTCATCTGTGACTTGTAGGTCAAAAGCTAATCCAATCTTATCCACTTTTTTTTCAAATTTAGATAAAAATCTATCATAATAACCGCCACCATATCCAACCCTATAACCATTTCTAGCGAAGACCACACCAGGAACTAAAATTAGGTCTATAGTACTAGGATCAATAAATCTTATATATTTTTTCTTAGGGGTAAGGATATTATAGTATCCTAATTCAAGTTCTGAAAAATCTAAGACTTCAGAAACCTTCAATTCTTTAGTTTTAGGTATGGTTATAGGTACAACTATTGATTTATTATGGCTTATAGATCTTTTAATTATTTCATGTGTATTAACCTCGGAATCAAAACTAATGAAAGACATAATGGTTTTAGCTTCTTTATAAGAATCCATTTTATACAATTTCTCCGCAATAATATCGCTATATTCAATAATATTTTTAGGAGATAAATCCGCTCTTTTTTGCAAGACTTTTTCTCTTAAAATTTTTTTGTCCAAAATAATCACCTCTTATGGTTTATTTATCTTACATTTTATATTATAATATACAATTAAGGGAAAGTAAAAAATGTTTCTATAAAATATTATCAAGGTAACCTTTTTTAAAAAGAATAATTTATGAGAATTTTTCTATGCATCATAAGAGAATGGAAATTAATGGGACTTTACTCGAATTTTAATATATTATATTATAGAAAAACGAGGTGATATGTTTGATAAAATTTGAAAATGTAAGCAAAGAATATGATAATAATGTTAAGGCTCTTTCAAATATAAATGTGAATATACATAAAGGTGAATTTGTTTTTGTAGTAGGTTCATCTGGGGCAGGTAAATCTACTATGATTAAATTATTATTAAAAGAAGAACAACCTACGGAGGGTAAGATAATATTAAATGATATGGATATTACAAAGGTTAGAAATAGAAGAGTACCCTATATTAGGAGAGATGTAGGTGTTGTATTTCAAGATTTTAGCTGCTGCCAAATAAGACTGTATATGAAAATGTAGCCTTTGCAATGGAAATAATAGGTTCTCATCCTAAGGAAATAAGAAGAAAGGTACCCATGGTACTTAGTATGGTAGACTTGAGTAGAAAGGCATCTAGTTATCCAGATCAGTTATCTGGAGGAGAACGTCAAAGAGTATCTATTGCCAGGGCAATAGTCAATAGTCCTCCCGTGTTGATTGCGGACGAGCCTACTGGTAATTTAGATCCAGAAACTGCATGGGAAATAATGAAAGTTCTATCTGAAATAAATGGTAGAGGTACTACAATACTTATGGCAACCCATGCCAAAGACATAGTAAACCAAATGAAGAAAAGAGTAATAGAAATTCATGATGGTAAATTAGTTAGAGATGAACAGAAGGGCGGGTATGGTGATGCGATTTCGGGTGTTTAAGAACACAATAAAACAAGGGTTTCAGGGCATGTGGCGAAACCGTGGTATGGGACTAGCATCTGTTGGATCCATATCAGCTGTACTTATGATACTAGGTATAGTTTTAATTTTAATCTTAAGTATAAATAATTTAGTATTAGAGGTAAAAACTAAGTTTGATGAAATACAAGTATTTTTAGAACTAGATCTAGAAGATAAAGATATAGAACCTATAGAGGAATCCATAAAATCAATAGAAGGTGTATTATCTGTAGTATTTCGCTCTAAGGAGCAAGGACTAGAAATAATGAAGGAACAATGGGAAGAAGAGAGCTATGTGCTAGAAGGGCTGGAAGATGATAATCCTCTTCAAAATTCTTATATAATTCAGTTAAAAGATATAAAATATGCAGATTCAGTAGTTGAGACACTTAAGTCTATAAAAGGAATAGAGGATGTAAACTATTATAAGGATATAATAGACAAGCTTATGGTAGTTGCTAATTATATTAGATTTGGAGGTATAGTTGTAATAGGAATCTTAGTATTGGTATCAGTATTTATTATTTCCAATACTATAAAAATTACAGTGGCCTCAAGAAAAAGAGAGATAAATATAATGAAATATGTAGGTGCAACTAATGGTTATATAAGAGGACCATTTATTATAGAAGGAATATTATTTGGGCTTATTGGAGCGGTATTTTCCATATTATTGATAAATTATGGATATGAATATTTCTTCAAATCAGTCAGTGATAAGCTCTATGTTCTTCTTACAGTATATCTAGTGCCGCCGTCTCTGCTAATTAAGGACATAACAATAATGTTTACAGCTATAGGTGTTGGAATCGGGGCATTAGGGAGTATAGTATCTTTAAAACGTTTTCTTAATGTATAGGGGGGGCAATATGAAAAAAAGAAAAATTATATTTTTGGTTCTAGCTTTAATATTTACATTTAACTTTATTCAAGCATATGCAGATTCAGTAAATGATTTGAAAAAGCAGCAGAAAAATGTTAATAAGCAGATAGAGAATACAAAAAAAGAAATTAAAGCCATTGAACAACAGGCAAAGGATGTATCTAAACAAATAGCAGATTTGGATGTAAAGATGGATAATGCTACTAATGAGTTAAATAATGTAGAAAAAGAATTACAGGATTTAGAGAATAATATTGAAAAGACAACACTAGAATTAAAAGAGGCAGAAGAGAATGTTAATGATAAACAAGAAACATTTAATAAAAGATTAAGGGTAATGTATAAGAATGGAAATGTAGGATATCTTGAAGTACTTTTAGCATCTTCTGATATTAAGGATTTTTTATCTAGACAAGATATGATAAAAGCTATAGCAAAGCATGATACTGAATTAATAGAATATATGAAGGAGCAAAGAGATATAATAGATACAAAGAAAACAGAGCTGGAAATGCAAAAAAATGCAGTGGAGACATCTAAAACTAAGTTGGAAGCTAGAAGGAGAGATTTAGAAAAGGCTACCAGAGAAAAAAAGGACTTAATGGGTAGATTAGAAAAGGATAAAGTAGCATATGAAAAAGAATATGATAAGTTAAATGATTTTGCTAAGGAAATTGAATCAAAGATAGTTAAATTGCAAAGAAATACTGGGGCATATACTGGAGGAGGTAAGATGGAATGGCCTGTACCAGTATATAAAAGAGTAAGTTCTCTTTATGGTTATAGAATACATCCAGTTTTTAAGACTAAAAAATTGCATACAGGAGTCGATATATCGGCTAATCATGGAGAAAGAGTAATTGCAGCAGAAGCAGGAGTAGTAATATATTCAGGCACATTAGGTGGTTACGGCAAAACAATAATGATAGATCATGGAGGCGGTATAGTTACACTTTATGGTCATAACTCATCCTTAGTAGTTTCAGAGGGTAAGGAAGTAAAACGAGGAGATACTATAGCAAAGATTGGAAGTACAGGAGTATCTACTGGGCCACATTGTCACTTTGAAGTAAGAAAAAATGGAGCATATCAAGATCCAATGCCATGGTTAAAGAGTAAATAACAAAAAGGGGAAATGATCCCCTTTTTTTAATATAAAAATTGGTTAAATATATTATTTAGATACCTCCTTATTAGTGTAAAAATAACTTTGACAGCTGTAAAATAAAGTGATACTATATCTACAGGATAAAAATTTAACAATCTTATATAATATCACGGTAAAATAAAAGGAGGAAGAGCATCATGAAAGGTCTTGTTTTTAAAGATATTAATCAAATTGAATTACAAGAAATAGAAAAGCCTATGATTGAAAAAGAAACTGATGCGATAATTAGAATCACTATGACAACTATTTGTGGAAGTGATATTCATTTATACCACGGACATATGCAAACCACTCCAGGGTATACATTAGGACATGAATATGTAGGAATTGTTGAAGAAGTTGGGGAAGCAGTAAAAAGCCTAAAAAAAGGTGATAGAGTAATTGGACCAGCTGCTCCTTTCTGTGGATATTGTGAAAACTGCAAAAATGGTCATATAGCTCAATGTAAAAATGGGGGAGTACATGGTAGTGGAAAGGAGTTTGGAAATATTCCAGGTACTCATGCAGAATTTTCACGAGTACCATTTGCTGATAATAACTTAATAAAAGTTCCTGAAAACCTTAAAGACGAACAAGTATTATTCGTAGGTGATGTATTGTCTACGGGATACTTTGGTGCAGAAAAATGTAGGATTCAGCCTGGAGATGATGTAGTTATATTTGGTGCTGGTCCTGTTGGATTATGTGCTGTACAAGCAGCAAAATTATTTAGTCCTAAAAATATAATTCTTGTAGGAAGAAAAAATCAATTAAGACTTGATATAGGAAAAAAACTAGGAGCAACACATATTATAAGAACTGATAAAGATGATTTATTTAAGAGTATATCTGAAATAACTAAAGGAAAAGGTGCAGATGCAGCTATTGAAGCTTCTGGATCAGAAATTGCACTTCAACAAGCAGTTAAGTGTGTAGGAATCAGTGGCAGAGTTTCTCTGGTTGGACTTTATTCAAAAAATATTGAGTTGCCATTACCAGAAATATTTATGAAAAATATATCAATTGAAATGGGGTTAGGATACTTAGGTCATATGCAGCGTTTACTTAATATGGTTGAATCGGGTCAAATAGATATGACATCACTAATAACCCATCGCATGAAATTAGATGATATAGTTAAAGCCTATGATATATTTGAAAATAATCAAAATGAAGTTGTAAAAGTTGTAGTAACACCATAAAACTTATAACTAATACGGTACTATTATAAATCCTCTATTTCCATCTTAAATGGTAGTAGAGGATTTATAAATATTTTAATAAGTTATATACACTAATCTTTAGGCTTTTTAATGTATTTAATTAATGGTATAATCTTAATGTAAAATAAATACAATAGTTGTATAACCCAAAAATTATAGAGGTGAGAAAATGTCCAAGAAGAAAGTCATAACTTTAATGGTAGTTTTATTATTGATTACAAATGCAATTACTTTCGGTCTAACTAATTTGATGAGCATAACATTTAATAATAAGGCATATGTGCCTTTGGCAGAATATAATAAACTTAAATCTATTTATAATGAATTTTCAAAGGTAATGGCAGTAGAAAATTATGTTAAGGAAAATTACTTGCGAGATGTGGATGAAAAGAAATTAGTTGATGGACAATTAAAGGGTATGCTCCAATCCCTTGAAGATCCATATTCTAATTATATGACTCAAGATGAATTTGCATCATTTTTACAACAAACTAGCGGAACATATGCTGGAATTGGAGTTGTAGTTACTCCAGGAGAGGATAATCTAATAACCGTAGTATCTCCAATAGAAGGTACCCCTGGAGAAAAATCAGGTATAAAGAGTGGAGATAAGATAATAAAGGTAAATGGAATAGAATATCTTGGAGAAAACATGGATCAGGCTGTAAAGGTAATGAAAGGTGACCCGAATACTAAAGTGGTTCTAACCATTATGAGAAAAGATAAAGCTGGAAAAAATGATATTTTTGATCTTGAAATAACTAGGGAAATAATTAGATTAATTACTGTGAAATCTAGCCTAATAGATGATAATATTGGATATATAAAGATTACATCCTTTGATGATTTAACATATAAAGATTTTAAGACGGAATTAGATAAACTTGGAAGACGTAATATTAAAGGTTTGATTATAGATTTGAGAAATAATCCTGGCGGATTATTAGATAGATGTGCTCAAATAGCTGACGAATTATTAGGAGAAGGTGACATTGTATATACTCAAACTAAGAGTGGTAAAAGAGAATATTTAAAATCTAACAAATCAATGGTTGATTATCCATTAGTCTTACTTGTTAATGGAGGGTCTGCATCAGCATCAGAGATACTAGCAGGTGCAATTAAAGACCATAAGAGAGGGACATTAATTGGAACAACAACATTTGGAAAAGGAGTTGTACAAAGAATACACGATTTAGACGATGGATCTGGATTGAAATTAACTATTTCAGAGTATTTCACACCGAATGGTATTAATATCCATGGAGTTGGAATAGCACCAGATATTATAGTAGAGTTACCAGAAGGTGTTGAAGAAATAGGTGTAGATAACTTAAAAGAAGACATTCAGTTAAGGACAGCTATAGATGAAATAAAATCAAAAATTAAATAAGCTCAAATAAGGAGAATTAAAGTATGTACGGTTTATATCAGATTGTGTATTTTACAATAATAGATATTATAAATACTTTAAAATCTCCTTTTTTTATTGCAGTCCTATGTATCATATATTTTCAATATTTAAAGATAGGCAAAATAGAAAAGGAGAATTTAGGTTATAAAAGATCTGCATTACTAAAATTATTTATATCTACTATATTTGGCATGTTTGGAGGAATAATAACGACTGTGGTGTTTCTATACCTAGGTGTTGTCGTCATACCTAAGGATTTTATGTATATATTAATTGTTGCAATTATATTATCCCTTATTAATCCTAGGTATATGTGCTTTTCCTATGGTGGTTCTATAGTGGCCCTATGCAGTCTAATAATAGGATATCCAAAGATCCAAATTTCTCAAGTAATGTCTGTAGTTGCTGTGCTACATATAGTGGAGAGCATATTGATTCTTCTAGATGGATGGAGAAGCAGGCTTCCAGTTTTTTTTGAAACAAAGAGTGAGATAGTTGGTGGATTTAATATGAATAGGTTCTGGCCCATTCCATTTGTAATATTTATTGGTGATGGCTTGATTCATCCTATTACTCTTATGGCAATCCTTAGCTATGGGGATTACTCTATATCATCATATCCTAGGCAAAAAGTTGTAAAGACATCTGTAGTATTATTCATATATAGCATTATTCTATTATACTTATCAAAAACTATAGAAAATCTTTTTCTGCCACCATTATTTGCCTTATTAGGTCATGAATATATCATTCTGCAAAATAAAATGATTGAAAATAATAAAATGCCTATATTTACTTCTTTTGATAAGGGAGTGAAAGTTCTAGAGGTTCTTCCTAATACAGTAGCACATAAATTAGGAATAAAGACAGGAGATATAGTGCTTAAAATAAATGGTGCTGAAATAAATAGCAATAAGGACTTAGAAGATCTTATGAATATAAAGATAAATAAGCTAAGAATTGAGTTTTTTAACATGAAATCTGGATTATCTGTAAAGAGATATTATGGAAAAAGAAAATCCCTAGGACTAATAATAGTCCCTAGGGATTTTTAATTGAGCTTACTTAAATCTAAAGAGTAAATCATTTCTGTTTTTTCGTTATCAAAAGGTAGCGTTATATTCAAATAAACTAGATTTCTATTTTCATCATAATAAATCTTATCACTAATAAAATGAGCTATATCATTAGTTACTTGATTATTTAGTGAATATTTTTTTAATGTAAAGTCATTTTTATTAATGTTTTTATCTACGTAAACTATATTACTATCTGGAAGTATTTCATAATTTAAAATATTTCCTTCAATTTGACTGATGATATCTTTTGCCTTCATATCATAAACAAATAATGAATTATAGTCATTATCTTCATTTTTTCTTAAATAAGAAATCATATTTTTATTTAAGAATTTTGGATTAGCTCCATTACCTATTGGTTTGAATTTATCCCAATCAGAGGTAATAGATATTTTCCTATTTAGTTCATTATCAGTTTTTTCAACTATTAGAAAATTATCATTGTTGATTATTAAATTTTCTATATTTTTATTGAAAATACCTATAACATTTATGTCATTATTTTTTACATTGTAGGAGTATACTGTAGAATTATCATCATTATTTTCTATTAGATATAAAATATTATCACTATTCCATCTCATTGTTTTAGGATTGAATTTATTTTCAAAAGATATTTTATATGCTCTCTTATCATCCAATGGAATTATATATAGTTCTGATCCATTATCATTTACCTCTATAACAGAAACATAGTGTAGGTCAGAGCTAAATTGTGCAGATGATATTTTGAAATTTGAAGAATAAAGCATAGACTTTTCATTATTTAAAGCACTATAATCCCACAATTGTTCGATGGATTTATTGGTATCCTTATCTAATACTGTTTTTTTATATAAAATGTAATCATTATTTATGTAACCTAAAATATGACCACTATCTAAGGAGGTTGAGATAGATAGTTTTTCTGAATCTATAATATTTCCTGTATTTGCATCAACCTGTGCAGATAAATTTACTAAAGGAATATCTGGATTTTCCTTGTCAAAAATACTATTGTAGGATATATCCCATACTATAGCATCATTTATCCTAATTAGATCGAATATTGGAGTTCCTTTTGTTGACACTTTAAAATGGGATTGTATTTTATTTAGTACATCATTGATACCATATTTAATCTTAAGTGGAGTATAATCATCATAGATTATATTAAACTTTAAATCCTCAATTTTTTTAAGTTTTGTTTTTTTAAGTTCCATAACTACTTGGGGTACTGCTAAACGAAGATCATTCTTATTGGAAATCCCACTAACATGAATATTAATTTCACTGCCCTTTTTTACTATGCTATTTACATTAATACCTGAGTATTCACTTAGCCCTAAGGATGCTAATATTTTTAGCTTATTATTGTTAGTGATGATTTCAACAGAAGGTTCAATAGATTGGAAACTTTTAGAGAAAAGTATTTGTTCGATTTCATATTTGATTTCTTCTTCTTCAAATCTCGCATCGTCAAGAGCTACAGAATCTTTTTCATTAGGATTACAACCGGAAAAGACTAGTGCTATAAATATTGTGACAATTATTAATAAAATTCGCTTCATGAAAGTCGCCTCCTTACTGATAGTTTACTATATTAATCTCATTTCTTCAATATGCTTTTTCATAATAAATCTTTATTCTATAATATATTTATATAATATGCTTTGACAAAAGGATATTATATAATATAATATATTATATGTAGGAACAAATGTTCAAGCAATGAGGTGTAAATATGAATAAATTTAAAATAGAATCAAGCTTTAAACCAACTGGTGACCAACCAGAAGCTATAAATAATTTAGTAGAAGGTATCAATAAGGACCTTAAACATCAGGTATTACTTGGAGTCACTGGTTCTGGAAAGACCTTTACTATGGCGAACATAATTGAGAAAGTTCAAAAACCAACATTAGTCATAGCACATAATAAAACATTAGCCTATCAATTAGCTTCTGAATTTAAAGAGTTTTTTCCTAATAATGCTGTAGAATATTTTGTTAGCTATTATGATTATTACCAACCTGAGGCATATGTACCACAATCAGATACCTATATAGAAAAAGATGCATCAATTAATGATGAGATAGATAAACTACGACATTCCGCTACGGCTGCTTTATTTGAGAGGAGAGATGTAATTATAGTAGCATCTGTATCCTGTATATATGGTCTGGGAGATCCTATAGATTACGAAAATCTTGTAGTTTCCTTAAGGCCAGGTATGATAAAGGACAGAGATGAGATAATGAGAAAATTAATAGATATTCAATATATAAGGAATGATATTAATTTTATTAGAGGAACCTTCAGAGTCAGAGGAGATATACTAGAAATATTTCCAGCCTCATCCAGTGAAAATACAATTCGAATTGAATTTTTTGGAGACGAAATTGATAGGATAGTGGAAGTAAATCATCTGACTGGTGAAGTAATTGGGCTTAGATCTCATGTTTCTATATTTCCAGCCTCTCACTATGCTACAACTGAAGAGAAAGTTAAAAGAGCAATAGAAACTATAGAAGAAGAATTAGATGAAAGATTAAAAGAATTAAGAGGTAAGGAGAAACTCCTTGAAGCCCAAAGGTTAGAACAAAGGACTAGATATGATTTAGAAATGTTAGAAGAAATGGGATTTTGTCAAGGAATAGAAAACTATTCAAGACATTTAAGCAATAGACCTTCTGGTTCTAGACCCTTTACTTTAATAGACTATTTTCCAGATGATTTTTTAATAATAGTAGATGAGTCTCATGTTACCATACCACAAATAAGAGGTATGTACGAAGGGGATAAATCTAGAAAGACAAACTTAGTTGAATATGGATTTAGGCTACCATCAGCATTAGACAATAGACCTCTTAAATTTAATGAATTTGAGTCTATTATAAATCAAATTTTATATGTGTCTGCAACTCCAGGCCCTTATGAATTTACACATACAGAAAATACAGTAGAGCAAATCATTAGACCTACAGGTTTATTGGACCCAATTATAGAAGTAAAGCCTACAGATCATCAGATAGATGATTTAGTAAATGAAATTAGAAAAGTGGTAGATAGAGAAGAAAGAGTATTAGTAACAACTCTGACTAAAAAAATGGCTGAAGATTTAACTAATTATTTCAAAGATATTGGAATAAAAGTTACTTATCTTCATTCTGATGTTGAAACAATAGAAAGAATGGAGATAATCAGAGACTTAAGATTAGGTAAATATGATGTTTTAGTAGGTATCAACTTACTTAGAGAAGGATTAGATTTGCCAGAGGTATCCTTAGTGGCCATATTAGATGCAGATAAAGAAGGATTTTTGAGATCAGAAACATCATTGATCCAGACTACAGGTAGAGCTGCAAGAAATGTCTTAGGAAAAGTAATTATGTATGCAGATAGAATAACTAATTCTATGGAAAGAGCCATATCTGAGACAAATAGAAGAAGAAATATTCAAGATGAATACAATAAAGAACATAATATTATACCACAATCTATAAAGAAAGGTGTAAGGGAAATAATAGAAGCTACAATAGTAGCAGAAGATGAAGCAAAATATGAGGAATCATTCTCCAAGGAAGAAATAGAAGGCATGATAGAAGGATTAGAATCTGCTATGTTAAAAGCAGCCGAAGAATTAAACTTTGAAAAAGCAGCAGAACTTAGAGATAAGATAATTGAATTAAAGAAGAAGCTAAAGTAGAGGTGAAGTAAATGGCAAAGGATGAAATAATAATAAGGGGAGCTAAGGAGAATAATCTAAAAGATGTATCCTTAACTCTCCCTAGAAATAAATTCATAGTTTTTACAGGTTTATCGGGTTCAGGAAAGTCTTCTCTAGCCTTTGATACCATATATGCAGAAGGTCAAAGAAGATATGTAGAATCTCTATCTAGCTATGCTAGACAATTTTTAGGTCAAATGGATAAGCCAGATGTTGAGTATATAGAGGGGTTATCCCCATCCATTTCCATAGACCAAAAGACCACATCTAAAAACCCAAGATCAACTGTAGGAACTGTGACAGAGATATATGATTATTTAAGACTATTATACGCTAGAATAGGTACTCCCTATTGTTACAAATGCGGAAAGGAGATCTCCAGCCAAACCGTAGAGCAAATGGTAGATAAAATAATGGAATCTGAAGAAAGAACGAAACTTCAGATTCTAGCACCTATTGTTAGAGGAAAAAAGGGTGAACATGTAAAAATTCTAGAGGGTATTAAAAAAGAAGGTTTTGTTAGAGTAATAGTTGATGAAGAAATGTATGATATTGGAGACGAGATAAAACTAGAAAAAAATAAAAAACATACTATAGAGGTAGTAGTAGATAGAATAGTAGTTAAGGAAGGTATAGAGGGCAGATTATCAGATTCCTTAGAAACAGCACTTAAACTTGCAGATGGACTAGTTGTAGTGGATTTTATTGGAAAGGAAAAAGTAATGTTTAGTGAGAAGCTATCATGCCCAGATTGTAATATAGCTATTGAAGAGCTATCTCCTAGGATGTTCTCTTTCAATAGCCCCTTTGGTATGTGTCCTACCTGTAATGGTTTGGGATTTTATAAAGAAATAGATAGAGATTTAGTTATACCTAATCTAGATTTAAGCATAGATGAAGGTGGGATTGCACCATTTTCTAGCTCAAATGAATCCACATATTATTATCAAATTTTTAAAACCCTAGCAGAGGAAAATGGTTTTAGTATAGATAAGCCATTGAAAGATGCACCTGAGAAGTTTATAGAAGAACTATTATATGGTACAGATAGGGTAATTTCCTTTAAATTTGCTAGTCACTTTGATGAAGAAGGGCTTAGAGATTTTAAGGGGAAATTTGAAGGGATAATTCCAAATCTAGAAAGAAGATATACTGCAACTAACTCTGATTATATGAGAAATAAAATAGATGAATATATGACAGAAAATCCTTGCCCAACTTGTCGTGGAAAGAGATTAAAAGATGAAGTACTGGCAGTAAGAATAAATAAATTAAATATCGCAGAACTAACAGACCTTTCTATCACTAAGGCAATAGAATTCTTTGATAACTTAGTTCTTACAGAAAAGCAACAAATAATAGGACAACAAGTATTTAAAGAAATTAAAGAGAGATTAAATTTTTTAAAGGATGTTGGTTTAAATTATTTAACTCTTTCTCGTACAGCAGGAACATTGTCTGGGGGCGAATCTCAAAGAATTAGACTAGCAACTCAAATAGGGTCTAGTCTTGTAGGAGTAGTTTATGTACTAGATGAGCCTAGTATAGGGTTACATCAAAGAGATAATGAAAAGTTATTAAAGACTCTAAGAAATTTAACTGATTTAGGGAATACATTGATAGTGGTAGAACATGATGAAGACACCATGTATGCAGCAGATCATATTGTGGATATAGGGCCAGGTGCAGGTATTCACGGAGGATATATAATAGCTGAAGGAACAGTTGATGAGATAAAGAATAGTCCCGAGTCCATGACAGGTCTGTACCTTTCAGGTAAGAAAAAGATTGAAGTTCCAGAAAAAAGAAGACAACCTAATGGGAAATGGGTAGAAATAATTGGAGCAGAGGAGAATAATCTGAAAAACATAGATGTAAAGATTCCTCTAGGAGTATTAACCTGTGTCACTGGAGTATCAGGTTCAGGAAAATCTTCTTTAGTAAATCAAATATTACACAAATCCTTAGCTCAAAAACTAAATGGATCAAAGGTAAAACCAGGAAAGTATAAGGATATAAGAGGATTAGAATATTTGGACAAGGTAATAGATATAGACCAATCTCCAATAGGTAGAACGCCAAGATCAAATCCTGCTACCTATACTGGAATGTTTGATCATATAAGAGATGTCTTTGCCATGACATCAGAGGCAAAGATGAGAGGATATCAAAAAGGCAGGTTTAGCTTCAATGTAAAGGGTGGACGATGTGAAGCTTGTAATGGTGATGGAATACTTAAGGTTGAAATGCACTTCCTACCAGATGTATATGTACCCTGTGAAGTATGTAAAGGAAAGAGGTATAATAGGGAAACTCTCCAAGTAAAATATAAAGGAAAAAGTATATCAGACGTATTAGATATGACAGTAGAAGAAGGAGTAGAATTTTTCAAGAATATACCTAAAATATCTAGGAAACTGGAAACCTTATTTGATGTAGGATTAGGATATATAAAGATTGGTCAATCATCAACAGAATTATCTGGTGGAGAAGCTCAAAGGGTTAAGCTAGCCACAGAGCTATCCAAAAGATCTACAGGAAAGACAATATATATATTAGATGAACCAACCACAGGACTTCATGTGGCAGACATTCACAAGCTAATAAAAGTATTAGATCAACTTGTAGAGGGCGGAAATACAGTAGTAGTTATAGAACATAACCTAGATGTTATAAAAACAGCTGATTATATAATAGATTTAGGCCCTGAAGGTGGAGATAAGGGAGGAACAATTGTAACAATAGGGACTCCAGAGGAAGTAGCAAAAGTTAAGAAATCGTATACTGGGAAGTTTTTAAAAAAAGTTTTGGAATAAGTTTATTAAAGGAAAGTTCTAATTAAAATGGATTAGAACTTTCCTTTAATTTTTGACAAAATGCGACATTAAATATCGAAAATTGTATGAACAAATGTATTGACGTCAAATATTAAGATATGATTTAATGAATTTAATAATTAAAGTATTGATTCAATAAATAACTTAGGGCGTATACTAACTTTAAAGTTTTACAGTCAGATGTATATATAAGATGATTTCTTTTCAATGAGGATTCATTCCATTATAGAATCTTAAGTTTCTGTATTAAACGCTGAAAGTTAAATATTAAATTTGGGGTGATATGTTTGGAGGGTGTGATCTTAGAGACTACTTCCGGGGGATTTTAAAGGAAATAAGAGAGAAATTAAATATTAGTCTATCAGATATTGCAGGGAATGACCTTGATATCGATTTAATTAAGTTAATAGAAAGTGATAAAATTCCCTTGGAAACAGATAATGCAGAGATAGTATGTAAAAATATAAATAGTGTCTTAGAACAGAGAGACATGGATTTAATAATTGAACCAGAGGATTTATTTGATCCAAGAAGATATTATGCAAAAGAAAGAGTAGAAACCTATATTATCCAGTGGGACAAGCATAGAAAAGATGGGGATTATATCATAGATGAAGATGATTTAGATGATTTGGAGTTTATTCTAAGTGAATATAATCTTATGGACAAGAAGCTTAAGGTATATGAGCTGATAGGAGATATATATCGTGAAAAGAAGGACTATGAAAACTCTTATTTCTACTATCTTAGGGGGCATGAATTAATCTATAGATACCCTAATAGAAAATCAAACTATCTGTTGACTATTAAATTAGGGGCAAATTATATATATATGGAAAGGTGTCAGGATGCTGTTTCAGTATTTCAAATTGCCTTAATAAATGTAGATAATATACCTGAAGAATATCTAATATATATATATTATAATTATGCTTTAGCTTATTATAAATTAAAGATGTATACATCTTCCTTAAAGATAATTTCAGATTTATTGAGATATACTGAAAGAAAAGATTATGATTTATGGAAGAGAACATATAATTTACAAGGAGTATGTTATCTGGGAATGGGAGAGTATGAAACAGCCTTAAGTAGTTATAATAATGCTCTTCAGGTTTTAACATTTACTGGATACAGTGATTTTAAATATTTAATATATGGAAATATAGCTGAGACTTATACAAAGTTAAAGGATCAAAATCGAGCATATAAGTATTTAGAAGCGATTTTAGAAGATTGGGATGAACTAGATAAGAGTTCATACAATTATTCGCTGATTTGTAATCAATTAGCTATTTCTTATGAAAATCTAGGAGATTTTAAGAAAGCCGAAAAATACTATAAAGAGTCCTTAAAATATGCAAAAGAAAATATTCAGCAGGACTATATTTTAAAAAATCTTACGGCTCTTATGGAATTAAATAAAAAAGCAGATGTCAATGATATTTTAAAAATAATAGAAGAATACTATGAAAGTGTTGTATCAGGCATTAAGATTAATGATAGTCTATTGACAGTCTTTAAATGTTTAAGGACTTGTATTGACAGCCGTGAGTATTTTAAGCTTGAAGGATTAATAGATAGTATAATAAAAATCAAGGGGGAATAATCAAATGAAAAGGAAAAGAATGCTTGTAAGTTTAGTTGTATTGATGCTTTTATTACTTAATCTGTCTATTGGAGTAATTGCTGGAGGAGCTGGAGAGCCAATTATACCAGGGAAGACAGACTCTGTTTTAAAGGTGGAAACAACTAAGCAGTAGGTGAAACTAAATAAGCAAGAATAGTTTTATAGACGTTAAAATTAATCAATTAAAAAAGAAAACCAAGGTTTTGGTAAAAGTGCCAAAACCTTGGTTTTTTTATAATTTTAATATAATAATCAGTACATTATTGCATGTGAATTGTCTTAAAATAATCTTTCATTGATTTGCGTATATTTGGACTTCAATAGTTAGAAATAATTAATTTATTAAATAAATATTGCTATCATAAAATATTTGTTATATAATCAATATAACAAATAAAGCAAGGAGGTAATGAACTTGTTAAAACTTGAAGGCATTTCTAAATCTTATAATAAAGGTGCAATAAAGGCAGTAGATAATATTAATCTAGATATAAAGCCAGGGGAGATATTTGGTTTTCTAGGACCAAATGGAGCTGGTAAGACCACAACTATAAAGATGATAGTAGGATTACTTAAACCAGATAATGGAAAGGTGACTGTAGGAACAGTAGATGCCTGGAAGGAACCACTAGAAGCTAAATCAATGATCTCTTATGTTCCAGATAATCCTGAAATATATGATAGATTAAAAGGGATAGAGTATCTAAACTTTATAGCTGATATGTATGGAATCCCCAAAGAGGAAAGGGAAAAGAAGATGAATTATTATCTAGAATTATTCAATATAAAAGATGCTATAGGTGATATAATAGCTAGTTATTCCCATGGTATGAAGCAAAAGTTAGTTCTTACATCTGCCCTACTAAGTGACCCAAAGTTATTTATCCTTGACGAACCCATGGTAGGCCTAGACCCAAAATCAGCTTTTAATCTTAAAGAGATAATGAGAAAAATGTGTGATGAAGGTAAAACCGTATTTTTTTCCACCCATGTATTGGAAGTAGCAGAGAAACTTTGTGATAGAATAGCAATAATAAATAAAGGTAGAATCGTAGCTATGGGAACTATGGAAGAATTGAGGACTCATGCTGAAGAAAGAGAATCCCTAGAAAATATATTCTTGGAGTTGACTGAATGATGAAAAAGATAATTTCATTAATCAAAACCGACTTTAATACTACCTTTGGTTTTTCCTCCATAGCCTATAGTTTTAAAAATAAGAAAAATAGATGGCAGATAATAGTCTTTGGTTTAGCTATGTTATCTCTTTTACCAACCTATTTTATGATGGTAAAGGGCTTAAATGGGATGTACGATATCTATAGTCAAATAGGACAGAAATCTATGTTTTTACTCTCAGGATTTCTAGCTTCACAGATAATGATATTTCTATTTGGACTTCTCTATGTAATGAGCAAATATTATTTTTCTAATGATTTAGCTCACTTAGTACCATTACCTATTAAACCATCTTATATTTTAGGATCAAAATTTGTAACTCTTATGATAAGTGAATACTTAACTTCATTACCTATAATACTACCATTTATCATTATTTATGGAACCAAGGGCGGAGAAGGTCCTATTTATTGGATATATTCACTATTATTAGCTGCCACACTTCCTATCGTACCTTTAGTATTAGCTTCTATTCTTATAATGGTATTTATGAAGTATACAAATATCGGAAGGAAGAAGGATTTAATTAGGACAATTAGTGCAGTGCTTTTCCTTATAGCTATAGTGTATCTTCAACTTAAAATTCAAACCATAGCACAAAAGGCCATAATGCAAGGAGATAATTTTCTTATGAATCTAGTAGCAGATTCTAATCTCTTAGTGAAGAAATTAGGATTAGGATTTCCACCCTCTCAATGGGGAACATTGGCTTTAGTAAATAATTCTAATATCTTAGGATTAATTAATCTATTATCTTTTATAGGAGTAGGCATCATATCTTTCTTTATAATGATATTTTTATCTGAGAGCTTATTCTTTGATGGACTAATAGGAAATATAGAAGTATCGGCATCTAAGGGAAGAGGAAAGAAATTATCTATAAGAGATTCTGCTAGAGAAACTAAACCATATTTAGCTCTAGCCAAAAAGGAAATTATAATGCTGTTTAAAACTCCAGTGTATTTATTGAATGCAGTTGGAGGAGTAATTATATTTCCAATAATATTAGCAATGTCTAATATGACAGGTGGAGATGAATCTCTGTCAGCAATGATAGATATGCTAGGAGTTGATTCAGGATTAATCGCTTTAGCAGGTATAGGTCTCGTTGTGGCTCTAGGTATGTTAAATAGTATAGGAGCCACTACTTTTTCTAGAGAAGGTAAATGTTTCTGGATACAAAGGACTTTACCTATAAAAGTAGAAGACCAGATAATAGGCAGAGTATTATCATCTTTAGCTGTTCAAGTGTTAGGTATAATTGCTTTATTAGTAAGTTTAATTTTTGTAGTGAAATTAGATATTCTAATTATTCTATTGATAATATTCTTAGGACTCCTAGGTAGTATACCAATGACCCAGATTGGTATGATAATAGATATTCTACGACCAATGTTGGACTGGAACAATCCACAGAAAGCCATGAAACAAAATCTAAATGTATTAATTGGTATGGGTGTAGGTACTTTATATGTGGGAGGACTAGTATTTTTAGTAATTAAAATAATAGATAGGGTAAATATAAATCTTATATATGGATTATTAACTTTAGTATTTGGTATCTCATCAGTGATATTATTTGGGGTGTTAAAAAAGCTAATAACCAAACAGTTTGAAGTTATTGAGTAGAATAAAAAAGGCACAGAAATTTCTGTGCCTTTTGATATTACATAAGTCTTGAATAATATTCAACAACTAATTGATCTTCTATCTCTATAGGAATTTCATTTCTTTCTGGATATCTAACTAGAGTACCAGACATTTTATTTTCGTCTTTTTCTAGGTATGGATATTGATTTAAAAAGAAGTTATTAAAATTCTCTTTAAAAATCTCAATATCTTTAGATTTTCCCTTCAGCTCGATAGTATCTCCTATTTCAACTATATATGAAGGTATATCTACCTTTCTTCCATTCACAAGAATATGTCCGTGAACTACCATCTGTCTAGCTTGTCTAATGGATGAAGCAAAGCCTAGCCTATATACAAGATTATCTAACCTTGTTTCCAAAATTTTTATAAGGGCATGACCTGTTTGCTCCTCAGATTTCTTAGCAATTCTAACATATTTTGAAAATTGTTTTTCCATTACACCATAGTATGCTCTAAGTCTTTGCTTCTCTAATAATTGTCTTCCGTACTCAGTAAGCTTTTTGTCTGCTCTAGATGTTCCTCTAGTGGCTCTATCCATTGCTTTAGGATGACCACAAACATTTAATCCTAATCTCCTAGATTGTTTAAATCTAGGCCCCATCATTTTTGCCAATATTTATCACTCCATCAAAATTATTTGCCGCGATAATTTTGAGCCAAAAATAGTATAACATAAAAAAGCATAGAAGTAAATGATAATTATTATCATTTGCTTCTGTTATTCTAATTTATTTTAATTTTTCCGCCATTTCTCTTATTTTAATATCTTCCTCATCTATAGGATCTCCTAAAACAATGCCATGAGGAATTGTTTTGTTATTTTCATCAATGAATACGAAAGTAATGAATCCATCTGACAGTATATCTTTACTGTTATTTTTAGTCATTTTCCCATATACAACAAAGCTAGTTCTTCCAGCCTTTGCTATTCTAGTTTGTAAATTTATTATATCTCCTTTATTACCAGGAGTTTTAAAAGTCAAGCCATGAATATTTACACAAACTATATTCTCAGGTTTTTGCGTAGCCTTAGCACCGCATATAAAGCAGGCTTCTACAAACCATTCTGCTCCTCTTCCTGCAAATAAAGTACCATGATGATTTAAATCCTCTGATTTAACTAATCTAGACACATTAACTATTTCCATTGTCTTTCCTCCTTAGATTTAGATTGTCACAAACATTATAACAAATCATAGATTAAAAGCAAATTATATTTATTATTTACAATCTACATGATATAGTATTAGTATGGTTTTAAATAAAGGTTATGGCTTGTTTAGAGTATCGAAATATATTATAATAATTAGGTTATATATTATAAAAATTAAATATAAGGGGATATGGAATGGAGCAAAGACTTTTACAAGAAAATAAGCTTATTAGAAATAGAATATTGTCTATGATTTTACCTATTACTGGTGAAAATGTTTTGCAAATGACTGCTGGAATTGTACTTATGGCAATGATTGGTAGGATTGATGCCTATGCAGTTGGTGCTATAGGTATAGCAACAGTTCTTTATAGGATATTATGGGGGATATTTAAAGGTATAGCCACAGGCACCTCGGTTTTAGTGGCTCAATCTCATGGAGCAAATAACTATAAAAAGCTAAAATCCATTTCAGAACAATCATTTATAATTTCCATAGGTACAGCTATTATATTTCAGCAATTACTCTTTTGGTTTGCCAAACCATTATTAACAGTATTTAATCCAAATCCAGATTTACTTGCAAATGGAGCATTATATTTAAAGACAATATCTTGGTCGTTACCTTTTGCGGCAGTAATACTTTTAGTCGCTGGTATACTTCAAGGAATGGGTAATGCAAGGACACCTATGATAGCTGTTGGTATATTAAATATAGTTAATATTGCTGCTGGATTCATTTTAGTAACTGGGAAAGCAGGTATTAAGTCACTAGGATTAATAGGTGCAGGATATGCTTATAATATAGCATATATTACTTCTGCTATATTTGGAATAATTATGCTATTTGGTAAAAATGGAATTATAACTAGTATGGGAGAAAAATTGGAATTTAAGTTTAAATCAGATGAAGCTTTAATGATATTAAAACTTGGACTTCCAACATCCTTTGAAACATCATTTTGGCAAGCAGCATCCATATTTCTTACAAGAGCTATTCTTACTTATGGAGAGCTGGCTTATTCGGCCTATCAATTAGGTCTACAGGCAGAATCTATATCCTATATGCCTGCAACAGGATTTGGTGTAGCAGCAACGACATTTGTTGGTTATGCATTAGGCAGTAGAGACAAAGAGTTAGGTAAAAAATATCTTAAACAATTAATAAGATATACCGTTATTGTAACTATATTTGCTGCAGGTGTACTCCTCATATTTCCTAAACAGATAATGGGACTTTTAGTAAAGGAGCCAGAAGTTATTAGAATAGGTGCTATGTACTTATTTGTAATGGGTATAGTCCAATTGCCTCAAAATATATCTGGAGTATTAAATGGTGCATTAAGAGGAGCAGGTTATGCAAAGGTTCCTATGATTAATGCAGGAATAGGACTTTGGATTATTAGAGTTCCTTTTGTTATGATAATGGCTTATATATTTAAGGCAGATATACTATGGATTTGGATAGGTATTGGAATAGATATGTGCTTTAGATTGGTATTTTCATACTGGTATTTTAAAAGAAAGGATATTTTTGAAAGTGATGCACTGATTATTGAATAAAAGATGGGAAGGTGAGTATATGAAAGATATAGAAATAGCAAAGAAACTTTTGATAGAAGAAGATCAGGCATTAGTAGCAGTAAAAAATGGTGAAGTAGTTTTTAAATCTAAAGATAAGGGGATTAAACCTATGTATATTATAGCTACTGAAATGAAGGCAAAGGTTTATGAGGCTTCATTGGCCGATAGAGTAATTGGTAAAGGAGCAGCTATTTTATGTGGTTATATTGGTATTAAGGAAGTATATACTGATTTGATATCAGAAGGTGGTATTTCTGCCTTAGATAAATATAAGATTCCATATACTGAGAATAAATCTTGTCCATACATTAAAAATAGAGATAAAACTGACTATTGTCCTATAGAGAAGCTTTCACTAGCTATAGAAGACCCTATATTATTGTTACAAGGTATAAAAGAATTTTTCGCATCAATAAGTAAGCAATGATTTAGCTAATTGCATCAATAGATAGACAGGTAATAGCTTTGCTATCCTGTAGAAAGGAGATATTTAATGTACGAAAAAAATAATACTAAGAGATTAATTATAGCAGGATTATTATTAGCAATAGGAGTTATTATTCCAACGATATTTCATACAACAGGAATTCCAGGAAATATATTTTTACCTATGCATGTTCCAGTTTTAATAGGAGGCTTTTTATTACCACCGTATTTAGCATTATTATTAGGTATGTTAACCCCTATACTTAATTCTTTGATCACTGGAATGCCGCCATTGTTTCCAATGGCAGTGATTATGATTTTTGAATTAGGTATTTATGGACTTGTAGCTTCAATACTATATAGAAAGTTAGAACTACCTTCTGTAGTTGCATTGATAATATCTATGATAGCTGGAAGGATAATGGCAGGATTAGTAGTGTTTATATTAGCGGCATTTTTTGCAATTGAAATGGACCCTATGATATTTGTCATAGGAGGAGTTACAACTGGAATACCAGGTATTATAATTCAATTAGTTTTGGTACCTAGCTTAGTATATAGTATAGTAAGATATACTACCATAGATTTAGATTAATAGACTAGGGAGGGGTAAAGATGAGTATACTAATTAAAAATATTAAATTAGTACCTATGGATGGGAAGAGTGAATTAATAGAAAGTACAAATATTTATATTGTTGATAATAAGATAATGCATATTGGTGAAAAAAGAGAAGATTTACATGTTGAAAAAATTATTGATGGAAACAATAAGATAGCCATGCCTGGGTTAATTAATGCCCATACACATATAGGTATGTCCTTGCTTAGAAATTTTGCCGATGATTTGCCATTGCATGATTGGTTGACTAAAAAGATATGGCCTACGGAAGCGAAATTAAATGCTGATGATATATACTGGGGTTCACTTCTAAGTATGGTTGAAATGATTCAAGGCGGTACTACAGCTTTTTGCGATATGTACTTCTTTATGGATGAAGTGGGTAAAGGGCTAGAAGAATCAGGAATGAGAGGGGTACTTACTAGAGGTTTGATCGAAGATGATCAGGCACAAATAAAACTTAATGAGACTAGAGAATTATTTAAAAATTGGAATAGTAGGGGAAATGGAAGAATTAAGGTTATGGTAGCACCTCATGCACCATATACCTGTAGCCCAGATTTTTTAAAAGAGAGTTTTAAACTGGCAAAGGAATTAAACACAGGTATCCATATACATCTTTCCGAGACAAAGAAAGAAGTGGATGATAGTTTTAAACTATATAGCAAATCTCCAATTAAACATGTATATGATTTAGGGATATTTGATACACACACTATTGCTGCTCACTGTGTTCATGTAGATGATAATGATATGGAAATTATGAGGGAAAAGAATGTGTATCCAGTAAATAATCCAGGTAGCAACTTAAAATTAGCTAGTGGATTTGCACCAGTGGATAAGATGTTAAATAGGGGAATTTCAGTTGCACTAGGGACAGATGGTTCTTCATCTAATAATAACTTAAATATGTTTGAAGAAATTAACTTAGCAGCTATTATAAACAAGGCAGTTAATTTAGATGCAGTATCGGTTCCAGCCATATCAGCCCTTGAGATGGCAACTATAAATGGAGCAAAGGCTTTAAAATGGGATAAAGAAATAGGGTCAATAGAATTAGGCAAGAAAGCAGATCTAATATTAATTGACATAGATAAACCTCATCTTTATCCGCATCACAATATAATATCCTCTTTAGCTTATTCAGTTCAAGCTTCAGATGTTGATACAGTTATAGTAGATGGAAAGATAATAATGGAAAAGCGAGAGATAAAGACATTAGATGTAGAAAAGATAAAATTTATGGCAGAAAAGCATGCTAAGGATTTAATTAGAAGATAATAAACTTTATTGAAATATGTTTGCTTTGGATCCAATATAATAGTTATTAAGAAATTAACTTGCTGTGCTAGTAATAAAATTGACTAAGAACATTGATTTTATAAAGCTCAGCAAGTTATATTAATTTTATGCTATAAGATAGAAATCGATTTCACGTTGAGATTTATAAAAAAGGGGGATTTAATGTGAAATATTATAAGAAATTAAAACTAATAACTCTTGTAATATTAATAGTTGTGACTATTAGTGGATGTGATTTTGCTAATGACTATCAAAAGGGTATATTTGATGATGATATTGAGATTATAAAAACTGATGATAGCTTTACATATTTAGAAAAATTAGGAAAAGATGCAGATAACAAAAAAATAATCGAATTCAAATATTTTACAGGAATGGATACTATATATTATATTACAGTTAATGAAGACAGTGAAATCACAATCAACTTTGAATCAAATATCAATAAAGGAGATTTCAAGGTAGTATTGATATCACCAGATTATGAGATTATAACTATCTTGTATGGAACTGATGAGGTTGGTAAAACAATTTCAGTTAAGAAAGGCGAAAGTAGAATAAAGATTATAGGCAAGGAAGCCAGTGGAAAAGTAGGGATGAATATTAAAGCAGATGAGAATGTTGAAATTAAAAGTAAAGAAATGATGGCATTAGAAAAAGATGTAGAAAAGCTGGATAGATTATTTATTAATTTAGAAGAGAGTAATTCCTTAGAAGAAATAATTAGCCAATATTCTCATGATTTAGATGGAGCATATGCAGAAGGATATGGATCATACCTATGTAAATCATATACTCAAGAAGGAATAGAAAAATTTATTAGTCTTCTTGCTGAAGAAGAAACAGCAATAATTAAAGGGGTAATAGAGATGTTATTTTCAGAACTAAGTATTCAAGAAAATATTAAGGAAATTAATAGTATTATCGATTATTTGGATGAATTGAAACTAGATGACTTTAACAATAAAGAGTTATTTATTGTTCATTTAATGCTTTCTGAGGCATATGTAGTAAAAGACAATATACAATAGAATTATAATATAGTAAACTGGTAGATCTTGTGCTTGTAAATTATATTGATTAAGATTGTTCTATATATTTGCATTATTAGTCAAGATTCTAAAGAAATTTCTATAATGGAAAAGAGAGAAATGAGGATATTACATATAGATAAAGCAAAATCTATAGCAGAAGAACATGCTAAGGATTTAGTTAAAAGATAATAAAATCGTGGAGAACAGACACTATATTGTTTTGTGAATATAATAATCATTAGGAAAGTCCTAATGATTATTATATTTTTTTATTAGTTGGCAATAATTTATGATATCGAAAAATCCTAAAGGTGAGAATTATGATTTTAAAGAATCTAGAAGAAAATCGAGAAGAATTAAAGAAAATATTTAAAAATTCTAGCGATCTAATTTTATATGAGCTTGATACCTTATGTAATACTAAGGTAATAGTTGGATATATAGATGGGCTAGTTGATAAAAGCAGATTAAATGATAATTTAATAAAGCCTTTAATCAAAGATTTAATATCTCCTCAAGATGTATTATCTACGATTTTTATTGCAGGTGCAAAAGAGGTATATAATATGAATGAAATTTCATACCCAATGACAACTGGTAATGCTGTGTTATTCATAGAAGGTATGAATGTAGCATATTTGTTCGAATTAAATTTCTGGGAGAAAAGGACAATAGAAGAATCTGGAAATGAAAGGGTAGTTAGAGGACCTAAGGAAGGTTTTATCGAAGATATTAATGTAAATAAGGCCCTTTTAAGGAGAATAATTAGAAATAATAATTTTGTATTTGAAGATTATATTTTAGGTGTACAAACTAATACTCAGATGTCATTGGCTTATATAGATGGTTTAGTGAAGCAAGAGATATTAGATGAATTAAGAAGGAGAATAGAAAATATTAGAATAGATGGAATATTGGATTCAGCATATATACAACGCTATATAGAGGATGCTCCAAAAACAATGATATGTACAATTGGATATACACAAAAGCCTGATGTAACAGCTGGGAAAATTTTAGAAGGAAGGATTGCTATTTTATGTGATGGAAGTCCAGATGTATTGACCGTGCCAAAGTTATTTATAGAAGATTTGCAAATGGCTGAGGATTACTATTCAAGACCACAGTATGGAACATTTCTAAGAATTCTAAGAATTTTTGCCTTAATTGCTTCAATAGTATTGCCTGGTTTTTTTGTAGCTCTAAAGACTTTTCATCAAGAAATGATACCTACAAAACTGCTTATGTCTATGGCTAAGAACATAGAAGAAGTACCATTTACAGCTTTCATAGAAGCATTACTTATGCTCTTTTTTATTGAACTAATTAAAGAATCGGGTCTTAGAATACCTAGTAACATAGGTACAGCAGTAACTGTAGTAAGTGGTATAGTAATAGGGCAGACAGCTGTTCAAGCAGGAATAGTTGGCCCTCTAATGGTTATAGTCATTGCAATTACAGGTATATCAGAATTTATAGTTCCACAGCAGAGAGAAATAATAGTTATTTATAGACTAATATTACTTTTTCTAGGGGGATCATTAGGATTATATGGTGTAGTCTGTGGCATAGTAGTAATGATAATTCATCTTATTTCATTAAAATCCTTTGGAGTTCCTTATATGTATCCTATAGCTCCATATGATAGAGAAGGTATGAAAGATTTTATTTTTATGAGATCCATAAAGGAGATGGATTATAGGCCTAGGGCTATAGTTAATAAAAATGCAAGGAAAAGGAATGATATAGATGAAAAAAAATGAGAGATTTCTAATTACAGCAATATATTTAATAGTAACTTCTCTAATCCTTACATCTTGCACTGAAACCCATGAACTACAGACTCTAGCTATAGTTACGGCTACAGGAATTGATTTGGAAAATGATAAGGTGATAATAACATGTGAAATAGTAGACCCTACATCTAATGGCTCATCTAATAGCTCATCATCCGACTTTACTTATTCTCAAGGAAATATAGTATTTGCTCAAGGTATGGGTAAAACAGTATTTGAGGCAATCAGAGATGTAACTTTGCATTTTGATAGAAAATTATTTTTTTCTCATTCTAATATCCTTATATTTGGAGAAGAATTCGCCAAGAAAGGTATCACTGGATTCTTAGATTTATTTCTAAGAGATTATGAACCAAGAGAGAGTGCATACATACTAGTTGCTAAGGAAGCTAAGGCCTATGAAGTAATGGGAGTGAAGGGAGAGCTTAGTGAATCTGCTGGGGCCTACTTAAAGGATATCTTAGATAATTTTCAGTACAATGGAAAATGTTTGAGTGTAAGTATGGCTGAATATTTTAGATATTACTATGAAATAAGTAATGAGCCTGTTATAGGAGTTGTACAGAGACTAGAAAAAAGAGTAATAGATGAAGAAAGGCGTAGAAATATGCCTATGAAATCAATATTAGACGTATCTGGCGGAGCGTATTGAAGAGAGATTATTTAGTGGGATACTTTGATGGAGATGAAATACTTGGCTTTAACTTTATTGTAGATCGTGTAAAAGGAGGAGGAATTGTATTTAATACTCCTGAGAGATTAAATAATGGGAAGGCCATTATTGGAAATGAGGAAAAATTTACTACAGTAGAAATACTAAATTCAAAAACTAAAAATAATATTGAGATATCTAATGGACAAATACATTTAAATATTAACATAAAGTTAAGAGGATCATTAGCTGAAGAAAATAAAGCAGTTGATATAAGTGACTCTGAAACTCTTAAAGAACTTGAAAAATCTTGTTCTGAAAAAGTAAAAAGTCTTGTTTCAGCAACTATGGATAAAGGACAAAAGGAATTCAAGCAAGATAATTTCAGTATCGGGACAACAGTACATCGCCAATATCCAGAGATATGGAAAGATATAGCTGAAAACTGGAATAACATTTTTCCAGATATATCTTATAGCATCAATGTAGAAACAGATATAGTAAAGGCTGGAATTATTAATGTGCCTAGTAACCTAAGAAGAAGGAGATAATAAGGATGAGTGAAAAGATTTCATCAAGGCAAGCAAGCTTACTTATTACTATTAATAGAATAACAACTATAATTACTATTATGCCTACAATATATATAGGTCCAGCTAATCAGGATATATGGATAGTTATTATAGTATCTTTTTTCTATACCATCTTATCATCTATTCCCTTATTATTTTTATCTAATAGATTCAATGAACTTACAATTATTGGATATTTGGAAAAGATATTGGGTAAAGTTTTAGGGAAGATTATGGGGGTGCTTTATGGAATTTTTTTTGCAACCATATCAATTTTATTTTCTTATACAGCTATTCAAATGATAAGAACTTCATTCCTGACAAATACAAAACCAGTTATAACTATAATATTTCTAATAGGCAGCTGCATATATGTTGCCTCTAAAGGGGGGGAAGCTTTATTTAGAGGGGCAGAATTATTTGTTCCAATAATTATAACTTCAGTCATCATTTTTGTTCTTCTAGGATATAATAGCATAGATTTAAAAATATTACTGCCTATATATAAAGATTCTAATTTTCTAGATATTAATATTGGTGCAATAGAATTATCCCTTATATTTGTTGATATATCTATAATAAGTATGATTACCCCAAAACTCGAAAATAAGAAAGCTATAAATAAAATTTTTACTAAAGCCGTCTTTTATTCTTTATTATTTGCACTACTAGTAGTAGTGGCAACTCAAGCATCATTAGGAATAGAGCAAGCTAAACACTCGAACTTTCCATTTTTAAATTATATTAGGCGTATTAAAACCTACTCTATTTTTGAAAGACTAGAGTCTGTTTATACACTTATATGGATAATTGCTATGATGGGTAAGATTACTGCATATCTTTATATTTCCAGTGAGGCCTTTAAAGAAATATTTAGGAAAAAAGGAAAAAATATAATATTATACATTATTGGGGTAATTAGTATTTTGATAACTTATTATATTGCTGAGTTTAAGCCCATATTAATAGAGTTAAAACCAATAAGATTGTCAGAATATATTTACTATTTTATTTTCAAGACTTTCATACCCTTAGTAATAATGATAGTATACTTCTTTAGAAGAAGTTCCTTTGGAAAACATGAGAGACTTGGAAATTAGTTGTTTAAAGGAAGAGTTATTATAACTTCTGTCCCTTCTCCATATTTACTTTTTATATCTATTGTTCCATTGTGGGCTTCAACTATAGATTTTACAATAGATAAACCAAGTCCAGTTCCGCCAGTGTTTTTGTTTCTTGAATTATCAGACCTATAAAATCTGTCGAATATAAATGGCAGATTTTTTTCTTCTATTCCTATGCCATTGTCAGCTACTTTAATAATGCTATTATCTTTATTGCTTATAAGAGTTATAAAAACCTTACCTCCTTCATTAAGATATTTAATGGAGTTTGATAGTAGATTATACATTATTTGTTTAAGTTTATCTCTATCCATGGTGATGTTAATATTATCCTCTATGCTAGTTTCAATGCAAAAGCCTTCTTTTGTATATAGGGGAATAAATGTTGTAATAGTATCTCGAAGTTCTTTAGACATATCAAATCTAGTCTTATTTAGAACTAGATCTAGTTCTTCCGACCTAAAGGAATTTTTAAGATCATCAACTAAAGTAGATAATCTATCGATTTCTTTCATTAGAATATTCAAATGATCTTCATTAGGCTCCCATATTCCATCAATAATAGCTTCTAGATGACTTTTGAGAGTAGCTAAAGGAGTTCTAAGTTCATGGGAAATATCAGAAGCATATTTTTTTCTTATATTTTCTTGTTTGGCTAAAGTTTCACCAAGATAATTAATTGAATCTGATAATTCTAGAATTTCTACTGTACTGGTATTTACATTAGATTTTCTGTTAAGATTACCTTTGCGCATTTCAACTGCTGTATTTCTAATTTCTAATAAAGGATTAGTTAGAGATTTAGACAGCATAGCACTTGTTCCTAGTCCAAGGAAGATTGTGAATATAGCTGAAATAAAGAATGATTTAGTTAAGGTATCTTTAAAAATAATTGCAGATTCAGTTAAATAAGCATTATCAATATATCCTATAATTAATTTTCCCACCTCATCATTTCCTTCAAGTAATGGGCAGGATTTTTCTATATAATTTCCCTCAGGAATGTTGTGCATCCTCATCATCCTTCTATGCATCCCGCCCATTCCTTCCATACCATTTCCATTATTAGAAGTATACAAAATGTTATCATTTAAATCTCTTATTTCAATATATACATTTTCTAAGGATGCATAGGAGTTAATTTCTCTTTGATATAAGACATATCCATTCTTATTATATAAATCATTAATTTCATCACATATTTTCTGAAGTTTACTCTGCTGCTCTTCAGCAAGATAATTTTCAAATTTATTATTTATCATTAGATTTGATATAAAGCTAATGATTATAATAGACACAAGAATTGAAAATATGAAGTTAAGAGTAAGTTTTTTAGAAAGTTTCATATATATTCCTCCAATAATTGTTAAAGAACACATTAAAATTATGTGTACAGGTAATTTTTTTGTTATAGTATAGTTATATTATAACAGTTAATCTTGAAGTCATTATGAAGAAGTTAAAGATAATTTTAATTTTCTCCATATTTTCTTCACATTTTGTAGCTATAATGAAGCTATAAAATGAAAGGAGAGGTTATTGTGAAAAAATCATTAGTAGTAGGAGCTTTAGTGTTAAGTCTAGGAATTGGTTCTTTAGTTGCATATGCTGATACAACGAAAACACCAAGTATAATTCCTGGAAATAGAAATACAAACCTCAATATAGAAGATAGAGAAGCATGGTTTAAGGAAAGAACTGAATTTAAGAAGGAACAAATAAAAAAGGCTCTTGAAAGTGGATTAATAACAGAAGAAGAAGCAAAGGCGTGGGAAGAGCATTTTGAAGAAATGGAAGAATTCCATAATAAAAATGGATTCATGCCAGGTGGTTGTGGTGGAAAAGGCTTTGGAATGGGAAGAGGAATGGGCATGATGAGAGGTAATAGTTGGGCAAGATAAATTCGGAGGCAGGTGAGGCAATTTGCTAAAATGGATTAAAAAAATGCTAGATAAACTTGTAAAGGCTAATAAAGAATCTTTTGGAGAACAACCATTGGATTGTTGCCAATTAAGCAAAAACAAATAAACAATAACTACATTGATATCAAAAGTGTATTAATTGTTTTCCTATCCCAATTT
>NZ_NPMN01000003.1 GCF_002266425.1 Tissierella sp. P1
TATCAAACAGTGGTGAGATAGATAATTCTAATTCTATTTACAGATATTTAAATCAAATTAAACTACGATATAAAGGTGTAAGAGATATAGACATGTGGGTCATAAAGAAAGTAATAAAAATATATGATATCCCATTATATACCATTAATAACGGTCAAGTTGTTGTAGATAAAGATTTATTTGATGATGCAATAAAAAAGTATTATGAAGGAGAAATGTAATAGTTTTTGGATATTGAAAATAAAAAAGGATAAGTATATTATCAGATATCCCTTTTGAAAAGTTTATAGTTCTTTTAAATAGCATATATGAAATATGTTTTCTCTTTGATTCCTTTGATGGTAATAAGTGTATATAGGCAGAGGTGAAGGGTGAGGAATTGTACTAGTATGAGGAACTATATTTTTGTTTTTGTGGTTGAGTCTAATTCTTATAAATATAAAAAATCTCCAGGATATTATTCTTTCCTGAAGATTTTTTATAAGAATTTAATAAACGAAGAAAATATTAAAAATCAATTAGATATCCGTCTTAATGTCTTACTTCTAGATAAAACATTAAGTTTTAAAACGATCTTATATTATAGCCTAAAATAGTATATTTAATAAGAAGATAAGTTAAACTTGATAAATATCCATTTATAAATGTAATTTAACTTTTAAGATTGTCATTTACAAACAAATAAATTGCTAATGCCACTAAAGCATATATAAATATATTTGTTGGTAGCAAAGGTATTTCGAAACCTAAATTCTTACTATCTCTATAGATTTTTAAAAAACGTTCAGCAGTATAGATTATACTCGCTAACAAAAATGAAATAATTCCATATTTTTTATTATTCATTTTTTATTACCATCTTATATTTATTAATTATCTCTTTACACCAACGGGATATTCAACTTTTTTAGGTTTATGTGCCAAAACATCAACATTTTTATCAAATACTTCTTCGGTTTGGAAGCCCCAATTTCCTACTTTTACTTGATATACGTCAATTTTTTTTTAGAACAACCTTGTATTTATCAAATCCTACTGCAAGATAGTAATCACAAACATTAAATCCTTTATTTAACAAAGAATCATGGAATGTATAAGTTTCAGATTGTTGGACAGTAACAGTTAATGAGCCTTGTGCATTTAGTCCAAATGATTTATTTACAGCTTCTTTTTGGTTACTGTCAACTGAACCTTCAAAACTGACTGATCCAGAAGTTTCGACTGTTTTTGTTGTTGTAAAAGTTTTTCCTAAAGGAACAGAACAAATAAATTTATCATTTATTTTTGATTTAGAGTTATGTTGTATTATTTGGCTATAATCATATCTATAAAGTGAATATAAATAAGTTCTATCGCCACTCATTACACTTTTTGAATTTAGTTTTTCTTCATCAAAAAATTTAACTTCTGCCGTTGTGTCAATTGGCGTTAAATATTCAATTATTGTATTTCCTTCCGCATCAACTGACTCTATACGCGTTGTTCGTTGGTTAGACGTTGGCGGGGCAGCAAATGCATAAAGAGATGAAGAAAATAGTATTACAATAATCATAGTTATAACCGAAAATTTTTTCATAAATAGATACCTCCATTTTAATTTTATAGTATTAGGAACATAACTACTTACTTGATTCTAAACTCCACCTCCTTTATCTAGATATTAACCTAAAAATTCTCATAAATATGTCTCTCTAAGTTGTAAATAATTTTATTTAAACCTAATATAACATAAATGGAATGAAAATTTAGGATAAAGACATATATCATTATTTGACTTTAGAAGCTTACAAGTACTATAGCATAAATGAAATGTCGAAGTTCGCTGAATTGTGAAATGAATATGTTAAAGTTTTGAAATATATTTAAAACCGAAAATTGCTACTGCAACTTCAAATAAACTCTAAACATCTTCCACTTTTAAGGATGGAAACTATATATTATACTATTTTTTTATTAGAAACCTTTAGATAAGCGGGTTTCAAATTTGGTTCGATAAAAAAATATGTAGATAAATAAATTTACATTTTAATATCCTTCTAAATAAGAAAAAGACCCATGAAGGTCTTTTTCTATCATTCAGCTTGAATTTGCTTAATCAATGAGAAAATATAATGTTACCTAAAAAATTATTATAAATATCACATTTTAAATAAAAACCATTTACAAGTGGAAATTTCATATTTTAATTCAAATATTTTCTGAATGTCATTTATACTAGACTCACACCTATATAGTATCATTCTATTTCCAGTAATCTTTTTTTCTTCTCTGAATAATATTTTTTATTATCTATTGAAATTATTACATATATTATAAGCAATTATTTATTTTCCAAAATATATTTAATTGCTTCTTCTATATACTCATCTCTACCTTCTCTTACTCCTTCTATAGTTTTTTCCATATCGATATCTGGACTAAGCCCTATTCTTTGAGTCTGTTTACCTTCAGCTGTATATACTCCAATAGCTGAAAAAGATATTGCATTTCCACAAGGAAGTTGTATGAAACTTATATCTCCATTTGCTCCAATAGAATTTTCTCCCATAACAGTTACGTTAGAAGCTTCTCTAAGACTTAAAACAGAAGGTTCACCTGCACTTTGGGTAGTTTCACTCATCAATATTACTATAGGATTTTCATATATAAGTTCTGTAGAAAATTCTGTAAACTTTTCTGTATTTATAAATACACCTGGAACTGCTCTTGATGGAATACTGAAACTAGCATATGATATTCTTTTATCAAATAAATATTCTTGTAAAAAAGCAAAATTACTCTTAGGATATTGTCGTAAATCAATAATTATACCATCAGTATTTTTAAAGTCTTTCATAATCATATCTACTTCATCAAATTTTAATTTAGATGGATTTATAAGTCCAATATTATTTTCTAAAATTTTATAATCTTCTTCTATATTGTTGTAATTATATAAATTAAAAGGCATTCCTTTAAGCTCATATTCTATTTTATCATTATCTCTTAGCACAGTTATATTCATTATTTTTTCATGAGATATTAAAATCATGCTACCCATTGGGTTTAATGTTTTTTCATTATTTGGAATAGATATATATTTCTTTAGATATTCTATAACATCTTCTATTTTTTTACCATTTATTTCTATAGGTATATCACCAACTAATAAAGGACATGTATCTTTATATTCATTCTCAATTCTTTCAACTACATATTTCCCCTCAGCTTTTGTTAAATATACTGGAGCTATATATTTACCAAATTCAATCTCATAGAATTCAAACACATCTTCTAATTGAGTACCTGAAAAAAAAGTATGTCCATCATGAAGTTTTGTTGAAAGTGAAGCAAGAGTCTGATTATAGCTATGTTTATCTATTCCACTTAACATAATCTCTATATATTCTTCTAATATTAAATTCCAGTCATCATCTAAGATATCTAAATAGGGATAATAATATTCTATAGCATTCCAAAATCTAAAAAGGCTTAATAAACGGTATCTACTATCACTATAATCCATATCTTTATAAATTTTTTCATTTGCAAAAAAGGTTGATAGAACTTTTTCAAATAATACAGGAGCTTTACTTCTATTTAATTCTGGAATTTCCCTTATTTGTAACAGTGCCTCTGAAAGGGAATCTCCTAAATATGATTTATCTTTAATCCAATTTGTATCAGCTTGTACTATTTTATCTTCTTCTTTTGCTATTTCCCATTCTATGAATTTTCCTTGATAATTTCCATAGTCTATTTCTCCAAGACCTATAAACCAACCATAGAGTATATTATTAACTTCTTTTTCATTTTTAGATTCTTCAATTATAGGGATTAAATTAAGTAGTTCTTCGTCCAAATCTTTCTCACCTAATAAAAAAGCAGGATGACTATATTTAACATAGCCCCATACTTTGCAAAGTTTTTTGAGATTATAAACTTTTAAATCATCTTTGTTTTTATCTCGAAAAATTGTATCTCTAAATATAAATAGAGAAGTGATTATAATCAAGATAAGTATAATACATATAAATATTATATTTTTACTTTTTTTATTTATCATAAAAAACTCCTTTTTAACATTTAATTATAGCTATTAAAATTCGACTTTCGTTGCCATTTGGAATACCTGTTAATATAAAATAGATTGTTTGTAATATACCTGTATATCCAACAAGATAGTCATATTTATTAATTTCATCACCAGTATCTACTTTATAGTTTTTATTATGATGTAAGTTATAGCTTTCTATTGTATATTCAATTAATTCTAAAGTTTTATTCCAAAAAATTGGATTTTTGGTGTCTTTATACACTTCATTCATAATGGCTGCTGTATCAGCAAAACCATGACATAGAATCGGGGATGTTAACATATAATCTGATATATTCATCTGTGCAATTTTAGGCATCTCATCAACAGTAAACCTTTCAATTTTTTTATTTAATATTGCTAATGAAGAAATATATAAAGAGCGTAAAATACCTACTGAATCGTAACACCAACTCATACGACATTCACCTATTTCACTCAGTTGTATATTTTTCATTTTTCTATAATTCTCAAAAGATATTCTACTAGGCCAATATATTATATCATTAACATGATATGATGCCTTCAAATATTCTTCAATTATACCACTAATTAAACATCTTTTCATGTTATCAATATATTTCCTTAGTCTAAAGTAGCCAATTCATCTAAAAATTCAGTATTTCTTTTTGCATATTCCTAATTTTATAGAGCTCTATTAATTTCTTTAATTCTTCCTTGCTTTTAGGAGGCAGTTTATCTATTTCTTTAGAAATATCATTAGACGTAGGAAAGCTCTCCTCAGTTTCATGTATAGAGAATGTTGTAGGATCTGTAACACCAGTCTCTAAAAGATAATCAGCTGTGACCTTAAATTCAAGGGTAAAACTTATGATATAGGGCAATTAAAGAAATTGATTGAAGTATCTAAAGGTGAACCAATTAATATTGCCATTATGTTAGCTTCGGGATTGGGATTAAGACGTGGGGAAGTATGTGGATTAAAATGGACACACATTGACTTCAAAACAGGGATTGTAAAAATTGAAAACACTAGGACGGCTAATCAAGGTGTAGAAGTAGAAAAAGAGGCTAAAACAGAGAAAAGTAACAGGATTTTACCAATGCCGAGCTATTTAAAGGTATATCTTCAGGAGCTGCAAAAGCATCAGCAAAAAATGAAACTAATATGTGGGCAAGGTTATGAGAATAATGGCTATGTATGTAGTTGGGATGATGGTAGACCAGTAAGACCAGATTATATATCTCAAAGGTTTAAAGATGTTTTAGATAGTAATAACTTACCATCAATTAGATTTCATGATTTGCGACATACTAATGCTACATTATTATTAGAGAAGAATGTCAATATAAAATGGTTAAGTGATTGGTTAGGGCATAGTACAATAAATACAACAGCAGATATATATGCTCATGTAACTCATAAAATAAAAGAGGAAGTTGCAAATAAAATGGATGAAGTTTTTTCTATATATTAAGTGGATTTATAAGAAATAGAGGCAAGTCACTAAAACGTCACTAAAACAGTAAATTAACATCAAGTCATAAAAAATGAGTTTAGAAGATTTCTTCTAAACCCATTTATCAACTGTGGTGCCGGTGGCGGACTCGAACCGGCACGGTGTCGCCACCGGTGGATTTTGAGTACAATGTTAGATATACCTTATCGCTTTATACAATTCTTTATGATTTGATTACAACCTTTGGATTTTAGAGGTTTTAAATGCGTTTTGTTAGGGATAATTAGATAGGTATTGATGACGCTATACGGTAGTTTTTTAAGGGAAGTCACTAGATTGTCACTATGGATATTTAAGAGTTCAAATAGGTTTATTATACAATACATTATCCATGGTAGATATACACGTTGGGGAAGTTGATAGATGGAAATATTATAGTAATGAATAAAGAAATACATGTATAGTGTATAGATATTCTGAAAGATGTTGGGAGTCTTCTTAGTAAGAAAGGGAATTAAGTTTACTCATCTTTTTTATGTTGTAAATATTTACTGAAAAAAGAAGGAATTTGGAAACTTATGTAGAATATATATTTAGAATAATTAAAGAAAAATATTATCAAATGACAATTCTTGAATACCAGGAAGAGTAAAAAGATTTCCTGAATATAGAGGTTGGGAATACAATAGTTAGGTGATATTGTTAACTTAAAATATCAATATAAAAGGAGAACTGTATAGATGTTTGAAGATTTTGATGATATCACGAAGATGATGAATCTTAGTGATTTCGATGACGAAGAAACTAGTATAATGGAAGCAAATAATATTGAGTTTAAAAAAACGTTGGGGAAATTAATGGGACTCAGTAGAAAAGAGGCTAAAAGTGATTCATGCTTTTATTGTGGCAAGAAAGTGAATAGTTTTTGTAACTCCCATTCTATACCAGCAATGTTTCTGAGGAATATCGCAATAAATGGTGACCTTTACAATAACAATATTATGATCAAACTTCCATTAATTGATGACGAAACAGGTGTCAACAAAACAGGAACATTTCATATACTCTGTAGAGAATGTGATAGTATAATCTTTAGGGACTATGAAAATCCTAAAAACTATAATAGTACTCCTACTAGCAAAATGTTAGCACAAATTGCTATGAAGAATTTTTTAAGAGGTATAAGCAAAAGAAAACTGGAAATTGCGCTTTATAATAATATGGCTAGTGAATTAGGTTTGCCAAAGGAATTTTATGAACAACAGCAGATGGTAAATGAACTAGACTTAAAGGAGAACATTGAAGGTTTCAAAAGGGCTAAAAAGATAAATGAAAAGGGATGGGATAACGAGTATTATCTGATTTATCATAAAAAGTTATCATATGTTGTTCCTTTGGCTTTTCAAAGTCAATTGGCGTTACAGTTTGATTTAGAAGGAAATCTCATTAATGATATATACTATGACTCCTCAAAATATAAGATACAGTCAATGCATCTTTGTGTTTTTCCAGAAGAAAATTCTAGTACAATCATTATGTTTATTGATTCAAAAGATAGAAGATATCGATCATTCTACAAGCAGTTCAATAAACTAAGCGAAGATGATAAGCTGTCAGTTATAAATTACATGATATTTAGCTTGTCTGAGGATGTATATCTCAATAAAGAAATAAACGATATAATTTTAAATGACAACAATTTAAGAGAAGTAGCTGGGAAGACGCAGCATATTTTTTCAATATCACCTATTAAAGATCCAAATGCTATAGCATACGATAATTTAAGTTTTTCACAAAGACATAGGATTCCTAATTTTCTATTAGAAGAATATAAAGTGGACTTGACAAGTGAATAAGTGAACGATAATAACACCGCTTAACATGTCATTTCCCAAAATGTCCATGAGTTATACGAAATGAAGAATTAATTATATTAGGATTAAATGTAAAAATATAGAATAGAAGAGTTAAAAGAGAGGAGATCAAATCAACCCCATGGCAGTGTACCCTCGTTGGAGAAGTTGATGGATGGAAAAACTATAGTGACGAATCATACGGTGAATGATAAGGGTGGACAAGCATAGTATATAGACACTATGAAAAATTGATACTGGATTTATTTATAAGATAAGTAATTAAATTTACTTGTCTTTTTTATTTTGTAAATAATTACTGGAAAAAGAAGGAAATTGGAAATTTATGTAGAATTATATAGTTGAAATAATAAATATTTGGAAAAATATAGTGCATTAACAATATTTTTACGAAAGTTAAGTAAAGCTAGTAGTTAATATTGAAAAATAAGGGGAGAAAAAAATGTACTTATATAACTTAAAGCTATGGAACTTTAGAAAATATGGATCTGAAGGAGATATAGATTTAAATCAACCTAATTTAGATGTGTGTTTTAATAAAGGATTAAATCTTTTGACAGGTGAAAATGATTCTGGCAAGACTGCAATCATTGATGCAATAAAATTAGTATTAAAAACATCAAGTTATGATTGGATTTATACTTCACACTCTGATTTTTATAATAAATCAGACAATTTGAGAATTGAAATATTGTTTAGAGGTATGACAGAGAATGAAGCAAAGAATTTTGTGGAATTTCTCAGTAAAAGAGAAATAAATGGGGAAGTTGAAGAAACTCTTAATGTTATATTTACAGCACAAAGGAAAAATGGAAAAATTTTTACATCAGATATTAAAGCGGGAAGCGATAGAATTGGAAAAGTACTTCCAGCAGAAGCAAGGGAGTTGCTAAAGATTACTTATTTAAAACCTTTGAGAGATGTACAATCTGAGTTAATACCTAAGAGAAATTCAAGATTATCACAAATTTTTCAAGGTCATGATGCATTCAAGTCTGCGGAATCTCACGTTTTAGTACAGATATATAAAGAGTTTAATGACTCAATAAAATATTACTTTGAAGGTAAAGACAATACTGGGGAAGGAGAATTGAAGGATCAAAATGGTAAAATAATTAAAAGATAATATTGATAGTACTATAAGGGATTTCTTTAATAATGACAGCATATCAAGTATAGAAACAACAAATGCAGAAATTAAAGGAATTCTAGAAAGTTTAAAGTTATCAATTCATAATATTGATAATCCAGGATTAGGTTCATTGAATAGATTGTTTATAGCATCTGAATTAATACATTTAAATAAAAATAACTGGAGTGGACTTAGATTAGGATTAATAGAAGAGATAGAAGCACATCTTCATCCTCAAGTGCAGTTAAAGGTAATAAAAAGTTTACTTAAGCAAAAAGATGCTCAGTTAATATTAACAACACATAGTCCTAATCTTGCATCTAAAGTGCCTCTTAAGAATCAAATTATATGTAGAAATAATTCAGCTTATTCTCTCTCAGAAGAATATACAAACTTAGATTCGGAAAACTATGTTTTCTTAGAAAAATTTTTAGATGTAACGAAGTCAAATTTATTCTTTGCAAAAGGTTTAATATTAGTTGAGGGATGGTCAGAAGAACTTATTATACCAGTTATAGCAGATAAGCTTGGGTATAATCTTATAGATAAAGAGGTATCTATTATTAATGTAGGAAATCTGGGTTTTTCTAATTATTATAAAATTTTTTCAAGAAAAGATAAGAAGGATATGGGAATAAATATTTCAATTATTACAGACTGTGATGTGCCTAAATATAAAGAAGAATTTGAGAACTCTGAGAAAATATATAGAAAAGTAGATGAAACGAAATATAAAGCACAGTGCAAAGATATTGTTAAGCAAAAGACTAATAGTTATGGAGATGTTGTAAAAGCGTTTATTGCAGAAGAATGGACTTTAGAATGGTGTTTGATGAAATCAAAAGTAATAGGAGATACTTTTAAGAAAGTAGTAGAAGAAATTCACAATAAAAGTAACTGGGACAATTTTGAAGAAGAACTAGCTAGAAAGCTTCTTATGAAAACGCTTAATAAGTCTGAAATAGCATATAAATTAGCACAAAAAATACTAGAAGATAATACTCTACAATTTTCAGAATTAAATAATGATGAAACTATGAGTCATATAGTAGGAGCGATAGAATATGCATGCAAATAAAATAATTGTTACTGATGATGATATTAAATTTACAGAAAATATATTGTTAGATAAAGGACAAAAATTTGATGAATCAAGACGCAAATATATAAGAGACTTTGATACATTAGATTTAATGGCTGTTCCGGGAAGCGGTAAGACAACACTACTTTTAGCTAAATTATTAATTTTAGAAAGAAATCTGCCATTTTCTGATAATAGTGGTATATTGGTACTTTCACATACAAATACAGCTGTTGAAGAAATAAAGGATAAAATAAAGTTATTTAGTCATAGATTGTTTAATTACCCTAATTTCGTAGGTACGATTCAGAGCTTTGTAAATAAATATTTAGCTCTACCATATTATGAAGATATATATATAAAAAAGATACAGAGTATTGATGAGAAAAAATATTATGAAGCTATTGAAAAGTATTACAATAATATCAAAAATTATACATTTAAAAGTTGGCTAATAAATCAATATGATCCCATTGAAAAACTTAAAAAAATTAGACTAAATGAAAATGATAGTTTAATAAACTACGTAAATGGAAAAGAGGAAGAATTCCAATTAAAAGATAAAAAATCTAATAGTTATATAGAATTACAAAAAATGAAGAAAGATTTATTAAAGCTTGGAATTTTACACTATGATGATGCATACTATCTTGCTTCAAGATATATTAATAAAAATCCACTAATAATAAATATTATACAAAATAGATTTAGATATGTTTTTGTTGATGAAATGCAAGATATGGATATTCATCAGAATAACCTATTAGAAAAGATATTTTATAACTATGAAAAAGAAATATCATCATTACAAAGACTTGGTGATATTAATCAAGCAATATATAGCAATGAAATTCATACTGATAATATATGGAAAAACAAAAAAAGCATGCATATAATTAACGGAAGTAACAGATTAACTAAATTAAATGCAGAATTAGCTTCAAGATTTTCTATAGATAATAATCAAATAAATGGATTAAATAATATAAATAAGAACTATAAACCTATTTTGTTAGTATATGATAAGAATAAAGTAAGATGCTATGTTATACAAGCTTTTTCAAGATACGTAACTGAACTGTTTAGAAAAGATTATACTACTAATAGTATAGTATATAAGGTTGTTTCTTGGAGACGTTACCATGAACATGAAGACAAGATAACATTATCATCATATTGTCCTAATTATAGCTATATGGATCAAATTGATAATAATCATCATAATTCGGTTGGTATAATTACAGATTTTTATGAACTAACAAAAATTTTAACAAAGAAAATTATTGATAAATTAAATGAAGCAGGTATTAAGATAAATAATAACCATATAACTAAATTTGAACTAATTAATTATCTAAAAGATATTGATAATGGAGAATATGATAAGTATAAGCTATTTTTATATAAATCTATAAATTTACTATTTGCTAATAATTACGTTGAGTTTTATAAGCAATTTAATGCTTATTTAAAAGATTTAATTAAACTATTAACTAATAAAAATTATAGCATTGAATCAACTTTTATTGATGAAGAAGGTATTAAATTATATATAAAAAAAGATGCTAATGATAGAAAGTGTAGAATGTGTGATATTATGGGTGTTACTCCTATTATTACAACTGTTCATTCTGTTAAAGGTGAAACTCATGATGTAACATTATTTTTGGAATCATTTTACAACTCTAAATATGAAAGTGATATATTACATGAAGTAATATGTGGAAAAACTATTGGGGAAGTATTACAAGAAGATTATGATAAAATAAAACAGTTAAAACAAGAAATAGAAGATTTAAAGGATAGAGGAAAAACGAGGGGAATTAAGACGAGAGAAGATAAAATTAAGTCAATTGAATTAGCAATCAATTATAAAAAACAGTATTCAAAATTAGTTTATGTAGCATTGACACGTGCAAAAAGCATTATAGGATATGGAATAAGTAAGGATAAGTATAATGAATATTTAGAGGACAATATAAATAAGGGGGAGTGGGAGATAATTTTTGTTTAGAATAATAATATCTATACTATTTAATGAATATCTATGTTATCTTCATAAAAAATATTATTTAGCATTGATGGAACTAAAAATTTACTAACTATTTAAATAAGTTTATTTAAATAGAATACAAAAACAGGTATTAAATACGAGTGAAATAGTGTTTGCTATATTATTTGCTGTAGAAATATGTTCTATATATAAGTAAGAAAATTTATGGTATAAAAGAAAATTAAGTATATAAATAATAGAACAGGGTGATGTTAAAATGGAATATATATATATTATAGTAAATTTTATAATTTCAATAATTGTAGCTGTAGTAACTGCAAAAATAGCAATTAAAGATTTTTACAGGCAAGAAATATGGCTGAGAAAAGAAAGTAAATATAGTGAAATTATTGGTAACCTTAGTATACTACAGAAATACTATGGAGATATGTTTGATGAATTTGTTGGAGAATCTGAATCAATAGTAGATGATGATTTAATTAAAAAAAAGTATAATACTTCACTACGAGAACTAGAACTTGTTACTTTTTCTAATGGATTTATGTTAAATCCAAAAGTATCAGATATTTTAAGTCAGCTATTTTACTCTGCTAGAAACAAAACTGAAAACGAAAGAATGGGAGATTTTGTATCATATATTGATAGAATGTATGGTGAGATAAGAGATAGCAAAGAAAAGATAATAGAAATTGCCAAAAAGGATTTAAAAGTAAAGAATTAAATTTTTGGATTAGAATAAGAAACAGTACGAATTTAATAATATATAATAAGACTTTAATAAACTATTCTAGATATATATAAAGTATTGCGTGACATAATTTAGCACTATAAGTTTATATATAATAAATATCTTCATAAAAGGAGTCCAATAAAATGGACTCTTTTTTAAAAATCTGCAAATAAATATTTAAGGAGGAATTATAATGTCAAAAACAACTGCAATAATAAACCAAAAGGGCGGAGTTGGAAAAACAACTACTGCCCTTAATTTATCTTATGTACTATCAGAAAATAGAGAGAAAGTACTACTTATAGACTTTGATCCACAGGCAAGTTTAACGGCTGCACTAGGATACAATGCAGATAATAAAATAAACATACAAACATTAATGGCAGCAGCAATAGAAGAAAATGAATTAGAAGAAGATTATATTATAAACATAAAAGATAACTTAGACTTAATTCCTTGTTCTCTAGAGTTGGCAGGAATAGAAATGTCTTTAGTAAATGTAATGAGTAGAGAGATGGTATTAAAATCAGTAATTGAAAACATTGAAGATAATTATGACCATATTATAATAGATTGCTCTCCTAGCCTTGGTATGCTAACTATAAACGCATTAGCAGCATGCAATAGCATAATTATACCAGTAACCCCTGAGTACCTCTCTGCGAAGGGACTAGGACTTTTAATAAATAACATAAGTAAAATAAGAAAAAAAATTAACCCTAATTTAACGGTAGATGGAATACTAATTACCATGATAAATGAAAGGACTCATTTATCTAAAGAAATGACTAGAGTATTAAATGAATCAGTAGATTCCATTAAGAATAAGTTTAATCTGGATATGAAAGTATTTCAAAGTAAGATACCTATATCAGTAAAAGTAGGTGAAGCAATAATGAATAGAAAATCTATTATAGAATATAATCCAAAGAATAAAGTATCAGAATCATATAAAGATTTTGCAAGGGAGTGGAGAGAATGGTAAAAGGGATTATAAATGTAAATGACATATTAGGAATTACTGATGATGACTTAGAAGAAAATCAACCTAAAAAAACAGGAATCACAGAAATAGAGCTATCCAAACTTATTCCTTTTAAAAATCATCCATTTAAATTATATGAAGGTGAAAGATTAAATGATATGGTTGATAGTATAAAAGAACATGGTGTGATAACTCCACTCATAGTTAGACCATTGGAAGATAATAAATATGAAATATTATCAGGACATAATAGAGCAAATTCTGCAAAGATAGCTGGACTTGAAAAAATACCAGTAGTTATTAAAGAATATCTAACTGATGAAGAAGCAATGTTAATAGTCACAGAAACCAATTTAATACAAAGAGCATTTTCAGAACTAACTCATTCTGAGAAGGCTAGAGTATTAACTGAAAGACATAAAGCAATTAAGCAGCAAGGCAGAAGAATTGATTTGATAAATGAAATTGAAGGCCTGTCTAAATCTGATGATTTAGAGGAAAACTTAACTTCTCGCAGAATCAGCGAAAAGTTGAACAGTGATATAAGAATAGGTGAAAGTTATAGCCTATCTCCAAGAACAGTATCTGATTATTTAAGAATAGATACATTAATATATGATTTAAAAGCTAGATTAGACAACAATGAAATTCCTTTTACATCAGGAGTAGACTTATCTTTTTTAAAAGAAGATGAGCAAGAAATAGTTGAATTTATACTAGATGATCATAAATTCAAAGTAGAACTGAAAAAATCTGAAATTCTAAAGACTTTATCTAAAGGAAGAAATTTCAACTATGATAAAGCCTATGAAGTTCTATCTGGTAAATATTTTGATAAACCAAAAGGAAGTAAAAAGCCTAAATTTACACCAAAATTCACTAAGAATATAGTTCAGAAATATGTTACGGAAAATCGTACTATAAGTGAAGTTGAAAAAATTATAGAAGAACTTCTTGAAGATTATTTCTCACAAAATCATGAAATTGAAGAGGGAGAAGAGTTTGAGATGGAATAAAGTATTGATAATTAATATGATGATTATAATAGAAAGTAGTTTGATCATTTATAAAAATAATGAACATGAAGAAGAAAGTGAAAATGAATTAGAAGATGATTGGGAATTAGAACCATAGTTAAAACTAGCAATAGAAGTATCTATAGCTAGTTTTTTAATTGTATAAATAACATAAAAGGGAAGTATAAAAGAAAACTTCTTTAATATTTCCCTTTTTCTATTTAAGAACATTTGGAGGTGTTTCTATGGCAGTCAAAAGATTTACAGATGAAGAAATCTATATAGCCAATAACATTAACATAATGGATTACATAAATAGTTTAAATTTAGATACTAAAAGAGCAGGAAGAACTTTTAAAGTAGAAGGGCATGGGGGGCTATATATTGATCCAGTAGAGAACAGATGGAATTGCTTTTCACAAGGTAAAGGTGGAGGACCAATTCAATTAGTAATGTTTTTAGAAAACAAGAAATGGGTGGAAGCAGTAAAAACATTATTAGATAATAGCTATGAAACCAATCCAATACAGAATAATAGAAAAGACATTCAAATAGAAGAAAGTAAAGAATTTATATTACCTAAGAAAAATAAAACTTTTAATCACATGATAGCATATCTCATACACACTAGAGGCATTGATAAAGATATTGTATATAATTGTATACAGAATAAAATACTCTATGAAGATGAAAAAAGGAACTGTGTATTTGTTGGCTATGATGCAGAAGGAATATCAAGATATGCAGGTCTTAGAGGTACAAACTCCAATAATGTTTTTAAGGGAGAGGTAGAAAACAGCAATAAAGCTTTTTCTTTCAATATCCCAGGAAAGACAAATAAACTTTATGTTTTTGAATCTCCAATAGAGCTTATGAGCTATTTGACCCTAAGCAAGAGATTCTTTAATGGTGGTGAATTTAATCATCATATGTTATCATTAGGATGTTTGGCACCTATAGCATTAGATAGATATCTTGAGAACAATCCTAACATTAATGAAATAAACATATGTCTTAACAATGATAAATGGGGAATTAATGCTGCAAAGAATATAAGACAAGAATACGAAGGTAGATACAGAGTAAATATAGAGTATCCTAATCTAAAGGATTTTAATGAGGTTTTAGTTTATATTAATAGTGGTGTTCAAAGTAATTCAAAAGAAATACAATTAGAAAATGAAGAAAGTGAGGATTATGAAATGGAATTATAATTATTAAAAAAATAATAAGTACATCAATTTAAGTATTGAAAACAGTTTAAGAGATTTTGAATTTGTGTAAAATAGTATTTATTATGGTATAATATAATTAAGGAGAAAAAGAAAAGGTGTGATATCTATGAAAGATATAGAAAAGATTATAAGAAAAGTTGACGGAAATATGTCTATAGAAGGTATGCCTTTAAGTGAGGAAGATAAAGAAAGAATTAGGATATGCCTTACTGAAAAGATTAGTTTTGATGAGATGACTAGGAAATTGGTGGAAAAGCATACTGTAGATATATAGGTAAGAATATGAAAAGAGATTATGATTATACTTACGAATGGGACAGTAGATATTGTTATCCCAACTCTTTTGTACTAAGAAATAAACTTAATATAACTAATAGAGAAGAACTTGATGTGGTTGAAAGAAAAATCACATCTCTTCGTATGGCAGAAATTAGTAAAAAGCCAGTTAGAGGAAACTTTGATTTAAAACATTTACAGGATATACATAGGCATATATTTAAAGATATTTATGAATGGGCTGGTGAGTTAAGAACTGTTAATATATCAAAGGGGAATACATTTTATAATCAAATGTATATTTCTGATGGATTTAAAGATATATTTTCCAAACTTAGAAAAGAAAAGTTTTTAATAGGAACAGTACAGGAAGATATAGCCGGAAAACTTGCTTACTATTTAAGCGAAATCAATGTAATCCATCCTTTTAGAGAAGGTAATGGAAGAACTCAAAGAATAATGATAGAGTATTTAGCGCAAGTAGCAGGATATGATGTTGATTTTTATAATATATCTCAAACTGAAATGGTAGAAGCAAGCGTGGCTTCTTTTAATTGTGATTATATTAAAATGATAGAAATATTTAAGAAAATAACAAGTTCTATTACAAAGCAAGAACAGGAAAGTTTTATAAATCAAATATCAACTATAAATAGTCCAGTTTTAAGAGCATATCAAAAACTAAACGGAATAAATTCAATGTTAGAAGATAAATGGGAGCTAGAAAAGTAGCTTCTTTTTTATTGTAGAAAAATTCAATAGCATCAGATGCTATTAGAAATTAATTAGGGGTGTCAAAATGAATAACTTTACAGAAATAATTTTCTTTTTCAATAACCAAAAACAAAAAAGAATGAGGATAGTTAAAGCTTGTACTTATAGTATGGCAAGTCTCCTATTTGTCGGACTTCGCCCGATAAATAGCCTTGCAAGAGGGGAGTTTGCCTCCCCCCTTGACCCCTAAATACTCGGGAAGTCTCCCGAACCCTCTGACGGATATTGAAAAAGAAAATCAAAAAATAAAATGGATATAAAGCTGATGATTTAGAGGAAAACTTTGATTTGGGCAAATTTTGCCCAAATCAAAGTTTTATTTCAGATAGTATAAAATCCTGCATATGAGCATGACGGGACTCACATATAGATTAAGTTGGACGAAGGAAGTTTGGGATATAAATCCTGTTAGAAAGAGGTTTAACTACTATATAAAGTGAGCAAAAGTCATTGTTTATAGAAAAATATAGATGTTACTTTTATTAGGTTAGGATTAAGATAGACATTTCATGTAAAATAAATTATTTTGCATAAAATGATCTACTAAAATAATAAAAAATCAATTAGAAGTATTAAAAAATACTACTTGATTTAAAGAGGTAAATATGGGGGAATATTACTTGGATATTTTTTCAACACACGAAATAGCTACTATATTTTGGTCTCAATTATTTATATTTTTTATACTTATATTACCATACTCGATGTTTTAGAAAAGTCTGAAAATAACAAAAATAAGCTTGTGAAATATAAATAATTAATATAAAATATCTATTATACATATATGGTATGCCATGGCTATTCTGGCTTAGCTGCTATAATGAAAGGTATGTATAATGACACAAAAAATACTGTGTTTCTGAATAAAGCAATGGAAATAGCAAATCTTATTATTTATAGAATGAGTAATAATAAAGATAATGATATTTCTATAGATGATTTTAAAAAATATAGTTATCTTGAAGGATATTCTGGAGTCTTGGAAACTATTTATTCATTAATAATGAACAAATTAAATGTAAATGAACAACGATTATTAATTATTTAATCAATAAAATATATTTAAATATTTAGCTAAAAAGGAGATTTCTGCCATGCCTTAATTTTATGAGAATTTTTAAATTTAATCTGGAAATTTTGATGATTTTGATTTAGGCCTTGATAAGATAACTATCTTTGACTTCAATTTCTATTTGTTTTTCGTTTTTAATTCCATGTGTAAATTATAAATAGTGAGAATATAAGCTAGTAAAAGTTATAAGTTCCTTTTATTAACTTATATTCATTATGAATGGAGATATAGATATATATGAGAAGAATAAAAATATTAAAATTAGTAGTATATTTATTTATCTTTGTTTTAGTGTTTACATTTACAGGCTGTTCTTATAAAAAAACTACAGAAGATATTATGGGAAAAGAAATATCAGAGGAGGAAAAAGATACTAAAGCTAATTTTCAGGCAACAGAAGTTTCTGATTTGCAAACTAAAAACCTACACAAACTTGGTAGAGTTTGGGGCTATGTAAAATATAGTCATCCTGTATTTTTACTAGGAGAGAAAGATTGGGATGAAGAGCTACTTAATTTAATACCCATAGTTTACAACTCAGAAAGTGAAGAACAGGTCAATAATATTCTATATAAATGGTTTGTAGAACTTGGAGAAATTGACTATAAAACATCTGATATAGATACTAAATGGGAATCAGCAACGGAAAAAGATAAAGTTGTGCAAGCTGATACAAACTGGATAGAAGATGAATCCTATTTAGGTGCTTCTCTTTCAGACTCTTTATCACAGCTTAAGGTAATCCCAGAAGTAAACCGTAGAAATGCTCCTGTATACTTTATTAATCTTGGTATGCCTATGTTTAAAAATGAAAAAAGCTATGAAGATATGAGCTACATGGATACGGATTATAGACTGTTAGGATTATTCAGATTTTGGAATGCAATAGAATATTATTTCCCATATTTAGATATAATGGATGATGATTGGAATGAACAGCTTCTTGCATTTATACCTAGGATGATAAAAGGGACAGATAAACAAAGTTATGAACTTACATTAGCTGAAATAGGTGTCTATCTTCATGATGCTCATGTGCGTTTTGAAGACAGGGATTATTTATTTAATGAATTTGGAAAATATACAGCTCCTGCTAAATTAACACAGGTAAATGGAGAACTTGTAATATATTATATAGGTAAAGAATATAGAGATAGTTGTCAATTAAACCCAGGTGATATTTTAGTAAAAATAAATGGGAAAGACATCAATAATGTAATTGACGAAGTAAAAAAATATTGTTCCTATCCAACTGATGAAAAGATATTAATTTTGGCACCTTTGGTCTTAAGGTCACATAATAAAACAATGGAAGTAACTGTATTAAGAAATAATGAAGAAACAGTTCTTAGCATTGAAGGGGTTGAAGATTATAACCCTAGGATAGATATTTCAACATCTCATGAACTTTTAGAAAATAATATAGGACTTATAAATCCATCAAAACTTTCATATGATGAAATCCCCGAGATAATGGATAAGTTTTCTAGTACTAATGGAATTATTGTGATTTACGGCAGTATCCTTCAGATTTAAGCATACATGGGCTACCAAAATATTTATCAAAAGAGAGTAAGACTTTTGCTGTTATTTCAAAGCCATCAAAGGCTGTTCTAGGAACATTCTTAAAAGGTAAACCTGAAATATCAGGAGGACAATCAGGGACATTTTTATACAAGAATAAGGTAGTTATTTTAATGGGTGAAACTTCAGGTAGCCAATCAGAGTACGTTATTATGTCATTACGAAATGGAGAAAATGTGGCTGTAATGGGAGAAAGCTCCATAGGTGCAGATGGAGATGCCATATCATTACCTCTTCCCGGAGGAAATAAGATATATTTTACATCCCTTGGTATATATACCAAGGAAGGTGGTCAAACACAAAGAGTTGGACTTACTCCAGATATTTATATTAAAAAAACAGTAGAAGGAATAAAAGAGGGTAGAGATGAGTATATAGAGGAGGCAATTAAATATATATTAGGTGAGAAATAGTTTATAAATAATTATATTGATAAAAATTGCTTATAGACCAACTTGGAGCATTATATGTTGCCTCAGTAGCAAGGCTTTATAGGTTCAATCTAGTATGGAGATGTTTCATAAAAACAAACGATAAAGACGAGATAATCACTTACTTTGTTCATTTGATAAAGAATTAATATACCTATATGAGATAAGTAGGTTATTTTTGGTACTATAAAAGTGTAGATGTAACACTCAAAAATGAGTGAAACATTTGCACTTATTTTATAATAAAGGAAGTAATTGGTCTGACGAGGGTATTTTTGGTACTGTATATATACCCAAAATTGGAGGAACCTTGCCATTTCAATAGATTAGGGTGCGGTAAATATGCGAGTTGTAGAGTTCTACAACGAGCTATAATGTTTTAATTATGGAGGGGTATGCAGGAAGTAAAGAGGTGTTTTATAAACATTTTTTAGATGCTATAGTTATGACTGACAGTTTTATAAGTTTTTCTCAATCAGTAAAAGAGCTTCATAAAGAGATATCTCAAGAAGAATACTTTAATATATTAATTACAGAAATGCATATATCTCTTAGGTATGAACATCTATATAAAAAATACATCAAGGATATATTTAAAGAAAAAATATTTGATAAGATTATGAGCAATAGTGACCATCATTATAATTCGAGAGAGGTTAATTCTGATAGTTTAGAAGAATAGGCAGTTAAGGTTATGAATGAATTTATAAAATCCTTTGATTCAAGCAAGCCAAGAGAAACCTCCATATTAGTAAAAGAATTAGTAAATGAAACTATCATAGATGAACAAGAAGATGAGTGGGAACTAGAAGCATAATATATAACAAAAGTAGCTGAAGGATATAAAAATATTCTATGCTACTTTATTATTTTTAAATGTACCTGAAATCTAATACTGTCAACACAAATTTAAGCCTTCATCAGCTGGAGAAACTATAAAAAGGGGTGAAAAATGTTGAAAATATTATTTGCACTCAATCAGGATTTAAATTATAATTTGGAAAAAAGAATTCTACATGAATATGAAAAAGAGAATGGATATGATTTTAAATTTGATAAAGCAATAAACGTAAATGAAATTAAAGAGAAGGTAAAAGGATTTGATTTATTAATATTGAATGAAGAACTTGAAAATGAAAATCTTATTACTGTAAAAGTAATTGAAGAAATACGAAATATTTCTGAAACAACAAGAATTATATTTATTGCAAATAGTGAGAATAAAGATGAAATATTTATTGAAAAGATATATAGCTTAGAAGTATATGACCTAATATTTTCAGATGATATTAGATTTGAATTGATAACTAGATTAATAAAGAAGTCTAGATCAAAAATAGAGGCGTTAGAGTATTACAAAAGAATAGATATTTCTGAAGCAGAGAATAAAGAAAAAAAACGACGAACAGTAATTGAAAAAGATAAAGTAAATAAGTCCCCAACAAAAATTATTACTAAAATAGAAAAAGAGTATGTTTATATAATACCTGATGATTACAAAAAAGTAGTAGCTGCACTAGGAGAAAGAAAATCTGGAGTTACAACTGTAGTATCTTTGTTGGCTGCAAATTATTCAAAAAGTAAGAAAGTGCTAGTAATAGATGCAGCTGAAAATGGTTTATTTTCAATAAAGTCTTGGGGAAATGAAAATATAGTTATTGACGAGGAATATAAAGAATTAAGGCTAAACGATAATCTCTTAGTTATCAAGCCAAACGACAATAATCAAATATTAAATTTAATTGAAACTCATAAATATAAAAATGACATAGTATTGATTGATGCAGATTTAACTCTTGAACAAAATATACTAAAATGGATTGACATGATTATTCATGTATCAACATTAGATATTATGGACATTAATAAGTGTAAAATATATTTAAGACAAGCTATGCTAGAAGGTGTAAATCTATCAAAAGTTTATTTGGTAATTAATAAACATATAAAATGCAAAATAACATCAAGAGATCTAATTGGATTATATAAAGGACAAATCCCATATATTGAAGGAGAAAATGGAGGACTTCAAATAAATGATACAATTATTGAAATACCTTTTGATAAAGAATTTTATAAGAATAGTTTATTAAGCCAAGTTTATGTAGATGAAAGTATAGTGTCAACAGATATTATTAATAAGGGTATAGATGAATTATCTAATTTAATTTATCCGATTAAATCGAAAAGAAAAGGAATAAGTTTAATAAATAGATTGATAGGATAATAAACTAGAGCTAATTATTAAAATAAAGTCTTAGTGATAATAAAATTAGGACAAGGTAATCGGAAAAACAGGGTGTAATTGCCACCTCAATTGAAAACCTCAAAAGAAAAATTAAAAGGTTAGAAAAGGAAAAAGAGCAACTAAAAGAACAGTTAAAAATTAGCTATTATAGTTTAAAGCTTTATTTTGAATTTTTAAAGGTGAATGAATCTATAAAGAGACTCATTAAAGCAAATACGAACATTAATTTTAATAGTGTTGCTAATGAATCAGGAGTTTCTAAAGCAACTTTATATAATAATCTTGACATTAGAGAAAGGATTGAAGCTTTAAAGCGACAACAATCACAAGTACCTATTCCAAAACAGGTTAAAAGGGAAATGGATGATAATAATAAAGATGCTATAATTGCGAGTCTTAAGAGAAAAATTAAGAAACTGGAAGAAGAAAATAAACAATTAAGAGAACAAGTCAAAATTAGTTATGCTGATATCTATAAGAACATATAATAATATGACAAATATTGGTATAATATAATTATTAGTTGTTGCGTATTTGTAGAATAATATGGATCAAAGATTATTTATATTTGCTGAGGTGGAAATTATGTTTTTGGATACCAAAGAATTAATGGATCAAGAAATTTATTTACAATTATATAGAATTGTAGATGCTGATGTTGATAAGAGATATGTTCCAGCATATTTTTTCAAAATATGTCGACGTTCAGATGGAGTGGAACTGGGAGATTGTGACTTGCGAATAGGGCATAATATAAACACTGAATTTGGAGGTAATATTGGCTATACTATTCATGAGCTATATAGAGGTCATTACTATGCAGGTAAGGCATGTTTAATGCTTTTTGAACTAGCAAGAAAACATGGGCTTGATACTTTAATTATCACATGTGATCCTGATAATATAGCTTCAAGAAAAACTTGTGAATATTGTGGAGCAAATTTATTGGAAATCGTAGATGTACCTCAATGGCACCCAATGTATAAAGATGGTAAAAGAAAAACTTGTCGCTATGAAATAAGGTTATAGGAATTATTTGTTAAATATTATGTTTTCTAGAATGGAGTATAAGTATGGCAAAATATGAAAGTAGGTTTAAAAAATAATTTAATAATCTTTAGCTTTATGAAAGACGCATCATTTATATTATGTGCATCAAAAGTTACAAATTAATTTATTAATAAGTTACAGATATTATTAAAAGGGGGACATATTATACATATATAATATATCCCTTTTTCTGTTTTTCAATATTTTTTTAAATTAGGTCTTGATAAGTTAATGATAATGTTTTCAGGTTTCACTTTATCGCTAATCTCCTTAATTGTTAAGCTAACAAAGGATAAACAGTAAAGGAAAAAAATAATCACCCTGTATGCCAGTACAAGGTGATTAAAATCGTTTAATCGCATGGTGGCAATCACATTTATGTGAATCTGATTACCTTATTTATATTATACCAAAAGATAGACTAAAGTGAACATCAAAAAATTATATTTTATAGTCAATATACAGCTTAATTGAAGCTGTTTTTTTATTATGAAATTGAGAATGTCTGACAAATATATTATAATGGAGGTGAAAGTTTGGATTGGGAGGTAATACTAATGGAACCAGTAGTAAAAGCAGCAATAATTACGGTAGCTGGGTCAATGGCACTAGCAACACTAGGAGGCTTTATTAAAATAGTGCAAGGTATAATAGATGAAAAGAAATTCCAAGATCAAATTAATAGTAAAATTGATAGTAAGATAGGAAATACAGAAGTCGGATCATTAAGCAAGCAACATGAATCTCTTGAAAAATTGGGGAATATGAATAAGGAACAGATATTAAATGAGATAAAACTTTCTAGTAACAATATTAAGGATATTTTAGAAGTAAGAGATAAAGTAGAAGAAACAAGATATAATAATCTTGGGGATGGACAAAAAAGATTAGAAGATAGTTTTAAAACAATTGAGGGTTTTAGAGAAGAATGGAAAAGAGTAAATGAAGAAAATATTAAATTAAAAGAAGAAAATGTAAAACTTAAACAGGAAAATATAATTTTAAATAATAAGATAGTAGAATATGAAGATGAATGGGAAATGGGAAGATAAAGGAGAGTAATCATGAGAAGAACAATAATGTATTATCCAAATATTGAAATACCAGACGGGGTTTGGCTAAAAACAGCGTTACTTTATTGGGATGAGGTTAGTTCCATTGTTCCGAGAGGAATGGAAAGGGCTCTTTATTTAAGTAGTAAACCAATAGCTCAACTAGCAGGTGAAGGGGAGTATCGCCCATTTTATCCAGATGAATTAATGGATAGTATATATTATAGAGATTTTGAGACAGAGTGTATCAGCAAAATAAAAAGACATATTAATGTAGGGAGTAAAAGGAGAAAGGGTAATAGAATAATTAGTGAGACAATGACAGAGAGAAAAAGGTTATCTGATACGTACAATATTCATATAGATAAGATGTCTGATAGAATTAGCGAAGTTCTTCTTAATGAACTGAGAGTAATTTCATTAGATGAAAATTGGATGATTTTTGATGAAACTCTAGGAGATATATATATGTCTACTCTTGCTAAATACTCAGCATTAAGTGATGTAAATTTTACAGTTATTGGAACTGATAAAATAAAGGAGATAAATAGATTATATCCTTTAAATTATGCTTTAAAGAAACAAATTAATAGTGGAAGGACACCTATAATAAATTTGTCCTTAAATATTTTACCTACTCCTGCCCCAGATGTTCCATATGAGAAGATAATACAATTTAAAAGGAAGTATAAAGAAAATTTAATTGAGTTTCGTAAGAAAATAAATGACTTTGAAGAACAAATCAGTAATTCTGAGTCTGAATATGATTATAAGGAAAAAATAATTAGATTTAATGAAACTATTCAATTAGAAGCAAAAGAAACAATGAAGATGCTTAAAGGGCATAGAATAAACTTTTTTTATCCTCACTGAAATCAATTATTAATATTAATTCACCTACTATGATTGCAATTTGTGCTGGATTGGCAGGATATAAGCTTGCAGATGTACATCCTTCAGTAACCTTATCAGGAATAGGAGTAACAAGTGCTGTTGATATTGCCGTCAATTATTTAGCAATTAGTAGAAGTACAAGAGAAAAGCTTTCAGATAAAGGATTTTTATATCTTCATTATGCAAAGGATAAAAAAATAATTAATGATTTTGTTTAGCAAAATATTCCTATGAATACGCTAGAAACATATTTCGATGATAGCAATTGTCATATTGTTTATTAGAATCAAGGAATATTCCTTGAGAAATAAAAAATGGAGAGGTAGAAGAGATAATTTATATAAACAAGATGAATAATACTCAATAGACAAAAATACATTAATAATCATACTTTTTCCCTCTTTTAAAAATAGAGGCTATAATCCACAAAAATAAATCTAATATATTGAAATAAGGCTTTATCGGTGATAAAATTAGGACAAGGTAATCGATATGCAGGGTGTGTTTTGCCACCTCTTTTACAAAGGAGGTGGTTGCTATGACAACATATGAAGCTTTAATGTTAATGCTTACATTTGGAACATTTGTTATAGCAATCGTTAGGAATAACGACAGAAAAAAATAGCACCCTGCTGCAACAGGGTGACTAAACTGTAGTTTATTTAGCTATGGTGGCAATCACATCTTGCGACATCGATTACCTTATTTATATTATACCAAAATATAGACTAAAGTAAACATTAAAAAAATTATATTATATAGTCAATATACAGCTTAATTGAGGCTGTTTTTTTATTTTGAAATTGAGGATGTCTGACAAATATATTATAATGGAGGTGAAAAATATGGACTGGGGGGAATTTATTATGGATGTAGGAATAGCAACTGTAATTGCTGTTTTACTTGGTAGTGTTTTATCTTTCGCTTTTAATACTTGGAGTGATAACCGCGGATGGAAAAAAGTTGAAAGTAAAATTGGAAATACTGATGAGGGTTCTCTATATATCCAACATCAGAATATTGAAAAAGTGATATTAGAAAAAACTTTAAATATTTATAATAAGGTTGATAAAACAAATGAAATAGTAATCAGGAATGAGGAAAGATATGGAAACTTAGATGCTAATCAAAAAGAAATAAGAAGCAATGTTAGTAAATTAGTATTCGATTGGGAAAAGGCAATATCGGAAAATAAAGAACTTAAATCACATATTGAAAGTATTAGATTAGAAAAGCAAGAATTAAAAATGGATAATCAAAGGATTATGGAAAAATTAAATAATCTCATATCAAATAATGAAAAGATAATAGCGGAGAATATAGAACTTAAGGCGGAGAACAAAAATATTAGGGAACAGCTAAATAAAATCACTCTAGATAATGATAAAAGTCTATCAGATAATAAAAATCTCATAGATGAAAATAAGAAACTAACTAAAAAACTATTGATTGCAGAGCAATTACTAGATATAAAGAAAGACAATTTTAAAGATTATGATGAAGTTTTAGAAAAAGATGATGAGTTGGAAAATGAATTTTAAAACTGGTCATAATAGAAAGGGGATTTGATTTAGATGATAGTAACTGCATGGAGTAGCGGAAAACGGAATTGCACTGACTCAGGATATGGATTTAAAATTAGCCGTGATAATATAGACAGGGTTTTTAATAGCGAATGGAAGTTTGTTGTTTTAGGATTAGAAGGCGAAGAAAAAACTATTGATGTGAACATAAATAAATCATCTTTTAGGAAAAACTGTAGAGAATTTATTAATAAAGATATAGGGTTATGGCTTATAAAAAATGGTTATGGAAATTGGGAAAAAGGCGAGCCGCCTAAATTCAAAATGGAACAAATATGTGAAAATAGATTTAAAGTCTTCTCTGAAAACATTCGTAAATAGCGATTTAAGCAGTGAATTTTAATAGCATAGACCACTTGAGAAATATAAATAAGATTCAACAGACACAAAGCCATTATTAGTTATGGCTTTTTTCTTTAAATAAATAAGGGTTATTGAAAAAGAAAATGTAAGATTATACCATAAAAGGTATTCAAAAACTCCTTATAACTTTGATTAAACCCTTGATAGTCATACATCACCATCAAGTGTAGATGTGTATAGCAGATGAAATGCTTTTCATCATAATTTAGAAAAGGAAATATTTCATTCTATAACGAAATTTAGTTGATATTCAATTAAGATTTGATATCCTGTAAGGGAGAATGATATAATAATAGTTAGAAAGATACATTTCTAACCACTATTTTTCACGGGGTGAGGCAAATGGGCTATGTAGATGCTCTTGTGTTTTTTATTGATATATTAGGAAGTCAGGATAGAAATGATTTTGATGAACTGTTTCAAATCAATGAAACTTTTCATGGAGAACTTGAGAAAAATCAGAGTTATGATAAGCCACATACTGCGTATGAAAGGGTAATATATACATTTTCAGACTGTGCGTATATCATATATAATTTCAAAGAGGGAATTGAAGAAGGTAGAAAAGATTTGAGAAAGCTATTTGATATAGCTTTAAGAAATACAGAATATTTAATAATGCAATTTTTAAAAAAGGGTTTTCTATGTAGAGGTGGAATTGCATATGACAAAGTTTACTATGAAAAAGAACGAAGCTTATTCTTTGGTCCAGCGGTAAATAGGGCACATTATTTTGAGGATAAAATATCGGTTGTTCCTCGTATTATAATGGATGATTATATTGCTACTAATGTATTAGCGTTAAATCAGGAGTGGCTTGATAATGCAAGTAGTCAAGAGGAGAAACAGCTTATTCAAGAAAGCAATGGGAATATAGTTAAACAAGATGAGGACAAAGAATATTATTTGCACTATCTTAACAGTTTTGAACTAGGGGTTAACTATTCTGAATATGAGCAGTTAAGTGAAGACTTGTATATTCTAATTCAAAGAGAAATCCAGAATCAGAAATTGAAAATTGCTAACAATTCAGCTCAGAAAGATGCATATGAAAAAATTATAAAAAAGTATGAGTGGTTAAAAAGATATCTAGACGAATCCCAGCCGATTCATGATGTGATGGGAATTTTATTTCCATTTGTGTAGTATGATAAAAATTTTTGTTAAATTATACGATAGAAATGGAGAATGCTAACGAACTATATATAATAATTTAATAGAACAAATATTAGAAAACAATGTAGAAGATGAAATGAAGCCTGAGATATAGGTTCTTTATTTATTCTTAAATTGCGAATGTTGAATCAATAATTAAAGATATGATTTATAAAATAAAGGTAATATATTGAAATAAGACCTTGTAAATGATAAAATTAGGACAAGGTAATCGATATATGCAGGTGTGATGCCACCTCACCAAGGAAGAAGGGAGGTGGTGCGATGAGTACATTTGAAGCTTTATCTTTAATGATAATGTTCTCTGTTTTTACTTTATCGCTGATCTCTCTGATTATTAATCTAACGAAAGATAACAGAAAGACAAAAAAATAGTCACCCTGCACTGCCATGCTAGGGTGATTTAAAAATTTTATTTCGCTAGGTGGCAATCACATCTTGTGATGTCGATTACCTTATTTATATTATACCAAAATATTGACTAAAGTAAACATATATGTTGTTTTACTTTATAGTCAATATCTTAAAAGGTTATTTAATATTTATAAATTTAAAAAGTCCATTTATAATCAGCTTTTACCGAGCTGATTTTTTAATACCCAAAATGGAGGAGGAATAAGAATGGAGATTATTATAAGAGAAAAAGAAGACGATTTAATGTTATATTATTTAGACAAAGGGTATAGAGATTTATGTAATATGAAATGGGGTAGAAAAAAGATTAGACTAATGAGGGAAATATTCTCTTTTGTTAAATACAACGACTCTATTTCGGAAGATAAAAAAGAGCAGATAATTAGATATCTCTTTCATGAGATTCAAAAACGAGCAGAAGCTAAAAAGCACTCTAAACGATTTCTATTATATCAAATAAATAGGTATGAGGATATATATGATTTAGTGAAAGTGTTCTTAGATAGTTAAAATAATGATAGGGGGTAATCCATTATGTTTTCTAAATGGAAAAGACTATATATGCTTGCAGAAGAAAGATTAGAAAGTCAAGGAGAATATATAAGAGAAAATAACAAGGATAAAAAAGCCTACGATAATATAATGGATAACCTTAATTTTATTTTAAATCAACATGGTGAGCATAATATTAATATATATTTTTCAAATAATGAATTATATTATATTGCAGAAACTTGGAGACCAAGTATAGGAGAAAATAACTATACTATAGAACTATGTACTTATAGGCTAGAAGAAATTCCGATAAGGACATCACCTATAGCTGAGTTAAGTGCTAGCTTAGAATTAAATGATTGTAATAAGGAAAAGATTGCTTATATTGAATCAATTGACACGTTTAGAGAAAAACGTAAGGGTCATGGGAGTCAAATATTGAAAAGATTTATTTATATAGTTAAAAATACAAGTGTAAATACTATAGAAGGGGAACTATTTAATAGCACTCCAATAGGAGTAGAAAACTTAAAGAAATTTTATATTAATAATGGGTTCAATGTACATGGTGGTAAATTTAGTATGGTAATTAGAGAATTAAAGCCGAACTATAACAAAGATTAATATCGACTATCTATTTTTATAAAACTAAAGTTAATATATTGAAATAAAGCATAGTCAATAATAAAAGTAGGATGAGGTAATCGGATAATATATTAAATAGCTTTACAACTGTTATTCAAGCAGTAAATATTGATATTATAGATCATTTAAAAAATATGAATAGAATTCAACAGATACAAAGCCATCATTAGTTATGGCTTTTTTCTTTAAATAAATAGGGGATATTGAAAAGGAAAATATAAAATTATACCTCAAAAAATATTCAAAAACTCCGTAGAAGATAATATATTATCTAGACAACATAGGGATATTAAAGAGAATATTAGGTTGATAGAAACTAATATTAAAGAGAGTATAATTGATAAAACTTCAATCGTTTATTCCAAAGTAGATAATATTAATGAAATGATGATTAAGAATGAAGTGACAAACTCCTCTTGTGGTAGACAGTTAAAATAATAAAAACTGCTTAAGACAAGGAGGAGCATATTTTTATGGGAAGAAAAAATAAAATGCCAAGTTTTTAAAAAAATCAAGCTGAAGACTTACTTCTCGCCTATACAATCTTATGAGTGAAGGTTCCTAGCATGGGTTGATAGTACTTAGTGTTAATGACTTTGACTCTAAATATAATTTTGAAGGATAGTTAACTTATTTAGATATATATGGATGGACTTCCATATTATTACATGGTATAATGGCTAGGTGTATTTTTTATAAAAAGGAGGTTTTTCAATTGAAGAAAAGATTAGGGTTTATCATTATTTTATCAGTAATTATGTTAACCTTAGTATCTTGTAGCTCTAATCCTGACAATAGTAGTTTAAGTGCTAACAATGATTTAGTAGATACTAAAGTAGCTGAAAAGGATATTACAAGCAAAATACTTATTAATAATGACGGTAGTGATACTACTTTAGATGAACTAAGTGTTATAAGGATAGATAGTAATGGTATGAGAGTTCGTGACGGGAGGTTTTCAGAATATGGATTTCCAGAGAATAGAGATTTTGATGGGATATCAGTTAGAGAAGTAATTGAAAAAGCATTGGAACAGACTAAAAGAACTAATAACTTTTCTGCACATTTTGAAGGTGTTTATGAATTGTCAATAGGTACAGATTATTTTAATATATATCATAATCAGGATGAGAAAGGAAGATTTAGGACTGTTTATGAAGTGAAAGATTACAAAACAAGGGATGTGGAAATTGGAACCACAGTCTTTGATGGTGAAAAGTATAAGTGCATATTACCTAGTTATTCTGATAATGGTGGACCTAATTTACCAGCAGGTTTATCAGGAGCTGAAGTATTTGAAATACTAAAAAACCAAAATATTAACGGAAGAAGCCAAATAATAGAAGGGATTGATTTGGAAGAATTAATCGAGGAATATCCAGACATAGTAGAGCCAGCTATTAGAGATTCCGTATCCTTTTTAGAAATATTTGCTGAAAGTGAATCGGGTTCTTTTATAAGATTTAAAGATGGCTTTAAAAGACCATATAATAATGATTTTGATGATGACAATGTTTACCATATTATGTATATAAAAAGGAATACAGACAATCCAGATAACCAAACAAAGTTTGAATTCTATATAGATAAAGATACCAATTTAATAAGGTTTCAACAAGGTACAATGAGTGGTCAGTTAAATTATTCAGCAACTTTAAAATACTATTCGGAAGACAATGAATATACAGACGAATTTTTCTTACTTGAAGATTTTTAAATAGAATTTTACTTTCAGAATATATAATAATCTTTTGAAGATATTATTATATTAATATAAAAATTAAGGGGGAAAATAATGATTAGCAAGAAGGCATCGAAAAGACTTATTTTATCAATTGCTGTTATTAGTTTGATTACTTTATTATCAGTGACAGCTTTCGCTTCACCAGTAAGAAATACCATTGAAGTTATGTATAATAATATCAAATTGGTTATAGATGGTAAAACCGTTCAATTTGGAAAAGACTCAAATGGTAAAGAAATTCAACCTTTTATTTATAATGGAATTACATATTTACCTGTAAGAGCAGTAGGAGAGGCAATAGGAAAAAATGTTGAATGGGATAATGCAACAAATACAGTAATAATGAGTGAGCCTATTGAGGCTTCTAACCAAGTCCAGTATTTGGCAGATGTAGAACCACCTTATCAGGCAGAGTGGTGGAAGGTATATAAATCAGATGATAGAAAATCATTTAATATGGGTGGTAAAGAATATAATAATGGGTTTGTAAGTTCAAGTGATCATAGCTTATTATTTAATCTAGATGAAAGATTTGTGGAAATTGAAGGAGTTCTTGGAGCAGTTAGATTTTTGCATCCTGATATAGGAAGAAATGTTGAAATTTATTTAGATGGAGAACTATATAAAACATATTTAATAAAACATCCTGATCTTCCACAAAAAATTACAATACCAGTGACAGGTGTAAAGCAATTAGAGATTGTATTACCCTTTAACAGCGAGTTTGGTTATGATAATAGTGATATCGGCTTCGGAAATGTTACTGTTAAATAACTAAATGATAAAATAATTTTTAAAATATATTGCAATTTTGATATGCTCTCCTTGTTGTAGACAGTTAAAATAATAAAAACTGTTTAAGACAATTAAGAGCATATTTTTGTGGGAAGAAAAAATAAAGTGCCAAGTTTTTAAAAACTGAAGCTATTGAAAAATATCTTCAAGATAAAGATTCACTAAACTATTTAGTTAAAGAGCTTAATGTAAATATTTCAAGCATTCAACAATAGAATTTAAATTTTTAGCCGTAAAAGATTATCTAGCTGGTGATTATTCTTTAATGGGAATTTGTAAAAAGTACGGCATTAAATCAACTAGGCAACTCAGAGAGTGGATTTTAAAGTATAATGGTTATGAGGAAGCAAAGTCTTCTGGAATAGGAAGAGTGTCAATTATGACTAAAGAATGCAAGACAGCTTATGAAGAACGAATTGAAATAGTAAAACACTGCATAATACTAGTATGCAAGCAAGAATTACTTAAAGAATATGAATAAGATTCAACAGACAGAAAGCGATTATTAGTTATAGTTTTTTCTTTTTTAAGAAATAGAAACTTTGATTTACAAAATAAAGGTAATATATTGAAATAAAGTTTTGGTCGTGATAAAATCGTAGAATAAGGTAGTCGACATAAATACAGGGTGTGGTTACCGCCATACTTCCGAAGAGAAAGGAAGGAGGTGGTGTAGATGAGTACATTTCAAGCAATCTCTTTAATGATTACGTTTGCAATGTTTATCTTATCACTTATCTCCTATATAGATAGAAGATAAAAAGATCACTCTGTATTCGCCGTACAGAGTGATTAAAATTAACTAACAAGTTGTACGGTAACCACACTTTTGTGGAGTCGATTACCTTATTTATATTATACCAAAATATTGACTAAAGTAAACATATATGTTGTTTTATTTTATAGTCAATATCTTAAAAAGTTATTTCTTATTTATAAATTTTAAAAATCCACTTATAATCAGCTTTGGTCGAGCTGATTTTTTTATTGGAAATATTTTGAAAGTATCTCTTGCTATTATCATTCTAGAATGATAGAATGATAATAAGTATAGGAGGTGTATTAGAATTAAAACTTTAACAGTAAGACTTGATGATGAACTTCATAGGCAATTTAAAATATATTCAATAAATAGTGGTAAAGATATGCAAAGTATATTAATTGAATATATAAAAAACTGCTAGAAGAAAATCAAGAGGACAAAAAATAAGAAACAGCCCCCTCCACCGACCAAGGATTTAGGGACTGTTTGACCAGAGGTTACCCTCTATGAAATATTGTATCATAGTTGGCAATCTCATTCAAGAACCCATAAATTGAAGGGAGAAATTGATTATGATGGATTTAATATTAAAAGGAAAAATTTCTATTGATGACATGGAATTTAATCACATAGAAGGTGGATTTGGAAAAGGAAGAAGATCTATTTTAGCCAAAGATATAGCTGATATACATGATAGGGAATTAAGGGAAATTAATGAAAGAATAAATGTAAATAGAATAAGATTCAAAGATGGAATTGATATTATAAATTTAAAGGGTACAGAATTCGAGATCGGTTTAACCGATAACGGAATTTATACTCAGAATGCAGTAAATAGGAGTAGGAATATTTACTTACTATCAGAAAGAGGATATGCAAAACTTCTAAAAATATTAGAAGATGATTTTGCATGGGAACAGTATGAGAAACTAGTAGATAACTATTTCAACATGAGAGAAATAATAACATCAAACCAAACTTCAAAATCTTTGCCTATAGCACCAAATAATAATCCACTCCAACAACAAAAAGAAAAAACTTAAAAAAGCAGTTATTACATCTAACTACCTAATAGATTATATTGGTTCATCCAATGGTCTTGTACCTGATGATATATTAAATAATTTTACAACTGTCATTCAAGCAGTAAATATTGATATTATAGATCACTTAAGAAATATGAATAGAATTCAACAGACACAAAGCCATCATTAGTTATGGCTTTTTTCTTTAAATAAATAGGGGTTATTGAAAAAGAAAATGTAAAATTATACCACGAAAAATATTCAAAAACCCCTTAAAACCTTGATTAAACCCTAACTTTAGGGTATAATATAAATAACAAAACATACGTTCTAAAACGTAAACAAAAGGAGGAATTACTTATGAAAAAGAGATTCGCATTATTATTAATTGCATTAATGTTACTCAATTTTGGAGTAGCAAATGCTAGTGGTATCTTTAGTGATGTTAAAGGTACTGAGTGGTTTTATAAGGATGTAAACTTATTGATTGAATTAGGTGCTATATCAGGATATACAGATGGTACATTTAAACCTAATAACAAAGTAAGCAGAGCAGAATTTATAAAGATACTTATAACAGCTATAGGAGAAAAGCCAGGTGCTACTACTGGTAATTGGGCAAGTGGATATATAAGTAAAGCTGAAGAATTAGGATTAATAAATCAAGGAGTTTACCAAGGTACTGAAGGAGATAAGGTTATAACAAGAAATGAAATCGCTAAGTTAGTTTCAATAGCAGATAGCATGATCTTTGGAGGAATGGAAGGAAGCAATATAGAGCCTAATATCAAAGATATAAACCTAATTCCTACTGAATATAAGGACCATGTGAAAAATGCTTATTCCAAAGGCATAATAACAGGTTTCCCAGATGGAAGATTTGGGGGAAATGAAGGTATTACTAGAGCAGAAGCATCTGTTATAACTTTAAGATTAATAAGACCTGATGCAAGAGTTGCAGGAGGTAATAATGAGGTAATTACAGATAATAATGTAGCAGAAGAACCAAAGATACCTGTTGTAGAAGAACCTAAGCCACAACCACAACAACCAAGTCCAAGCGTAAAATCAGATTTTATTGAGCCAGTGTTTGATGTAGATTACTCGCCTGATTGGGGTACAAGATTTGATATTATAATTGCAAATAAACTAGACTATATAGGTAAATATCAAGACTATGAAGTAAAGGTTGAATGTATAAATGTTCCAGAATTAAATACTATAGATGTATATAAATTTGCAAGTGATACTGAAACTGTAAGATTTGACGAAACTATTTGGAGACCTTTTCCAGAGTGTAGTGACGATGATTATTATACAGCATTTATACATTCTATGAGAGAAACAGGATTTAAAACTGCAGAAAACTGGGATAAGATAAACCTTGAAGAAGGACAAGAACTAGTATACAAGATTACCATTAGGAGAGGCAGTGAATCAAGAGAATATACTTACTCAATGATACTTCCTGAGAGAGATGGATACCAAAGAAAAATTGATCAGGGATTAATCAAATAAATAAAAATAAATATAGGCAGGTGCTTTAAGTGAAAAGAATAATTTCATTACTGCTTGCTGTCATAATTATAATAGGGTTAGTTATTACTAGCCCTATAAATGTATATGCAGCAACTTATGATTATAGAGACTTTTATAATCAGCATGCAACTACTAAGAAAAAATTAAGAAAACCAACGGCAGGGTTTTCTGTAGAACTACTGAGGAAGAATAAAAGTGGAAACTATGAAGTCGTAGATAGAATATCTACAGGAGTATCTATGGCACAGTTAAACGCACAGAAGGGTGACAGATTAAGATTTATTGATAATAGTAGGGGTGGAGATGGAGGTTCTATAAAGTTTTGGGACTGGCAGGTATATACTGCTGATAACAGCTATAGAGAAGTGGACTATTATTCAAGAAATCCCCTGCCACAAAATTTTGAGTTAAGAAATGCAACGACATATAATTTTTTCTTAAACGTAGCAGATAATCAACCTATAGATAAATCAATTGTTCCTGAACAATTTTTTGTTGATAACTGGTCAGATAACGGTCCCCATTCAACAGAAACTAAACCTGACAGATTAGGAAGGACTTGGACATGGTATTTCGCTCATCTTAGAGTAAATGTAAGTGAGGGTCCAACTACTCCGCCACCAGATCCTGATCCAGAAGATCCATACGATCCGCCACCACCAGTTGAACTTCCTGACTCAGATATTTCTGTAAGGGTGAATATAGATTGGATTGAACCCGAAGTGGCACCAGAAGGCACTATGTAGAAGGAGAAGTTACATTTACTATTAGATCTAGTCTTTATGCCATAAAAAGTTATAGAATTGTTAAAGGAAGTACTGTTGTGGATGGCGACGCATATGTGGAGCCTCCCAGGGGAACAACGACATATATTAAGGAAACCAGAAGAATGAGGTTTCAGGTAGGTAGAGATGTTACAATAAAAGTATTAGCATATGACTCAATGGGTGCATGGGATGAAGATGAGGATAGCGTAAGAACAGAATCAATAGCACCAGATATAGATGTAATATCTGAAATAAAAGGATTACCAGAATCCGCTGATTATGGACAAATCTTAAATGGATACTATGAATTTACTGCAAATTCAACTGTCTATCCATTAAATAGATGGTACATAAACAGCGGATTTGATTATGTCCAGGGAGACGATGAAGCTACTTTAGAAATAGAATCAATGAAACAGTAAGAGTACCTATACAAGTGCCAACTGGGAAGACTATATATATGGGAGTTACAGCAATAGATGAGGGTGGATATAGCAGAAATCATGGTGCAGATGCATTTGTTAGAGTTAAGGAAGTGCCTACATTAAATCTCAATGTACTAACTCCACAAGTAATGTACAAAGAAGATGCAAAATTCAATGTAATGGTAAATGAAAATGATTATAACATTCATAGATACAAATGGTACATTAATCCTGTAAATGATCCTACAGGACAAGGTGGAAGTGTAAAATCAGGAGATGGGATTATACCAAGTGTTATGGAAATGGACATTCCTGTGGGGGAATATAAGGTAATACAAGAAGGTTACTATTATGACAGCACAGGTGAAAGAAAAGTAGCAGATATGAAATCAATAACTATTATACCTGGTCTTGAAGTAGATTTTGTAGTAATACCATATAAACAAGTAATAGGAAAGGATATGCTCCTAGTTAATAAATCTAAAAATTATACTTCTGAAAAATGGTGGATTAAACCTAAAGGATCACCAGATGCAAGTTATGAAGAATTGATTCACTCTAACTATTATTTCAATAGACCTGTAGGAGAATATACAGTCAAACTTGAAGTATTTAACCCAAGTTTAAGAGTTAATTATGCTTCTACTACTAGAGATGTGGAATTTATGGGAATACCAGTTGTGGATTTCTTACTTGCACCAGATCTATTATTTGTAAATGAAGTATCGGTGATAACGGATCTTTCTGAAAATGTAACTGATAAAATATGGTGGATAAAAGATACAAAAAATCTTACCTATGTTCCTTTTATAGATTTAGAAAATATAAGGGATAATAAGTATGAGTTTACTAAGGAAGATTATAATAAATTCAAAGATAATGGTAAAGAAGAATATACAATAAAACTTACTGCCAATGGCAGAATGTTAGTAGAAATTAATGAATATATGTACAGTTATGTACATGGAAGAAGTTTTTTAGAAAGAGATATTCTAAATGTCTTAGTTCCTATTAACATCGTAGATAAAGAAGAATATCTCCAAAAGCAAGCTGAAGCAATATTTGGCGGTAAAACTAAGAATGCACAATATATAAAAAACTCTGCAATTTGGAATGGACCAATAGAAGAGATAGGAAGTAATCAATATAGAAGGGCGTACTCAATGATGTTCTACTTAGAGGATGAACTTTTCAAAGAGAGAACCGCTATATTTAAATATCCAACACCTGTAGCTGATCTAAATATTGTAAATGATAATGGTGAAAATGTAGTAAAAGAAACTAAGGTATATAAGAAATTGACACTAACAGGAGAACAAGAATCAATTATAGCTACAAATGCAAAGGATATTGATATATTACGAGAAGGAAGAACTCCTACTAATTATCCAATTGATTTCGATAGTAAATATACAAGGTTTAGGATTAAGCCTATTTCAGTTAATGGTTTTAATCCTGAAATAGATATAGAAACAGACAAAAAAATAACCGTAGAAGATGGAATTGCATATATAGTAGGTGAAAGTGAGACAAGTATAAGAATAAATAAACCAGGAGTATATGAAATCTCCTATCAGGTATATAACGGAAAAAATGATAGTGACTTTAAGCCATATCATTTATCTGATTGGTCAATGCCTAAAAAGATAAATGTTCAGCCTGATTTAGATCCAATAGTTGAAAATATACAAATTGTTACTACAAATTATCATAATCTAACTAGAGATTATGATAATAAAACGAATTTAAAAGCAGAGGTAGAATTTGACGTTACATTAGCATCCTTAGATGATGATTATATTGATTTAAATAACACTGTATTAATGTTTAGCTATGACAAGAATAATGATGGTGTATTTAATAATAGTGATGGTGGACACTTAAAACAATATATTTGGCTGGATGATAATATTACAGATGTTTATAAGGATATAACTGGCTCTAATAAATCATTCTTTGAAAAGTTGGAGATTGAGGATAGTAGTTCAGCAAATGAGAAATATATAGAAGAAATTCAAATAAAGCAGCTTACTAATAATGAAAATAGATATATTAAATTAAGAGTTAAAGCTACTATATCTAACAGTACGAGAAATATCCTAGGTAACTTTAGGGTAGAAACAAAAACAGCTAAGAAGCTAAAGGACAAAGACTGGATAGAGGAGCCTAAGATAAAAACACCTATAGCTAATTTTGGAGAATATACCTATAACGAGAATTATAAAACAAATGCAATAGAAAATTTCCACCTATCAATTAAAGAGCCAAGAACAGGAGATTCAAGTTTAATTCATTTATTAAATAAGAAATTTACAATAATAAACAATGCACCAACTATCGAAAACATAATGAAAAGAGAAAAATTCTTGGAAATATGGATAGCTGAGGCTGGTACAAATACGTTCACTCAAGCAGAGATAAAAAGCTTGTTAATTCAATTTAAGAACAATGGCATAATCTGTAGAATAGGGGTTATATCTACAGATGGGAAGGTAATCAAATATGATCTCGATGCAAGTGAAGAAATTGTAGTAGTTGAATAATTAGTTAAAAGGGCTAGAAAAATAATTCTAGCCTTTTTTAAATTTGAAAGAAGAAGGTGAAAAAATGAAAGCAAAGCATAAGCTAAAACAATTTATCTCACTGTGCTTAGCTACCATAATGATATTAAGTAGCTTATTAATGGCTTTACCCAATAAAGCTGAAGCTAATGCTGATTATTATTATAAGGTATATAGTTTAACGGACATATGGAATGAGACTGGATATGGAGCATTGGAGAGTAAAGTTATTTATGGATCAACAATAAAAACGACTAACTCCTCCAGACAAATAAGGCTTATAGATTACATTGGTGATTGGTATACTGATACTATCTATACGTATCTAAACTATAGTTTGAAGTCGGAAAACATCGGAGGGTATACCAATTATTTTTTTGAATTAGGAACTAAGGTAGATACATGGGGAGCTAACTCTCCTGCGGATAAAGCAATTTCACATATAATGTTGGATAGTGGAAGTTTTTACCCTGTAGCCTTTGATCAAGGAAGGTTAAATGGACTTACCTCTAAAGGAATAAAGTTTATTAGGACTGAAATTGATAATGGAAGTAAGGGAGGATATAATTCATGGGAATTTACGGCAAAAGAAAGACAATTTTTAGAATCCCAAAAGGGAAGTCCAGTAGTATTTATGGATGAAGACCGCTGGAATGATGATTCCTTTATAGAAATGAGATTTAAAGGGATTCAAATATTAGAATTAAGTCCCGCAAAGACTATATATAGACACAAAGGAAAAGGAACTTATCTAAGGGAAGTAGTAGCGAAAGAAGGTACTTACCTGATAATGGGCAACAAGGTAGCTACTGGTATGTTAAAGATCGTGCTGCAAACAAATTACCTGAAATAACTAATGCAAGTGTAAAAAATAAAGAGCCTCACTATCTTCAAAATACTTATGTAACTATAAGCGGAAGTGCAAAAGATGCAGATAATGATCCAGTGACTATTGAATATAGTTATAATAATGGAGCATGGCAAAGACTCTTGAATGTAGGCAATGATAATCCATTGCCTGAAATCACAAATACAACCTCATATAAGGCTTTTGAAGGTAGAATTAAAATTCCAACGACTGTAGCTGGAAATATACCTATAAAAATTAGGGCAAATGATAGTAAGGCAACATCAAGTGAAGTTAATTTATCTATTACAGTAAAATCTCCTGCAACATTAATAAATGAGGCAGCAGCAAAACTAACTCCACGAACAGATAAAGATACTTCATCTGATTCAAGGATATTAATCACTAATACCAATACTACATTTAATATAGGTGATATAAAAACACAAGCTATTACAGATAAATTACCTAAAATATCAGATGGATTATTTTATATAGGTAATAAAAATATACCTTTGACTAATACCTTTGGAAATGAAAATTACTCTACAAATAAGGACTTAACTAAGATTAGGGATTATGCACAAGGTAGACTCAACCAAGCAGTAGACTTTGGAGATAAGTACACCTATCCAAATGATATACCTAATCCATTCTCTATGAATATCCCTCAGAATATATCCTTTGGGATTATTTTTAGAGATTTAGAAAAGGATTATAGAAATAAGACTTATGAAGATAAAAGGACATACCTAACAACATCTAATAAAGAGCAGGAGAATGAACCTTTATGGAAAGAAGGTACTCTAGAGGTTAAATTTGTTCATCATCCTACTACGCTAGATAACCCAGTGATTAAGAAAACCACTACAAATGGAACTCATTCAACTGAGAAGTGGATTCCTATAACTTCTCCTGAAGAAGCGACAGAAATATTTGGACTTACTTCTACCTATAATGAAACTACTAAAACATGGAGTAAGGATAAGAGAGGTACATGGGATATTTATTTTAGAGCAAAGGATGATTTAGGTAGAGAAATCTTTGAAAAGGAAGGGACAGGAAGAGGTTCATTTACTATACACAATCCTCCCTATGCTTTAGTAGAAGAAATAGTTAATAATAGTACAACATTGACTTTATCAGCGAAAGATTCCTATGATTTAGACTATCAATTCTCAATGCCAAATGGTGGCATATATAAATATCAGTGGTACTATCAATTTAACAGCTCAGGAGTATGGGAGGCTTTTGATGATGCAGGAAGTACATGGTATAGTTTTAGTGCCGATGGTACTAATCCATTCTTTAGAAGACTTAATATAAATAAATCTCACTCATATTATCAACAAAGAATTTTATCAGGTGTAAATACTTTTGACTACGGATTACTTGTTACAGATTATGATGGGTCTACTGGATTTATTAATGGGAAACAACTTAATGAAACACCTCCTACACCAATAATAAATATATCAGGCTCGCCTATATATACTGGTAGATTAGGATCGGATGCATTGACTGTCAAGTTCGCAGGTATGCCTAAGACAAAAATATTTAATTATGCCTATTCTCTTAACTTTAGTTCTGTTAATAATAATTTTAATACAACTTCATTAACAGGTAATTCAACTACACAGCCTAATGATATAGTGTTTAATAGAAATACTCTTAAAAATAGTGGAGATATTACAAGATTAGCATTATTAAATTTAAATAATAACGCTACAGCTTCTACACATGATATTCAATTCAAGCAAGTTGAGATAGAAAATATGTGGTTAGCTGATGTAAGTTTGTTGGATAAGATAGAGGGAAGTTTTTCAAAATCAGAGTATAAAATAGATACAGTAAGAGAAAACGATGAATTTCTGCTAGTTGTAGAAACTAAAAACGATATAGATAGACATGCTATGAAAGCTTGGTACAATACAACTACTAATCCTCAGCCTAGACCAACAGATGGATATACTCATTTGCTTGATAGAGTTAAAGATGGGTTATGGGTTGTAAAGCTAAAAGCACCACAGGCAAAAGATGGATTATTGAAAGTACCTGTTTATATTGAGATTAGGAATAAAGATGATGATCTAATAACATATGATGCAAACGATACTCTAAGAAATGGAGTATTTAAGGAAATACCTGTACTATCCACTCCTATATCTGACTTAGGAGTTGAAACAAGATATTATAAAGATGGAGAAGCTATCAACGATAATAGAAAGGATATTTCAAGAACAATACCTAATTATACCTATGAAAATGAAAGAGTATTTTTTACATCATATAAAAAAGGTACTAAAGAGATTATAACTATACCTAAGAACGCAGGATTTTATAGACTAACGAATTGGTATATAAATAATCAGGTAAAAGGATCTATAACTTCAAATAATACTAATCCTCAAAGACATGAAACAGATCAAGGTTTTATGACTACTAGCAAATATTTATTAAAGCAAGAAACAATTGAGTATAAAACTGATAGCACAGAGAAGGGAGCTATATCCCATGAAGTGGCAGATAGGCTTGAAGTAATTCCTGTTACAATAATAGGAAAAGATATTAAAGCTACTATAGGAGATACAATATATATTAATGCAGAGGTCAATGGTCTTGTAAAACCTTCAGATGCAAAGGTCTATTCTCATATTAAATATAAAGATGAAGAAGAAATAACTATAGAATTAAAGCAATTAGATATGATTGAAAACATCTTTGTATCAGAACCTTTTGTTGTCCCAAACAAAGAGGGAATACACACAATAGACTATATTGTAGAAAGTAAAAGAAGTGGTGAAGAAGATGAAACAATGCATATTTTGGCTACAGATAAGGACAAGAAGTTCCAAATAGTACCTGTAATACTAGAGGTAAGTGATACTGAAGTTTATGCAACATATAAGGAAAAGTTAAAGGTAAAGGCTATTAACTTACCTGCTAATTGGTTTATAAAGGCTAATTTGATATTGGGAGAAGATAGCATAATAGACAATTTAGTTAGTAATCTTTATCCTAATAGTAATTTTAGTAAGATAGAGGATAACTACCATGAGCTTGATATGACAAGATATGCACCAATTATTAAAGATGCAGGAAATATAATAAATAGATATTCCTGGAATGTAGAATACAAAATAGTCACTGATAAAGGAGAAGAATTTGTTCCTAAATTAGTAGACACTGGTGGAAATGAAGTATTAAGCAGTAAGCTTACAATCATAACTCCAAGCATAGGTGAAATTGGTACAGTAGACGAAATAAAACCTCATGAATTACTAAATCTAAATGCCAAGACAATAGAGTATTCAAAAGGTGATGATAAATTTAGACTAGAGGCTATTGTATTTAAGGAAGCTGACAATGTGTTATATCCATTTTCTGATATGTCTGAAGGTGGTTTAGATGATTGGAGCGTTAGACTTAATAAAACTCATCCAGATGGAAGAGAAGTAATTTCTAATAAGGCAGGAGATTACACAGTAGTATATAAACTATTATCAAATAGCCCTTATGTTAAAGGTATGGCAAATGAGCTAATACACGAAAAAGAAAAACCAGTAAAAATATTAGGTTGGCTAAATAATCTAGAGATTCAAGAAGTATTGTCCTATGGATATGTGTATATTGATGGGAAGATGATTTCTATAGATGGTTTCACTCGTGCATTAATACCACATAAAGAATATAAGTATACAATTGAATCTTCCATAAATATTGATGAAGTAGCCTTTAAATTCTATGAAAATGCTACCAAGAAGGATATGAAATTCATAGAGCATGATGAAGAAAATAATGTATACCGATGGGAAGCAACTATACTTTCACCTGAAACACTTAATATATCTTCATTAAAAGGTGAATTGAAGAGTACCTCTAAAGAAGTAATAGGCAGAGCTGAATTTACTGGTAAAACTAAGGATAATAAGGATATATCAGAAGGTAATGACTATATGATAGAAACAGTAAGCTATGCAAATCAAGACATGAGGGTTATGATAGATATTGGAAATGTATCAGCTGCCAATAATCTAGAAAAGACAATTAATAAAGATACGTCAACTAAATATCCATATAATCATACTGTAAATGCAGTTGCGGCAGGTGACAATTTATACCTTAAAGGCTTAAACTTTAAGACAAATGTACCTTTACACGAGGTAGTAGTAGCTTATGGTGGCAGCAATATAACATTAACACCTGAACAGTTTGAAGTAAGGGAAACCGATATGATTGAATACGGTTATACAGAAACTTACTATAGCTATAAGATGAAAGATGAAGATGTTATTGAACTCTTTAAGCTAAGTGACAATGAGCCTGATGGAGATAAAGACATAAATATAACTGTTAAAACTATCAATGGGGCTTATCGAACTAAGCAATTACCTATTAGAGTTTATACACCAATATGGGTAGATCTACAAGATGGTGGAGTTTACTCTGTAAGAGGAAAGGATGAAGAGAAAGGAAATCCAGTTTCTATCAATGATGTAATACAAGCAGAGATAGATCCTGGTAATGATAACTTTGCAACAATAATAACAGATAATGATAATGAGTTTAAGGCTAGAACATCAATCTATACAAATAAGCTAACGATAGATTTTAGAGTTAAAATGGAAGTTCCGTATGTAAAGGTAGACGGTTCTACAGGATATAAATTTGAATCTAAGCCAGTTAGATTGAATATCAATAGAAATGGTTCTCATTCAATAACGAATGATAGTGGCCAAAACATAACTAGCTTGTTTGTTATAAATAATGTAAGTGTAAGAGAAACAGATACCTATATTGATTGGTATGCAAATATTAAGATAGCCGGCACAGATTTCTATGTTGATGAAACTATAGATACCATTAAATTTACTGGATATGATATTAACGGCAAAGTCTATAACTATACTGATAATAATCCTGACGGTACTCAAACGACTTACAAACATAAAGAAGGATTAGTATATATTGATGAGAACCCACAGATATTAACGGTTAAAGCCTTGGGAATATTCCTGGATGAATTCAATATGATATATACTGGTGATATAGGTTGGAAAGACACTTATTATAGCAGCGGTAATATTTTTAAATCTGTAAGGCATGGTTTAGATAAAATGCCAGTTAATAATATTAAATCAGGATATAATGTTTATTACATTATAAGATCCAAGGGATTAAATGCTGATGATAATATATTGACTGAAATATTTTATACTACTTTAGATGGGAAGCCTATTAAGGGATTAATTGCAAACCTACACTCAACAAGAAAATTTAGACCTTTGTCTGAAGCTGAAAAGGTAAAGTATAAATTAACAGATATAACCACTGGTAGCAATGAGATACTTTGGATATTAGATTATACATTACCTATTGAAGCTCCTACGGGAACCATAGTAGATTTTAAAATCAAAGGCTATAAGAAAGGATATAGTCCTAGTAGTGGTTTTGATTTTAATGCCAAATATAAAAAGACACCACTAAATGTAATAAGAACAAAAGGAAATATAAGAGAAGATATAGGAACTGGTAACAGTCATTGATTAGTTATTAGTTAGTAATAGGGCTAGAGAAAACTCTGGCCCTTTTATATTGTAAAAAGTTATTATTAAAATTAATATAATGGAGGTTTGACATGAGGAAAAAAATATTATATTATGCTATATTTTTTCTAATATTAGCATTATTTACATTTTATTATGAACAGTATAGGATACCTAAAGTAGTAGGAGATATTCAAGATATAAAAAAGGAAAATATACTTTGTGTTACAGAGCCAATACCTAGAAACACAATAGTAAATGATGAAATTTTAAGTAAGCATATTAAAGCTATACAAGTACCAACTGAATATGTTTTTAATAATCCAATCACTGCTGAAGAACTAATAGGGAAGAAAGCAGGATTTGATATACCTAATGGTACTTATCTTACTAAAGAATATTTCATAGAAGAGGAAGAAGGATATAAGGATGGAGAACAGTCATATTCATTTCCAATTAAATCATCTAATGCCATGATTGGAAAGGTGCAGCCTAATGATTATGTAACAGTTTGGGTTAGATATCCTAGCAGTAATTCAAAAGATGCACTTGATAAAAATGATAGTGAAGTGGTAATACCATATATAAAGTTGGAGGATCTAGTTGATGAAGCAGGAACTTCTATTACAAATGGAGCTACTACTATAGATCATGCTGTAGTTAAATCGAATCGTGACATAGTACAAGATATAGAAATAGCAAGAAAGTATGAATTGTTTTTTACTAAATACGGAGAGAATGAAGAGTATTTACCTGTAAAAACAATTTAATAGAGAAGAACATCTTTATACTAGCAAGCCATTTAAGAATTATATAAAAAAAGAAGAATATTTTAAGTCATTAGAGGAAGTTAAAGAAGATAATAGCTTAGATTCTGTAGAAACAAAGGAAGATGAAAATATACCTGAAACTACAGAAAATAACCAGGAGGTGTCTAAATGTGAGTAAAATAATATCAGTATGGAGTTATAAAGATGGATGGGGTTCTAGCACCATCCTTTCTTTATTGACAAAACTTATTTCTAGTGAAACTGACAGTAAAATACTTTGTATAGATATGCAAAGTAGATATAGCACTCTATCTAGTTATATAGGTGATGATATCAAAGAGGAAACAAATGTTGATGGCTTGCTATCCATAGGTGAGGTTAAGCCTATAGATGACAATATTCTAAAGCATTATATACAAAAATCTTCTATTAGAAATGTTAACCTGATTGCAGGAAGTAGAATATCTAAATCTAATTCCTTAGAAAGAATTGTTCCTAGTGATAAAAATATTTTAGATAATCTAGTTAATAAGTTTAAAGAAAAATATGATTTCATAATTATAGATTTACCTAGTGGAGTAGATAATCAAACTTCAAAATATTTCTTTGGAGTTTCCGATTTTATCATCTCAGTATTAAATCAAGACAGAATACACCTAACTAATCTCAGTGGAGATATTAATAATAATCGTATAAATAAAGAGAAATTAATTGGTGTATTAAACTATTATGATGATTCTTTGAGTCTGACAGATAGCTTTATCAAAAAGGAGTTGAGTATTAAAATGATAATTGCTTTGCCTTATCTTTCAAAAATTAAAGAGACAGCTAATGAAGATATTTTAATTGATATAAATGACAAAGATATATTAGATTATTTTAAGCCAATTCTCATGAAAATAATTGATAATTTTGATGATCTGCCAAAAGAAAGTAAAGATAAGGCTATAAAAAGTAAGTTTAATATATTTAAAAAGCTAAAAAATCAAATTTAAAAGGGAGGATAATGTAATGAATCTTATTGATTTTACTGAATATATAAGAAAAACTATATATGACAATGCAGAGAAAAATGAGGATATAGGCGATATAGAAAAGACATTTTTTATGGAAGCACCACAAGGAAATCCGAAAGCAAAGAAATATTTAATGGATAAAGTAAGAGTGTTAATATATGAAAGGAATATGGATTCTAAAGAAGTAAATGAATTACTTTATGAATACTACTCTAAGATTAGTCTGGAGATAAAGAACTTTGATGATTATTCATTAGACCAAAACATTGATATATTAACTCAAATAGTATATCAGGAAATATGGGGTATGGGTGTTATAGATACATTAACGGATAGTCCTTTAGATGAAATAGGAGTGACAAGAGATGATTATATTTGGATACAAGATGGTGGACTAAAAAATAGAGTAGATAATTTACGATTTAAGGATAAAGAGGATCTGTTAAATATAATAAATTCTAAGGCAAGTTCCTTTAATAAGATGCATGATATTAATACTCAAAAACCATATTATTTTGGAGAGAGGTGGGATGGCAGTAGAATTACTATAGCAATACCACCATTATCAAAACATCCTACATTAAATCAAAGAAAATTCATATTAAAAGAACTTACGGAAGAAGAAATAATAAAAAAATCAAGTGTAACTAAAGAGCTGATAGAATATTTTAGAAGAATTTATAAAGGTAGACCTAATATTCTTGTAATAGGTGAACAGGGATCAGGGAAATCTACAATGTTAAAGTTTTTATGCAGATATATAGACGATAATTTAGGGATAGGGACTATTGAGAGAAGATTTGAATTAAACTTGGACGATCAGTACCTTAATAAGAATATTATATCATTACAAGAAACAGAGGATTTAGATGTTGAATTCCTATTTCAGCTTATGCTGAAGCAAAACAGAGATATAATTATACATGGAGAAATAGTAACACCTAAAGATGCTTCAGTAGCTATAAAAGCAATGATAAGACAAGCAAAGGGTTCTTCAGGAACATTTCACTCATCAAGCCCGAAGAATGCTGTTTTAGATATAAGGAATCTATTGATGCAATTAGGTAGTTATTTTAATGAAAATATAGCCTTACAAGACGTTATCAGGGCAGTAGATATTATAATACAAACAAGGACAAATAGGAAAACAGGTGAGAGATGGATCGAAAGAATATCAGAAATAGTTGAGGACAGAGATGAAGAAAGAGATAAAGTAGGTTTTGAAGAAAACGTAGTATTTAAGTTTAATAAAGTAACTAGGAAACTAGAACCAACAGGAAATAAACATAGTGATATTCTTATAGAAAGCTTACTAGACTATGAGGCAACAGAAGAAGATATTGCCGTTATAAACAAAATATTAACTGGCAATAAAAAGGAAGGTGATAGCATTGCTAGATAAGATATTTTCATTTTTACCAATTATCTTTACAATAATTGGCTGGCTGCTATTTCTTTTTTCATTAAAGACCTTAATAAAAAGAAAAAGAATAAATAAGAGAAGATCTATTTATGATTGTATTTTGAAAAAAATAGATAAAAATACTACATTGAAAGAGATTAAAGATAATATATCTTATAAGATCTCAGTAATAAATAGTGATTCTGAAGATAAAAATGACATTAGAGCTGTTAAACTTATTTTAACTCATATATTACTGTCCTTGGGAATCGCTTTGTATATGGCGACTGTTACTGATGTATGGTATATTATAATACTCACTTTTTGTTTTACTATTGGAGTACCATTGTTTGCATTTAGCTTATATTTTGAATATAAAATTAGAAAAAGGTCAATGCAATTACCTTTAGCTACAGAAGAATTGAGTTTAGGTTTTGGCAATACTAATACCTTAGTAGGAGGAATAAGAGAGGGTCTTCCTCATATGAAGAAAGAAATAAAAAGAGAATTAGAAAGGTTTAGTTATTCATTAGAACAGGATAAACCAGAAAACAGTACTAATAAATTTATAGGAAGGACACCCGATAGATGGATAAAAATATTGGGTGTTATTTTTTTATCCTATATAAAAAAGGTGGGGATTTATCTTCTTCACTGGATTACTTTAGTGATAATATATCCTATAGTATTTTATATAGGGAAAAAACTAAAAATAGAATGTTTTTGCCTAAAGTTATAGTATTGTTTATATATATATTGATTCCAGTTTCTATGTATTTTAATACTAAAATGTTTCCAGTAGCAAAGGTAATTTATTTTACAGATATTGAAGCTATGAAGCTCATATTCTTCTCAATAGCAAGTAATACAGTAGCATTGATTGCTATATTTCTATTGCAGAGAACATAGGAGGAAAATATATGGATAAGATATATTACTTATTTATTTTAATCAGTATAATACTACTTTTATATTTCATAAAATCATCAAAGCGTAGAGTAGCTACAGTTTTTAAGTTATATTACTCAAAATTTATGAATTATATTATAGGCTTAATAAGAAAGTGTGTAGGGAATAAAAAGATCAATATACTAGAGAAAAAGATAACTGAGAAGTTTTTTCTATCAAGAGTTAAATCAAAAAATCCTCTTCATACTTACATTACTTTAAAAATATTAATACCTATAATAACTTTTGTAACAGTATTCATGATCTCTAATACCAATTTGAATATTTACAGAAATTCTATACTGAAAGATTATAATTTTGGGAGCACACAACTAGAGAAGAAGTCTCTAATGGGACTTACTGAAAAACAGTTTTTAAGCCTTCAAGAAAATGAGAAAAAGATAGTTGAATTTGTTTTAAATGAAATAGATCACTCAGAATTTAATCAATTAGAAGAGGAACGGAAAATTAATTATATAATATCTATACTTAGAGGCAGTTATCAATTTAGTGATGCAGATTATTATAGTTATGCAAAAAGAATTCTAGCTAAATATGATGTGTTAAATAGCATTAAGTTAGATAGAGCAGGATGGGCTAAGATAGTTTTAGCCTCTTTTTTATCTATATGGTTAATTGACGTTATTTTATATGGATTAAGCAAATGGAAGAAGCCAGAGTTAGAGGATGAAATAGAACAGCTTGAATTAACTACAGTTTTAGTTGGAGGTACACGAAATATAAGCGTATACGATATATTATTGAGTTTAGAATCAACCTCTAAAATATTCAAGCCATATTTAAAAATGGCAAAAAATGATTACGCAATAAATAATGAAAAATCCTTAGAAGGTTTAAGAAAAGTACCTTATAAGGATTTTTTAATAATTGCTAAAACATTACAGCAAGCACAAAACTCAAGTTAGATAAGGCAATTGAAAATTTAAAAAAACACCTTGAAAGAAAAAAGAAAAAAAGAGAAATAGAGCAGGATAATATTTTAAGCAAAAAAGATATATTAATGATTTTATTTATGGCAATATCTGTAGGCACTTTACTACTAATGTGGTTCTATCCTCTAGCTACAATATTTAAATCATTTAATTAATTATAAGCATTTTAAGGGGGTGGTATTATGTGAAAGATTGTCACAGTTAAATAATGTAAAAAAGCAAAGAGTAGCAATGTTACAAAATATAATTAATTAGGAGGAAGATTATGTTTAAGAAAGTAAGAAAATATTTAAAAAATGAAAAGGGATTTACTGAAATTGTTGTAGTATTAATATTAGTAGTAATAGCTAGTTATCTGTCATTTACTTATTTTGTAGGTAACGGTGATGGTGATGATCAGGCTGTAATGCCAGTAATAAAAGGTACTGCAATAGAGGCTACAAGTAGTTTAAGTATCCTAAATGATAAAATTAAGGAAGGATTGAAATAGTTAAGAGGTGAGATATGTATAAGAGATGTTTTGCTAAATATGTTAATAACGAAAGGGGATTTAACGAACTTATTGTGGGGCTTGTGCTTGTTATATTAGCTGCGTTTATTCTGTCTTTCTTATTAAGTAATGAATCAGATAAGAAAGGGTTAATTGAATCATCTCAAGATACAACAGAAAGTATAATTGAAGTAATTAAGGATATTAATAGTACAAATAATTAGAGATAATTAGAGAGGAACTGTGTTTCCTCTCTTAAATTTTCTAGTATTTGATTAAGGATTAAGGAGGGATATCTATTGCATAAATATATATTTAATGAAAAAGGATTTGGTCAAATACTTACGTTTCTAGTACTAATTTCTCCTATAGTTATGATTCTATCTTTGATTACTGTGTTAGGAGAATATTGGTTTAGAGATTCTGCCTTAGATAATGCTAATAAACAATTTGTTGCCTCTATATGTAAGAAAGGCAGCGCAAATATAGATATTACTATAGACAGCTATATAGATGACTTAAACAGTATATTAGGTAGTGATAATTATAATATAAAGATGCAAGGAAAGATTAATAATAAAGACTTTGAGGAAACAAATCTTAACTTTTTAATTGGGAAAGACCTAGGGAGAAATAACTCTAGACAAGATACTATAGGAGTATATGTAGAAAGTAAAGAACCTGCTTTGATAAGTAATGTAGTAAAAGTACCTTTAGGATGGTTTACCTATAAAAAAGGAGATCCAGATATAAGATATATTAGTATTTATAAAGGGGAGATAGAGCCTTGGTTAGACGAATAAAAGAGGTTTTATTTAATGAAAAGGGTGGTGCAAATATAATATTAATTTTCTTGTTCTTTATAATATGTGGAGCTTATTTCATATATAATATCTTTTCCGTAGGACTTGTAAGATATACAAGAAACAAAATACAAAATACTGTAGATCTTGCAACTTCTAGAACTGCACACGAGATATTAATTGAAGGAAACGATGAAGATGAAACTATAAAAATACTCCAGGAGTTAGGTGAAGGTAGAATAATTGCTGAAGGTACTAAGACTAATCCCTATGTGAAGATAGATAGAACATTAGCTATGGATATACTTAAAAGGCAGATATCTAATAATTTATCGGATAATGCTAAGATTTTATTTTGTAGTCCTGTTTTATATGATATGGATACCAAGAAAATAACAATATTTTTAGAAAATCCAGACTTAGAAATATCTGAAGATAATGCTTACACATTTAATTCAACAGATCATAGTCATATAAGTAATGCAAAAAATAAAATAGAGAGCTTTCTTAAAAGTATTGATGTTGATTCTCCTATAAAATATAACTTAAATATTGATTTTTCTACAATTAATAAATCAACATATCTTGTGGTTATAAAAATTGATTCTATATTGCTTAGCAGGCCAATGATAGTAGCATCATTTGGTGGTAGCCAAGTTTATAGAAAATACTAGGTGATAAATATGAAAAATATATTAATTGTTTTGTCATTGATTTTAGTAATTTACGAAATAGAAAGGAGTATAAAATTAAAGGATTTAAATATAAAGTTTTTAGTGCCAAGAATACTAATAATTTTATATTTTTCTTTATATTATGGAGTTAGAAGCTTTGGAGAGAATTTTTCGATAATGATGTTGTCAATTCCTATATACATATATATAGCATTTACAGATTTGAAATATGAATTGATATTAGATCATCATGTATTGATGATAACTATATTAAACTTATTATATTCTCTTTTCAATAACCAACTTAAAAAAGGAATTATAGGATGCTTAACAGCATTTTTTTTATTCCTCTTTTTTGCTGTAATTTCTAAAGGCGGCGTAGGTGGAGGGGACATTAAATTGTTAAGTGCTATAGGTATTGGAATAAGATATCCTGGTGTTATTCTGACAATATTATTATCATCCTTAATGTTTTCAATTGTAGGATTATTCTTATTGTTATTTAAAAGAGTAAAAGGTTTACCATTTGGTCCATTTATAACAATATCTATGTTAGTATATTGTTTCTTTATAATTTAAAAAACGAAGGAGTGATATAAGAAATGGAAGAGAAACTGATAAAAGCTTTATCATCCTTAACAGGCATTAGAGAATCTAAATTAAAGGAGTTAGAAGCAAATGCTTTATATGATATAATAGATAAACCTAATATAATAGAACCTACAGATAATCAATTACAAAAATTGTATTTACTAAATGAATTAGTAATAAATTTTAGAATAACTAAGGATTTTAAACATAGAAAACAAATTAATTTTAATAGTTCATATGAAGCTGGAAGATATTTTAAACATTTAATTGGAAATAAGAAGGATAAAGAGATTTTTCTATTGGCCATGTTTGATAAGAATAATAATCTTATCAAAATTAAAAAGATAAGTGAAGGTACTATAAACTCTGCCCCAATTTATCCTAGGGATATAGTTAAAGAAGTATTATCTGCTAAATGCAAGTCAGTAATTTTTTGTCATAACCATCCATCTGGTATTGCTACTCCTTCTGATGAAGATATCAGTATGACTAATAAATATGTTAATATTTTGGAGCCTTTAAAAATCAAAGTTAAAGATCATATAATTGTTGGAAATAACATTTTTAGTTTTTTAGAGAATAATTTACTAAAATATAATGAAATAAGAAAAGGAAGAGTAGCTGAGAAAGATATTAATGATTATGTATCTAAGACTTATTACGAAGCACATTTAAATAAATATTTAAACGCTCTATCAGGATTAACGGGAATTAGAAAAGAAAAGCTAAATACTTTTATAGAGGGTGAAAAAGGTAAAATTGACAATCCATTTTGGCATCATAAAGCTTTGGAAATATTAGAAAATCCTTCATTAATAGCATCTAAACTTGGACTTAGTAATTCTGAGAGAAGAAATTTAGAGAATTTAAATGGGATATTTAGTAGCTTAAAGAGTTATATTAAAAAAGATATAGCTCCCGTACATGAACCTGGTCATATAAATACGTATATAAGGACCTATTTAGATGAGAAGGAGTTGGATGCAAATAATCTCTATATAATGTTATTTAATAATAAGAATAGAGTAATGGGCTTTGAAAAACTATCGTGTTATGAAGGAAATGATTTAATATTTAATCCTAAAGACATATTACAAAAATCTATTAACTATGAAGCAAGTAGTATTTCTATAATAATGACTTCTAAAAAGGCCGAGGTTAACTATAAAAATAAAAACATTGATGAGCTAATAGAGATTTCTAAAAATGCAGTAAATATGTTATTGCCAATACAAATAAAAGTAATAGATTCTATATACATTAATGAAGATAAATATATTTCAATGGTAGAGAAAGGACTTCATCCGTATACAAATGTTGGACAACCTGAATACAAAAGAACTAAGATATTTGAATATGGTATTGAAAAAGCCATAATTGAAGAAAATGAGTTATATAAAGATGAATTTGAAGATGAAGAAGAATGGGAGTTTGATTTTTAGAAAGGGGAATGAGTATGGACTTAAATGAAAATATTATAATTGAACTTGTAGGAGCAAATGAGACTGATAAAGAAACATTAATAGATTACTTTGAAAAAAAGGGGATTGAAGATTTATTTGTGGAGTATGATGTGCTAGATATTAGTGAAATAACTAAAATGCAAATATCTAATATATTGACTATATTAGAAAGTAACTCAGGAGAAAAATAAAATAAATATTTTGATGAAAGTAGCGATAGTCGTTGATTATAGCTACTTTTTTATTTTTAAAAATTACAATATGAGGAGTGGTACAATGAAAAAGACTTATGCAGAGATTGTAAATGAAAGAAGAGACTTAGAAAGACAGGAGTTTGAAAACCTTGTAAAAGAATTTGCCATGAGAGGATATTATCTTCAAGATTTAAGAGAAGAGAACTGCCCTAATAGATATAGATTTACAAACATATCAATAGAAGATAAAAATATAGAAATCACCCAAAATCACATTAATACCTTTGGAGTATTAGATAATATATTAAAATTTTTAAAGACTAGAAGAACTGGAGAATATGAGGTGGAATTTATTAAGTTAATTCTTGATAAAGTCTCAGATAAAGAATATTCTTATTTAATGACAGAAATGGAATCTAGATTTAATATTCCTCTGCTAAATGATTTAGGATGGAATGAAAAAAATAGAGATGTTGTTAATTTATATCAAGCAATAGCAAATCAAAGAAGTCTTGCAGAAGAAAATGAAGAAGGATGGGAATTAGAGCAATGATAAAAGTAGCAATAGAAATATATCTATAGCTACTTTTCTTAATTTTATTTTGGGAAAAAGAAACTCCAAGCAGAAATAAAAGTCAATTTCTGACTTGTGTTTTCATTTTCTAATGTGGAGGTGAGAAATTGGAGCATAGAACAGAAAGGATTACTTTTAGAGTAAGTCCAGTAGAGTTAAGGGTTATTGAAGAAAAAGCAGAGAAGGCAAACTTGAAAGTAAGTGAACTTGTTAGACGAGCAACTTTAGATAAGGAGATAGTTGTAATAGAAGAACTTAAAGACTTTACCAAAGAAGTAAGGGGAATAGGGAGAAATATAAATCAGTTAACCATATTAGCACATCAAGGAAAAATTATATATCCAAATATATATGAGATAGAAGGGAAGATTGATGATATATGGCAATTGTTAAATTTATTAATAGCAAAGACAAAAGCAAAAAAGAACTGAGCTATGGGATAGATTATATTATGAATAGAACTAAAGATATCGAGAGTGAGAATATACAAAGTTTATTTGAGGAGGCACTTATTTTATCAGGACTAGTAACTGGTATTAATTGTTGTCCTGATTCTGCTTTTAATGAAATGATGGTAATAAAGAATATGTATAATAAAATAGGTGGTAGAGAATTTATCCATTTCATTCATTCATTTCATCCTAAAGAAAATATTACTTCAGAGCTTGCCCATGAAATATCTCTAAAGTTATTAGAGTATAAGAAATTTAAAGATTTTCAAATTCTAGCAATAACTCATACAGATAAACAACACATTCATACTCATTTTATACTAAATACAGTTAATATTGAGGATGGTAGAAAGTGGAATCTATCAATAAATGAATTAATTAGGTTGAAACAATACTCTAATTATTTATGTGAATTATATAATTTAAAATATAGCCATGTAATACCTAAAAAGCAATAGGAGTTGGTATAGAAATATGGCTTCTTTTATAGATACAGAAAAAATCAAAAATCTAAATAGAAAGAAAGGACAAACTAAGGCAAGCTTAAAGGCTGTGAATACTTATATATCAAGAGAAGATAAAGTAGGGCAAAGTGAAGAAGTTATAATAGAAGAATTAATAAAGTTAGGTAATGATAAAGTATTTAATTATGTAACTCAAGACGAGAAGACAAATACAAAACTGATAACAGGAGTTAACTGCAGACCTTCATCAGCTTATGATGAAATGATGGTAATAAAAAACATGTATAATAAAACTGATGGAAGGCAATTTAAACACTTTGTTCATTCATTTCATTCTAAAGAGAATATTACTCCAGAATTAGCTCATGAAATATCCTTAAAATTATTAGAACATCAGAAATTTAGAGATTTTCAGATATTAGTAGCCACACATGTTGATAAAGAGCATATTCATACTCATTATGTAATAAATACTGTAAATATTGAAACTGGATTAAAATGGCAGCATTCAACCAAAGATTTATTTGACATAACAGATTTTTCTAACAAACTTTGCTATGAATATGGACTAAAATACTCTTTTGTTAGAGCAGGTAAAAATAAAACTAAAAGTAAATCTTCAGGAGAATACAGGGCAGACAAGGAGAAGAGAAGTTGGAAAACAGAATTATTTTATGCAGTAAAAGAGTGCTCTAAGACATCTATCAGTAAAGAGGATTTTATAAGACAAATGAATGAATTAGGCTATTTAGTGAGATGGGAAGATAATAGAAAAAATATAACCTTTACAATACCAGGAGGAAGAAAGTGTAATAATGATAAACTGCATCCCCCAGAAAAATATACTAAGGAGGCCTTATTGAAAAGATTTCAGCTAAATAAACAGTGGGCAGAAAGGACGAAAGAATTCCAAGAGAAAAAAGTAGAATTTGAATCTAATAAAATAATTCAAGCCAGAAATCATCTTATAATGGAAACAATCAAATTTTTAACTGATAATCCTCATGAAGGAAATAAGAGTTATCCTTTAACTTATCTTGAAGGACAGGCATTGAAAGAAAAGATGATAGAAAAGTCCAAAGGTGAAGGATTAGATTGGGAAAAAGAAAGGTAGGAGAGTTATATGAAATTAAAAAAATTTATAAAAGAATATAAATATGAGATTGTACAGATTATTTTGCTTATATTTTCAGGAGTTATGTTTATGATAAGTCTTCTAGGAATAGCCAAAGAATATGAATCAAATAAGGAAAATCAAAACATGAAACTAGAGGAAATAAGTAATCAATTAGATAGAATTGAAACTCAATTAGAAGAATTCGTAAAAGTAAAATAAAATATGAAGTTAAATTCATAAAGACATAAGATAATGTCTTTTTTATTTTTTCATTGCGTATAGCAGAGAATTTAAATATAATTGAGGTGAGATGATGGAAAGAAAACTTAGCGAGATATTAAGCCCTTATGACGATTGGTCGAATACTAAAGGTGAGCAAAAAAATATAGAAGCTAAAGAAGCTCTATATCTTTTTTACAATGAATTTTCAAAACTCAAGCCTTCCAATAAATATAAAAAGAGAGATATTTGGCATATGTTATATATTACGCATTTATATAGAATTAAAAAGGCATTTGATGAAGAAAAATATATGAGAGTATGCAATGAAATAAGAAGTTTAATACATTATGAATCTTTCCTTCAAGGGAGAATTTATTATAATTTAATTCACTTATTGGAAGAATTCCTTAATGTTAAAGCGAGGTAATAATATGTTTAAAAGAGCTTTTAGAAATTATTTTAAATCAAATAAATGTCAAAAAGAAGATTTAGAAAAATATAGGAAACCATGCCCATCATTTGAGTTTAGAAATGCTATGGATTTTGCAAGGCAAACTCTAGAATATGAAGAAACTAATTATGATAAGATCCTTATTTTAGATTATATGATTAATGTAATTAAACTTGATCTTCAGTATGATTTGTTGACTACTATTTTATATAGTGAGGAATATTTTTCGAAACAAGTAGGGCTTGCCTTTCCAATATATTATTATGATGAACAAGGGAATCAATTTGAAACATATCCTGATGATGGGGAAAGGAGAAAAGTTGATTTGTCAAAAGATTGTGTATTAGTACTATCATGGAATAGAAATAGATTAAGAAATAGTATTAAGAATATTTATAAAAACAAATTTGAATACCATAGTTCAAATCATTTAGCATATTATTTTACTCGAATTGATGTGTGTTATGCATATAATGGTACACATTCGATATCTTCAGGTGTTGGTCATAAAAAGGGATTTATTGAAGCAGTTGAATGTGATGTAAGTAAGCTCTTTGATCATGTATATTCAGATGGAATAAGCTGGTATAACATCCATAATAATAGTGAATTAACAATTATATCTGACTTTAGAATAGCAATTCTATATGAATTAGCAAAAATTAAATATAATCTTGAAAATAGCAACTAAGTTGCTTTTTTTATTGCTTATTTTAGCCATATATTAGGTGTCATATGGCTTATATCGTTGCTTAAATCTCACTATAGAAGGTCATTTTAAGGGGGTGATTGAATAATAAAGTTGATTTATTCGGAAATGAGGGGAGGTGACAGAAAATGGAGAAATCAACTAAAGGTAAAATATTAATTGCTAGTTTTGAAGTAATTATAGGTACAATAATTAATATTTACTTCTCAACATATTTACACAATCTATTATCAAATACCAAGGTTCCATCAATACCTAAGTTTTCTCAATCAATAGTAAGTATTGTATCTATTAAGCAAAACTTACTATTATTTTTATGCTTTGAAATATTTGTTCTGTTAATTGCTGCCTATATAATTACTACAAAAGATAAGGCTTATCAATCTGATTTAATGAAAATTACTCCAAATATTTTTACACCAGTAGCAGCAGGACAAAAACAATTTGGATCAGCAAGATGGATGAAAAAGGAAGAGAAAGACAAGGCATTTCCAATATGTAAATTAGATAAATCTGATAAGTCAATTGAATATTTAATAAAGGTTGGTGATTCCGATATGAATCAGGAAGAAGGAGTTGATTAATATATTTGCTAAAGATTTTGCTATAGAAGAAACAATTAGTAAGCCATACTTTAAGGAAGGTGGAATAGTAGTAGGGTTAGAGAAAAGTAATAAAATTGAAAAGCTATATACAATTACTGATGATGTTCATGCACTCTGTATAGGATCTACTCGTTCAGGAAAAAGTAGAACAGTGGTATTACAGTCAATCTGCACATTGGGACTAGCAGGTGAGAATATGGTTCTTTCTGATCCTAAAGGAGAACTATATCAATATACTTATCCTTTCTTAGAAAGACTAGGATATGAGGTCATAGCAGTAGATTTTAGAAATCCTTTAAAGTCAAATCAATATAACTTTCTTCAGCAAGTAATAAATGCAGTTGATAACAATGATATACCTGGTGCAATAGAAGCTACATGGGACATAACTTCTTCATTAGTAGGAGAGGCAAAGGGAGAAAGAATTTGGACTGATGGTGAAGCTAGTACAATAGCAGCAGCCATCATGTCTGTAGTATTTGATAATAGAGATGAATATAACAGGCAATACCAAAACATGACTAACGTTTATTTCTTTATATCTCAAATGTGTAAAACTGTAGGTAAATCAATGCCTATTGTAGAATACATGAAAGCACTTGATGATAATCATCCTGCAAAGGGACTTATAGCGATTTCAGAGATAGCTCCATCTAAAACAAGAGGGAGCTTTTTTACTGCCGCTTTAACCACATTACGGTTATTTACTAATCCTTTAATTAATGCAATGACGTCTAAATCAGATTTCAATCTTACAGACTTAGGAAGTAAGAAAATGGCAGTATTTATTATTCTTCCAGATGAGAAAACAACTTACTATTCTTTAGCATCATTATTGACATCACAAATATATGAACAGCTTGTAAAATCGGCAGATGCTAGGGGCGGTAGATTGCAGAGAAGAGTAAACTACTTGTTGGATGAGTTTGGGAACTTCACGAAGATACCAGACTTTGCAAATAAGTTGACAGTAGGAGGCGGAAGGGGAATACGATTTAACTTATTTTTACAGTCATTTGCTCAACTTGAAGATAAATACGGAAAGGAGGTATCTAGAACCATAAGAGGTAATTGTCAAACTTGGATATATCTTCAAGCTGAAGACCAAGAAACTCTTGAAGAAATATCTAAAAAATTAGGAAATTACACAGTGTCAACATATTCCCTATCAGCTAATTCTAATCCAACGAGTACATCATCATCGCAAAGTGTTAATTTAACAGGAAGATCATTATTAACACCTGATGAAGTTAGAATGATTTGTAGACCTTACAGTTTAATTATTTCAAGAGATAACCCAGCTATAATGTATTGTCCTGATATATCAGAGATGAGTTTTAATAAGATGCTGGGCCTTGGTGATAAAGAACACAATAGAATTTTAAGAGAGAGAAGAGAGGCTAGAAGAAAGGTTAGGAAGATAGATATAAACGGAGATATGAATTTATGGGGAATATGGGAGTATTATCAAGAAGATTAATTGAGGAGGAGCTTTAAATGAAAAAATCTAATATTTTAAAAACAGTCTTAGTTGGGATAGTTTGCTTTACAGTTTTATTTATAACACAAAATTCTATAGCTTTTGCAGGAGCAGGAGGAATCCCTGCTGGCGGTGGTGATTTAGCAAACAGTTCATTAGCAGTAGGTTTCAAAAAGTTATTAGAAGATGCAGGTAAATACTTGATAATAATAGCAATACCAGCAGGTACAGCCGTGGTGGCATATTGTTTTATTAGAAAGGGAGCAGCAGATGAAATGGATCATAAAAAATGGTCTAATAGAATTACTATAGCAATAATTTCAACTATAGGAGCGGTTGTAGCAGGAGTTATTATAACTGTATTTGGATCTTACTTTGGTGCTTAGTAATGGGGCTAGATTATTAATTTAGCCTCATTATATTTTAGGAGGTTTTTAGATGGGAAAAATAATAATGCTCTTAATACAGGAGTTTCTAGAAGGATTATTTGATAATATAAGTAACACTTTGCTAACAAACTTAGCTGAAATATCTTTTTATCCTGAAAATACTCTCTCTAGTGTAGGATTTTCTGGCTTTAATTCTTTGTTTGATGTATTCTTAAGTGCTGGAATATCTCTAATTATAATAAAGTTTTTGAAAAAAGGATTTGAGATATATGTACTTTGGACTGATGGAGATGCAGATGCTGACCCCTTGTTACTACTTACAAATTTTGCTAGGGCTATAGTGGTAGCTTTAACATTTCCAATTATGTATGGATGGTTAGTAGAGGTAATAACTGATCTTATGAATAAAGCTATAGGGGCATTAGGGTTAGATGCAAATCCTAATGTTTCTTCTATCTTGACAAATTTAGCATCTGGGGGAATTTTTATAGGAATAGCACTCCTGGTATTCTTTATTATATATCTCTTATTGCTGATCCAATTTTATAAGAGAGGGTTTGAAATACTGATATTAAGAATAGGTATGCCAATGGCATGTGTAGGTTTAATGGATGCAGATAAAGGAGTTTTTAAGTCCTATATTCAAAAGTTCTTTCAATCTTCAATTACAGTTTTGGTTCAAGTTGTATTGGCAAAGTTAGGACTAGTTTTGATGATTGGAGGACATTATATCTGGGGATTTGCAGCATCCTATTTCGCTATAAAGACACCTAAGTTTCTACAAGAATTCCTGATAATGTCTAGTAGTGGAGGAAGCATGATGAATACAGTTTATTCTGGTGCTAGATTAGTAGAAATGGGCAGAAGATTTGCAAAGTAGGTGAATAAATGAATATATTAGAGCTTTTACCTAAGGTATTTATAGGAATAATTAGAGCTGGTGCTTTAACGAGAATTATATATTGTTTTGTAAAAGCAATATATGATCAGGATGAAATAGAAGTGTATAAAAAAAGAGGTAAAAATGCATTGATTTTCTATATCCTAGCTGAGGGTATATGGCAAATAAAAGATATATTATTCTTTTATTTTAGAAGCAGAGGAGGCGGAGGAAGAGATTTTTAAAGAAAGGGGATTATAGACATGGAAGAAAATGAAATGCTTTATATACCTATTGGATTAAAAGAAAACAACGAAATCTGGGATGGATTTGGAAAAAAAGAGTTAATAAAATCCTTAATTACTTTAACAATACTATTAACAATAAATTTGCTAATATTTCTAATTAAAAGGAGTGTTGTATTTGCTTCTGTATTTACTCTAGTATCCATTGGGGGTACGGGGTTAATTTTCACAAAAGATACTACAAATCTTTCTGTAGTAGATCAAGTTATAAATATGATTAGATTTGCAAAATCTCAGAAGAAATATAAATATGCTTATCTTGATGAATTTGATTAAAGTTTGAGGAGGGTTTGATAAATGAATAAAATCATTTTATTAGGAAGATTAACTAAAGATGTAGAATTAAAATATAGCACTACTGAAGAACCAGTAGCTAGAGCGAGGTATACTTTGGCAGTAAACAGACCGTACAAGAGGGAAGGAGAACAGGAAGCAGATTTTATAAATATTGTTGCGTTTGGAAAACTAGCTGAGTTTGCTAACAAATACTTTAAGAAAGGTCAGCAAGTTTGTATAGTTGGAAGATTACAGATCAGTCAATTTGATGATGATAATAACAAAAGACAATATTACACAGAAGTCATAGCTGAAGAACAACATTTTGCAGATAGTAAAAAAGAAATAGATTAAATTATATAAGAGCAGTTATAGATTAGGAAATTAACTTATTCTATAACTGCTTTTTTTAAAAAATAAAGTAAAAAAAGTAGATTTCAGTGAGGTGTTTTAATGAAGATTCTAAATAAAAACAAAATAAAAAAACCTAAGAAAATAAAATTAAGCAAAAGAGAAGAAACAGCACAAAGAATAGTGAATGTTAAGGATATAAGGGATAAGTTTTTATATACGATGGATGGAAAAATAATATCCTATATTCAAATATCACCAATTGATACAAACCTATTTAGTAAAAGAGAAAAAATATCTATAACTAGGATTTTGACATCAGAATTAACTAGTGAAAGAAAAATTCTCAAATTAATTGCAGTACCTAGACCGATTGATATTTCTTCTTTGTTGCTTGAATATCAGACAATACTCTCTGAAACGTCTAATCAGAAGCAAAAAGAATTATTAAGGCAAGAGATGCTATCTATTAGTAGCTTTGCATTGTCTGGAGAAGTCGTTGAAAGACAAATATATATTATGCTTTGGGAGGATTATGAAGACGGAATAGAAAGGGATTTAATTAAAAGAACTATGGACATGGTAGGTAAGTTTGAGGCATCTGGTATTAGGGCAACTGTAATGAATGAAAGTAAGATTGTAAGGCTTTGTAATTTAATTAATAATCCTGCTTATGCGAATGTAGAAAGTACATCATATGAATCAACGATACCATTTCTTATTCAATAGTTAATCTAAATTTATCGAAAGGAGCAAGAAATGAAAAAGGGAAGAAAAGAGAAAATACAATCAGAATTAAATAATACATTGTTAAATATCATAACCCCTGTAGGACTAGAGTTTTCTAGAAATCATTTAATATTAGGGGAGAATATAGGAAAAATTTATGGTATTACTAAATATCCTCAAGATATTGAATATGGCTGGTTATCAAAGATAACAAATATTTCAAATACAATATGTTCCATTACCTTTGAACCCATAGACAGTGGTCTTTTTATAGAAAATATTTCAAGGAGCATATCTAGAAATAGAGGGATAGCAAATTCTGCTAAAGATCCATTGACAAGATCAAGGGCAGAAAAGGCAGCTGAAAATGGTGAAAAAATAATGAAAAAGATAGATCAGCAAGGTGAAGCAATTGGCAAAATGGGAGTAACTTTAATGCCTATTTCTAAAGATGAGGAAATATATAAAAAGACCTGTAGGAAAATAGAATCCAGGGTAACATCATTAAGTTGTAAAGTAAGAGGTTTATCAAATCTTCAGGAGCAAGGTTTCAAACATATGTCACCATTTTACTCTACAGAAGAGGAAGTAGAAAATATGATTAGTAAAATAGTACCTTTATCATCGTTTATTGGAGGTTTTCCATTTGCATCAAGTGGATATAACGATGGTAAAGGTTATTATTTTGCAAAAGATAGCTCAGGAGGACTTGTAGTTATTGATCCTTGGAAAAGGGAAGAAGATAGAACAAATACTAACTTTGTAATAATGGGAGTACCTGGTGTCGGAAAGTCAACGGCTGTAAAACATATTGTTCTAAGTGAATATATGAGAGGAACTAAGCTTATATTTATAGACCACATAGGGAGTATTGGGAACTATGTAAAAATCTAGATGGAGATTGGATAAATGCTGGTGGAGGAAGTAAAGGAAGAATTAATCCACTTCAAATAAGAACAGCTCCGAAAGACGATGATAACGATACAGAGAAACTTTATCAGGATGAAGGAAATGGTATGGGAGACATGGCACTTTATATAAAAAATCTTGAGATATTTTTCTCCTTATATATTCCAAGTCTTTCAGATAGACAGAAGGCTATACTTAAATCAGAAATAATTGAGTTATACAATAGATTTGATATATTTTGGGATACAGATATATCTAAACTGTCAAATACAGATTTCCCTATCATTAGTGATTTATATAATCAGATAGCAGAAAAAGCTAAGGATAAAAAAGGTTCATATTATAAAGATTATGATGACTTAAGTCTATTTTTAAAAGATATTGCAATAGGATCGGATTCGTTTTTATGGAATGGACATACATCAATAAAAGCTAATTCAAGATGTATATGTCTTGATACAAAAGACCTTCAGAATTCTCCAGATAATATAATTTCAACTCAGTATTTTAATATGCTTCAATGGGCATGGGAAGAAATAGTGAAAAATCCAAATGAAAGAGTCCTTCTAATCTGTGATGAGGCTTATTTAATGATAGATCCAAAAGTACCGCAATCACTAGTATTTTTAAGGAATGCTGCTAAAGGAGTAAGAAAATATGAGGGTGGAATAGCTATAATATCTCACTCAGTAGTAGACTTCCTTGATCCAGCAATTAAAATGTATGGACAACCATTGTTAGATTTAGCTACATTTAAAATAATCATGGGTACAGACGGACAAAACCTTGCAGAAACTAAAAAACTTTATAACCTAACAGATGCAGAGGAAGATTTAATTCTGTCAAAGAGAAGGGGACAGGCATTAATGATGATAGGCTCTAAGAGATTACAAGTACAGTTCGAAATACCTGATTATAAGTTTAAGTATATGGGAAGTGCAGGAGGAAGATAAAGGGCTAAATTAGCCCTTTATCTTTTAACTTTGCTAGTCAGTATGTAAAGAGAGGAGAGAATAGTTTGGGAGCTGCATTAGTTGCGTTTTTAAAAAGATTAGCTTTACAAGCTGTTATAGATGAAGAAACAAGAGAGAATTTAGTAATGATAGTTATTGCAATATTAGTGTCAGTAGTTATAATAGTTGTAACATTAGGTAGTCTTCCCTCAATATTAATTAATACTTTTGTCCAGAATATGTCTCAAGACATTAATGTTTTAGAGGATAAGGCAAAGGTAGCTGTATATCAGGATACTATTTTTATCGTTGATGAGCTTAATAAAGAATGGATTGAAGCAATGAGATCCGAGTATGATTATTGTGACGAGTTTGAAATTATATATAACTATAGTCTCACCTGGCAGGATTTAATAGCAATAGATTCAGTGCTACTTAAACAAGATTTTAGTAATATGAATCAAAGGAAAATAATAAACGTAGCATTAAAATTTTTAGTTAGAACAGTAACAGTGGAAGAATTTGAGGTTGAAGAAGATGTAGGTCATAACAGATATTGTGATGATGATTGTGACGAAGAACATATAAGACTTGTAACAAAGAAGATAGCTATTATTAGAATCGACACTAGAAATTTTGAAGATGTATTACCAGAAGTAGGTATAGTTGATGAAGAAGATACTTTGTTAGCATTAAATATATATAGTATGATTTCAAATATAGATATAGAAGGTAATTTAAATATTTATGATGATATAGATTTAACTGATTTACAAGAGTACCCTGAAGGCCATGCAAATCTACCTTATTATAATCAAACTGATGCAAGGTGGGGAAACAATTCCTATGGAAATACTACAATTCTTGATGGCGGATGTGGGCCAACTTCCTTAGCAATGGTTGTATCTGGACTAACTGGACAAAGAATTACTCCCGATATAGTGGCAGATTGGAGTTATAGAAACGGACATAGAGCAGAAGGTTCAGGTAGCTATTGGTCTTTAATGACTAAAGGAGGTAAAAACTATGGACTTAATGTTGAAGCCGTTAGTAGAAAAGATCCAAATTCTATAATTAAAGCACTTAGCGAAGGATATCCAGTTGTAGTTAGTATGGGTAAAGGACATTTTACAAGTGGTGGGCATTTTATTGTTTTAAGAGGAATTACCGCTGATGGAAAGATTCTAGTACATGATTCTGCGAGTGTAGAAAGAAGTAATAAGGAGTGGGATTTAAGTATTATTATGAATGAAAGTAGTACAAATGGTGGAACAAGTGGCAGTCCATTTTGGATATTTAGACCTTGATAGCATATAAGTTTTAATAAGTTTGTAATTCATGGTATGAGAAACGTAGATTATTACTCTTAGTAAATATATTGTGAAGCATGGATAGGAAGGAGGCATTTTTAGTGAAGCTTGTATACATTACTTTTCCATTAGGTACTAGAAATATAGATGAAGTTAAAGTTGATAAATATTGTAAATATGCTGTTGATAGAGGATTTTTACCTATTACATTAACTTTAGTAATTAAACAACTTGAAAAAGTCTGTGGTAATAGAAATGAATATTTAAATAAGCGGTTAGAATTGGTAAAAAGATGTGATGAAGTATGGATTTTTCAAGATGAAATTCTATACAATATGGTAGATGAAATAAGGATAGCTAAGCTTTTTAATATCCCCATTAGATATATAGAGTTAAAAAGGAAGATAAACAAAGAAGAGAAACTATTTAAATACAAAAAAAGTTTAAAAAAGTAAATGATATTCTTTATTCAGGAGATATATATAGACTTAGAAATGATTTTATTAATAATCTAGAATTTGAAATTGAAGTAGAAGAAGATTTATCAGAGATACAGAAGGAATATTTAATAGGAAAATTAAATTCATATCCTTTGACTTTTGGATATTTAGATAATGGATATAGGTATATCTGGAATTTAAATAATAATTTAAGGAATTATAGTTTGTATATAAGAACAATGTATTATATTAAAAGTCTAGAAATGGGAAATAGAAAAATGTTTCTAATGGAAAAGATGTTTAAATCTATAAAGCATGACAAACTTATTATTGAACATAGAAAACAAGATATTATTGAAAAGCTCTATAGAGATTTAGAATTTAAAAATAATATAACTGCAATATAAAGAACAGCAAAAGTTTTGCTTAACACTTAGTATAATTGAGAGGAGGCTTAAATAATAAATGTTATTATATTTATCTAGTAATGAGAATATAGAATTATTTGATTTTCTTATAGAGGAAAATGGGATGCTAGTAGAAAAATTATCTGGAGAGTTCTTATTAAAGAAATTTGTTGTGCATGATATGAGAAATCTTAGCCATTTTTCATATATAGCTATAGACTTAGAAGCTATAAAAGATTCGATAGAAGATATTATTGAAGGCATAAAGGCTTTTAAAACTATGTATGATGCAAGAATTATATTATTTACGGAGAAAACTGATGTTGAATATTTAAATAAAATAATAGACGAAGCTAATATATATAATATTGTTTCAGGAAAAACAATAGATAAAATCCAAAAGGAAATTAGAATATGTCTTGGGGAGCAAGGAATGTCGAAACACTATGCAAAGATGGCTGTGAATTTAGGTTATGATGAAAATCAAGGCATAGATAATAACTCAAATTTGCCATTGGCTCGAGAAAAGCCGATAAAGCAATTTGATACTAAAAATATTAAGATAATTGTATCAGGAGTAATGAATAGAATAGGAACAACCACTACAGCTATGAATTTAGCTGTTTTTTTATCTGAGCTGGGGGCAAGAGCTTCTTATACTGAAGGCAATGGAAGTAATCATTTAAGTACCATACATTCACATTTCTTTTTCAATAACCCTATAACCAATGCTTATTTTACAGGCGGAAAAGTTGATTACTATTTCCAAGGTAATATTCCAATAGATAATTATAACTTTAATATTATTGATATTGGAGTTTTAACGTCTAAGAATTTAAAGGTAACAGAAATAGGAGACATAAATATCCTTTGTGCAGGATCTAAACCTTATGAATTATCATACATGAACGAGGCATTAAAAATGATAAAAGAAATAGACAAATTCAATATAATATTACCATTAGAATCAAAAGAATATATAGATAAAATAGATGGGCTTAAAGATTTAAATATTCATTTTGCTAGGTATTCACCATTATTATTTGACAAAATTATAAATGCTGAAGTTTGGGAGAGTATTTTATTTGATTATTCATAAAGGAATGGTAGAAAGTATGATACTTTGTATTATTAATTATTATTTTATAAATGTAATTTAGTTATTGAAAAAATAATAAGAGAAATGAATATTAGAAATTGAATAATAAGTATGTAAGCGAATGGAAAAAAACGGAAGAATGATATATAATATTTAAAAGATTTATAATAATACATTAAATTTGGATAAAGGTAATTTATAGTATTAGGATAATGTGGAATTTAGCCTATTTGTATTTTGCCTATAAAATTGAAAGAGGATTTATTATGGAAGAATTAAAAGTCATTTTAGAAAAATTTGTAGAATCTGGCTGGGATTTAATATCTATTACCTCAAAGGGATATCTTGACGGAAATGGAACAAAAGAAGATTTAATCAAAGCAATAGAACAAGCAGATAAAGAATGTGGAAATTGTGGTTGTGAATTCGATTCTTTGCATAAGAAATTTATTCAATTAAAATAGTTATTATAATATAGGAATTATGAGGATAACCTAGATTTACAATATTATTATGAAAAGGATTGTTAGAAAAAGTAAGCATTAGCGACATACGACGTGAAATGATTAATATTAGAATAATTAAGACAGTCGGAAATACAACCAATAAGTAAGATTAGGCGACGTATGTCGTGAAAGTAATAGTTAGGCATAATTCTGCATATTACAGGGGGGGACTATGGTTAAGAATGAAGATAAAAGCTTAAAAGAAAGAAGAATACTAAATTTAATTTATAAAGAATCAGATTATCAAGTAGTCGAAGAATCAGAAGATCCTGATTTTAAAATCAAATATAAATATGAGGATAGAAAGTTTGGAGTAGAAATAACCGAATTTTACTTAAATGGTTCAAATGCTCGAATACGTAATATACCTATCTACTTTGAAGAAATTATGAATAATAGAAGGTATAGACATAAGGAGGACAAAAAAGTTTTAGAAGTAAAAGAATTAGAACTAATATCTTCTGATGGAAGTGTGGAACCTATAGAAGGAATAATGCAGGAGCTGCCAAGTTATGAAGAGTATAGCGATTTATTGGCTGATATGATAAACAATAAAAGCAATAAATATATAAATTATGATAAACAGTTATCACATATTAATTTGATAATTTATGATACAGAAAGAAGACTTAATTATATTATTAAGGAAGAGTTTTGTTTGTATGTTATGAAGAATAAACTTATTAAGGAACTAATTAGAACAGAATTTAGAGAAATCTTTTTAATAACAGCAATAGATTCTAAAGAATATTATTTTCCATTGAAACTTATATTTGTTTTGACAGAGTTATATAAGCTAAATGCATATATTAACAGTAATCCTCAATTAGTAAAAAGTGAAGAACATGAACTTCTAGTATTTGCATCATACTTGCACTCTATTGGTATGAAAAACATTGCATATATTGACAAAGAGTCAATTGAAATAATATCTAGTGGGTATGGAATCATTGTAGATGAAAATAATAAACTCACTATTCGCAACTATAATGATTATTCTATACCGAAAAATAGTGTAATATTTAACCCTGAAATAGAAAGTAGTAGTAAGTTTTCAAGTGAAGTACTTAATCATATTAATGAATTTTCTAGTGATAGTTATTTAGGTACTAATATAGGTTTTGAGGTGCTAAATGACTAATGAACTACGCCTAAACCAGCTAATGGTTGTCAAGGTTTTTTAAAAAAGCAGAATATAGTAAAAATAGGTATAGCAAATAAACCTATAATAAAATAGGTTTAAAAGATGCTACTGCAAGGTAATAGTCTATACTAACTAGTAATTTAAATCGAAAAATTTACCACTTTTTAAGATGCTATAGATAATTCTTAATAGTTTATTTGAGGTAGTAATAGCTACTTTGGAAGGCTTTCCTTCAGCAATTTTTTATCATATCTAGCATAGGTTTGAACAGCTTATACGACGGGGGCTGGGCCCCAACAATATATATGTTCTTTACCTAGTTTATATCTAGATTATATACAAAAAGCTTATACCAAGATTAAACTGGTATAAGCTAATAATACGAACAATGTATTTGTGTAAAGGTGCACGGGGGTATAAGCTTAGGGCATTGTGTACCACATCCCTTCACCTAGAGTAAAAATCCGCCAAGAAGAAGGTCTTCGAGTGTCCAGTTTAGAGACATCGCAAACACGAACCGTTAGGTGACATATCGTAATAGCTTATTAGGAGGAGAGAAGTTTGAAAGATGGATACAAAGAATTTTTTGATTACTTTAATATAAAAGAAGATGAAATAATAAATTATGGTCTAAATTCAGTAATAACTATAGATGAAACTATTGCTAAGGAAAATTGGGAGTTATTAAAAGGAAATATATTAAGTAATAAGCAATCTTTTATTAGAGGATATGGAAGAGATGCTACAGGAACAAAATTATTTACTGATTTATATATAAGCTTATTTAACAATTATAATATTGTAAAGGATCCAACTAATAATGCTAATCCTCAGAAACTAATTTATGAATTGACGGGTTTTAAAAGAAATAGGGATATTTTTAACTATCAGGTATCTCACATATTTGGCAGAACTAAAAATCCATTTGCGTTTTGTGCACCATGGAACATTATCTATATACCTAAAATTTTAGATCCTTTTACGGGCCATGAAAGTAAGGGGAAATTAACTGAAAAATTTACAAATGCTCTTAAGAATGTGGTTTATAATAAGTTCTCAAATATGATAGTGGAGTTTAATGAGATAGTAACTGACAAAGAAATGTTACAACTTAAAGACAATCATATTATGAGACTAAAAAAAGATAGAATAATAGAATTTAAAAGAATAGAACAATTTGAAAAAGATGTTGAGAATGAATTTGCACCAATTCTGATATAGACTTTAGTGTCAAGTACTTTGGAGAGGAAAAAAGCTTTACAAAAAGTTATAGAAGAAAAATCGTAAAAGTTCATGATCGATACTTTCCTACGTTGATTATTGAGGTAGATAATTATAGACTTTTACATTCTTTTGAAGCTATTGGAAGAGGACTTTATTTTCATAATTATAATAAACAGTTTACAGGTATATGTAATATAGTTCCTGTTTTTATAAGAGACAAAGAAAAGAATACAGAGTGGAATAATTTCTGCGATCTGTGCGTGAAATTAACGGAATCTGAGCGTAAGAATTGGACAATAAAAGGAGATAATCCTGACATTTTTAAATATCAATTTGGTAAAGAAGATGAAGTAGGCTGTCAAATGTTAATTATGACATTCTATAACAATTTAGAAGTGTATATTTCTTTTGCAAACTCCAAAGCTATCGATATTCTCAGATTTTAAAAATAGTATTAGTATGGTTTTGAGGGCCACATCCTTTTATTATTATATATTATAATTACTAAAATCAAATATTTCATTGATATACCGTATTATTCACAAAAGGATTTTACGGTATTTTTATGTCTGATTTCAAATATTTTGTATACAGCTGACATTATTTCTATAGATCAAGGAGGTGATACTATTTTAAATCCAATAGACTTATTACAAACAGACAATAGAGGTATAGATGTATTTCATTGTTTTAGAGTTGCTGAATTAGCTTTTAAGTTATGTAGTCAATTGGAAATAAGTAATGAAGAAAAAGAGGAAATAGTTTTATCAGCTGCTATGCATGATATAGGGAAAAGTAAAATAGATATATCCATATTAAATAAACCAGGAAAGTTGAATAACAAAGAATGGAATGAGATAAAACTACATCCTAAATATGGTGCAGCTATTGCTTTAATGATGGGATATAGTGTAAACATATCACAAAATATCTTGTATCATCATGAGAATAGTGATGGAACAGGATATTCTAAAGGATTAAGGGATGAAAACATACCATTAGGAGCCGCTATAATAAGAATCTGCGACAGTTACGATGCTATGAGAAATAAGACCATATAATCGTATAATGACGCATACTGAGGCTCTAGAGGAGTTGATAAAAGATAAAAAAATATATAGAAATAATATATTAGATGAATTTACAAAATTAGATCTAAATATGTTTCAAAAATATTATAAGTAGCTCATAAAGGACATTAAAAAAATGTCTTTTTTATTTTGCAAAACTAAAGGAGATATATAGTTTCATTGTTTTTGTAAATATTAGTCATAATAAATCTTATCATATATGATAGAGTGAAAGGCACTCGTGTGAGTGTCTTTTTTATACATGAATTTAGATAAATAAAACCAGAGGGGGAAATACGGATGAGTAATAATACAGGTTTTTCTATTAAAGAAGGTAGAATTAGTAAACAATATATAAATACAAACTTTGATTTTATAGATGCTTTAAATCAATATGCTGATTGTGAAACCCTAGGATTTTACATTTCATTTAAAAGATACATAAATAGAAAAAATAATACGAAAGAAAATCAGATAACCTACTCTCAAGCATATTTAGAAAAACAGCTTAATGTAGGTAGGACAAAATATTATAGGCATTTAAAGACTCTTTTTAATGTAGGGTTATGTGATGTAGAAAAAATAGTGGAAGTAAAATTTTTTATAAATTACAACTTGGAAGGAAAGGAAAATCCATCAGTTCAAAAATCAATAGTTTATTTTAGTACTCTAGAAAATATAGATATTTCACTCAAGAATAATTTAGAAAATCTTATAAATGAATACTATCCAGAGATTCCCAAAGAATTAATAAAAATTATTGATGTTGTAAATAAGACGTTTTATATATTTCACGACTGTCCTCCAGTAGATGTATTAGAAGAAAACAATTATAAATTTGTAGCTTATAGGAATTGGGATATTGTTATGAATAGATTTTCTAGCAGTAAAAATGTTCAGAATGATAGTACTACCCCATCTTCACAAAATGAGAAGGTGGATAATTGTAAAGATGAAATAGACCCACCTTCACAAAATAAGAAGGAGGGTGCTTCTCAAAACAAGAAGGACCCACCTTCTCAAAACAGGAAGGTTAATAATATAATAGAATTAAATAATAATATAATTGAATCATCTAATAGTATAATTAATCAATCAATCATGGATATGGATGAAAAAAAAGAAATAGATAAGAACAATGAATTTGATAAAAAAGATGTATTGATTGATTTAGATAAGCAAATAAAAAAGAAAGGATTTATTCCTTTTGAAGATTTAGTCAATGATCTTGGACTTAATAACAAACAATGCTATAGTTACCCTTATGATGATTGGGTAGAGGTTGTTAAAAAAGCTATTTATGAAATGTACTATTTTGATGACACTAGAATTAGAGGTAGAAATGTAAGTAGATTTGATGCTATTAGCAAATTACAGAATCTTAATTATGACATGATTATTTCTACAATTGATAATGTTATAGAAAGTAGTAAAGAACAAGAAATCAGTTATCCATCCGCTTTTATCAAAAGCACTCTATACAATGAAATTAGTGAATATTCTGCGAAAATCCAAGCTATGGTTAATTATGATTTATCCCAAGAAAGAAGGACAAGGTTTCATAATTTTCAGCAAAGGTCAGATAAATATGCTGATGAAGAGCTGGAAGATATAGCAAGAGGGAAAAGAGAGACTTATCATGAAAGATTAGAAGGAAAAGCATAAGCAATAATATAAATTTTGATATTATAATTGAAGATGACATAGCATATTGTGCTTTAAACGAAAGTTGCATTTATAAGTCAAAAACTAAGATTAATAATAAGTATCCTTGTAATTATGCTGATACTGATATAGCTGCATATTATTTGTATCATACAGGAGAAGAACCTGTACCCATGTGTTTAATAAATGAGGGAGATGACAATTCTACAATATATTAGATAGAGATCTTTAATTTATTTTACCTGAAGGAGTAACTAGGTGTTTTATTTTTTCTATAAACAATATATATTCCACATCTATACTGTTACTCAAAATTAATATTTTATAATATTAATGGGTTGTGAAATAAGGTTGGAAGGTGGGGTATTATGAGATGGCGTTAAAATGAATTAATCTATACTTTAGGCTTATTAAAAGAGCATAAAACAAATAGCTCATATCTAACGATGCACTTATAAGATGTCATTTAACTGTTTTTTCACATAAAAATTCTTTGCTTTTAGCATAAATAATAACTTTTGATAATCTCCATCCTCCACCCAATTCACTAATATTGCCATATTGATTGAAAGGTAATACGTATGAACCTCTATAATTAATTTTTAAGTCTGATATATATGTTTATAGCTTGTATTGTTCAAAGGCAGAGAAACTCAAAATTCTTATATCTAATAGTATTTAATTATAGGCTATTCTTCTGTGGTTTTGCGGTTGGCTCTAATTCTTATAAATATAAAAAATCTCCAAGATAATATTCTTTCCTGAAGATTTTTTTATAAGAATCTAATAAACGAAGAGAATATTAAAAATCAATTAGATATCAGTCTTAATATATTACTTCTAGATAAATTATTAAGCTTTAAAACGATCTTATGTTGTAGCTCAAAATAGTATATTTAATAAGAAGATAAGCTAAACTTGATAAAGATCCATTTATAAATGTAACTTAACTTTTAAGATTGTCATTTAAAAACAAATAAATTGCTAATGCCACTAAAGCATATATAAATATATTTGTCGGTAACAAAGGTATTTCGAAACCTAAATTCTTACTATCTCTATAGATTTTTAAAAATCGTTCAGCAGTATAGATTATACTCGCTAACAAAAATGCAATAATTCCATATTTTTTATTATTCATTTTCTATTACCATCTTATATTTATCATTTATCTATTTACACCAACTGGATATTCAACTTTCTTAGGTCGATGTGCCAAAACATCAACATTTTTATCAAATACTTCTTCGGTTTGGAAACCCCAATTTCCTACTTTTACTTGATATACGTCGATTTTCTTTAGGACAACCTTGTATTTATCAAATCCTACTGCAAGATAGTAATCACAAACATTAAATCCCTTATTTAACAAAGAATCATGGAATGCATAAGTTTCAGATTGTTGGACAGTAACAGTTAATGAGCCTTGTGCATTTAATCCAAATGATTTATTTACAGCTTCTTTTTGGTTACTGTCAACTGAACCTTCAAAACTGATTGATCCAGAAGTTTGGACTGTTTTTGTTGTTGTAAAAGTTTTTCCTAAAGGAACAGAACAAATAAATTTATCGTTTATTTTTGATTTAGAGTTATGTTGTATTATTTGGCTATAATCATATCTATAAAGTGAATATAAATAAGTTCTATCGCCACTCATTACACTTTTTGAATTTAGTTTTTCTTCATCAAAAAATTTAACTTCTGCCGTTGTGTCAATTGGCGTTAAATATTCAATCATTGTATTTCCTTCCGCATCAACTGACTCTATACGCGTTGTTCGTTGGTTAGATGTTGGCGGGGCAGCAAATGCAGAAAGAGATGAAGAAAATAGTATTGCAATAATCATAGTTATAACCGAAAATTTTTTCATAAATAAATACCTCCATTTTAATTTTATAATATTAGGAACATAACTACTTACTTGATTCTAAACTCCACCTCCTTTATCTAGATATTAACCTAAAAATTTTCATAAATATGTCTCTCTAAGTTGTAAATAATTTTATTTAAACCTAATATAACATAAATGAAATGAAAATTTAGGATAAAGACATGTATCATTATTTGGCTTTAGAAGCTTACAAGTACTATAGCATAAATGAAATGTCGAAGTTCGCTGAATTGTGAAATGAATATGTTAAAGTTCTGAAATATATTTAAAAACGAAAATTGCTAGTGCCACTTCAAATAAATTCTAAACATCTTCCACTTTTAAGGATGGAGATTATATATTATACTATTTTTTTATTAGGAGCCTTTACTAGTAGAGAAAGAGAAATAAAAATACAGTGGCATATCTAAAGGCTTGCATATATAATTCTATTCATGAAATGAGCTTAGATATTGATAGTGAACTAAGGTATAAGGGATTAATATGATAAATTAAGGGGGATTGAAAATAAGTTAGTTTTATGCATATAATGGAGTGAGCTCTATTAAAATGGAAAAAAATTAGTATTAAGTATAGGATGGTGTCAAAATGAAAAAGTATTCAGAATTATTAAAAAAACTACAATCTAAAATAGATGAAGAAAATAACTTCAAATTAGCTGTTATAACACATTATTTACAAAATAGTAATAATAATGCTTCTTTCTACTATAGAGATAAGGCATTACAAATTTTAAAGGAAATGAATTTTAAGATAGATTTAGAAAACTTTAATTGGGATGTTCCTTTTCCACCTGTTGAAAATAGTAAATTTACTTTTATAGATTTATTTGCTGGGATAGGTGGCATGAGAATAGCTTTTCAAAACTTGGGAGGGAGATGTGTATTCTCAAGTGAATGGGAAAAACATGCAAAGATTACATATCAAATAAACTTCGGAGAAGTTCCATTTGGAGATATAACGAAAATAGAAGAAAAAAACATTCCTGATCATGATGTGTTGGTTGCAGGGTTCCCATGCCAAGCATTTTCAATAGCTGGTAAAAGAGGCGGGTTTGAAGATACAAGAGGTACACTCTTTTTTGATGTTGCAAGGATAATAAAAGAAAAAAAACCTAGAGCATTTTTATTAGAGAATGTAAAGGGGTTAATTAACCATAATGGTGGAAAAACATTAAATACGATTTTAAATACATTAAGAGAAGATTTAAATTATTATGTCCCTGAACCAAAGGTAATAAATGCAAAAAACTTTGGAGTTCCGCAAAATAGAGAAAGAATATTTATAGTCGGATTTAGAAAGGATATTGATGCTAATAATTTTGTATATCCCTCGCCTATTAATAAGAAAACAACTATTGCAGATATAAAAGAGGAATCTGTTGTTTCAGCGAAATATTATTTATCTACACAATATTTAAAAACATTAATTGAACATAAGAAAAGACATGAATCAAAGGGAAATGGTTTTGGTTATGAAATATTATCAGACGATGGAATTGCAAATGCTATTGTAGTAGGCGGTATGGGTAGAGAGCGGAACTTAATCATAGATAATAGATTAACTGATTTTACACCAGTAACACACATTAAAGGTGAAGTAAATAGGGAAGGTATAAGAAAAATGACACCAAGGGAATGGGCAAGATTACAAGGATTCCCAGACATATTTAAGATTGAAGTTGCGGATACTCATGCCTATAAGCAATTTGGTAATAGTGTAGCTATTCCGGCTGTACAAGCAACTGCGAAAGAAATATTAAAAATTTTAGAGGTGGAGAAATGCTAACAGGAAATAAAGGGGAATGGTCAGAGGTATATACATTTTTTAAGTTAATGGCAGAAGGTAGACTTTATGCCGCTGATGCAGATCTAAACAAGATTGAGAGTATTTATTATCCTATAATAAAAATATTAAGAAATCAATTAGATAACAATTTAGAGTATATTAGAAATGGTGTAATTAGATTGGTAAATGGGACAACAGGAGAGGAAGTTTTAAATATCGAAGTAGCAGAATTTGCTGAAAATGCAAATGTTTTGTTAAACAGAATTCGAAATTCAACTGGTGCTTTTTCTGTACCAGATATACAAGATTTTCTCGATAAAATAAACTGTGATAAACTTAAAGCATCTTCGTCAGATAAGAGTGATATAACTATTGTGGTACACGATTTTAATACTGGAATGAATCCAGAACTTAGATTTAGCATTAAATCAAGACTTGGAAATCCTTCTACACTACTTAATGCCTCTTCTGCAACAAATTTCATTTATAAAATAAAAGGAACGTTAACTGATGAAGAAATAAGTATGATAAACTCATTATCTTCTCATTCAAAGATTAGGGACAGGCTATTAAAAATTGAAGAAAAAGGGTGTACTTTTGAGTTTCTGAAGGTGGAGAAGGAAATCTTTAACTTAAATATGCAATTGATAGATAGCAATTTGCCTATTATCATTTCACATATATTACTTTATTACTATAAAGGAGTTGCTAATAAGCTTTCAGAATTAATAGATATAGTTCAAGCTGCTAATCCTTGTAACTATCAGCTTGAATATAATCACAGCTTCTATCATTATAAGTTCAAAGCATTTATTACGGATATTGCATTAGGTATGACACCAGCATCAGTATGGAATGGTGTATACGATGCTAACGGTGGATACATTGTAGTAAAAGAAAATGGTGATGTACTTTGTTATCATATTTATAATAGAAATGAATTTCAAGATTATCTTATTAAAAATACAAAACTAGAGACACCGAGTAGTACAAGACATAAATTTGGTGAAATTTATAAAGTAAATGATGAGCTTTATTTTAAGTTAAATCTTCAGATTAGATTTATAAATTAAAAACTATTCTTAGATATGATTACAACAGATGGTAGGCTTAAGAAAGATGTAAAGATATTGATAGGGAGAGAGAAATAAGAAAGAATTTAATATATCTAAATACTTATATGTTATTTTCTTAATAAGAAATAAGATTAATTAGATAAGTTTGTTTTTAAGATTTTAAAATTAAATTATTTATTCTTATTCATAGGCAAAAAAACAAATATTTATGATTATAAGTAGTGTATCATAATAAAATTACAAAATGCTAGAACAGAATATTAATAAGAAGTTGATACTTTGATACTTAATTATAAATTGTTGTAATAATTATGAATTCTAGAGGGGGATGCTTATGACAAAAAAGTATTATAAAAGTAATCCAGCAGTTAGATTTGCACTATGGAAAGTATATGATTGTAGAGAATACTATTATGGTGAACCGTTAGATTTTGCAGATTTAGAGGTTGATCATATAATTCCTGAATCCTTAGCAGAAAATCCGACTAAGTATAAAGAATATCTAAATTTAATTGGCTTAAATGAAGATTTTGAATTGAACAGTATTTTAAATTATGTGCCAACAAGAAAATATATAAATATTAGGAAAAGTAATAAATTGCTACCTCCGCATGCAGCTGCAATAGCATTAGGAGATGCAATGAAAAAGGCTGATAAAGTCGAGAAGATTATAAATCTTTTTAATAAGAATATTGAAATGAATGAGATTATAACACATATAAAAATTTCATTTAATAGTGAACAAGATATAGAATCCATTTATGATAAATTGACAGATGATATGGCAGAATTCGAAAATAGGAAATATGTAAATAAAGATGATATATTTAGACCTTATGAATATAGTGTAAAAAGAATTAGCTTAAGTGGATTTTTGCCATCCTTTAGGGATAGAGATGCAAGCTGTATGTTTTTATTTAGAACTATTTCAATTAGAGGATGTATGATAACTTTAGATAATATTCAAATAGTAGAACAGTTATTTAAAGGAATAAAAACTAATCCTCAATATAGTTTAAGAGGATTTATATGTCATCCTTCTAATAAAGGAGAGTATTATATTCAATTAGGTAACAGTAGATTTATTCTTAATAAAGAAGAAACGTATGAGTTATGTTCAATTGTAGATGATTTTACGGAAGAATATATAGATTCATTGGTCGAAGTTGAAGAAAAGTTAGAAACGAACTAATTTTAAAAAAACTAAAAAAGGAGGATATAAATTAATTAAGATCAGTATAGAATTATGGAGGAACATAGTTTATTTTATTTCAAATAATGATGAATGTAGTACTAAAGGGGAGTGGAGTATTTTTGAACCTAATGAATATATGATAAAAGTATACACTAAAAACCACCAAAGATATGAAAATGGTTATCATACTATATTGCATCTAGAGAGAGAAGATTATAGACTGTTTGACAATTACAGAACTCCAGATAATGAAGTATGGATAGTGTGGAAACCGCACTTTACCATACATAGTAATAATGATATTGATAATATAAGCGAAAATAAAAATTGGACTCCACGAGTAGCTTTTAAATGGTTAACAAAGGAACTTATACCAAAAGTTATCTATGAAAATACAGTACCATCTAATTTTTTAGGAAAACCAAGAATAACTTATTCAGAGTTTTTAAAGAATTTTGATATAAATCATTATATATATACAGATTTTGCTTATATAATCAATATTCAAGATATCTTAAATAAATCTGATCTTTTAGAATCTATAGAACATATGCAAAGCTTTTTCTCAGTATACGAAGATATATTTTTGAAAAAAGAAGATATTAATAATATTTATATCGCATTACTTAAAATTTTAAAAAACTGTGAAAATGTTAATTTAGGATATATAACTGGTAATCTAGGATTTACTAGAGCAAATAGTTATGATAAATTAATTGAAGATATTAAGAAATATGTTAATGAAATAAAAGATAGTGTAGTAGGAAGTTTTACTGTTGATACTACTTTAAGGTGCATTGTTGTGAGTTTAAGAGATTTTAAATGCTCTCTTTCAACTAATCAAATACAGGATATTTGTTATTTGCTTGAACCATTAATTGAAGTATATAATAGGGAGACTTTGCTTAAAAAAAATACTAGTTATTAAACTTAAATCAATAATATGTGAAAGAAGTATTTATATGCTTTACAATCAATACAAGGCTTACTAATTGTAGGTCTTATTTTTATATATAAAATTAGTTTTATTAATATATTTTATATTTAAGTTAGAGAGAAAAGTTTAAAGAGATTTATAAAAATCAACGTAAACACTAAGTAGTAACAAGGAGGACTTATATTAATTAAATCAAAAATATTGACAATACTAACAAAAAATGTTAACCTGGACAATGAGAGGTGATTTTGATATGAAAGCAATAGATTTATTTGCAGGTGCAGGTGGTTTATCAGAAGGATTTAGACGAGCAGGATTTGACATTGTTGCTCATGTCGAAAAAGATTTTACGGCATCTCTTACTTTAAAGACTAGGGAAGCTTATTATTATCTAAAGGATAATAGTAAAATGGATATATATATAAAATATTTGTCAGGCAAAATTAGTAGACAAGAACTATATGAAAATATTCCTGAGGAAGTTTTGAATAAAGTAATAAATCAAGAAATATCAGATGAAACTAACGATGAAATATTTAATAAAATCGATAAACTATTGAATGGAGAGCCTGTGCGGATAATTTTAGGTGGCCCTCCATGTCAAGCATATTCACTTGTTGGAAGAAGCAGAGATCCTAATAGAATGAAAAATGATCCTAGAAATTATCTTTACAAACAATATTTAAAATATATAAGTAGGTATAGACCAGAAGTCTTTGTTTTTGAAAATGTATCAGGATTATTATCTGCAAATAATGGAGTAATATTTGATAGTATTCAAAATGACATGAGAACCTTAGGTTATAATATAGATTATAGATTGTTAAATTCAAGAGACTTTGGGGTGCTTCAATCTAGAAGAAGAATTATTTTAATAGGGTGGATAGATGATTTGGATTTTCAGTATCCAGATTTTAATGTTATAGAAAATGAATATACTATAAAGGACCTATTTCTAGGTCTGCCTAATATAAATGCAGGTGATAAAATAGATTTTGAGGAAACTCAAATAGAAATAAATAATTGTCTAAAAGAACTTCACATAAATAATGACTTTAATTATATTACACAGCATATAGCAAGACCTAATAATAAACAGGACTTAGAAATATATAGACTGTGTGTAGATACTTGGGATAGAGAGAGCAGACAGTTAAAATATAATGAGTTGCCAGAAAATTTGATTAGTCATACTAATAAAAAGATATTTTTAGATAGATTCAAAGTTGTTCCGTATGAAGGGATCTCTCATACTGTAGTATCTCATATTTCTAAAGATGGTCATTATTATATTCATCCAGATATTAATCAAAATAGGTCTATTACTGTTAGAGAGGCAGCTAGAGTTCAGTCATTCCCAGATGATTATTATTTTGAGAGTTCTAGGACCGCCGCATTTAAGCAGATAGGTAATGCAGTTCCACCTTTAATGGCAGAGACTATTGCAGAATCAATAAAAGAGGTTTTAGATGAATAATATTAAGGATACTATATAGCCTCTGAAATTCAGAGGGCTATCATTATCTTTTGATCATATTCTATAAATTTATTATTCCTACTCTCGATATATAGGTTGATAATTTATGTTTGATTTCAGTTAGAAACAATTCCCTAAATGAAAAAAGTTTATTGGCTTCAGGTATGCGATCTTTAGACTCATAAGTAATATAATGAAAGTTAAATGCTATTTTCACAATTTTGCCATCTACATTTATTTCTGGTGTACAATAGATGTCATCAGTATTATTAATTTCAAAGTAATATGGATTTTCTATCATAATTCCAAATAATAGACGTACTTTTTTTAGCTTATTTTGGGCATAATCACAAGAAGAAGAAATATCTAAATTTATCAAGCTAAAATTATTAATATCTATATCCTTTACATTTTTAAACATGAATTTACTTAATTCTTCTAGCATTTCTCCATCTTCAACCTTGTATATGGAACCAGGCTTTTTAAGATCATTAGAAGCCGCTCTTTCACATAAAAATTTGAAATTGCTAGTTCCGAGATATCCTAAATATTCACTGTATAGTTCTTGACAGATTCTTTTGTATGGTTCTTCTTTTATCGCAGAAAAACTTCCAAAAATTTGGCATTCAGCATCGTTTCTTTTAACAATAAATTTTTTATTAGGTTTTGAAATCGAAAAGATATCGCCTTCTATATTTTTCATTATTGCGGGACTATTAATAAAACTAAATCTACTTTCATCTATATTTATTTTCATTAAATGATTTGATAGTTCATCAGGTAACATTAGATTTAAAGAGTACATAGCATTTATAATATATTCTTTAGCTGTTGGTTCTAAAGATTGTCCAGCATTAGCTGATGCTAAATGTTGGATTAATGTTTTTATGTTATTATCCCAAGTACCATCTATTTCTGAAACGTTAGCAATGTTGGTTACTAGCTTATGAGCAGATGTTTTTGCTATATTCTCCCACATGAGAAGAATACAAAGAGCATTGGCTTCTTTTAATTTTTCATCTATATCAAGTATTAGCTCTTCAACAGCATTTTCCTTTATCTGGATTGTGTCTATAGTATTATACATTCCTAAATTCTGGAGTATACTTAAAACCTCATCCTTAATTTTTTTACTAATTTTACTATTTAATTCAGTTGCTATTTCTTGATAATATTTGTTCTCCTCAGCAGTTACTTTTATATATTTGTTTTTTTCCATATTAACTATTAGATATGGTTGTGGAATATCAGTTAATTTTGAAAGTTCATTTTTGAAACTCTCCAAGTATTCATTATCGTGCTTACTCCATATAAACAGAATATAGGGTCCATTTTCTTTAGAAATTGAATATTTTAATAGTGTGAAAAGATTAGCATTTATAGTATGTGAATCAGTAACAGCTGAAAAACGCATATCTAGGATTACTAGCCTTATACCTTTTAGGGGATGTTCTGGTTTAGTATCTACATTTCCATTCCAATAAATTGTAAAAATTCCATTCTTAGAAAGTGCTTGGATAACAGGTAGTGCTTCATCGTAATTATCATCTATTATAAGTACCTTATCAACAATACTATTGTTCATTTTAATCCTCCTTAAATGAAAGTGCAATTATTGCCCCGTGTTTATATTCATCTGGTAGCTGTAAATCATTAAATTCTGGGAAAAAGAGCTGTCCACCGTGTTGTTTCATTATTTCGCTTGCTAGGTGAAGCCCTAAACCCATGCCGCCAGGCTTATCAGTTATAAAAGGACTAGTTGCTACATCCGTAGGAATTGTGAAACCTTTTCCATTATCAGCAATAATTATACTTATATATCCTGCAATATCTAAAGTAATATCGAAACAAATCTTTTTATTAGGTATATCAGCATAATGGAGCCACCATATTGAATTATCTATAATATTAATAATACTGCTCACAATAAGATTTTCATTGCCTTTTATTGTGTAATTATTTTCATTGTTTAAATACTGTTTGTCTACTGTGATTTCATGGGCAGATAATCTAAAATCGACCATGAATAATGACTGTTCTATTGTTTTTTTTAGGTTAAATAATCTTATTGATTTAGATTTAATCACTGAAGCATAACCATCAGTCAATGTACCTAAACGTTGGACTAAAAGCTTAATATGCTCTGATGTTTGCTCAGCAGCTACTGCATAATTAAGTTCAGAAATTATTTTATCTATCTCATGTAAAACTATACTCATACTTAAACCAGCACTTGAACTTTTTTGATATATCTCAGTAATATGCTTGTAATCTTTTTCAATATTATTTAAACATCCGAATATTTCATTTTTTAACTTTTCATCTGAAATATTTTTCTTTACCTTTTCTTTTAATAATTCAACTTGTGCAACTACAGGCTCTGACTTTGATGTAGATCCATAGTATTTTTTTAAATATTGCTTGTCTAAAGCACGGTCCCTTTCAAATTTTTGAACTGCAAAAAGAATGGCCTCTTTGAACGTATTGTAGGCTGAATCTTCAATGAAACCTTCTCGGTTTGTCTTTTCTCTTAAATCGTAGCTTTCTTTACGATTTAGATTAACACTTCCTAGAACTAAATTATTACTTATTTTATCTCCAGGAGCATTTACACGGCTTTTACCTAGACCTAGCCAATCATGATCCGTGGAGGAGTATATTTTTATATTATCTCTATAAACGAATATACCACCATTTTCAGTTAAATAAGACCTTAATCCTTTTATATCATTTACACCCATTTTTAAAATAGATGAATCTAAGTCAAAACTCAACAACTCTATTTCAACATCACCTATTTTATGATTATCCAAGTTTATGGGTTCAAGTTCCTTTCTAACTTTTCCGTTTTCAAGTTTTCTTCTAACTTCGTTAATCATATTAATTTCTTTAATAGGGTTTACTCTTTTATCAAGTCTATTCATTGAGTTCCAAGGCATGAATGTATATTCATAATTTTGGATTTTGTCCCCTGATAGCGACATTTTAGCTTTAAACAGCGCATAATCTTTTATATCATCAAATTCAATTAAATCTTTTAACCATTCTTTTTTATCAATATCAAAAATAATATTGAAAGAATCTATTGATTCAAATGGAGAATTTAAAGAAATAATTGAACGATATAAATCCCTTACTTTACCACGAGACCAGTTTGATTTTAATTTTTCTATAATAATTTTAGTACCTGTACAACTATTATTTAAAAAGTTTTGTGTAGGATTTCGTCCTACTATTTCAATAGGAACATCCTCTAAATATTTATTAGAATCAAAAGATGTCCAATCAATTTGCAAATAAACCTCATCATTATTTTCAGCACGAGTTATTAATGTGATTTTATTGCCTAATTTATGAACCCCAAATCTTCCAATTCCCTTTTCTCCCATAGGTAATCTATTTAATTTGCTGCGTATATTCTTTTCTATCATTTCTTTTAATTTTTTTTCTTTATTATCTGTGCCTGGTTCCATCCAACTGTTTTTGACTGTACTTAAGGACATTCCATCTCCGTTATCCTCTATAATGATGACACCAGATGACGGATTATCTAAATTTTTCATAGTTATTTTAACATCTTTAGCATCAGCATCATAAGAATTTTTGATAAGTTCTAAAACAGCAATATTTTCATCTTTTATTAACTGATCTCCTAATTGTGACATAAGTCTAGCCCTTGGTCTAAATACTACAGATTCAGTCATTTTAACCCTCCTTTAAACTAAAAAAATGTAATAAGCAAATTTTCCATTTCTACTTAATCTAGTTTTTCTACTTATAAAATAACACTTAAAAAACATCAATCCCTAGTATTTTTTATCTTCTAAATAACTTCTTGTATAGCATAATCTGAATAATGTGTATTTCACATTTTCCATGTAATTCCAAAACCTGTCATATGGATGCCAGATATTTCCATATAAATAAACAAAAAAATAATTAAAAAATACATTCTTAAAAAAGAATGACATTTTTTAATTATTATGTCATATTACCCATGATGTTTGTCTTGTTCACTTTCCTCTAAGTTTATCAATTAATTTTAACTTTAACTTTTCTTTTTCAATATCCTTATTTATTCGATATTAATTGATTCATCAGCGACCTCAGCATCTTTTTTCTGTATATCTCTGAGTTTTAGTAATTCTATGTAAGCTTCTAAGTCTTTCTGACTTTCAGGAGATAGTTTATCAATCTCCTCGACAAGTTTATTTAATGGGGAATATTGGTTTTGAATATTTTCATTAAATTCCTTCATAGAAAGTATAGTAGGCTTTGTAATATCAGTCTCTAAAAGATAATCAGTTGTAACATTATAGTATTTAGCTAATAATTTGAGAGTCTCAATATCAGGTTCTCTGCGACCAGTTTCATAATGAGCATAAGTTGCTCTATTTATTTTTAATTCTGTACTTACTTGGTCTTGTGTAAGATTCAAACTATTTCTTAATTTTCTTAGGTTATCAGATAAAGACACATACATCACCTCAAATATATGATACAAAATGTTGATACAAAAAGAAACTAATGATACAAAAAGTATACAAGAATTAAAAGGTCTTCACGATGATACAAAGTGTATATAAAAATCAAAATATGAGGTATATTAGTGGAGAAAATATACGAAGAACATAAATTAAATAAGTTAAAAAATAACAAGCAAGAGATTCAACTAAAAATTTACAATTCTATAAATAATAATAGATTATTTTATTCCCTTTTGAAGTTTTTATGTTACAATTAGGTAAAAAATGGAAATGGGGGTATAATCATTGATTTTATTATATTGGGAAAAATAGATTTTAATTTTATAACAGGGGATTATGTATAAAGAAGATGATGTGTATATTAGGGTTAAAAGGAGGTCTAATGTAAAGCTAGTCTTCTGAAGATTGATGAAGATGAGACTGAGGGTAATTAATAAATTCGAACAATTAAAGCGACAAAAGAGAATTAAGAATTATTTATTAATTATATATGGAGGTGCTTTAAATGTTTATAGTTTTTGGATTAATTCATGTAGCAATGTTTTCTATTTTTGCATATCTAGAATGGTTTGCTTATGCTGATATACTTAGGAGACCTAGGGAAGTCTCTACTTTCACGATTATAATGCTATTATATAGTTTTTTTATTTCTATACTATTCTTTTATATGCATTTTAAGGATAAGAAAGAGACTAGAGAGTATGATGAGGAACAATTAAAAACTAAAAAATGAGTATGATTCCATTAAACTTACATATCAAGATAAAAAGAAAAATATATTAATTCTAGGAAATGCATTAAATGTAACTTTCTTAGATCATACAAATGTTCTAGGAAATAATTTTGTTCCCATGGAATATTTAATTTGGGCTGATAAAAATATAATTAGTTTATTTCCAAGTGAACCGACGATAGAAAATATGCAATACTATAATGAAATTGAGATACTATCTATTCCCAGAGAATCTATACAATACTTCACTTTACAGGGTGAACTATTTAGAGAAACAAGAATCTCAGGTGGTGGTGGAGGAGGTTCATCAATAGGAGGAGCCATTATTGGTGGACTTCTTGGTGGGGAAACAGGTGCAATTATTGGTAGTAGGAAAGAGGTTGAAGGAGTTAGGTCTGAAATAATTGAACATGATTCAAGAAAAACCTTATTAGTATTAAATGAGAATAATCAAAGAAAAGAAGTTTTTTAAAATCATGAAAGTTTTGAAAAATTCAGGGAGATGATACCAGAAAAAAATTAGAATGTTGTAGAGTCTTTAATCGCAGGGAAGGTAGCCCAACAGAATTCATCAGAAGACAAAGTATTATTTCAGTCTAGGATGCTAAAGCAGATGTTAGATGAAGGAATAATAGATGAAAATATGTTTAAAGAAAAAATTCAAAGAATAATGGATAATTAACTTTAGTTCTAAAGAACATAGTTAATAATATTCCTTAAAATAAATATTATATAAATTCTTAACCTATGTTAAACTAAAGCGACTGATTTGAATTATAGATTTGATTTTATAAAATTACTGTTATTCTAAGCCTTTAGGGTGGTCATATAGATTATAATATGTTTAAAGTTTTATAATATATACTTAAGAAAAGAGGGGATTTTATGAGTATTGGGAATAAGGAGAAATTAAAATCAAATAAAAGTTCAATAGTAAGAGTTATAATTTCTAACTTCGATGATAAGCAGGTTAAAGAAATTAAAGTTTTATACACTAAACAAGGTGGAGTAGATGTTATAAGACTTAATGGTACAGAACCAGATGAGAAGGGCAGAATGAAGTTTAATTTCAACTATGCATATAATAGACTTGAAGATGAAGAAACTAATTCTCTTGAGGAAATGGATGAACAAAGTTTCTTTGTAGCTACGAATGAAGATGCAACAGAATTATATATAACTAAAAAGCATAAGATGACTGGTGAAATAATAAAAAAATACACATTACAGGGAAAATATATTTTTTTAGACTCAAATAAAACTAAAGTTATAGTATCAATAGTTGATGATATAGACCATTCTGTTACTAATGATTTAAGTGGCATGATTAGATCACCTAGAAGCTTAAAGCAAGATACTAATAGAGTTTTATTAGATGCTGGTGTTATGAAGAATTATAGACAAATAATTTGTAGTGATTTAGAAAGAATAGATGAAACAATAAATATAGATTCTCAAGAGATATATAAAATTAATAGATTTTTAAGCTATAGATCGGATATGATTATCTATTATCAAATGATTAATAATTTTTTTATTACATTATGATGGAGAAGAAGGTATAGACGACAAGGATAGTCAAGATAACGCATATAAAGATGGTAATAAAAATTTAATAAATGAGATATGGAAGTATGAAGGTAAAAAAGATGATGAGAAGAATAAAATTATTGAAAGATCTTATAGGAGCATTGAAAAAAGCATAAATCAGTTTATTTTAGATCATAAGTATAAAGTGGAAAAAGATAAAAAAGGTGAAAAGATAGATATTAGTCAGGAAATGATAGAAGAAGATTTAAGAAAAATATTGATATTATTTTCTAGGCTAAGACATTCTATGGTTCACTACGATTACGAATTCTATCAAGCTCTCTATTCGGGGAAGGACTTTGTCATTTCCGATAAAAATAATTTAGAAAATAGGATGATTAGTCAACTATTAGATTTAAATATTTTTAAAGAATTAAGTAAAGTAAAACTAATTAAAGATAAGGCTATTTCTAACTATTTAGATAAAAATACGACTATACATGTATTAGGACAAGATATAAAAGCAATAAGATTACTTGATATTTATAGAGATATATGTGGGAGTAAGAATGGATTTAATAAATTCATAAATACTATGATTACAATATCTGGAGAAGAAGATAGAGAATATAAAGAAAAAGTTATTGAACATTTTAATAAAAAGATGGAAAATTTATCTACTTATTTGGAAAAGCTTGAAAAGCAAGATAATGCCAAAAGAAATAATAAAAGAGTTTATAACTTATTAAAACAAAAGCTGATTGAACAACAAAAGTTAAAAGAATGGTTTGGTGGACCTTATGTTTATGATATACATAGTTCAAAAAGATATAAAGAACTATATATAGAGAGGAAAAAACTTGTGGATAGACATTCAAAACTTTTTGAAGAGGGACTAGATGAGAAAAATAAAAAAGAGCTTACTAAAATAAACGATGAATTATCTAAACTAAATAGTGAAATGAAAGAAATGACGAAATTAAATTCTAAATATAGATTACAATATAAATTACAGTTAGCTTTTGGTTTTATTTTGGAGGAATTTGATTTAAATATTGATACATTTATAAATAATTTTGATAAGGATAAGGATTTAATTATATCAAATTTTATGAAAAAGCGTGATATCTATCTTAATAGAGTCTTAGATAGAGGTGATAATAGATTAAAAAATATTATAAAAGAATATAAGTTTAGAGATACAGAAGACATATTTTGTAATGACAGAGATAATAATCTTGTTAAGTTATATATATTAATGTATATATTACTTCCAGTTGAAATAAGAGGTGATTTCTTAGGATTTGTTAAAAAGAATTATTACGATATGAAACATGTTGATTTCATAGATAAAAAGGATAAAGAAGATAAAGATACATTTTTCCATGATTTAAGACTTTTTGAAAAAAATATTAGAAAACTAGAAATAACAGATTATAGTTTAAGTAGTGGATTTTTAAGTAAAGAACATAAAGTAGATATTGAAAAAAAAATAAATGATTTTATTAATAGAAATGGAGCAATGAAATTACCTGAGGATATAACTATTGAGGAGTTTAACAAGTCTTTAATATTACCAATTATGAAAAACTATCAAATAAATTTTAAACTTTTAAATGATATAGAGATAAGTGCATTATTTAAAATTGCTAAAGATAGAAGCATTACTTTTAAACAAGCTATTGACGAGATTAAAAATGAAGACATTAAAAAGAACAGCAAAAAGAACGATAAAAATAACCATAAAGATAAAAATATTAATTTTACACAGCTCATGAAAAGGGCATTACATGAAAAAATACCATATAAAGCTGGTATGTACCAAATAAGAAATAATATATCACATATTGATATGGAACAATTGTATATAGATCCATTAAATAGCTATATGAATAGTAATAAAAATAATATTACAATAAGTGAACAAATAGAGAAAATTATAGATGTTTGTGTAACAGGGGGGGTAACTGGTAAAGAATTAAATAACAATATTATAAATGATTATTACATGAAGAAAGAAAAATTAGTATTTAATCTGAAGTTAAGGAAACAAAATGATATAGTGAGCATAGAATCACAAGAGAAAAATAAAAGAGAGGAATTTGTTTTTAAGAAATATGGTTTAGATTACAAAGACGGAGAAATAAACATAATAGAGGTAATACAAAAGGTGAATAGCTTACAAGAAGAATTAAGAAACATTAAGGAAACTTCAAAGGAAAAATTAAAAAATAAGGAAACTTTATTTAGAGACATATCATTAATTAATGGAACGATTAGAAAAAACATAAATTTTAAAATCAAGGAAATGGTATTAGATATAGTTCGAATGGATGAAATTAGACATATTAATATACATATATACTATAAAGGAGAAAATTATACTAGAAGCAATATAATTAAATTTAAGTATGCTATTGATGGAGAAAATAAAAAGTACTATTTGAAACAACATGAAATTAATGATATTAATTTAGAACTTAAAGACAAATTTGTTACTTTAATATGTAATATGGACAAGCATCCTAATAAAAATAAACAAACAATCAATTTAGAATCTAACTATATTCAAAACGTAAAATTCATCATACCTTAAGCTTTCAGTCGATGTTCAGTAATGTAAAAATATTAGAGTATCGACTGAAACTTTAAAGCTATTGAAAAGTACAGATATATAATATAAAATGAAATTATTAAATCATTAATTTGAATACAAAAAACTTAAATCAATGGAAATAGACAGAAACCTATAGTATGTATATTGAAACTAGTGGATTATAAAGGGAAGAGGACTATACTCACTAAGGTGAGAATAAAACTTTGGTGTAGAGTTTTCTTATTGGTTAGGTTATAGAGGACTATACTCACTAAGGTGAGAATAAAACATATACCAAGATGGAGGGATGTAAGAGATGTCACAATGGACTATACTCACTAAGGTGAGAATAAAACGACATAAGTGGTAAAATGGATACAGCGGGAGGTACTTGGACTATACTCACTAAGGTGAGAATAAAACTCAGCTGAAGAAGTTAGAAAAGCCGAGCAAACAATTGGACTATACTCACTAAGGTGAGAATAAAACCTAGCTGTTATATTGCCACTAGAGGATAATCCTATTGGACTATACTCACTAAGGTGAGAATAAAACCTCTTTCTGTAATAGACTATACTAGAGGAAATGATAGGACTATACTCACTAAGGTGAGAATAAAACTATTATGCGTTAATAAAAGCTGAATGCGAAAAAGAAGGACTATACTCACTAAGGTGAGAATAAAACTTAAAGCCCTTAAAAACGATTGTGGCGATTATTAGGGGACTATACTCACTAAGGTGAGAATAAAACTTGCAGAAGGTATGATGCCCAACTCTCCTTCTTTAAGGACTATACTCACTAAGGTGAGAATAAAACTTAATAACCTTAGGAGGTAGGGTATGGAGAGTGAAGGGACTATACTCACTAAGGTGAGAATAAAACTCATCAATCCTTTCTTCTACAATCAGAATTAACTCAGACTATACTCACTAAGGTGAAAATAACGAAAATGCTCTAGGATAAACTCCTAGAGCATTTCTATACATAAAAATATTTTCATAATTATCCTAACCTAGGATACTTTTCTTACTCATTTGCCTTTAAGCTCCTTAATTAAACATCTTTTCATGTCATCAATATATTTTCTTAGTCTAAAGTAGTCAATTCATCAGCGACCTCAGTATTTCTTTTCTGCATATCCCTAATCTTATAAAGTTCTATTAACTTCTTTAGTTCTTCCTGACTCTCAGGAGAAAGCTTTTCTATTTCATCTACTATTTTATTATGTATACCAAATTTGGTTTCATCCTCTTTTACTGAAAGTATAAAGGAATCCTTAATATCAGTTCTACCAAGAAGGTAATCTACGGAAACATTAAAAAAGTCAGCGATGCTTTGTAATATCTGATAATCTGGCTGCCTTTTTTCAGATTCGTAAAGACTTATCGTCTGCTGAGATAAATTTAACTGTTCTGCTAAATCTTTTTGTAATAAATTTCTTTCATTTCTAAGAGTCTTTATCCTTTTTCCTATCATAAAAATCACCTTCTTTTGATATTAACTATATTATACAACTCTATGTAATATTAAAAAGATGATATTGCAAAATGTAATTTATTTTCGCTTATAGCATTGACATACAACAAGATGCAATATATAATTAAGATAAGATATACAACAAAATGCAATATAAAGAGAGTTGATTATTACGAGAGAATTATTGATTAATAAAAGAATAGAAAATAAATTGACCCAAAAAAATCTAGCAGAAATAATAGGAATTTCTCAGCAAATGATATCTCTTATTGAAACAGAGAAAAGAAAACCTACCATAGAAATAGCAAAAAGATTAGAGATATTATTTAAAACTCCTATGGAAGAACTATTTCCTGATATTTTTTCAAATATCAATTAGGATATTGAAAAAGAAGAGGAAAATAACTTCTATACAATTTGTAAATAAAGACAAGTTTTGATTTATATATGCAGGACTATGAGTGTTTATATTTTAAACAAATAAAAGACTGCATATTTAAATATATAAATTTTATTTTCAATATCTGAACCTTGAAAACTAAATAAAGATATAACAGGTACGTTACTTCTGCGGCTTTAGAAGAGAAAAGCAAGATGGTGGACGGTTATAAACTATTTTAACACCAAAACTAGACTGGTAATCTAGATTGCCATGACCCGTGGGAGGAAAATAATGATACTTTCGTCTGGCTAACGTATGTCAAGGGACGACTCGCCATCAGCATGGGGAGAGTGCGATTATATTTGTTACTATAGGGTAACGGTATTATATAGCATTATGATGTATGCTAACCACATACAGCCTGGGATATTAATTGTACATATAAATTTTTTACATATTATTAAAAGAAGTAGCTACAACAATAGATGAAAACGTACATATAAATAACGAAAATCAAGAGGAGCTAGAATTATGGCTTCTTTTTTTATTATAAAAAATTACAGGAGGCTATGTTAATGGAATCTTATGTATTAGATGATTTAGCTAAATATCACTGTTTTGAGTGCGACAATGAATTTATTTTAAGTGAATATCAAGTTCAAAATACAACTAAACAGATAATATGTCCTTATTGCCATGGACAAGATGTTGAAGCTTGTGTATTCCTAGATGAGGATGATGATTTATTATATGAATTAGGGTGTATGGGAATGGGACATCATGAAAACCCAGAAGAAGCGGCAATAGCATATGAACAAACTTGGGGAATGATTAAAGAAATTAGAGAAGGATTAAGGAAATGAGACAAAAGATAAAATATAGTTTATTTAAGAGGAGCTAGAATTATAGCTTCTCTTTTATTATAAAAGGGGGGAATATATTTTGTTTCAAGAGTATCCAGATATTATGAATTTTAAGCAATTTAGAAAAGCATTAGGTTTAGGCAAAAACAAGGCATATTTCCTATTGCAATCAAATCAGGTTGAGCATTTTTTTATAGGTACAAATTATAAGATTCCTAAAATGTGTGTCGTGAATTATGTAAAACAACAAATTCAGGAGAATTCACAGTCCTAAGAATATTGTAATATCACGCTCTAATTTTGTTATAATATAGATGTGTAAAGCGATAAGGAGGGTGATGTTATGATGAAAAATAAGGAGAGATAGAAATGCAAGGCTATTTACACAAGCAAGGGAAATATTGGTATTTGCAAATAGATATAGGTAAAGATCCTAATGGAAAACGTATTAGAAGAAATATTAGCACTAAATGCGAAAAAAAGACAGATGCCAGAAAAGTGCAAGTTGAAATACTGACAGAGATAAACAAAGGTCACTTTATAGATATGAGTAAAATTACCTTTAGCGAATATATGTTAAAGTGGCTAGAGGACTATGCAAAGATTAACTGTGAAACGACCACATATGAAGGATATAAGGTAATTATTGAAAAACATATAAAACCTTATTTTAAAGATTTAAGATTACAAGAGCTTAAACCTGCACATATCCAACAATATTATGACTTTCTAATTAAAGAAGGAAGAAAAGATAAGAAGGGCGGATTATCAGCGAACACCGTTAAAAGACATCATGCTAATATAAGAAAAGCTCTTGATAGAGCCGTTATGCCCCTACAGTTGATACCTAGTAATCCGGCTATTAGTGTTGAATTACCTAGAGTTAATAAATTTAAGGGTAAAACTTATGATATAGGGCAATTAAAGAAATTGATTGAAGTATCTAAAGGTGAACCAATTAATATTGCCATTATGTTAGCTTCGGGATTGGGATTAAGACGTGGGGAAGTATGCGGATTAAAATGGTCACACATTGATTTTAAAATAGGGATTGTAAAGATTGAAAACACTAGGACGGCTAATCAAGGTGTAGAAGTAGAAAAAGAGGCTAAAACAGAGAAAAGTAACAGAATTCTACCAATGCCGAGCTATTTAAAGGTATATCTTCAGGAGCTGCAAAAGCATCAGCAAAAAATGAAACTAATATGTGGGCAAGGTTATGAGAATAATGGTTATGTATGTAGTTGGGATGATGGTAGACCAGTAAGACCAGATTATATATCTCAAAGGTTTAAAGATGTTTTAGATAGTAATAACTTACCATCAATTAGATTTCATGATTTGCGACATACTAATGCTACATTACTATTAGAGAAGAATGTTAATATAAAATGGTTAAGTGATTGGTTAGGTCATAGTACAATAAATACAACAGCAGATATATATGCTCATGTAACTCGTAAAATAAAAGAGGAAGTTGCAAATAAAATGGATGAAGTTTTTTCTATATATTAAGTAGATTTATAAGAAATAGAGGCAAGTCACTAAATCGTCACTAAAACAGTAAATTAACATCAATTCATAAAAAAATAAGCTTAGAAGAAATCTTCTAAACTCACTTATCAACTGTGGTGCCGGTGGCCGGACTCGAACCGGCACGGTGTCGCCACCGGTGGATTTTGAGTCCACTACGTCTGCCAATTCCATCACACCGGCAAAACTATTACAAAGAATATAATAGCACATAATCAATAATTAATCAATATTTTTATTTTGCTTTGTTTACTCAAACCATCTTTTGAGATATACTAGAAGAATGGAGTATAGAATGGAGTGATAAGATGGATAAGAAAAGAATAATAATTATAGATGGTAGCTCTTTGCTACACAGAGCATTTTATGCTTTGCCATTATTGTCCACCAAAGATGGAATATATACCAATGGCATATATGGATTTCTGACTATGTTATATAAAGTACAAGAAGAGAAAAAACCAGACTATATCTGTGTAGCTTTTGATAAAAAAGGCCCTACTTTTAGACATGAGGAGTACGATAAATATAAAGCTCATAGGCAATCTACACCTTCAGAATTAGTACAGCAATTTCCAATTATAAGGGAAATTCTAGATGCTATGAAGGTTCGTCATTTAGAGCTAACTGGTTTTGAGGCAGACGATATTGCAGGAACTTTAGCAAAAATGGGTGAAGAAAGTTTGTTAGAAGTTATTTTAGTTACTGGAGATAAGGATTATCTTCAATTAGCAACAGATAATACTAAAGTTTTAATTACAAGAAAAGGAATTACTGAATTAGAAGAGTTTGATAGGAATATAATAATAGAGAAATATGGAATTACTCCCGAACAACTTATAGATTTAAAGGTCTAATGGGAGATCAATCCGATAATATCCCAGGAGTACCAGGAATTGGAGAAAAAACGGGACTAAAATTATTAAAAGAATATGGTACAATTGAAAATATCTATGAAAATATAGAGAATATTAGTGGGAAAAAATTAAAGGAAAACCTAATTGAAAACAAACATCTTGCATTTTTAAGTAAAAAACTTGGCGAGATCATGACTGCTGTACCTATGGACATAAGTTTTGAGGAACTAAAGATTGCAGAGCCTGATTGGGAAAACTTAAAGAGGCTTTATAAAGAGTTAGAATTCAATAGTTTGCTTGGAAAGTTTTCTGATGATTTCACAGATAATAATGAGGAAACAAGTATAAACCTTGAATATAGTATGATAGGTGAATTAGATTATAATGAGTTAATCCATACAATTAAAAAGGAAGGAAAATTTGGATTTAAGTTTATTATATCTAATGATAATTATATTGAGGATAAAATAGTAGCATTAGGTATCAAAACTCAAGGTGTTCCAACTAAAATTGTTTATCTACAAGAAGATAAAAAGAACTTTATAGATAGCTTTAAATTAATTTTTGAAGATAAGTCTATTGAAAAAATAGGGCATAATTTAAAATCTGATATAGTAATATTATCAAGATTAGGAATTAAGATAGATAATATTACTTTTGACTCTATGATAGCTCAATATTTAATTAATCCTGCTCAATCTTCATATACTATAAATGAGATTAGCAAAGAATACTTGAATGTCTATGGTATGGATGAAGAATCTTTATTGGGGAAAGGTAAGAGTAAAAGAAGTTTTAGTGATTTATGTGAAGAAGAGATAGGAAATTGTCTTTCATTTACATTAGATACAATATTGAATGTAGAGTCTAAGATGAAAGAGATTATTAAAGAGCAAGAGATGTTAGACCTCTATTATAATGTTGAGCTACCTTTAGTAGAAGTCCTAGGAAGTATGGAATACTATGGATTTAAGATAGATACAGATGAACTAAAGAAGCTTGGCAAGGAATATGACGAAGAAATAAACTCCTTAACAACTGATATATATACCTTAGCTGATGTAGAATTCAATATCAATTCACCTAAGCAATTAGGAGAAATTTTATTTGATAAGTTATCTTTGCCAATTGTTAAAAAGACTAAAACTGGATATTCAACTGATGCAGAGGTTTTAGATAAACTAAAGGATCAACATCCTATCATTGATAAAGTTCTTAGATATAGACAGATAGTAAAGCTAAAATCAACTTATATAGATGGACTTTTAAATTTGATTAACAAAGATACCAATAGAGTTCATTCAAGTTTTAATCAGACTATAACTACTACTGGAAGAATAAGTAGTACAGAACCAAACCTACAGAATATACCAATTCGAACAGACGACGGTAGAAAAATTAGAAAAGCTTTTATTGCAGAGAATAATAACTATGTACTTGTAGATGCTGATTATTCTCAAATAGAACTTAGGGTATTAGCTCATATATCTAAGGATTCTAAATTAATGGAAGCTTTTATTAATAATGAGGATATTCATAGAAAGACTGCTTCAGAAGTATTTAACGTACCTAAGGAAGAGGTTAGCTCTATAATGAGAAGTAGAGCAAAGGCAGTAAATTTTGGAATAGTTTACGGAATTTCAGATTATGGTTTATCTAGAGATTTAAATATTTCAAGAAAAGAGGCTAAGGAATATATTGATAACTATTTAAAAAATTATAAGATGGTTAAAGAATATATGGAAAATATAGTTGAGGAAGGTAAAGAAAAAGGATATGTAGAAACCATTCTTCATAGAAGAAGATATATTCCAGAGCTTAAGGCGAAAAACTTTAATATTAAATCTTTTGGTGAGCGTATAGCTATGAATACACCTATACAAGGCTCAGCAGCAGATATAATAAAGATGGCTATGGTTAAAGTATATAATGAGCTAAAAATAAGGAATCTAAAATCAAGATTGATACTACAAATTCATGATGAGTTGATAATCGAAGCAGAAAAAGATGAAATTGAAGAAGTAAAAGATATAATGAAAAATATAATGGAAAATTCGATAAAGTTAAATGTACCTCTTATAGTAGATTTAGAGGTAGGTGATAGTTGGTATGACACTAAATAGTTGTATATTAATTGGATTGACAGGTGGAATATCTACTGGCAAATCTACAGTTTCTAAAATGATTATAGATAAGGGATATTCATTAATTGATGCAGATAAAGTTGCTAGAGAAGTTGTTGAAATTAATAAACCAGCGTATATAAAGATAGTTGAGGAATTTGGAGAAAAGATATTGCTGGATGATAAATCTATAGATAGAAAAGCACTAGGAAAAATTATCTTTAGCAATAGGGAGTATCGAGAAAGATTAAATACCATTATTCATCCATATATATTTGAAGCCATAAGACTAAAAATAGATGAGTTATCTTTGGAGAAAAGAATTGTATTTTTAGACATTCCTTTATTGTTTGAACAATATTATCTCTGGGAGAAATATAATATTACTTTCGATGAAATATGGTTGGTATATCTAGAGAAGGATATTCAAATAGAAAGATTGATGAAAAGAGATGGAATATCAAAAGAAGAGGCTTTAAAGAAAATGCAAGCACAGATGGATATAAACTATAAAAAAGCAAGGTCTTCCAAGACAATTGATAATAGTGGAGATGTTGAATATTTAAAAGAACAGGTAGATAAATTGTTAAAGGAATTAATCTAATCTTGGAGGGGTTCTTCTATTGTTTAAAACTATAAAAAAGATTAAAAAAATAATTATATTTATAGCTACTATATTTTTAATACTTACAATAGGGATTATTTTACTAACAACGAATTATCCCATAGGATATAAGAGTATGATAGTAGAATATTCTAAGGAATATGATTTGGATCCATATTTAGTAGCTTCTATAATAAATGTTGAGAGTAAATATGATAAGGATGCTATTTCTCAAAAAGGTGCTAGAGGATTAATGCAAATATCACCTTCAACGGGAAAGTGGGCTAGTGAAGTTTTGGGAATAGATAATTATAGTGAAGATATATTATTTGATCCTGAAACAAATATAAGAATTGGTACTTGGTATCTTGATACTTTGTTCAAGGAATTTGACTATAATTTAGAACTAGTTTTAGCTGCATATAATGCAGGAAGCGGGAATGTAAGTAAATGGCTGAAAGATGAAAAGTATAGTAATGATAGAACTAGCTTGTCTATTATTCCATTTAAGGAGACCGAGGATTATTTAGTAAGGGTAAATCAAAGTTATAAGGTTTATAGTACGTTGTATAAAAAATATATCATGAATCCTAGTGATAAAGATTCTGTTTATATTAATTTACTGCATAATATCAGAAAGATTATAAAAGAAATAATAAGAAACGTGTGATAAGGTGGGGGAAAGATGAAAAACAAAAAATACTTGTGCTTGATTCTTATGATTTTAATAACAGCCACAGCCGTGGGATGTGCACAAAATGAATTAAATGTAGGAAATGATGATATAACTGAAGATAAAAAAATCTCCATTGAATATGATCCTGTGGAAGGGGGTCAAGTAGTTGTCCCTTTAACTAATTTTAATACACTAAATCCATTAATGACAGAGAATAGTAGTTATTATTTTTTTTCCAAACTTATTTTTGAAGGCCTATTCGAGTTTGACAATGACTTAAATATAGTGAATCAATTAGCTGAATCTTATAATATTCTGGATGAGGGGAGAACTATTGAAATAAAATTAAAAGATAATATTTTTTGGCATGATGGTGAGGAATTCAAGCCCGAAGATGTAGTCTTTACAGTAAATACTATTAAATATGCAAGTGCAGATAGTACATACAGACAAATGTTTTTAAATGCAATGGGATCTACCAGCACATCGGATATAAAAAGAATTATGGATATTACTATTACAGGCAGTAATGATATAGTAATTACCTTTGATAGAGCTTTTAGCAATAATCTTGAAGTTCTAACTTTTCCTATAATACCAAAACATGCTTTTACTTCAGGAAAATCAGGTAATAGTGATTACATTAAGGCTTTACAATTAGATGATTATAAGCCAATAGGTACTGGTCCGTTTAAATTCCAAACATATGAAAAGATGAAGGAAATAAGGTTATCAGCAAGCGATAATTATAGAGGTGGTAGGCCGTATATTGATGAGATATTAGGCAGAGTGTTAGAAAGTGAAGAAGATATCTTAACTGCCTTTGAGACAGGACAGATAAATATAGCCACAACTGTAGGCGTTGATTGGGACAAGTATAGTCAAAATAGCAGAATTAAAGCGTTAGAGTTTGTATCCGCAAATTATGAATTTTTAGGATTTAACTTTGGAAAGGAATTATTTTCTGGAGAAAAAGGAGAAGGATTAAGACGAGCTATTGCTTATGGAATAGACAGACAGTCTATTATTCAAAAACTTTACCTAGGACATGGAACACAAACTGATGTGCCTATTCATCCAGATTCTTGGCTGTTATCCGAAAAAGCAAATACTTTTGGTTATAACTTAGATTTAGCAAAGGAAGAATTAAAAAAATTAGGGTGGAAGGATACAAATAACGATGGAATATTAGAAGATGAAAATGGTAAAGGTCTTTCGCTTAAGATTTTAACTAACTCATATAATCTAATGAGACTAAAAACTGCAGAGATGATAAAAGATGATTTGAAAAAATTGGGGATAGATGTTAGTATTTATCCTGAGAATAAGAAGGAAGAAGATATTACAGTAGAAGATATTCAGGGACAGTGGACAGAAGTAAATCAACTTTTAGGAGCTGGTGACTATGATATGGCTCTTCTTGGATGGCAATTATCTGTAATTCCAGATTTGTCTTTTGCATTCCATAGTTCACAAATTCCTTATAATACAAATTTTATTAAATACTCTAATCCAAATATGGATGAATTACTTCAAAATGTGTTTCTTAAATCTTCTAGAGATGAAAAAGTGAAGGCATATGATGAATTACAAAGCTTCATAGTAGAGGATTTACCATATATAAGTTTGTTTTTTAAAAACAAGGCTTTGCTAATAGATAGTAAAATAGTAGGAGAGTTAAATCCAGCATTCTTCAACCCATATAAAGGGATAGAAAAATGCTATATACCTAAGGATTTACAATAAATATTCAATAAAGGAAATATACATGGAAGAAATATGATATTGAAAAAGCTTTAAAAATGTAGTATTATAGTATAGGCAATTTGATTGCAGGAGTGGCGGAACGGCAGACGCGCTATCTTGAGGGGGTAGTAAGCAAAGCTTGTGAGGGTTCAAATCCCTTCTCCTGCACCATAATACATAATAAACTACATCTCCATCTCTGATGGAGTTTTTTTATTGAAATAAAAATTTATTTTAAGTATAAGGAGGTTTCTAAATGAAGAAAGACATAACTAATAAATTAGGAACAGAGAGTGTAGGTAGACTATTATTAAACTTAGCTCTACCAGCGATCATAGCCCAGCTTGTTAATATGCTTTATAATATTGTTGATCGTATATACATAGGTCATATTCCAGGAATAGGAGCAACTGCATTAACAGGTGTAGGCGTAACATTTCCAATTATAATGATTATTACAGCATTTAGTTCACTAATTGGGATGGGTGGTGCTCCAAGAGCTGCAATAAAAATGGGGGAACAAAGAGATGATTTGGCTGAAGAAATATTAGGTAATTGTTTCACGCTTCTAATAGGAATTGCAATTATCCTAACGATTTTCTTCTTAATTACTGGTGAAAGGTTATTAATGATGTTTGGTGCCAGCAGCGAAACAATTAGCTATGGACTTAGTTATTTAAATATATATGTGGCTGGAACCATATTTGTAATGATTACCTTAGGGCTAAATAGCTTTATATCAACTCAAGGATTTTCTAAAATCAGTATGTTAACAGTAGTTATAGGTGCAGTAATTAATATAATTCTAGATCCTATTTTAATATTTGGCTTTAATATGGGAGTACAAGGTGCTGCTATAGCAACAGTAATTTCACAAGCAGTTTCAGCTATCTGGGTTCTTAGATTTATGGTGGGGGAAAAGACAAAACTTAAAATTCATAAGAGATATTTAAAATTGAAAAAAGAAGCTATAATTCCAGTGCTTATGTTAGGAATTTCACCATTTATAATGAATAGTACGGAGAGTCTTTTAAATATCTCTTTAAATGCTTCTTTACAAAAATATGGGGGAGATATTGCAGTAGGAGCAATGACTATTCTTTCAAGTTTAATGCAGATAATGTTTTTACCCTTAGCAGGATTAACTCAAGGGGCTCAGCCAATAATTAGCTATAACTATGGGGCAAAAAATAATGAACGAGTAAAAGAAACCTTTAAATTACTTATTCTGTCCGCTATGATATTTTCACTTGTTTTATGGACTCTTATGATGATATTTCCAAAAGTTTTTGTATCTTTATTTACTAAGGATATAGAACTAATGAATATCACAGTATGGGCAATGAGAATTTATCTAGGAGCAGGAGTTGTACTTGGTGCACAAATTGCTTGCCAGCAAACTTTTATAGCAATAGGACAGGCTAAAATTTCCTTATTTTTGGCATTACTTAGAAAAATCATTTTATTAATTCCTTTAATATATGTTTTACCAATTTTCTTTAAGGATAAAGTATTTGCAGTATTTTTTGCGGAGCCTATAGCAGATATTATAGCAGTTACTGTGACAGTTGTTGTTTTCGCAATACAATTTAAAAAGCTATTACTTGAGAATATATAATATGGCCTTTAAAAAACAAATATATAGAGGGTTTCTTTAAGTAAGATTTATATATAAGTCATCGATCTATTAATATTTAACAAAATAATAGTTGTAGTGATAAGAATTTGATTAGAAAGAAATTTAAAACTATATAAAATATATATTGTTAAATATATAAAAATAGTCAAATAATTATAGAAAAGTAATTATTATTTGCTATTGTTTGAATATTCTTATACAATTATATTAAGAATAAAAGATTGCTCAATTATATTATTTGATATAACAAATTAAAGAGACCAGGAGGGAAAAATGAGAGAGATTCGTCAATTAAATGAAGAACATATAGATGCGTATACGGATATTGCTTTTAATGCATACCCAAGCTTCAAGAATTTAGAAAAGGATGCAGTAGAAAAATATAAAAAAATAGCTGTGGAAATTATGACAAATGATCCAGATGTAACTTTTTACGGGATGTTTGAAGGTGAAAAGTTAATTGCTGTAATGCGACTTTTTGATTTTAGAATGAATTGTTTTGGAAAGATATTACCTGTGTCAGGTGTTGGTTTTTTAGGTGTGCATTTAATGCATAAAAAAGAAAAGTGTGCTAAAGCTATGATAGAATTTTATGAAGAAATTTATAAGAAGAAAGGTACTCCTATTGGAATGTTATTGCCATTTAGACCAGATTTTTATAAAAGAATGGGCTATGGAATGGGTACAAAGATGAACCAATACAGATTGCCTCCAGATAGAATTCCAGCATACTTCGGAAAAAGCGACTTGAGATACGTAGAAAAAGAGGGCTTTGATAAATTGTTTGATTGTCACAGCAGGGTAGTTGCAAAAAAACATGGAATGATAATGAAAATTGGAGATGAAATAAGAGATCTAAAAAATGACCCATATAACAAAATTATAGCTAATTATGATGAAAAAGGAAATATTAATGGATATCTTGTATTTAAATTCCAAAATGCTAAGGATGGGAATTATACAATAAATAATATTTATATAAAAGAATTGATTTATGAAAATACAGATGTGCTTAAGAAACTTCTGGGCTTTCTTCGAAAGCAGGATGATCAGGTAAATTTAGTTGTGTTCAATACAGAGGATGAGAATTTCTACTATTTATTCGATAATCCTCTTAATGATTCCTTAAATTATATCCCATATGGATATATTGAAAGCAATACTCAGGCAGTAGGTGTAATGTATAAATTATTTGATATTAATCAAGCTTTTGAACAATGTTCCCATAGAAATTATAACAATTCGAATTTGAAGGTAAGGTTTTTGGTATATGATGAATTGAATAATAAAGAAATTGAAATAGTAGTAAACTTTATAGATGGAATTGTAAATACTGATTCGGAAAAGTTTGATGTAACTATGAGAACTAATATGGCAAACTTTTCATCTTTATTCTTAGGCTCTACATCTGTAATAGGAATGTATAATTTAGGACTTTTAGAGCTAGACAACGTAGAGTTTTTGGAGGATATTGATAGAACGTTTTACTGTAGTCAAAAACCAGTTTGTTATACTGATTTTTAAATAATAATGAAAAGTGAATGTTAAAATAAAGAAAAACCCATCTCTAAGTAATTGATTATACTTAAATCAAGGGGGATGCTTTTGTGAAAGTCACTATTTCAGATTTGATAAACTTAGAAAGACTTGGTGCTATGAGGTTTATTGAAGGGAAAAGTCGACTTAATAGGATAGTTATACATTATTGGTTTTAACTTTCGTAATTCAGAGTATTATAATTAGCTGTCCTTAGTTGTTAAAATTTATATCTATAATTAGCTTATAGATGTTTTTAATTAATTGAAGATAGCGATAATCTCTTTTTACAAACTAAAAAATAGATGTGATTATAAATATTTTAGGATTACAATTAAATCTATACTTAAGTAAATAGATGCTTCTATCTAGTAAGAATCAAAATAAGATTAAAACTAGAAAGAAGCATATTTTATTGAAACAATAATAAAAAATAATAGAAAAATTTTCTATATATGATAAACTAATAAGGTGATGATATTTAAAAGAATATGGAGGGATTTATTTGGATATTAAATCTAAAATAAGAGTAATAGAAGATTTCCCAGAGAAAGGTATTAGTTTTAAGGATATAACTACTTTAATAAAGGATGGAGAAGCATTTCAAGAAGTTGTAAATAGAATAGTAGATGATTTAAAAGGAAGGGAAGTTGATTATATAGCTGGACCAGAAGCAAGAGGATTTTTACTTGGTGCAGCTGTTGCCTATGCTCTGGGTATAGGATTTATTCCTATTAGAAAGCCGGGGAAATTACCAGCAGAAACAGTTAAACATGAATATGAACTAGAATATGGTAATAACACACTTGAAATACATTTTGATGCTATTGAGAAAGGTAAAAAGGTTGCTATAGTAGATGACTTGTTAGCTACAGGAGGGACAGTATTATCAGCAGTTAAATTAATAGAATCTATTGGTGGTGAAGTGGTTGCATTAGAGTTTTTAATTGAGTTAGAATTTTTAAAGGGTAGAGATAAATTATCAAATTACCATACGAATTCATTAGTTAAATATGATAGATAGTAAATCTATTATTAATATATATTAATAATTAATAAAATATATAATATAAAAAATCTCCATGAAGATGATATGATACTTCCAAAGTAGACAGTCTAATTAATTAAAATTAGAATATCTACTTGGAGGTATTTTTTGTGGGAAGAAAACCAAAATTTAGTTTAGAGAATTATTATAGATTTAGAAATTTAATAGTATTACTTCAATTTCATAACTCTTTAGTATTTTACTATTATTATTTTATATTATTTTAGGAAATTTTATAGATAGCATTTTTGCCTATGAAGAATTTGTAAATTTATTGCCCGGGGAAAGTACTATCTTAAGCGATTAGGGTTTATATTAAAAATAAATGAACTTTATTTAAGGTTTAGGGAAAATATGGTCAACAGAACGATATTACATTAAATTAAAAAAGTTCAAAATGGACAGGAAGCAAAAACAAAGAAGATTTGGATAAAGAATCCTTTAATTAGAAAGGTTTCAATTTTTATCAATCAAGCTTTGGGTCGATAAATAGTATTATAATAAAAGATAAAAGAAGGAAATATATTAGACAATAAAAGTCTTAAAAATAACGAACATTATTTTTATCAGTATAAACATTTAACAATCTATCTTTATGGATTTTATCCTATTTTGGAATTGACCAAATAAGTTAACTGCATACAATCTATAACCTTTGGATATTTGATGTTTATATTAGTTATTGTTAAAGATATGATTTAGGTAAAGTCTGTTTGGTCAAGATATTGGGGATAGGATCTAAAAGAAACTTGGTCATTTACTACTTAGAATATATTCTATGTATTGACATCTAAGATATAACAAAGGATGGAAAGGGAAAATCTCAGCCTGGTTCTCTATAATAGGTTTTATTTGTGCAATATTTATCTTTATTAGAGGGAATATTTTATTACTAGAACCCATAATTATAGATGGATAAATATAAAATTTTTGTAACAATTACAAAAATGTATAAAAAGTAGCAAAAACTTGACAATTGTTAAACAATAATAAAACCTAGTAAAATCAACGGAATTACAAATTTGATAAAAATTATATTATGATTGCAGACATGGATACAATACATGGTAACCATGTTGTCTTATTTGTGGAGACAATTGTATATAAATTATAATATAATTATAGGCTACAAAAAATGCAAGAGGTAAATTTTATTGTTTATAGAAATAAATGGGCAATTTTCAATTAAAATTACAGAAAAATTAACAATGATTGTGTAAGAATTGACAGTCTTTTACAGAGGCCTTTTATGTACAAGAAAAGTGTTTAATGTTATAATATAGAAGGAAAATTATAGACCTAGGTAAATTAGGACTAATTATTTAATGGGGAATTTTAAAATATTAATAGAGAGGTGGAAGCGAATGAAACTTGACAATCTCACTTTCAAAGGTGGGGTACATGTACCACATAGCAAAGAGTTGACAGAAAAGAAGGCTCTGGAATATGCAAAGGAACCAAGCATAGTATATATACCTTTACATCAGCATACAGGTGCACCTTGCGAACCTATAGTTAACGTAGGTGACAGAGTTAAGGTAGGACAAAAAATTGGACAATCCCAAGCATTTGTATCGGCGCCTGTTCACTCTAGCGTTACTGGAACAGTAAAGAGTATAACAACAATAACTACACCTACTGGTATCAATGCAACTTGTGTAGTTATTGAGTCAGATGGTACTAATGAAATGGATGAAACAATTAAACCTAAGGGAGGTCTAGAACAACTTTCTTCAAAGGAAATAATTGATATCATCAAAGAAGCAGGAATAACAGGCATGGGTGGAGCAGGATTTCCTACTCACGTAAAATTATCACCGCCGCCTGAGAAAAAAATTGATACAGTTATTATAAATGGTGCAGAATGTGAGCCATTTCTAACCTCAGACCATAGGTTAATGCTAGAAATGCCAGAAAAGATTATATTTGGATTAAAGGCGATAATGAAAGCATTAAACGTGGAAAAAGGCTTTATAGGTATTGAGAATAATAAGATGGATGCAGTAGATGCCCTAAAAGCAGTAATTAAACCTCAAGATAATATTCAAATAGTTACTTTAAAAGCAAAGTACCCACAAGGTGATGAAAAAAGGCTTATTAATGCTACGACTGGTAGAAAGGTACCCTCTGGTGGACTACCAATGGATGTCAGTTGTGTAGTAAACAATGTGAGTACAGCTAAAGCTGTAGCTGAAGCTATATTGGAAGGTAAACCTTTATATGAAAGAGTTGTAACTGTTACGGGCAATGGCGTCAATGAACCTAGAAACCTTATAGTGAAGATAGGGACACCATTCCAAGAAGTAATAAATCAAGCTGGTGGCTTCAATGGAGTACCAGGTAAAGTAATTATGGGCGGACCTATGATGGGACTAAGTCAATTCTCAACAGAGGTACCAGTAATTAAAGGTTCAGGAGGAATTCTTGTTCTTACTGAAAAAGAAGCTGCGGCTCAGAAGGTTTCACCATGTATAAAATGTGGCAAATGTATAGAGGCCTGTCCAGTACATTTACAACCTCTATTTATCTCAGCATATGCTCTAAAGAATGATTTCCAAGGTGCTGAGAAACACGGAGCTTTAGATTGTGTTGAATGTGGATCGTGTTCTTTTATATGCCCTGCAAAGAGGCCATTAGTAGAATCAATAAGATTTGCAAAGAGAGAAGTTCTTGCAAAGAGGAAAAAATCATAGTAGCTAGGAGGAAATTTAATGGAAGGTAAAGTGTTAAACACTACAATGACAGATTCAGCTATTCCAGATATGCTAATAGTATCTTCTTCACCTCATATTAGATCAAATGAATCTGTTAGAAGAATAATGTTAGATGTAATAATAGCTTTAATACCAGCCATAATTGGCTCAGTTTATTTCTTTGGACTTAATGCTTTAAAATTAATATTAATATCTGTAGCATCAGCTTTATTTTTTGAGGCAGCAATACAGAAATTATTTAAAAAAGAAATTACTATAAATGATTATAGTGCAGTGATAACAGGCATTTTGATAGCATTTAATCTACCAGCTAATGCACCTTGGTGGATTCCAGTGTTTGGTTCTGGATTTGCTATTATCATAGTTAAGCAATGCTTCGGTGGAATAGGTTCTAACTTTATGAATCCAGCATTAGCAGCTAGAGCAGTATTACTTGCTTCATGGCCAAATATCATGTCGAATTTTGTGTTGCCGGGAGCAGATGCTGTTGCAGGTGCAACACCACTAGCCATAATGAAGTACGGTGCAGCAGATGCAGGGGCTTCTGCTACAGTTGCTCAAGCAGCTGCAGAATTACCATCATTAATGGATATGTTTATTGGGAACGTAGGAGGAGCGATTGGTGAAACCTCAGCATTATTATTACTTATAGGTGCCCTATATTTAATAATTAGAAAAGTTATAAACTGGAAGACTCCTGTTGTTTATATAGGAACAACTGCTATACTGTTACTTCTATTAGGAGTTGAAGCAGATCAACTTATGTATCATATATTAGGTGGAGGATTAATACTAGGAGCATTTTTTATGGCTACAGATTACTCAACTACACCTGTTACACCTCTTGGTCAAATAATATTTGGATTAGGTGCAGGAGCTTTAACTGCTCTTATTAGGGTAAAGGGTGGATTCCCTGAAGGTGTTTCATATTCTATTCTTTTAATGAATGTTGCAAGCCCACTAATAGAGAAGTTTACTGCACCAAAAATATTTGGGAGGGCGAAATAGATGAAAGAAACTATAAAACTAGGATTAATTTTATTTATTATTACAGCAATATCAGCAGGAGTTCTAGCTGTATCAAATAATTTAACTAAAGGAAAAATTGCTGAGTTAGAAATGGCAGGCAGCATGGAAGCCTTAAAGGAAATATTTGGTGAAGACAGTAAATTTAAGCCTTTAGATGAAGGAAAATTTAGCGAGATAAAAGGAAACAACGAATCAGTTGTAGAAATATTTGAAGCATATAGTGGTGAAAATCTAAATGGATATGCTATAAAAATGGTGTCTAAAGGATTTGGTGGAGACCTTGTTACATTAACTGGTTTTTCAATAGATGGAAATGTAAAAGGCATGAGATTAGTAGAACACTCTGAAACAAAAGGACTAGGTTCAAAGGCTGCTGAGCCAGAATTTTATAGTAAATTTGCAGATAAGAGTACAGCAGAGGAAATAACTGTTGAAACTATATCAGGTGCTACAGTAACTTCTAAAGGTGTTATGGCTGGTGTAAATGCAGCTAGAGAAGTATTTAATACACAACTTTCAAACTAATGTAAGTGGAGGTGGAAAGAGTGAAATTATCAAAAGTATTTAAAAATGGCATTATTAATGATAATCCTATATTTGTACAATTAATAGGTATGTGCTCAACATTAGCTGTTACTACTAATGTCTCAAATAGTTTAGCAATGGGGCTAGCAGTAGTTGCAGTATTAGTAGGTTCAAACCTAGTAATATCTTTACTTCGAAATATAATTCCAGATAAAATTCGTATCCCAGCATTTGTTGTTGTAATAGCAACTTTTGTTACTATAATTGAAATGTTTATGAAGGCTTATGCTCAACCTATTTATCAAGCATTGGGTATATTCCTTCCATTAATAGTAGTAAATTGTATAATACTTGCCCGTGCAGAAGCTTTTGCATTTAAAAATGGTATCATACCTTCAATAGTAGATGGACTTGGAATGGGACTTGGTTATACTATTGCACTTGTGGTTCTAGGGAGTATAAGAGAAATATTTGGAGCAGGAACTTTCTTAGGAAAATCATTATTTGGAGCTAGTTTCCAACCTGCAGGAATCCTTGTAGCACCTCCAGGAGCATTTATTGTACTTGGACTATTGATAGGAATTTTCAATGTAGTTAGAAGAAGAAAAGCTTCTAGCGAAATTTAAATAAGGAGGAAAGCTAAATGAGTATAGCAGCAATATTGATTAGTACAATTTTTGTAAACAACTATGTATTAGCTCAATTCCTAGGGATTTGCCCATTTCTTGGAGTATCAAATAAGATGGAAACTGCAACCGGGATGGGTGTTGCAGTAACTTTCGTAGTTACATTATCATCTATAATTACTTATTTTATTCAGCATTTAATTTTGGACAAAATGGGAATAGGGTATTTACAAACAATTGTTTTTATATTAGTTATAGCAGCATTGGTTCAATTTGTTGAAATAGTTCTTAAAAAAATGTCTCCTACATTATATAATGCATTGGGAGTTTATTTACCACTTATCACTACAAACTGTGTAGTATTAGGTGTTGCGATTTTAAATATAAAAGAAGGATATAATTTAGTTCAAACGACTTTTAATGCTATAGGGGCTTCCGTAGGCTTTACACTAGCCTTGGTACTTATATCAGGTATTAGAGAAAAACTTGAAATAGCAGATATACCTGAAGCTTTGAAAGGATTTCCTATAGCCTTAATTACTGCAGGATTGATGTCCATAGCCTTTTTAGGCTTTAATGGGCTTGTATAGGAGGTAAAGACATGACTGATATATTAAATCCAATGTTAGTAGTAGGTGCAATGGGGTTAATTTCTGCAGTTCTTCTAGCCATAGCATCTAATGTATTTGCAGTAGAAATTGACCCAAAGGTAGAAAAAGTTAGATCAGTATTACCTGGGGCCAATTGTGGTGCTTGTGGATTCCCAGGATGTGACGGTTTAGCAAATGCTATAGCAGAAGGTAGGGCTCCTGTTAATGCTTGTAATGTTGGTGGAAAACCAGTTGCTGAACAAATAGCAGATATTATGGGAGTTAATGCAGCAAATGTAGAGAGAAAGGTAGCTACAGTTCTTTGTCAAGGTGATTGCAATAAGGCAAAAGAAAAATATAAATATGAAGGTATTAAAGATTGTAGAGCTGCTAATATATTACAAGGTGGTAGCAAAACTTGTTCCTTTGGATGTTTAGGCTGTGGAACTTGTAAAGATGTTTGCGCTTTTGATGCCATAGAGATAATTGATGGAGTAGCTTTTATAGATAAAGAAAAATGTACTTCTTGTATGAAATGTATAGAAGTCTGTCCTAAATCTATTATTGAGTTAGTGCCATACGATAATCAATTCGTTGTAAAATGTAAGAGTAAAGATACTGGTAAGGAAGTAAGAAGCAAATGTAGTATAGGATGTATAGGATGTCAAATCTGTGTTAAAAATTGTCCAGAGAATGCGTTTAGTTTCGAAAATAATTTAGCAAAAATTAACTATGAGAAATGTATAAATTGTGGAGTTTGTGCTGAAAAATGTCCTACTAAAGCTATATACTCTAATTCAGCTAAGGATATAGCAGTTTAATATTAAGAGCCTATAAAGGCTCTTTTCTTTTTATTAAAATGTAACTTGTAAATAAAAAATATAAATGGTAAACTAATAATGTATGAAAATTAGCTTGACCATTTGGATAAAGGATGATTTATATGACAAAAGCTGATAAAATTTTAATAATCGTTATTATAGCAATTAGTTTGGTTTCTTTAGGATTTATTAAGAACAGTGCTACTGGGTATAAAGAAAAGTATATTAGCATTCAAGTGGATGGTAAAGAATATAAAAAGATAATATTTGATAAATCAGTGATTGGAAAAACTATACCTATTGAAACTGAATTTGGATATAATTTAATTGAAATTGGAGATGGTGAGGTAAAAGTTATAGATGCAGATTGTCCTGATAAATTAGATGTATTGCAAGGAACAATATCTAAAGCTGGTGAGATAATAGTATGTTTACCAAATAAGTTAGTTGTAGAGATAAAAGGAGCAGAAGAAATAAGAGACGTGGATTATATAAGCAATTAAGGATGATAGAAACTATGAAAAGATTGAACAAAATAATATTTTTATCACTGCTGGTGTCAATAGGACTTGCATTATCAGTTTTGGAGTCAGCAATCCCATTGCCAATTACAGTGCCAGGTGCTAAGCTGGGGCTTTCTAATATGGTTATTTTAGTTACATTGATTATATTTGGCTTCAAGGAAGCTTTTATAGTAGGTATACTAAAGAGCATAGTACTTGTACTTATAACTGGCAGTATATCTAGTCTTATTTATAGTCTTGCGGGATCTATATTATCCTGCATTACAATGTTCATTGTATATAAATATTTTACTAGGATTTTTAGTCTTATAGGTGTGAGTATTTTTGGGGCAGTAGCTCATAATGTTGCTCAAGTTAGTGTAGCTGCAGCTATGATGTATAATTCTAGAATATATTCGTATCTTCCTATTCTTTTACTTACCAGTTTGTTTACTGGATATTTTGTAGGGCTTTCGTCAATCTTTATATCTAGAAACTTGAAGAAAAGTTTAAGTTCATATTTTGGATAGTTAAGGAGATAGCATGGAAAAGATAATATTAGCATCTTCTTCTCCAAGAAGAAAAGAAATACTAAATAGATATCATCTAAACCCAATAATATTCGGTGCTGAAATTGAGGAGAAACAGATAAAAGGAGAATTACCAGAGCAGGTAGCGATGTCTTTGGCATTTGAGAAATCATATTGGGTAAGTAATTATTTTAGTAATGGTGAGATAATTATTGGAGCCGATACCATAGTAGTTTCGGAGGATATGATACTAGGTAAGCCAAAGGATGAAAAAGATGCATTTAGAATTTTATCTTTATTAAATGGAAAGGAACATAGTGTAATTACTGGGATTTGCATTATTAGAGCAAATACTAATATTAAAATCATAGATTATGAAAATACGGCAGTTAGATTCAGACATTTATCAGAAGAACAAATAATGAGATATATTCATACAAATGAGCCTATGGATAAAGCAGGAGCATATGGAATCCAAGGATATGGTCAAATTTTAGTTGAGAAAATAAATGGTTGTTATTCTAATGTGGTAGGCTTGCCTCTTGGAAAGCTTGACTACTTATTAAATAAATTTTTTAACGTAAAAATATTATAGATAAGTAGGTGGATTATGGATAATAGTCTAGATTTTGAAAAAAATTACACGATTAAGGAACTTCCGATGACAGAAAGACCAAGGGAGAAACTTTATAGTCATGGCCCTGGAGCTTTATCAAATGAAGAATTATTGGCGATTATAATCAGAACAGGTAATAAAAACGATACAGCAATTGATTTGGCTAGAAAAGTTTTAAGCAGTGATGGCAGAGGACTGGTACACCTTAGAGATACTTCCTTACAGAATTTAATGAGGATTAAAGGTGTAGGTGAGTGTAAAGCAGCCCAAATTTTAGCAGCTATAGAAATAGGAAAGAGAATAAATTATCATCATGCTTTAAGTAAGGTTAGAATAAATGATCCTAGTACTATTGCAAATTTATATATGGATGAAATGAGATATTTACAGAAGGAACACTTTAAAATTATATTGTTAGATACAAAAAATCAAATTATTGTAACTGAAGAAATTTCAATAGGTACTTTAAATGCTTCTATTGTGCATCCACGAGATGTATTTAGAGCTGCTATAAAGAGAAATTCTAACTCTATGATTTTAATACATAATCATCCTAGTGGTGATCCTACTCCAAGCAATGAAGATATAAATATAACCAATCGTTTAATGGATGCTGGGAATTTAATTGGAATAAAAGTGTTAGATCACATAATAATTGGTGATAATAAATATATAAGTTTTAAAGAAAAAAATCTAATTTAAGTTTTATTTAAGGAAGGAGCAAGTAATATGGGACTATTTAATGGATTTGTAAAAGATATGGGAATAGACTTGGGAACAGCTAATACTTTAGTTTATATAAAGGGTAGAGGAATCGTAGCTAGGGAGCCTTCAGTTGTGGCTATACAAACTAATACTAAGCAGGTGTTGGCAGTAGGTGAAGAGGCTAAGAAGATGATAGGCAGAACACCAGGAAATATTGTGGCTATTAGACCATTAAAGGATGGTGTAATTGCAGATTTTGATGTCACTAAGAGTATGTTAAAGTACTTTATAAGAAAAGCTACAAAAAAAAGAACATTTTTTCAACCAAGAGTGGTAGTATGTGTACCTAGTGGAGTTACAGAAGTAGAAAAAGGGCAGTCGAAGAAGCTGCAATACATGCAGGAGCAAGAGACGCTTATTTAATTGAAGAACCTATGGCGGCAGCTATTGGTGCTGGGTTACCTGTTCAAGAACCAACAGGGTCTATGATAGTAGATATTGGAGGAGGTACTACAGAAGTAGCAATAATATCCTTAGGTGGAATTGTTACGTCTAAATCCATTAGAGTAGGCGGAGACGAGTTAGATGAGTCAATAGTTAACTTTATTAAGAAAGAGTATAGCTTAATGATTGGTGAGCGTACAGCTGAAGAGGTTAAAATAACTATTGGATCAGCTGATGGGAACTCTGAAATATCTACAATGGAGATTAGAGGAAGAGATATGATTAGTGGTCTACCAAAGACTATAAATGTAAGCTCTAGAGAAATATATGATGCTATGAAAGAGCCGATTCACAGTATTTTAGAGGCAATAAAATCTACTTTAGAGAAAACTCCACCAGAGTTGGCTTCTGATGTGATGGAACAAGGCATAATGTTAACTGGAGGAGGAGCACTTTTAGACGGCTTAGATAGATTAATTATTGAGGAAACAGGTATGCCTGTACATATTGCAGAACAACCTTTAGATTGTGTTGCAATAGGTACAGGGAAGGCATTAGATAGTATTGAAATACTTAAAAAAACCTTATCAAATAATAAAAGAATAGGTTAAGTGGTGATTTTATGTCTTTTTTCAATAAGAATAAGGAAAGAATGATGGTGACGGCAGTTGCTATCATTCTAATTGTTATGATAGGTATTACTAGTACTGAAAGAATGGCTTTGAATAAGTTCGAAAAATTAGTTGGTAATATTCTTACACCTATTGGAAAAATATCTAATTCTATAGGTAAGAATATATCCGACTTTTTTGGCAATCTTAAAAATATTGCTAAATTAAAGGAAGAAAACGAAAGCTTAAAAAAACAAATAGCACAATTGGAAGAAGAAAACAGAAATTATTTAGAGATAATAGGTAGAACAGATTATTTAAAAAATGAAGCTAAACTTTTAGATAAGACAAGCTTTAATTTGATTTCTGCACAAATTGCAGGAAAAGAACCAGGTAATTGGTTCGATAGATTTACAATTGATAAGGGATTAAAAGATGGGATAAAAAAGGGAAGTACTGTTGTTCAAGGAATTGAGATTGAACAAAATACTGTAATAGAAGGAATCGTAGGACGTGTTGTAGATGTGGGACCTAATTGGTCAAAGGTAGTCACCGTTGTAGATGAAATTAGTAGTATTTCTTTTAAAGTTTTAAGGACACAAGATGGTGGAATAATGTCAGGTAGTATAGATGGAGAAATATCAGGTTATCTTTTTGATAATAAAGCAGATATAATCAAGGGAGATAAGCTATTTACCTCAGGTCTTGGTGGTGCTTTTGTTAAAGATATATATATTGGAGAAGTAGATGAAGTAGTTAGTGATGATGAGGATTTGATGAAAAAAATACGGGTTAAGCCTGCAATAAATTTTAAAAAAATATACAAGGTTTTTGTAATATCTGATTGAGATTGAGGGATGAATATGATTGTGCTTATACTGACAATAGTGGTTTTGTTGAATTTCTTTCTACAAAGTTCTATATTACCATATATTAGCATACTTGGAGTTGTACCAAATACAGCTCTTCTTATAGTAATTTCCATTGCATTATATAAAGGAAGATTCTATGGAGGATTTGTAGGTCTTATAATAGGAGCGGTCCAAGATATAGTTTTTAGTCCCGTAATAGGAGTAAATGCATTTATTTATTTCTTTGCAGGATACTTAGTAGGGCTAGTTGAAAATAAATTGACAAAAGAAAATATTTTTATACCTATATTATTTTCTATTTTAGGAACTATATATTATAATTTCTTTTATTATGTATTTATGTTTTTCCTTTCTAGAAACATTCCATTTTTATCATTTGCAAAGGATATATTAGTAACTGAAACAATATATAATTGTGTATTATCTATTCCAATATACAAGATTTTTTCAAAAAATTTTTGTTGTGCCAACAATAAGGTTTGGCAATAGATAGAGGTGAAACAATTGAAATGGTTAGAAAAAATTTTCAATAGATATAACATTCTTACATACGTTGTTATCTTGCTAATGCTTATATTATCCTTTAGATTGGCAACATTAACTATTGTTGAAGGTGACACATATAGGGATATATCTGATAATAAAAGACTAAAGGAGATATATACTACTGCACCAAGAGGTGAGATAAGGGATAGGTATGGAAGACTTTTAGCAGGAAATAAACCTAGCTTTACTGTACAAATCTTAAAGGATGAATTAAATATAAAAGATATAGAGAAAAAAAATAACGCATTACTATCTTTAGTTAGGCTGCTAGAAGAAGATGGTGTTACTTATGTGGACGAGTTTCCAATTAATTTAAACGTGTTTAAGTATAAAAATGAGAGAGATTATTTTGATGAAGAACAAACTCCAAACGATAAAGTTATTGACATTATAATCAATCAAAATCTTTTACCAGAGTTATTAAATACTACTTATATCCATTTAGGATATAAGGAACATTATAAATTTGTAACAGCAGAGAGGGTTATTAACGCTTTAATAGATAAAGGAAAGGAAGTATCTGAGGGAGCCGTTGATGTTGAGCAATTGGTTAAATTAATCAATAATGATAAGAATATTATAAGAAGAATAGTAGACCATCCAATTTTAAGAAAACTATTATATGATATAATGGTAGAGAAAAATTTAACAGGTAACATTATTATGGAAGAATATTCACTGTCATATGATGAAGAATATAAAGAACAAAAAAGGATTTTGATGAATTCTTATGATGGAGTAACGGAAAAGACAACAGCTAGAGATGATTTTATCACAATCGTGTCTCATTCATCAATTAATAATCTTTTAGACAAAGTAATTATCAAAGAAAATGATAAGGGTAAAAAGGAAATTTTAATACCTGGTAAAATATTATTAGATATGGTATTGCAAAAAGATCCAAATATACCCATTAAGGTAGAATTAAGTGAAGATAATACTACTGTAATATATAAGTATACAGGAGGCGACAATATAGGAGAGAAATCGCCTATAGATATTTTATTAGAATATAGTAAAAATACTAACACATTGGAAGAATTTATTACAAATGATAATATAAAATCTCTAGCTCAAGAACAACTTTTAAATGATGGGATAAATACTAGGATTTCAATTGCGCAAGATTTTGAATATGTATTTATTAACAATAAGAAAAGATGGTATAATGAAAATAAAATAGATGAAGACAGTACTACTGAGGAAGCTTTTAAGAAATTGAAGGAAAGACATAAAATACCTGAGTATTTAAGTAACTATGAATCTAGATCTATTCTATTGTTGTACGAGCTACTTAGTAAACAAGGGCATTTGGCTTATCAGCCAATAAATATTGCCTATGGCATAAAGGATTCTACAGTAGCGAAAATTGAAGAGGGGTTGATGGATTTCCCTGGAATACAAGTATCTATAGAGCCGGTGAGGTATTATCCAGAAGGAACTACTGCCGCTCATATGCTAGGTTATTTAGGTAAGATTAGTCAGCCAAATGAGATTAAGAAATATGTAGATGAGAAAAAGTATTCCCCAAATGATATCATTGGAAAAACGGGAGTTGAAGAAAGTTTTGAAGATATTTTAAAAGGACAAAATGGAATTAAAAGGGTTGAGGTAGATGTACTGGGGAATACAACCAAAATCCTTGATGAAAAGAAACCAATTCCTGGAGATAATATTTATTTAACAATGGATTTAAATTTACAAAAATTTTCAGAACAGGCTTTAAAACAGACCTTAGAAAAAATCCAAGTTGGTGGCACATATGAAAGTCCCTGGGGTAATTACCAATTTGGTATTAACAAGAAAAAGGGTAAACCTTATAATAATGCTACATCTGGTGCAGTAGTGGTTTTAAATGTAAAAACAGGTGAGGTTTTGTCTAGTGTAAGCTATCCTGCCTATGACCCAAATTTATTTGCAACAGGAATATCTAATACTGACTGGAAGAGTTTATTTCCAGAAAATGATAAGGACCCATTAGCACCAAGGCCATTATATAATGTTGCTACACAAACAGCAGTACAACCTGGCTCAACATTTAAGATGGTAACAGCATTAGCAGCCCTAGATAAGGGCTTAAGTCCTACTAAGAAAATAAGGGATATGGGTTATGTTGAATTAGGTGTAGGTACTAAGCCATTTGGCTGTTGGATTTGGAATCAAAGTAGGGGAACCCATGGATATGAAAATATGTATGAAGCCATTAGGGATTCTTGTAACTATTATTTCTATTCATTGGCATTTGGTAGAAATCCAAGAACTGGAGAAAATATAGGAGTTAAGCTTGAAATTGAAGATATAGTAAATTTATCTAAGCAATTGGGATTAAATGATAAAACAGGTATAGAAATAAATATACCAGCTGAAACTTCAGGAGGAGTACCTGATCCCCAAAGGAAAATAATAAACACTAAATACCTATTAAAATCAGATCTTCAAAAAAGCATACGAAACTATCTAAAAGAAGGTATAGTGTTAGATGATTATGAAATTGCAGATATAATAGAGGATATAGTTAGTTGGACAGAATTAGAAGAACCTTTGACTAGAGGTGAAGTTATTAGGAGATTAAATGCCTTTGGTATAGAACCAGAAAAAAAACTACCTAATAAAAAAGAAGGATTAGCTGATAAAATAAAATATAGCTATTTAAACCAAGCTGGTTGGAATATTTCAGATACATTGAATGTAACTATTGGTCAAGGTCAGAACTCCTATACTCCTATGCAGATGGCAAACTATATAGCAACTATATCCAACGGTGGATATAGACATACGGTAACTTTAATTGATAATATCAAAAACTATAATAATTCTAAAACGATATTTGAAAATGCTAGGGAAGCTGAGAGAATAGAATTAAATGATTATAAAAGTTTAGACCATATAAAGAAAGGTATGCTAGATGTATCCAATGATGGTTCAATGAGAAAAGTATTTGGAAATTTTCCTGTTAAAGTAGGATCTAAAACAGGTACTGCACAAAAATCTGGTGAAAACCCCTCTACTGGAGAAACTTTTGATGACTTTGCATGGTTTGTTGCTTTTGCACCCTATGATGACCCTGAAATTGCAGTAGTCTCTGTAATTTTTCAAGGAGGTAGTGGAGGTTATGCAGGACCTATGACAAGGGATATTATAGCAGAATATTTAGGTTTAAATGCAGTTGGTACTAAAGAATCATTACCTTTTAAAAGCAGTTTGGTAGAATGATAATAGAGTATAAATACAGATTATTGTGGAGGTAGTTTTGAAGGTGAAAGAAGATTTACTAAGCTTTAAGGGTGTAAAAGAAGGCATTTTTTTAAATATAAATGGTGATAATTTTCTATCAGTTAAAGAAGAATTAGATACAAAGATGAAAAATGCTTCTAATTTTTATCATGGAACAAAACTTTTAGGAATTAAATCTGAAAAATTATCTATTGAGGATTTACTAGAATTAAAGTTAATTTTAAAATACAAATATGATTTGGTAGTTTCTGAGGAGGAATTACCAAAGCATATTTTTCATCCTTCTTTAACTAACAATACGGAAAACAATTTAGAGAATGATTTTGAAGATAATACTGTGTTTAAAGGTATCCATTGTGGTATGACGAAGTTTGTAAATGGGACATTAAGGTCAGGACAAATTGTTGAGTATGATGGTAATATAGTTATAATAGGAGATGTAAATCCTGGAGCACTCATACAGGCTAAGGGTAATATAATAGTCCTAGGTACTCTTAGAGGAGTTGCCCATGCTGGAGTTGATGGCAATCTTGAGGCTATAGTTGCCTCTTATAATTTACAGCCCATGCAGTTAAGAATAGGAGACAAGATTGCTAGGCCACCAGATGAATATATAGAAACATGTGGATTACCAGAGATTGCTAAAGTGAAAGATGGAGAAGTAACAATAGAGCCTTATCTGCCAAATAAATAATTAAAGGGAGGGTAATAAATGGATAAAGAAAAACTAGGAACTGCTATAGTTATCACTTCGGGTAAGGGTGGAGTTGGTAAAACAACTACATCAGCAAATATTGGGACGGGCTTAGCTATTTTAGGAAAATCTGTAGTTGTTGTTGATGCAGATATTGGATTAAGAAACTTGGATGTAGTTATGGGACTAGAAAATAGAATAGTTTATGATATAGTAGATGTTGTAGAGAAAAATTGTAGGCTAAAGCAGGCTTTAATAAGAGATAAAAGATATGAAAAACTATATCTTTTACCCGCAGCTCAAACTAAGGACAAGTCTGCTGTTAGTCCAGAACAAATGCTAGATTTAGTTAATGATTTAAAGAAAGATTTTGATTATATTATAATAGATTCGCCTGCAGGAATAGAGCAAGGTTTTCAAAATTCTATAGCTGGAGCAGATATAGCATTAATAGTAACAACTCCAGAGATATCTGCTGTCAGAGATGCTGATAGAGTTATCGGATTACTTGAATCAAAGGGATTACATAATCCTAAATTGATAATTAATAGAATTAGGCAGGAAATGGTTAAGAGAGGAGATATGATGAATATGGATGATATCATAGATATCCTAGCTATCGATCTTTTAGGAATCGTACCAGATGATGAAGCCATAGTTATATCTACAAACAAGGGGGAACCAGTAGTAATTGATGAAAAGGCATTATCAGGAAAAGCCTATAGAAATATAACCAGAAGAATAATAGGGGATGAAGTAGAATTATTAGACTTAGATATAAATGAAGAAGGAAAGCTAAGTAAAATCCTGAAATTATTATTTGGTAAATAGGAGGGGAGATTCTTGGATCTATTTAAATTGTTTGGTAAAAAAGAGGAGAAGAGCAAAAATGTAGCTAAGGAAAGATTAAAATTAGTATTAGTTCACGATAGAGCAGATCTCTCACCTAAATTTTTAGATATGATTAAAGGTGATATTATTAGGGTAATATCTGAATATGCTGATATAGATGAAGAGGGATTAGATATCAAATTAACAAGAATGAAAAGGGACATAGACAGTTCTACGATTTCTGCTCTAGTAGCAAATATTCCTATATTAAAGGTAAAAGACAACCAATAAATGATAAATTAAATTTAGTATTGATAAATTTTATACTATACAGTATAATAAGTAAGTGTAAAATACAAAAGAAAAAAATTTTTAATTTACAGGAGGAAGAAAATGAAAAAAAGAATTTTAGCTTTAATGTTAGCATTAGCATTAATGACAGTTGTATTTACTGGATGCGCTAAAAAGGAAGCTACACCACCGGTTGATGAAAGTAAACCAGTTGATAGTACTACACCAGAAAATGAAGCAAAAGGCGATTTAGTAGATGGTACTTACTTAGTTAAAATGCCAGTTAGTGATCATGGAAATTATCCTATGGCAAAACTAGAAGTAAAAGATGGACAAGTAGCATCTTTAGACTATAATGAATATTTAGCAGCTTCAGGAGAAGCTAAAAATGAATCTAACTATCCTTACGCTGAAGGTCTTGCTGTAATCAAAGATTTAAACACTCAATTCAATGAAAAGAAAGACCTTAATGCAGTAGATTTTGATGCAGTTACTGGAGCAACTCATACTAAGGGTAGCTTTAAAGAAGTAGCTCAAATGTTATTAGATAAGGCTGCTAAAGGTGAAACATATGAGGCAGTTTACAAAGATGGAGTTTATGAAGCTAAAGCTGCAGAAGCTAGCCATGGTTGGTTAGCAGAAGTTAAAGTAAGAGTTCAAGATGGCCAAATCGTAGGAGTTGACTATGTTGAAGTAGCTGTGGAAGATGCAGAAGGAGTTAAAAAAGGAGATTTAAAATCAGCTGATAATTACTCATATGCAACTCCATTTGAAGTAATCCCAGCAGTTCAAAAATTAATAATCGATAATAATGGAACAGAAAATCTTAACGTAGATGGTATTGCAGGAGCAACAAATACAAGAGATGGTATGATAGAACTAGTAAATCAAGCATTAAGTTCAGCAAAATAAGAAAAATTTCTATCTAAGATTAGGTAACTTTTCTTGGAACTCATATACGGAAAGTTGAATATATGAAGCTTTAAGGTATAACTTTCCTATTTGTTATAAGAATAAATAAAACCCTAACTAAAAGTTAGGGTTTTTTCAAATGATATGGAGTGATTAAATGAGAAGGAAAAGACATATTGGATTAGTTATCTTTCTGGCTTTAATATTTACTACTACGGGATGCATAAAGAGACAGGATTCAAAGGGTGCTAAACTCCCAAAGGGATCAGAGCCCATATCTAGAACAGAATTTTTAATGGATACTGTAATGACTATTAAGTTATATGATAAAACTGATGAGAAAATTTTAGATAAGGTGTTTTCTAGATTGGAAGAGATAGAAAGCAGAATGAGTGTTACACTAAAAGATAGTGATGTAAGTAAAATAAATGATAATGCAGGAATAAAACCTATTACAGTTAGTGAAGACACGTATTTTGTAATAAAGGAAGCAAAGCACTATGCAGAGATTTCAAATGGTGCTTATGATCCTACAATTGGCCCTCTAGTAGATTTATGGAATATAGTGTCTGGTGAAAAGGAGAGGGAATTCATTCCATCAGATAAAGAAATAGAAGAAAAAAAAGCACTTGTTAACTATAAAAATTTAGAATTACTAGATAATAACCAAATATTTCTTAAAGAGAAGAACATGAAAATAAATCTAGGAGGTATAGTAAAAGGTTATGCTGCTGATGAAGTTAAGAGAATATTAACGGAAAATGGAGCGAATACCGCTATCATTGATTTAGGTGGCAATGTTTTTGCACATGGGGAAAAACTAGATGGTTCCTCTTGGAATATTGGGATACAAAATCCATTTGAATTTACTGGGAATTACTTAGGGATAATTCAAGTAAAAGATAAATCAATAGTTACTTCTGGTGATTATGAAAGATTCTTTGAATATAAAGGAAAAAGATATCATCATATTTTAGATGCTAAGACAGGATATCCTTCAGAAAATGAAATAACAGGAGTAAGTATTATTTCCAGCAAATCAATAGATGGAGATGCTTTATCTACAACATTATTTGTACTTGGACTTGATCGTGGAATGGAATTAGTAAATTCACTAGAGAGCGTAGAAGCTATCTTCGTTACAAAGGATAAGTCTGTTTATCTAACTGAAAATTTAAAAGGAAAATTTACTTTAAAGGATGGTAATACATCTTTTACTATAAAGGAATATTAAATTTGGTATAAAATCCACTTCAGATAAATAAAATATTATTAATTGAGGTGGGTGATAATATGGATAAAAGAAATTATAAGTTGAATAAAAATTTATTTAAATATAGCAATGGTTACTATAATAAATTGATAAGTAGAATGATTTTTGTTTTAGTTACTTTGTTAATTATTTTAGCAATAAGGATGATGAATACTAAAGCAACAAATAATATTATTAAGATTATTGAAAAAAATATATCTTATGATTTTAGTTTAAAAGAAGATGGAAAAAAGGTAAAAGATTATTTAGTAAAAGTAGTAGCTGATTCTAAAGACACAATAGAAGAATTTACAGATCAATTTAACAAGAATAATAAATCAGATTAATACCTCGAAATTTCCCGAGGTATTAATCTGATAAGAAAATGCTACTACTAATATCAATGAAAAAGTGATAAGATAATATTTATAGTATTAATGAAAGGTGGAAACAAATGATAGACAAAAAAGTTCTAGATAGGATTCTAAATAAAGTTGAAAAACCAGCTAGATATATAGGAATGGAACAAAACTCTGTGATAAAAGACTTAAATAAAGTGAAGGTGAAATTTGCATTTTCCTTTCCAGATGTATACGATGTAGGAATGTCCCATTTAGGGCTTCATATATTATATAATCTAATAAATGAAGAAGATGAATTTGTATGTGAAAGAGTATTTGCACCTTGGATAGATATGGAAAATGAAATGAGAAAAGAAAATCTTCCTCTTTTTACTTTAGAGAATAAAGAAGAAGTAAGAAATTTTGATTTTTTAGGATTTACATTGCAATATGAGATGAGTTATACAAATATATTAAATATTTTAGATTTATCTAATATTCCCTTATTATCAAAGGATAGAAGTGATGAGGACCCATTCGTTATAGCAGGAGGACCATGTGCTTACAATCCAGAGCCCATAGCAGAATTTATAGATTTCTTTGTAATCGGTGAAGGGGAAGAAGTTACATTGGAAATCCTTAAATTATATAGAGAACAAAAGGAAAAAGAATGGAATAGAGAACAATTTTTAAAAGAAGTGGCTAAATTAGAAGGAATATATGTACCAAAGTTCTATGACATAATATACAATGATGATGGAACTATTAAAGAAAGGGTAGCCTTAGATGAAGTAGTTCCAAAGGTAATAAAGAAAAGGATGATAAAGGATCTTGACTCAATGTTTGTGCCGGAGAAAATGATTGTACCGTTTATTGAAACAGTTCATGATAGAGTTGTTATGGAAATATTTAGAGGTTGTACTCGTGGATGTAGATTTTGTCAAGCAGGTATGATTTATAGACCTATAAGAGAAAAGTCAGTAGATAAGATAGTGGAGTTAGCAGATAAATTGGTTGAAAGCACAGGATATGAAAATGTTTCACTGTCATCCCTTAGCTCTTGTGATTATTCTGAATTATATTTATTAATCTCAAAATTAATGGATAGATTTGAGGAGAAAAAAGTAGGAGTTTCTTTACCATCATTAAGGCTAGATTCATTTAGTATAGATATATTAAAAGAAATTGAGAAAGTTAGAAAATCAGGATTGACTTTTGCACCTGAAGCTGGCAGCCAAAGGCTCAGAGACGTAATTAATAAAGGAATTACTGAAGAAGATTTAATTAATACAGTTTCTTATGTGTTTAAGGAAGGATGGTCTACTATTAAATTATATTTTATGATTGGATTGCCTACTGAAACTGATGAAGATGTAATGGGTATAAAGGAATTAGCCTATAAAGTTAAAGATATATTTTTTGATTTGCCAAAGGAAGAGAGAAAAGGTAATTTAAAGGTAACAGCCAGTGCATCTTGTTTCGTACCTAAGCCTTTTACACCTTTTCAATGGATGGGGCAGGATTCAATAGATGAATTCTATAGAAAAATTTATTTGGTGAAGAATAGCATAAAAGACAGCAAGGTAGTATTTAACTACCATGATCCTAAATTAAGTTTCTTAGAGGCGGTAATTGCTCGTGGAGATAGAAAAATATCAAAATTAATATTAAAAGCATGGGAAAAAGGATGTAAATTTGATGGTTGGTCAGAGCATTTTAAATATGATACTTGGATTGAGGCTATGAGTGAAGAAGATATAGATAGTGATTTCTATGCTTTAAGAAATAGAAGCCTTGAAGAAATTTTGCCTTGGGATTTCATAAACCCAGGAGTATCTAAAGATTATCTAATAAGAGAGTACAATAAATCCCTTGAGGAACAGATTACAGGAGATTGTAGATTACAATGTAGAGGTTGTGGAATAAAGGGATGTACGATGACTGGTGGTGGAAATAATTGATTTTAAGAGTTGCATTTAATAAGAAGAATTATCTAAAATATATTGGACATTTAGATTTGATGAGATTATTCCATAGATCATTTAATAGAGCAGGTGTTCCTATAAAATATTCTGAGGGATTTAATCCTCATCCAAAGTTTTCAATAGGAAATCCCCTATCCCTTGGTATCGAATCTGAAGAGGAATATATGGATATAGATATTGATTACATCCCAGTAGATGAGTTTATAAAAAAGGTGAACGCTGTATTGCCTAATGATATTCAAATAATAAGGGGTGAATATCTTGAAAAAGAAGAATCCATAGCATCTTTAATAGCTTGGGCTTTTTACGAAATAAACTTCAATATAGATAAGAAGAAAGAAAAAGAAAACTTAGAAGGCATATTTACAAAATGGTTGTCTCAAGAAGAAATAATTATTACTAGATTGAGAAAAAAAGGAAAGAAGAAAGTTGAAAAAGAAGAGAATATTAAAAGCTTTATAGGAAATCTTGTTATTAAAGAAATTAGGGATACAAGTATAACAATAGATACTTTATTAAGGTCTGGAGGTAATGGGAATTTAAAGCCGCTAGACTTTATAGAAGCTCTAAATAGAGATACTTTCCTTAATATAGATATGGATTCTGTAACTACAAAAAGATTGGCTCTGTATGCAGAAAAGGATAATAATATATATAAGCCGTTATAAGATGGGAGAATTGTGATGAGGTATATTTTTATTGATTCTCTAGGTGGAGTTAATAGAGTGGGTATTGTGGAAGACAATAGACTTATAGAATTTCATTTAGAAGAACAAGATAGTAAGATAGTTGGAAATATTTATAGAGGAAGAGTAACTAATGTGTTACAAGGTATGGAGGCGGCCTTTGTAGATATTGGTGAGTCTAAAAATGCCTACTTATATGTAAAGGATGCTCTGTCTAGGGAACTTTTATATGATGGAAGGATATATAAGATATCTGAAGTCATTAAATCTGGTCAAGAAGTAATAGTACAGGTCATAAAGGAACCATCGGGTAACAAAGGAGCAAAGGTAACAACTCATATTGAAATACCAGGTAGATATTTAGTATTCACGCCATTTTCTAATAAAATAAATATATCTAAAAAAATTACATGTTCTAAGGAAGCAGAAAGCCTGAGGGATATAGGAAAAAGAATTATAAAGGATGGCATGGGAGTAATTTTTAGAACAGCTTCAGAGGCAATAGAGGAATCTGTACTAAAGGAAGAATATGATATTCTATATAATATCTATGCCAAGATTCAAAAAGAAAAGAACTTTTTGCCTTGTCCCAAGCTTCTCTATAAAGAACCTAGCTTAGACTATCAGATAATAAGAGATAGCTATGATGATGCTATGGAAAAGATCATCGTAAACAATAAGAAAGTATATGATAATTTAGTTTTAATGGAGGAAATTTATCCATTTAAATTTTCCAATAAAATAGAATTAAATACAGATTTTTCAATAGCTTATGATACTGGAATTCAATTAGATTTAAAAATGGCACTACAAAGAATGGTTCCCCTCAAATCTGGGGGATATATAGTTATAGATGAGACTGAGGCCTTGACTGCAATAGATGTTAATACTGGAAAATTTGTTGGCACCAACTCTTTAGGAGATACTATATTAAAAACTAATATAGAAGCCGCTGAAGAGATAGCAAGACAAATTAGACTACGAGATATTGGAGGCATTATAATAGTAGATTTTATAGATATGAAGAGTAAAAATGATATTTCAACAGTGCTATCTACCTTTAAGAAGTATTTAAAAAAGGATAAAATAAAGACAAATATTATAGGGATTACAAAACTTGGTCTTGTTGAGCTAACAAGAAAGAAAATAAGAAGATCACTATCTAAAGATTTCTATAAAAAATGTCCGAAATGTGAAGGCAGGGGAAACATTACTAAATAGAATTAGGTATTGACAATCCTAGATATATTTGTTAAAATACTTTGGTGTAGAGCCGCTCAATCTGGGTTTAAGTCCTAACGGCACCCTGTATTGGCGAGACTGGGTTAGAGGAGGTGCAATTTTACATGTATGCTGTAATAGAAACTGGTGGTAAACAATATAGAGTTCAACAAGGCGATGTTGTTTTCGTAGAGAAAATAAATGCAGAAGAAGGCACAAATGTAAACTTTGATAAAGTTCTTTTAGTGTCTAAAGAAGGCGAGATAGTTGCTGGTAAGCCTTATGTTGATGGTGCTAAAGTTGAAGCTGTTGTTTTAGAACAAGGAAAGGCTAAAAAAATCGTTGTTTTCAAATATAAGCCTAAGAAAAACATTAGAAAGAAACAAGGACATCGTCAACCATTTACTAAAGTAAGAATCGAAAATATTGTTGGCTAATCTTATGATAATAGCCAAAATATATAGGGATAAAAATAATTACATTAAAAAATATACCATAGAAGGACATGCAGATTATGACTCATATGGTAAAGATATAGTATGTGCTGCTATATCAGTGCTCTCTCAAACGACTCTATTATCTTTAGTGGAGGTTTGTGAAATAGAGGAAAATACTATTAAGTATTCCATAGATGAAAAAACAGGGTTTCTTGACGTAGAATTACCTAAGAATATAGAAAAACTTAAATTAGATAAAGCACAGATCCTATTAGAATCGTTAGTAGTAGGGATTAATTCAGTAATAGAAAGTTACCCAGAGTATGTAGCACTCAAGAATGGGGAGGTGTAATTGATGATTAAATTGAATTTACAATTATTTGCTTCTAAAAAAGGAGTAGGTAGTTCCAGAAATGGTAGAGATAGTGAAGCTAAAAGATTAGGTGTTAAGAGAGGCGATGGACAATTCGTTTTAGCTGGAAATATCCTAGTTAGACAAAGAGGTACTAAAATACACCCTGGAAATAATGTAGGTAAAGGTGGAGACGATACTTTATTTGCAACTGTTGATGGTGTAGTTAGATTTGAAAGAAAAGGTAGAGATAAAAAACAAGTTAGTGTTTATCCTGCAGAGGAATTAGCGTAAATTTTAAGCTTACCATCATGGTAAGCTTATATTTTTTATAGCAGGATAATTCTACTTCATTTTAGATTAAATTTGACCTAAGAGATTTTATAAAGGACTTCCTTAATCTGCTGATATTTCAATGATAAATTTTTTTATTTGAACTTTTTATATAACACTGTTTTAGTATAAAATCCTTATATTAGAATAAAATAATCAGGACGATTTAGAATTAAAATTAATTTAAATTCAATATAATAATTGACAGACTTAGTAAAATTGGTATAATAAATTTATCGATTTGTAAAAATAAAAAATACAGAGAAAAGTAACTAATAAGGATGATGAGATTATGTTTATAGACGTGGCCAAAATACATGTCAAAGCTGGCAAAGGTGGAGATGGTATTGTAGCTGGAGACGGGAAAAATATGAACCGGCTGGAGGACCTTATGGAGGAGACGGCGGTAATGGAGGCAGTATAATCCTAAAAGCTGATGAGGGGATTAGGACACTGATGGATTTCAGGTATAAGCGTTCTTATACTGGACAGAATGGTGAAGATGGAAGAACCAAGAAACAATTTGGAAAAGCTGGAGAAGATATTATACTAAAGGTACCTGTTGGAACCTTAGTGAAAGATGCAAATACTGAAGGTGTAATAGTAGATCTTAAAGAAAAGGATCAGATATTTGTCATAGCAAGAGGAGGTAGAGGAGGTAGAGGAAACGCTAAGTTTGCCACTGCCACACGTCAAGCACCTGGGTTTGCGGAGCCAGGTACGAAAGGGCAAGAAAGAGATATAACATTAGAATTGAAACTTCTTGCAGATGTAGGACTTATAGGATTTCCTAATGTGGGAAAATCAACTATACTTTCAATTGTTTCAGCAGCAAAACCTAAAATAGCAAATTATCACTTTACAACTCTAAAACCAAATCTTGGGGTTGTTAGGGTGGGTGAAGAAAAATCTTTTGTTATAGCAGATATTCCTGGATTAATTGAGGGGGCTCACCAAGGGGCTGGTCTAGGTCATGATTTCTTAAGGCATATTGAAAGGACTAGGGTCCTTGTACATGTCTTAGACACATCTGGTAGCGAAGGCAGAGATCCTGTGGAGGACTTTTATAAGATAAATGAGGAGTTAGGTCAATATAATATTAAACTAATAGATAAGCCACAAATCATAGTGGCAAATAAGATGGATATACTAGGGGCAGAGGAAGGTTTAGCGAAGATTAAAAAAGAATTTGAACCTAAGGGTTATAAAATATATCCTGTTTCTGCTGCAACATCAGGAGGAATAGATGAACTTAAATATGCTATATGGGACTTGCTCTCTAATACTGAAATTATCTATGAAACTTTTGATGAACAATTTATGCACGAAGAAGATATTGATACCTCAATAATTGTGAAGAAAGAAGATGGTAATTATATTGTAGAAGGAGCATTTATTGAAAGACTTTTAGGTTCAACTTATTTTGACGATGTAGATTCTTTAAGATATTTCCAAGACATGTTGAGAAAAAAAGGAGTAATAGATGAACTTAAAGAATTAGGAATACAGGAGTATGAATCTGTATTTATCTGTGGATATGAATTTGAATTCTTTGATTAAATGGAGGGTAAGTTATCAAAATGGACTGCTTAAGCTGTGGAAACTGTAAAGAAAATCAACCAACATATTATTGCTTAATGAAAAATGAGGTAGTAATAAATGAAAATTATAGGCCAGGAGAAAAGTCAAGAACAGGTTGGAAGAAAGGTAATACAGACTACGAAAAGCATAGAAGACAAAGAAAAGAAATAGAAGTTTAGATTAGAGGAGTGGATCAGTTGTTAACAGGAAAACAAAGATCTTATTTGAAAAGTATTGCAAATACTATGGATCCAATATTTCAAGTGGGAAAAAATGGAATAACAGAGAACTTTATTAAACAAGTTGAAGATGCTTTAGAGGCAAGAGAATTAGTAAAGATAAAGGTACTAAATAATAGTTTATTAGATGCAACTGAAGTTGCAAGTCAAATTGCTGAAGAAATAGATGCAGAGTTTGTCCAAAGTATCGGAAATAAATTTGTTTTGTATAAAGAATCTAGAGAAAATAAAAAAATCGAATTACCAAATTAAAGGAAATTATAAACTTCAGAATCTTACATATTTCTGAAGTTTAATTATTACTTGAGGAGGAAATCAATGAAAATTGGAGTAATGGGAGGCACTTTTGATCCTATTCATAATGGACATTTAATAGGGGCAGAATATGTCAGAACTTCCTTAAACCTAGATAAGCTAATTTTTGTGCCATCAGGTGTACATCCTTTTAAAGATAATAAAGGCATTAGCGAATCAAGGAAAAGAACAGATATGATTTCATTAGCTATAGATTCAAATGAATATTTTGAAATATCATTTATAGAAATTAATAGGGTTGGTATTACCTATACTATTGATACTATAATGAAAATAAAAGAAGAATATAGAGATGATGAAATATATTTTATAATTGGTTCCGATATTCTTTTCGAAATAAATAAATGGAGGAACTTTGAAGAGCTTATATGTTTATGTAAATTTATTTTACTCTATAGACCAGGAAAAGAAGATGAAAGTATAGATAATAAAATTAAGGAATTAAATTTACTTTATGGAGTTAAGTTTGAAAAGGTTAATTCGCCACTTATTGAAATTTCTTCTACTGAAATTAGAAATAGAGTTAGAAATAGATTAAGCATAAAATATCTTGTACCTGAATTAGTTGAAAATTATATTTTAGAACACAATCTATATAATAGGGAGAATATAGATGGATAAATCTTTGGAAGATAAATTAATAAAAAGCATAGGAGAAAAAAGATATAACCATTCAATAAGAGTTATGCAGACTGCTATAGAACTTGCCCAAACTTATAATATTGATATAGAAAAAACTAAAACAGCTGCAATCTTACACGATTGTGCTAAGATAATTGATGAAACATATTTGTTGAAAAGGGCATCTGACTTTGATATAATTTTAGATGCTTGTATGGAATACAATCATGAACTTATCCATGGACCTCTTGGAGCTAAAATAGCAAAAGAAGAATATGGAATAAAAGATAGTGAAATATTAGATGCAATTTATTATCATACTATTGGTAAAGAAAAAATGAGTATATTAGATAAGATAATTTATATGGCTGACTATATAGAACCATATAGAAATTTTCCAGGTGTTGAGGAAGTGAGAAGATTAGCCTCCGATAATTTAGATAAAGCTCTTTTATTAGCTATGGAAAAAACAATAATCTTTTTAATTGAAAGAAATAAAGTGATTCATCCTGATACTATAAGAGCAAGAAACTATTTAATAATAGAATCTAGATTAGATAAATAAAAGATATATTCTATTAATATAAGGTGGTTAAAAGGACTAAGACTTTGAGTGATTGCGTAAAGATAAGATTAAGGTAAGAAAAATTGATTGGAGGGGGTAAATTATGCTGGATTTAGAAAACAAATTATCCATTATTACTAAAGCATGTGAAGATAAGAAAGCACTTGATATTAAGGTGCTAAATATATCAAAATTAACACCTATTGCAGATTATTTTATAATTGCAAGTGGAAATTCATCTACTCAGGTAATGGCAATAGCTGATGAGGTGGAGGATAAGATGATTGAGGCAGGGACTGGTGAAGTTGTAAAAGAAGGATATCAAAGTGGAAGATGGATATTATTGGATTTTAATGATATAATAGTTCATATATTCCATAAAGAAGAAAGAGAATTTTATAACCTAGAAAGACTATGGTCTGATGAAAAGGAAAGAAATAATCTAAACTAAAGGAGGACAAATAATGACTTTAAGATTTTTATCAACAGAAAAGGCACCATCAGCAGTTGGTCCATATTCACAAGGAGTAAAATCTGAGAATATAATTTATTCATCTGGACAACTGCCAATAGACCCTGAGACTGGGGAGTTATCTAAGGGTGATATACAAAAAGAAACTAGATTATGCTTGGAGAATGTAAAAGCTGTTTTAGAAGCTGGTCATGCAAATATTGAAAATATAGTTAAGGTAACAGTATTTGTTACTGATATGAATGATTTTTCTAAAATAAATGAAGTTTATGCAGAATTTTTTGGAGATCATAAGCCGGCAAGATCCTTAGTACAAGTAGCAGCTTTACCTAAGGGTGCAGATATCGAAATTGAAGCTATAGCAATAATATAAATAAAAACCTAGCTTAGTTGAGTTTATATGTTCTTATTAAGTAGACAGATAAGGAATAAAAATCTGTTTATGAGGTAGGAACATTTTTTATTATAAAATTTTGTAATTCTAATCACCTCTATTAAGAGATTTTACTAGATATTATTCATATTATTTTTAGAAAGTATATTACCAAATGATATAAAAAACATACTATATACTATGAATTCAAATCTTATCTTATTAGAAGCAGGGATTATCACTTGAATAAGTAAAAAGTATTATAAGAAATTGGATTTAATCTAACAAAGAACTAATCTATTAGGCATAATAAGACGTATTTTAATATATATTAGAAAAGTATAATAAGGATGTAAAGCAAAGTTAAATTTATTATATTTTACAATAACATAATAGGTCTAAATGAAATAGTATATAAATATATAAAAAACATCTTGATTTTTTATATATAAAGTATTATTATATATAAAACATAGTAATTTAATAGGAATTAAACATGGCGATTAGGGAAAGTAAATTATGTAGACCAGACAGAGAGGAGCTTCTAGGCTGAGAAAGCTCTATGCATAAACTTAATTGAAGTGCCCCTATGAATGTTAGGTCGAATAATAGTAGACTTTTACGGAATCTCCCGTTATCGAGATACAGCATGTTAGTGTTGGAAATGAGATAGACATTATTACTATTATTTTGTCTAAACAGAGTGGGATCGCGGAGTTAAACTCCTGCCTCTGAGTTATCAGAGGCAGGAGTTTTTTTATTTCTAAAAGTAGAAATTTAGAGGAGGCGATATTGGATATAAAATTAGAAGATTAGGGACGTTTAAAGTTAATTTAAGTTTACAAAATATTAATAAATAAAGGAGTGTAGTTATGAATACGAATTTAGTAGTAATAATAAACATTATAGTTATGTTAGTCGCTATTTACAGTTTAGTATTTTTGAAGAAAAAAAGATTTTCTTTTACGGTTAGGGTTCTCTTGGCAATGGGATCAGGGATTATCTTTGGTGCAGTGCTTCAGTTAATTTTTGGAGCATCATCTGAGGTAGTAAATCAGTCTAATACTTGGTTTTCTGTTATAGGAACAGGTTATGTAAGACTTCTTAGAATGATTGTTATTCCGCTGATTTTTGTTTCAATAACATCTGCCATAATAAATCAGAATTCTAAGAATTTAGGTAAAATGGCGACTCAAATAATTGTCATTTTGCTAATAACTACAGCTGTATCAGCCTTTATTGGCGCAAGTACAGCTAATATATTTAAACTTTCTGCTGAAGGCCTTCAATCTGGGGAGAATGAGCAAAAGGCAGTTGTAAATCTAGAGACTCGTTTAGAAGATTTTAAATCAAAACCAATTCAAGAGCAGATAGTTGAGATAATACCAACTAATCCTTTTTATTCAATGACAGGTCAAGGTAGTTCTGCTACTTTATCTGTTGTAGTATTTGCAGCATTCATAGGTTTAGCTACTATAGGTATAAGAAAAAATAAACCAGATTCAGCTGAAAATTTTACTAAACTTATAAGGTCTCTTCATGATGTAGTAATGCGTATGGTTACTATGATTCTTAGATTAACACCTTATGGAGTACTGGCACTTATGACAAAAATAGTTTCTACAAGTAATTTTACTGAAATATTGAGACTTCTTAACCTCGTAATGGCCTCGTATGTGGCTTTATTGATAGTTTTCATTATACATTTAGTGATTTTAGCAGTATTTAGGATAAATCCAATCATTTATTTAAAGAAAGCTGCAGCACCTTTAATGTTTGCTTTTACCTCTAGATCATCTGCTGGCGCTCTACCAATAAATATAGAAACTCAAGTAGAAAAAATGGGGGTATCTCAAGGTCATGCCAATCTGTCTGCTTCATTAGGTACTAGTATTGGGCAAAATGGATGTGCAGGTGTTTATCCTGCAATGCTTGCGGTAATGATAGCACCTACAGTTGGTATAAATCCATTAGCTCCAGCTTTCCTAATTAAGCTAGTTATAGTTACAACATTATCCTCTTTTGGTATAGCTGGTGTAGGAGGGGGAGCAACATTTGCTGCTTTAACAGTTCTATCAGCTATGGGTTTACCAGTAGGATTGGTAGGATTATTAATAGCTATAGAGCCATTAATCGATATGGGTAGAACCATGGTTAATGTAAGTGATTCAATTGTAGCAGGGCTTATTTCAAGCAAGCTCATGGGAGAATTAAATACTGAGGTATATAATGGTGAATTAAGTATAGAAAGGTAATAGGAAAGTAGATATAGGAAGTAGGATAATTATGCTATAACTATGACTTTTAGTTAAATATCAGTATTGTTGAATGATTTAAGATTGAAGAGATTTAAATTTGATTATAAATAATGGAGTTAATGATAGTAATAAAATAAAGAAACCTAGTTAAATTTAATTAGGTTTCTTTATATCTTATACTCTGTATAAACTTGTCCTTCTTCTTCTTTGTCTTTTTCTTTTTTTATTTAAAGCTACTATTCTTCCAAACACTAAAACCATTAAAACTAATATATACCATTTACTTAAAATATTTTTAAATATACTAGGAGCAGGTATCTTCTCTATATCCATGGTAGAGACAATATCTGTTTCGGCTACAACTTTGCCATTTAAAAGATATTCTAGCTTGCCAATTACTTGCCCTTTTGATATTGGAGCTTCTAAGGTTTCATCTACTATAATTCTTTCTTCTACCTTATCTTTCTGATCTTTCCTAACTATAAAATGAGAATCAGATTTACTAACTCCAGCTACAAAAGGAATGACACCATTATTCACATTAAAATTATTAATAAATTTATTAGCAAAACCAATTTTTACTTTCTCAAAATTTTCAATTCCATAATTTAATAATTTATGAATGTCGGAGTAAATATTTTTACCATTAGATTTTAATACTACAGCTATGAGTCTATGTCCATCTTTTTCTAGAGATGTAACAAGACATTGCTGAGCTGCAACTGTATAGCCCGACTTCACACCATTTACCCCATCATATTTAATGGGTGTTAGTTTACCATCTACATCAATCTTTTCTGTACTATATAGAAGCCTATTAGCTGATTTTAGAGGTCTAGGTTCAGTTTTTTTATTTGTTATAGGTATAGTGTAAGTATAATTTTTAACTATAGACCTAAACTTTTCATTTTCCATTGCATATCTACCAATCAATGCTAAATCATATGCTGTTGTTAAATGTTCCTCATTAGGTAATCCATTAGGATTAATAAAATTAGTATTCAAAGCACCTATTGATTTTGCCTTTTCGTTCATTAATTTACTAAAATTTTCTACACTACCAGAAATATGTTTTGCTATGGCAACGGCCGCATCATTGGCGGATTCTATAAGTAAAGCATTTAATAAATGCTCTAATGACAATTGTTCACCAGGTTCTAAGGCTATATGAGATCCATCAGTTAAATCTACAACTTCTTGATCTATGGTAACTATATCCTCCATATTACCATGTTCGATTGCTAATATAGCAGTCATAATCTTAGTAGTACTAGCAGGATAAAATTGAGAGTGTGAATTTTTTTCATATAAAATTTCCGATGTATCCATATCAATTAAAATAGCTCCTTCTCCAGATAGGGTTAAATCATCAGCATATGAAAAGGAATATGTACTAAATAGAAATACAAAAATAAATAAAACTAAAATTTTTTTCAAATTATCCACCACCTCATCTTGATATTAAGATTATACCAGAAAAGTCATAAATAATTAAGTATAAATATTTTAAAAAAAGAAGGGAAAACAAAAAATAGGTCGAATATTAACAAATAAGAACATATTTCGGGGGGATGTATATGGTTTCCTTTACAAAGAGAGAGCAAATAGTTATACTATTAATAGTTTTTACAATTATTCTTACTTTAGGTTTTAAATTTTTCATAAGGGATATAATTGAATCAAGAGGTAATGCTATACAAATCATTAGTTCTAGGGATGAAAAAGATATAGAAGAAGTAGCAGATAGTAGTATAATAGACAATAAAGATAAAACTATCATGGTGCATATAAGTGGACAAGTTTATAATCCTGGTATAGTAGAGTTAGAATTAGGCAATAGACTAATTGATGCAGTAAAATTAGCTGGGGGATTGAAAAAAGATGCTGATATAGATAGAATAAATTTAGCAAAGAAATTAGTAGATGAGGAAAAAATATATATACCTAAAATAGGAGAAGATACTTCAGAAGAAATAGAGATATTGGCTACAACAGGTTCTAGTGAAAAAGAATCTGGTAAAATAAACATAAATACCTGTAGTAAAGAGGATTTAATATCATTACCTGGTATAGGAGAAACAATTGCAGGAAGAATAATTGAATATAGGTCTATGAATCCATTTAAAAGCATTGAAGATATTAAGAACGTATCAGGTATAGGAGATAAAAAATTTGAAGGAATAAAGGAATTAATTATAGTAAACTAAAGAGGTGTACTCATGGAAAAGAAATTAACTCAATTAACAAAAAGCTCTGGTTGAGCGGCTAAAATCGGTCCCGATATATTGGCACAAGTTTTGTGTCATTTACCAAAAACTTATGATGAAAACTTATTAGTCGGATTAGAAACGTCTGATGATGCAGCTGTATATAAAATAAATGATGATTTAGCGATGATTCAAACATTAGATTTTTTTACCCCAGTAGTAGATGATCCATATACATTTGGACAAATAGCGGCAACAAATTCATTATCGGATGTTTATGCCATGGGTGGCGAACCAAAGCTAGCCATGAATATTGTATGTTTTCCAAATTGTTTAAGTCCAAATATATTAGCTGAAATATTAAAGGGAGGATATGATAAAGTAAAAGAGGCAGGAGCTATTACGGTAGGTGGGCATACTGTAGAAGATGATGAACCAAAGTATGGCTTATCAGTTGCAGGATTTGTACATCCAGATAAAGTTCTTACAAATAGTAATGCTAAACCAGGAGATATACTTATATTGACTAAGCCTTTAGGGTTAGGTATTATAAATACTGCTATAAAAGGTGAGATAGCAGATAAAGATACCTATGATGAAGCAGTGATGGTAATGTCCACTCTAAATAAGTATGCTAAGGAGGCTATGGAACGTGTAGGAGGCGTTAATAGCCTTACAGATATAACAGGGTTTGGATTACTCGGTCATGCCCTAGAAATGGGTATGGGAAGTTCTGTGACCATAAAGATAAATCACAAGAATATTCCTATAGTTTCTAATGCATTAGAATATGCTCGCATGGGATTAGTTCCTGCAGGTGCATATGCAAATAGAACTCATACAGGAGAGAATGTCTATATTAATGAATATATACCAAAGGATATAGAAGATATTTTATTTGATCCTCAGACGTCTGGTGGACTTCTAATATCTATTCCCAAGGAAAGACAAGGCAAACTTTTAGAAGAATTAAAATCAACACCTACTAAATATGCAGTGGTAGGAGAGGTATGTGAGAAGCAGGAGTATTATGTAATAGTAGAATAGAAATAAGGAAGGGATTATATGGCAGAGAAAAATCTATTTACTTTAATACCTAAAGTAGATGAAATATTAGACAAAAATAGTATAAAAGAACTATTAAATTATATACCAAGAAAGACTGTGTTGGATAGTATAAGAACGGAAATAGAAGAAATTAGAGGAAAGATTAAAGGAAAAATACTTTCAGAAGAAGAAATAATTAACGAAATTGAAAATATTGATTTTAAAATAAAAAAGAGAGCAGATGAAAAAAACACATATAGATTAAAAAGAGTAGTAAATGCTACTGGAGTTGTAATCCATACTAATTTAGGAAGGTCATTAATCAATGAAAAGATTATGGACAATGTTAAGGAAATTGCGATTAATTATTCCAATCTAGAATATGATTTAGAAACTGGATCTAGAGGCTCTAGATATAGTCATTTGGAGGAAATAATAGCTGAGATAACAGGTGGGGAAGCAGCTATGGTTGTTAATAACAATGCAGCTGCAGTGATACTTGTATTAAGTACTATGGCTAAGGATAAGGAAGTAATAGTATCACGTGGTGAATTAGTTGAGATAGGTGGTTCCTTTAGGATACCTGATGTAATGGAACAAAGTGGAGCATCTTTAGTATCAGTTGGTACAACAAATAAGACTCATCTATGGGATTTTGAAAATGCTATAAATGAAAATACAGGAGCTTTATTAAAAGTTCATACTAGTAATTATAGAATATTAGGATTTACATCAAATGTTGATTCTGAGGAATTGATTCCATTAAAGGAGAAATACAATTTACCTCTTATTGAGGATTTAGGTAGTGGTGTGCTTATAGATCTATCTAAATATGGTATAGAGTATGAGCCAACAGTTCAAGAATCTTTAAGAAAAGGTGTAGATATAGTTACATTTAGCGGTGATAAACTTTTAGGGGGACCGCAGGTAGGGGTTATAGTTGGTAAGAGAGAATATATTCAGGCCATGAAAAAAAATCCATTTACAAGGGCGTTTAGAGTGGATAAATTTACTATTTCTGCACTTGAGGCAACTTTAAGATATTATCTTGATGAAGGAACAGCAGTTAAAGAAATTCCAACTTTAGCTATGCTTGTTATGTGTTTAGAGGAAATAGAGAAAAAGGCAATAGAACTTAAATCAAGAATGGATGAGAAAAGTTTTGATGATTCTTTGGAGATAAATATAGAAGATAATTTTTCAGAAGTTGGTGGAGGTTCTTTACCTTTAGAAAAATTACCTACTAAATGCATAGTACTTACTCTGAATAATTTTAGTACTCAAGAATTTGAAAATAATTTGAGAAAATTCCATATACCAATTATTACTCGATTGTATAAGGATAGAGTATACCTAGATTTAAGAACTATTAAAGAAGAAGAATTTGATGTTATCGTGGAAGGAATAAGTTTTGCTTTAAATAAGGTTAAAGGAGTTTAATAAATGAAACATGTAATTATAGGAACAGCGGGTCATATAGACCATGGTAAAACAACTTTAATTAGAGCTATTACCGGAAGAAACACAGATAGACTAAAGGAAGAACAGGAAAGAGGAATATCAATTGAACTAGGTTTCACTTACTTTGATTTACCTTCAGGGCAAAGAGCTGGAATAATAGATGTGCCAGGCCATGAAAAATTCGTAAAGAATATGCTTGCAGGGGTTATAGGTATAGATATTGTTCTATTAGTTGTGGCAGCAGATGAAGGTATAATGCCTCAGACATTGGAACATCTGCATATTTTAGACTTATTAGGAATAAAAAAGGGATTTGTTGTTCTTACAAAGTCTGATTTAGTAGATAGTGAATGGATAGATATGGTTGAAGAGGAAGTAAGGGAGGAAATAAAGGGGACATTTCTTGAAGATACTCCTATAATAAGAGCTTCCTCTACTACTAAAATGGGGATTGAAAAGATTATCAATCTTATAGATGGATATGCAGCTGAGCTAAAGGATAGAGATGTAGATGATATGCCTAGGCTTCCAGTTGATAGAGTGTTTTCTATATCAGGTTTTGGAACTGTAGTAACAGGTACTTTATTATCTGGACAACTTAAGATAGGAGATGAAGTTCAAGTATTTCCAGGAGATAAAAAAGCCAGAATAAGAACATTACAAGTTCATGACCAAGATGCTAGTATTGCCTATGGAGGACAAAGGGTGGCTGCTAATTTAGCAGGACTAAAAAAGGAAGATATTGATAGAGGAGATACTATAGCACCAGTTAATTCCATGAATGATACTATGATGCTTGATGTAAAGATTAAGCTTCTTAAAGATATAGATAGATATATTGATAATAGAACAAGACTAAGGCTGTATATAGCACAAAGGAAGTATTATGCCGTGTTGTTTTACTAGATAAAGAAGAAATAGGGCCTGGTGATGAAGCTTATGCGCAGCTTAGACTGGAAGAAGAGGTAGTAGCTAAGAGGGGAGATAAGTTTATCATTAGATTTTATTCACCTATGTTTACAATAGGTGGTGGAGAGATATTAGAACCTAATCCAAAAAAGAAAAAAAGATTTGATGACAAAGCAATAAAAGAATTAGAGATTAAAGAGATGGGTTCGTCAACAGATATTATTGAAAATATTATCGAGGATAAATCAAAGGAATTTCCAACAACGAAAGAAATAGCAGTTTTTACTGCAATGTTAGAAGAAAGTATAAAGAATGAGATAAATAAACTTATAGAAAATAAAAAAGTTATATCATTTTCCCTTACTAAGGATTTGCATATAATTCATATAAATTATTTTAATAAGGTTAAAGATAAAATCTTAGAGGAACTTAAGAATTTCCATTCTAAATATCCTTTAAGAGCAGGCATGCAAAAGGAAGAAATACGTAGTAGATTTTTAAAGAATGCAAAGCCAAAAGTAGCTGAAGCATTTATAGATTTGTTAATTGAGAAAGGATATTTAGAACAGAAACTTGAAAATATTTCAATCAATGGATTTGAAATAAAATTCAATGATAATCAATTAAAAGTTAGCCAAGAGATTTTGAGAGGTTTCAAAGAAAATCCATATCAGCCACCAAGAAGAGAGGATTTAGAATCTATAATTGGTGAGAAGAAAGATGAAATAGAAGAAGTATTTATTTCTCTGTTGAATAATGGAGATATTATCAAATTAAATGAAGAGGTATATATCTCTAAAGAAGCTTACGACTTAGGTTTAGATAAATTGAAAGAACACTTTACAAACAAAGATTCAATATCGATAGGTGAGTATAGAGATTTGTTAAATACAAATAGGAAGGTAGCCCTTGCTCTTCTTGAATATTTTGATCAAATCAAAATAACAAAAAGAGATAAAGATATTAGAATTTTAAACAAATGATTAATGCTCAAGTACAGGGGTGAGGAGATGGAGAAAAAAGTACTAATCTTAGACAATGATAAATCCTTTGTGAAGGGCTTAAAATATAGCCTTGAGCAAGACGGATATAGTATAGATATAATGCATCATGGAAAGGATGCTATAGAGAGAGTAAGTATAAATGATTATAGTTTAGTATTACTTGATCTAATATTACCAGATTCTAATGGCTTGAATATCTGTCAAGCCATTAGAAATGTTTCTCAAGTGCCAATTATAGTAATAACTGAAAAAGATGAGGATATTAATAAGATTTTGGCACTTGAATATGGAGCAGATGATTATATTGTTAAACCTTTTAATATCCTTGAATTAAAGGCAAGAATTAAGGCAATATTAAGAAGAGTAAACTATAAATCTGTAGAACTTAATAATCAAGCGATAAAAATACAGGACTTCACAATAAATACTGTAGGTAGAAAAGTAAATATAAAAGATAGGAATATAAATTTAACTGGAAAAGAGTTTGATTTATTTTTTGTTCTGATTTCAAATCCCGGAAAAGTTTTTAAAAGAGAAGAACTGTTGGAACTAGTATGGGGTTATGCATACTATGGTGATCTAAGGACGGTCGATGTTCATATAAGACGAATAAGAGAAAAGATTGAAAAAGATTCATCGGATGCTGAGTATATTATGACTAAATGGGGAGTAGGCTATTATTTTAATAATTCTAAATTATAAATTGTAAAAAATGCTTGAAAAAGGTCAAAATTTGTTGTATAATGGATTTTGTTCCTAATTTGGGGGTAGATGAGTCCTGGTGGGCTCTCTGGTCTTCAAAACCAGCGTGAGGGGTTAGTAGCTTCTTAGGTGGGTTCGATTCCCACATACTCCCGCCATAGTAGATTAGCGACTTAGGTCGCTTTTTTTATTTTTTGTTTTTGTTTAACCGATGAGTCAATATTAGAGCCATCATCATTGCAGAAAATAAATCTTTCATTTTGACATAGACTTCCTTGTTTTGTAATCAATTCATTTTGTTCTTCTTGATGTTTCTTTAATAATTCAATAACACTATCAGATAAAGCTAGGATTCTCGTACTATTCTCTGTCTTAGGATATTTTAAATATAATCTAATTCCAATATCTCCATTATCTCCATCTTTAATTAAGTTTATTTGTATATTGATAGTTTGTCCATAAGCCCTAAGAGTTTGTCATTTATGTATAATTGAACATTAAAAACTGAATAATACGATATTCTAAAATAGAAACTTTCTATAAAGCTATAAAAAAAATATGGTATAATTTTCTTGTTATACAGATTTGATCAGTATAATAAAATGAGTTAAGAAGGTGAAGTTATGATAAGACATAGGAGAATAGATATTGTTAAAGATAGAGAAATATTGCTTGAGTTCCATTGCGAAATAAACTATGAATGTGAATCGGATTTTGCTAAAAAAACACCATATGAAATATACTACCAAAAATGGTTGAATACTGAAAATCAGGTTGAAGAGTTTATTTCTACTCTATATAAGAGCATGGGTGACAATCGAACAATTGCAGATATATTAGAGGATGAAAATGGAATAGTACTGGGCTATATTTGGGTAACTTTCTCTGATATAAGAGATTATAATTTATCAATTGCAGAAATTAATGAAATAGCAGTCACAAAACAGTTTAGAAAATCTGGAGTTGGAACATATGCTATAGAATATTCAGAGAAAATTGCTAAAATGAGAGGTGCAAATATTCTTCGCTCAGGTACAGGTTATGGAAATATTCCATCAAGGGAAATTCATGAACGCTGCGGATTTAAGCCATGTAGGATTGAATATGAAAAGATACTAGACTAACACTTAAATCATTTCATAATATTTATATTAAATGTTATCCTTGGTAAAACTAAAAATTCTATTGAAATATCGTATTATTCAGAAAAGAATTTTACGGTATTTTATTGTTTATAAATACCACTTTCTAATGAAGTATACTCCAAAAGTTTAAATTATAGCCTAACTTTTGGAGTACACTTCATTTACAGATGGTCATGATTTCAATATTATCTAGATAAAATAGCCAAAGTGACATCATTGTCCTTATTAAAAAGAAATATCATTATCTCTTTATTCTCTTTTGTTGCTTCTATGAGAAGTGGCTTATTAACAAATGTTATATTCCAAGAATCATTTTCAAGTATTTTTATATATTCTTCTGTAACTTGTTCTTGAGTTGAATTCTTTACTGTGTAAAGTGTAGTGGTATATTCATTTTCTTCTTTAGCTTGATGAACGATTTCAACAAATTCCATATTAGGGTGAGTAGGTAGCGTAACTTCATTAGTATTAGGATTGTTGTTACAAGCTGTTAAAGTAAGAATACAGATAAATATTACAAAAATAAATTTTTTCATATTAACACCTCCAGTGTTAGTATTAGCAAAAAACTAATATTGTATGATTAAAAAGTAGATTAATGTAAAAAAATAGATATTTTTGGAGATGTAGAACGGAAAAGTTTAGCAGATATAAACACAAGTATATTTACAGCAGTAGAGGTAATAGGGAGTGTAATAATAAGATTATTTTGAAGGGGAGGTAAAAATGACAGAAGTTATTGTACATGAAATGAAATATTATGGTGGAAAAGTAAATTCAGACATAGATGTAGTTAATTATAGTAATGAATATTATAATGATTATCGAAGAATTTGTTGTGATTGTTTTCGGAATCTGAGTATAGCTACAAATCAAAACCCAGATTCATTTTATACACAGGAGGAAATGAATGAAAAGAAATCTAATGTTTTTATTATGTTTATAGATAAAGAAATGGTAGGTTCTGTTGAAATACATGAGAACATAATAGATCATTTGTTTGTTAACCCTAAATATCAAAATAAGGGATATGGAAAGAAACTCTTATTTTTTGCTATTAACCGTCTTCAGGAGGCAGGAACTGATGAAATTACTTTATTTGTTGCAGATTTGAATAAAGAAGCTGTTAAGTTATATTTGAATAACGGATTTGAATGTATAAATACAACAATAGAAAATTGGGAGTAATAAAAATAATCTGTAGCAAATTTTCTTTGCAATGTCTTTTAATTTAAAAATTTTCGGAAAAAGAGGGAATTTTAATTTGAATATTGAACTATATATAAGTAAAGAGTAGTAAATAATAGTAGAGACCCTATTATTTATAGCTAGAGATTTATTACGTTCTTTAGGAATTATAGAATTTACGGAAGATAGAAGGGATTATATAGTTTATGTAGTAGCAAAAATTATGGCTGTTTGTCAATTGAGTTGGAGAAAGATATAACAATAGAGAAGGATCTTATTGGTCCTATTTTTGTTTTAGATGCATCTATACTGTTTATCACAAAAGTTTCATTTTTTGAATATATTGTATGAGTAGGAAGAAACTATATTGGGAGGTTTTGTTATGGCGAAAATTAGAAGGATATTTCCAGGAGGGAATACAGCAAGTGGATTCTACTCCTTACATGATAATATAATATCTAAAGATAGGAATAGACTATATATATTTAAAGGAATGCCTGGTGGTGGTAAGTCTTCTTTAATGAGAGATTTAGGAGAAAGAATGATAAGTGAAGGCTATGATATTGAATATCATCACTGTCCATCTGATCCTAAGTCTATAGATGCTATAGTTATAGATAAGCTAAAAATATGTTTGCTAGACGGAACTGCGCCTCATACCATGGACCCAACTTATCCAGGATTAACAGATAAAATAATAGATCTAGCACAATTTATAGATGCTAATATATTAGAAAATAATAAAAAAGAAATAATTGAAGCGAAAGCAAATAATAAATATGCATATAGGAAAGCTTTTAACTATTTTAAAGCAGCAAAAATTATACTTGAAGAAATAACAGAAGATAATAGATTGAAGTTAGATATTGAAGAAGTGAACAAAGAAAGTAAGAGATTTATAGAAAAGATTTTTCTAAAAGAAGCAAGTCAAATAGTTTCAAATGGATTTAAAGAAAGACATTTATTTTCTACAGCTTATACACCTCATGGATTTGTGGATTATACAAATACCATATTAGAATGGGTTACAGATATATATTATATCAATGGTGATATAGGTACAGGGAAATCCACTTTACTAAATAGAATATTAGAAGAGGGAAGATTAAGAAATTATGCAATAGAGATATACCATAATTCTTTGATACCAGAGAAGATTGAATCTGTATTTATTAAAGAATTAGATACAATAATAACATCAAATAAACATGGAGAACATTTTGCAAAAACTAAAATAGATTTAAATAAGTTTTTTGATAGCAGCAAAATAAATATAGAAGAATATAAAATGTTTAATTCTTTAGTAGATAAAGGGGTTAAAAGTTTAAATGGAGCAAAAGAAAATCATTTCATCTTGGAAAAGTGCTATAGACCATCTGTTGATTTTGCAGGAGTGACTAAAGTCAGAGAAGAAATATTTGATGAAATTTTAAGCTATATAAATTAATAAGATAAGGCAGACATAAGAGTCTGCCTTATCTTATTAATTTAGGGATATAGAATTTTTAATCCTTTCGAGGAATTTGTTTAGTAACTTATCCAAATCTTCTAATGAGCATCCACCTTGAACTGTTTGAGAGCTGCCTCCACCTTTTATCTCGAATTCTCCAGATATTTCTTTGAGAATATCTTTAAGATTTATATTTAAATCTTTTGATGCACTAATTAAAAATTGACCTTTATTTTCATATTTAGATCCATAAGCTTGAACAGAATCACATATATTATTTAAGTGATTTGCTATTACATTGATTTCTTTTAAGTCTGTATCATCAAATACTTTGGTAATAAAAGGAGTATTATTTATATGAATAGAATTTCTTAGTAGTTCATCTCCTTTATACCTAAAAAGTTCACCTCGTAAGTCTTTATTCTTTTTTTCCAGTTCTTCTTTTTGATTATATAATATTTGTACTTTCTCGAAGACATCTGTATCTTTTGAAGATAGTAGAAGTCCAATATCTTTAATGATCTTATTTTTCCATCTATAATCAAATAGAGCTCTACTTCCACAAACAAATTCAATTCTGACATTGCCTTTATATTTTTCCCATTTTCGTATCTTGATAAGGCCTATTTCTCCAGTGTTTCCCAAATGAGTACCTGCACAAGGGGAAAAATCAATATTATCAATTTCTACAATACGAATATCAGAATTCACAGTAGGTTGTTTACGAACAGGGATTTTATTTATGTCATTTTTTTCAATATAATAAGATTTAATTTCAAAATTTGAAGATATTATTCTATTAGCATATACTTCAATTTTTTCTGCCTCTTCTTCCGACAGTTCTGGTAGAGTAACATCAATGTATACATAATCTTGCCCTATATGAAATCCAACTGTTTCACCATTATATAATTTATAAAATGCAGCCGATAGAAGATGCTGCCCAGTATGTTGTTGCATGTTGTCTAGTCTATTTTCCCAATCTATATTTAATATCACTTTATCACTATGAATATTTTCTTTAACTACGTGAATTATATTTGAGTCTTCTTCGTACACTTCTAATACTTGAACACCATTTATAGTTCCTTTGTCTCCTGGCTGTCCTCCAGATAGATGAGGATAAAAAATTGTTCTATTAAGCTTTATATAATACTTGCCATCTTTATAAATTTTATCAATTATCCTTGAATCAATTTCTCGTAAATAAGGATTATCCAAATAAAGTTTATGAGTCATTTTGCCATCATTCCCTTCGATATTATATATAATATATTATCATAAAAAAATAAAAACAATAATAAAATATTAAATTATTATGTTATAATGAGGGAAATAAGGTTTGAGGTGATATTATGCCTGATGGTAGTATGTTAGTTCTTTTAGGATTAATACTTATGATTTGGAGTTTAAATAGAATGCATAGAAAAAAGTAAATTGGAGGGTCCTATGGATAGACCTTTTGTATTTATAACAATTCCGTTAGTTATAGGAATAATTCTTTCCTATTATTTTAACTTTAGTATATTTACTATTTTTATGCTAATTGTTTTAGGGTTGGGGACCTATTTTGTAAATCTTATGAGAAATAGTTCAAACGCTATCATATTATTTTTTATCATGGTCATACTAGGAGTTAGCCTTGGAACTTATAATTTAAATAGCAGTATACTTGCTTCAAGGGTAGATAGAGATATTATCCTTAGGGGTACTGTTAATGATATACTTTGGAAAGAAGATGGGCAAGGGAAATACATTGTTCGTATCAATGGGATAGAAGATAAATCAATTCATTCTAAAATAAATGAAAAATTGGTTTTAAAGGTAATAGGAGATAAAGATATTGAATTAGGTGATGAGATAAATTTTACAGGTAAATTAAAAAAACCTCTGGAAAATACAAATCCAATGCTTTTTAATTATAGACTTAATTTATTATCAAATAGAATACATACAACTATGACGATAAAAGATTATTCCATAATAGGAATTAACAATATGAATAAATCTTTTATATATAGGACAAAAGCTAATTTTAGAAAAACCATTGGAGCTATATTTGATAATAACTTAAATACTGAGAACAGCTCTTTGATGAAAAGTATAGTATTAGGAGAGTATTCCTATCTAGAAGAGGAAAATGTTGAAAAATATAGAAATTTAGGACTAGCCCATATATTAGCTGTATCAGGACTACATATAGGAATAATAGCAGGAGCTTTGATTTATATATTGTCTCATTTAGGTGTAAATAGGAAATTAGATATAATTATAACTCTAATTATTATTTGGCTTTATGGCTATCTTATAGGATTCCCGCCTTCTTTACTTAGGGCAAATATAATGTTTAGTATATTTTTTTATGCTCAAACCCTAGCAGAGCCTTATGATTCTATCAATGCTTTATTTCTTGCAATGTTTATCCTGTTAATCATAAATCCAATGTGGATATTTAATCTTGGATTCCAGCTTTCTTTTATTGCAACATTTTCAATAATTTATTTTACTCCTAAAATACAGAAGGTTTTTTATCCATATAATAATAAAATAATATATACCTTATGCGGGCTTCTAGGAGTCCAGATAGGATTATTGCCCATACAAGCATATTATTTCAATAGATTATCTATTTTAAGTATATTTTCTAATCTAGTTATAGCTCCTATATTATCGTTATCTTTAATTATAGGAACAATTATGATAGGATTTTATTATTCAGTACCTATATTGATTCCATTGATAGGTAATTTGCTAGACTTGATTTTGTCAATACAATTTAATTTAGTCAATATTTTATATAAGTTTCCATTTGGAATAATAAAATCTTATTCTCCAGGAATTGCAGATATTATATTGTATTACATTTTAATGTTAGTAATATTTGAGGTTATAAAAATAGATAAAGTCGGTTTAAGCATTAAAAAAGTCATTATATACTATTTATCTATCTTATTGTTATTTAATTCTATAATATTACTTATAGATAAATCCATTGAAATACAATTTATAGACGTAGGGCAAGGAGATTCAATTCTTATCAATACTAAAAAAGGGAGTTATTTAGTAGATACTGGCGGAAATATAATGGACTCTTTTGATGTCGGAAAAGATATTACACTTCCATATCTAGAGAAAATGGGGATAAATAGACTTAAAGGAGTCTTTATAACTCATTTTGATGATGATCATTGTAAATCATTACCTCTTTTAATAGAGAATATAGAGATTAACAATATTTTAATATCCTATGAGGATAATACATCCAAAATTTATAATGAAATTAAGAATAAAACTATACCATTAATTATATTAAAAGAAAATGATTTAATGTGGCTAGATAATAATACATCTATAAAGGTTTTAAGTCCTAATGAAGAACTGATAAAAAGAGGATTTGAGGGAAATAATCTTTCTTTAGTATTTTTGCTTTCTTATTATGATAGAAAGATACTCTTTACGGGAGATATGGAAAAAGAAGTAGAGCTGGGATTGATAGATAAGTTTGAAAGGCAAGTAGATATAATAAAAGTACCCCATCATGGAAGTAACACCTCTTCTACCGAGGAATTGCTAAGCAAAATAAAGCCGTCCGTAGGTATTATTTCTGTAGGAAGAAATAACTTCTATGGACATCCTAGGAAAGAAATAATAGATAGATATGAGGAATTAGGTACTAAGTTATATAGGACAGATACCATGGGAATGATTAAAGTAAAATTAGATAAAGAAGATATAGATATAATTCCTTTCATACAGAATGATTCAGACTTAATAAATATATTAAATGAAAACTTATTAATTCTTTCTTTTTATGCAATATATTATTTACTATCCTATATTTTAATAAAGAACTATTTATATTTTGAAACGGAGTTGACAATTAATGAATTACAGTGAACTTATTAATAGTATAAAAAAAGATAATCTATTTCCAGTATATTTCTTTACTGGAGTTGAGGAATATCTTATGAATGAAGCAATAGAAAACTTAAAGAATAAATTTATCGATTCTTCCTTTGAGGCATTAAATTATGTGGTAATAGATGGGAAGGAAATAAAATTTGATAATATATTAAATGCATGTGAAACTCTTCCATTTATGTCATCAAAAAAGATAGTCATTGTGAGAGATATTAGCGAAGTTATGGAGAATGAAACAAATGACATAGATGGGATAATGAGTTCATATATAGAAAAATTAGATAATTATCTTTGCTTGATTATAATGGATAGATCAAATAATCTAAAGAAAACAAGTAAACTATACAAAACCATTAATAAGTTAGGTGGGGTAGTGGAGTTCTCCAAATTAAAAGGCAAGGATTTAAATATATGGCTAGAAAATAAATTAAGGAAGTATAACAAAAACATATCAAATGTAAATCTAAATTACTTTATTGGAGAGTCTGCTTATAGTGATTATAATAGTACTAAAACCCTTTATGATTTGGAAAACGAGTTGTTAAAGGTAATTAACTATAGCTCAAGTAAAGAAATCATGAAAGAAGATATAGATATAGTTTTAACAAAAACGTTAGATACTAACATATTTAATTTACTGGCTAGCATAAACAAAAAAGATAGTGACTCAGCATTAAAAATATTTAATGAAATGCATATATCTAATGAACCTGTGCAGAGAATACTTGTTATGATTATTAGACAATTAAGATTAATGCTAGGGTATAAACTATATAGAGAAAAGGGATATTCTGAAGGAGAAACTCAAGAGAAATTACAGATAAAACCTTACGAATTTAAAAAAATATCCAAAGAATCTTATAATTTTACTGAAGAGCAACTCAAAGTATCATTAAATTACATCTTAGAATTAGATATAAAACAAAAGACTAGTTCCCATGATGAAAAGCTAGCCCTTGAAATGTTGATTATTAATTTAGTTTACTCAATATAAAAAAACTTCGGCCTCCCGAAGTTTTATCTACTTTTTTATATTACATTGCACTATTTAATTTCTTCGTTAAGCGGCTAACTTTTCTAGATGCGTTGTTCATATGAATAACATTTTTATGAGCAGCTCTTTTTAATTTCTTATCAATAGTCCTAAGTAATGTCTTTGCTTCATCAAAATTTCCGTTATCGATAGCTTTATCAAATTTCTTAATATATGTTTTAATTTCAGATTTTCTAGCTTTATTTATAGCTGTTCTTTTTTCTGTAATAAGAATTCTTTTTTCAGCAGATTTAATATTTGCCAATAGTTTCACCTCCTCTAATCTAACAAAAAACATTTTATCACGAAGAACCATAAAATGCAAGGATATTTAACATTATAATGGATAAAATTATAAAATGAAAGAAAAATTTATTATTTTAGGAGGAGAATTTAATTGTATCAAATTCGTACTGATTTAGCCTTAGAAAATAGAGAATTATATAAACAAGCAAGCAATGAGGATTCTAAGGGGGTTGATATAGAAAAAGAAGAGAAAGAATCCTATATAGTTACAAGAATAAAAGTATTAAACAAGGAGGGGAGTGAAAATATACACAAGCCCATTGGTACTTATATAACTATTGATGTGCCTAGGTTAAATAAATCAGATGAAGATCTAAAAGATGAAATTTCTCAAGTGGTGGCCAAAGAAATAAAAGGTCTAGGGAAGAATAAAGAAAATAGTAAGATTTTAATTGTAGGACTAGGGAATTGGAATATTACGCCTGATGCATTAGGACCAAAAGTTGTAGAACGAGTTTTAGTTACCAGACAATTTTTTATTAACTATAATAAAGAAATTGATGAGACTGTTGCAAATGTAGCAGCTTTATCCCCAGGAGTAATGGGAATAACAGGCATAGAAACAGGAGAAATAATAAAAGGCGTAGTAGAAAAAGTGAAACCAGACTTAGTAATAGCTGTAGATGCATTAGCTTCAAGAAAGATGGACAGAGTATCCACCACAATACAAATATCTGATACAGGTATAAATCCTGGAGCAGGTGTGGGAAACAATAGAATGGAATTTAATGAAAGCACCATAGGAGTTCCAGTAATTGCAATAGGAATACCTACTGTTGTTGATGCAGCTACTATTGTAAACGATACACTGGATTTAATCATAGATTCATTGAAAAGTGAAGCCAATGTAGGGTCAGAATTTTATAATTTGCTATCCCAAATATCATCAGAAGAGAAATATTCTTTAATTCAAGAGGTTTTAAATCCTTACATGAAAAATGTTGTGGTTACACCGACAGACATAGATATATTAATTGATGATTTGTCTATAATAGTAGCTAATGGCTTAAACATGGCATTACATCCTGGAATAGATTTAAAAGATGTAAATCGATATATAAGATAATTAAATTTTAGTATATTCGAGCCCCGATAAGAATATAATTTTTGTATTGAAAGTATATTGGGGAGTGTTTAACATGAGAAAAACCAGAAAGTCTGATTATATTATTTTGGCATTGATGTGTTTAATAACCTTAAATATTGGTGCTATAGCTATTGGATTATATTCATCAAAGCAGCCTCATGATCTAGATGGAAATGAGTTTAAGATAGTTAATATATCCTTTGATAAAATAAAAGAAGCATTAAATATAAATGAAACCATTAAAAAAGCTATCAACTCTTTATTTCCAGTAGCTAAGGTATTGGACAATACAGATGTAGTTGAAGTAGGATCTATAAATACAGAACATAAAGATGGCGATGAATTAGATGAGGAATATGATACTCAAAATGATATAATAATAGAAAATCTAGATGAGTATGAATCTTTAATAATTGTTAAGGATTCTGATGGTATAAATACAATAGAAAATGTTCCAGAGCCTTTGATGTTAAAGAAAGTTAAAATTGATAGAGAAAAACCATATGTATTGATTTATCATACACATGCAACGGAATCCTACCTAATCTCAAAGGATACTAATTATCGTAGTTCTGATAAAAAATATAATATGATAGGTATAGGCAGCATTATGTCAACTGTTCTAGAAGCCAATGGACATAAAGTGGATCATGTTGAGACCTCTCATGATCTACCATCATATAATCAGTCTTATTCACGAAGTTTAAATACAATCAAGAATAAAAAAGAGGGATCTGATAATCTAAAAATTTTGTTAGACATACATAGAGATGCTGTACTAGACACTAATCCAAATATAGAAAGTATAAAAGCAAGATCTAAAATAGATATAGGAGGAAAATCCGTTGCTACTTTTTCTTTAGTAGTAGGTCCAGATTCACCTAATAAGGAACAAGTCCTTAGCTTTGCTAAGTATGTTAAGGCTGTTTCTGATGCACTATATCCCGGATTATGTAAAGGAATAACCATAAAACCAGCAGGGAAATATAATCAACATTTATCAGACTATTCGGCTTTAATAGAGGTAGGGTATCATATTAATACATTGGAGGAAGCAAATGAAGGGGCAAAATTAGTAGGAGAAGTGCTGACTTTAGTACTAAATAGCATATTGGAAGAATAGTCTTTTCTAAATTCTGCAAATCTGATATAATGTAAATTACTTGAAATAGTATTAGGAGGTAATACTTATGGAAGAAAAAAATAAAGATGTAAAGAACGAAACTATGGAATGGATAAAAAGTATTGCAACAGCCGTAGTTATTGCAATCTTGATTAAAACTTTTGTTTTTAATACTACTTATGTATTGGGGAACTCTATGTACCCTACTTTGCATGAGAAAGATAGACTTTTCGCTAATAAGATTTCCTTATATTTTGGCGGACCATCAAGAGGTGACGTGATAGTTCTTAAGGCCCCAGATGCTCCAGATAAGGATTATATAAAAAGAGTAATAGGTATAGAAGGAGACGTAGTAGAGATTAAAGATGGAAAGGTATATGTTAATGGTTCTATGCTAGAAGAAGAATATTTAATTAACGATTCATACACTCATGTTTATGATGAGAGTATTTGGGAAGTTCCAAAGGGACATGTATTCGTACTAGGAGATAATAGAGAAGAAGGTGCATCTAAAGATAGCCGTTATTTTGGATGTATATCAGCTAAAACTATTAAAGGGATTACAGGATTTAGATATTTTCCTATAGATGATAGATTTGGAAAAATTCAATAAGACTTAGTATAATATATACAAAAATTGGATAATCTAATCTGGGTGATGGTATGGAAACTAGATTAGAGAAAAATAAGAGATTAAAGAAACAAAGACGAATAAATAGAGTAAAAAAATTCTATATTTTGATTTTATTCTTACTTTTGATATTAGGATTAGAAATTGTAAATCAAAATATTGTAGAATTGGACTGTTTGGACAATCCAAATATTTTAAGATTTGATATTAAGACGAAGAAATTAGATCTCTTTGGCAAATCTTATATAATAGACTTATCTTTTATAAGAAAGGTTTTTAAAGAAGCATTATAAGGAAGCCTTTTTGTCATTGCATAAGTAACTTGCATAAAATCAAAGGTTTAGGCAATCATGGAAAGTTCATTATTTAAAATAGATTAAAGTTGGACTTTCTATTCGTTATAAAAAATTATTAAAAGACCAGTTTCTGGTCTTTTAGTTTTACATAGTATGAAATTTCTGCTATAATTGTCTAGAGTTATCTTGAAACTTCATGAGGAGGAAAAATATGCAAAGAAATAAACAAAAAAATATTAGAAATTTCTCAATTATTGCCCATATCGACCATGGAAAATCTACTTTGGCAGATAGATTAATAGAAAGAACAGGAATGTTAACTTCAAGAGAGATGCAAAATCAAGTTCTAGACAATATGGATTTAGAACGAGAAAGAGGTATAACAATAAAACTAAAGGCTGTAAGATTAGTTTACAATGCTAAAGATGGAGAAGAATATATATTAAATCTTATAGATACCCCTGGACATGTGGACTTTACCTATGAAGTCTCAAGGTCCTTGGCAGCTTGTGAAGGAGCAATTTTGGTAATAGATGCTACTCAAGGAATAGAAGCACAAACATTAGCTAATGTCTATCTAGCACTAGATCAAGATTTGGAGATAGTACCTGTAATAAATAAAATAGATTTGCCAAGTGCAAGACCGGATGAAGTAAAAAAGGAAGTAGAAGACATTATTGGAATAGATTGTGAAGAGGCACCACTTATATCAGCAAAAGAAGGTTTAAACATTGAAGATGTATTAGAAAGTATAGTGAAAAATGTACCTGCACCGAAAGGAGATCCAAATGCGCCTTTAAAGGCATTGATATTTGATTCATATTATGATAGCTATAAGGGTGTTGTTTGCTATATAAGAGTATATGAAGGTACAATAAAACCTGGCATGAATATAAGGATGATGTCCACAGGAAAATTCTATGAGGTAGTAGAAGTTGGTGTAAACACTTCAAAACATATATCTTTAGATAAATTAGAACCAGGAGATGTAGGCTTTGTCACAGCTAGTATTAAAAATGTAAAGGATGCAAGAGTAGGGGACACAATAACAGATCACGATAATCCAACTACAGAGGTCCTGCCAGGATATAAAAAGGTTATTCCTATGGTTTACTGTGGCATTTATCCTGCAGAGGGAGAAGATTTTAATACAGTAAGAGAAGCCTTAGAGAAATTGCAAGTAAACGATGCGGCCCTAGATTTTGAACCTGAATCTTCTGCTGCATTAGGCTTTGGATTTAGATGTGGATTTTTAGGACTTTTACACATGGAAATTATCCAAGAAAGATTAGAAAGAGAATTTGATTTAAATATAATAACTACAGCTCCTTCAGTTATATATAAAGTTACAAAAACTACAGGAGAGGTACTTCAGATACAAAATCCATCTAACCTTCCACCTACTACAGAGATAGAATATATGGAAGAACCAATTGTAAAAGCTAATATAATGACACCTACAGACTATGTTGGTGCAATTATGGAACTTTGTCAAAATAAGAGAGGTACTTTCTTAAATATGGAGTACTTAGAAGAAAAAAGAGTTGTATTACATTATGAGTTGCCTTTAAATGAGGTTATTTATGATTTCTTTGATGCCCTTAAATCAAAGACTAGAGGATATGCATCTTTAGACTACGATTTAAAAGGATATCAGCAGTCAGAGCTTGTGAAAATGGATATACTTATCAATGGAGAATTAGTAGACGCATTTTCACTAATAGTTCATGAGGAAAAAGCATATGAGAGAGGAAGAAATATTGCGGAGAGACTTACTGATGTAATCCCAAGACATCAATTTGCAGTGCCTATACAGGCAGCTATAGGTTCTAAGATAATAGCTAGAGAAACCATAAGAGCTCTTAGAAAAGATGTACTTGCTAAATGTTATGGTGGAGATATATCAAGAAAGAAAAAACTATTAGAAAAACAAAAAGAAGGTAAAAAGCGAATGAGACAAATCGGTTCAGTTGAGGTTCCGCAGGAAGCTTTCCTAACAGTGTTAAAATATGACGAAAAATAGAATGATGTAGGGAACGACGCTTCTGTCGTTCCTATTTTTATAACTAATATGAAAGTTTGGTTTTTAATTATATATAGGAACTTGACCTTAATGAGTTTTAAGCAGATTACGAAATATTTGATTTCGTGCAAGTTTCTTATGCATTAGCCAATAAAAGTTTCCTTGATATGCTGCCATAGAAGATTTTATTATTATTGGAGGAGAAGAATGAAAGAATTATCCTTATACATCCATATACCTTTCTGCATAAGTAAATGTTATTATTGTGATTTTTCATCTTTTGTCAATATAAATCACAAAATTGATGATTATATAGATAGCTTGATTCATGAATTAAGCTTATATAAAGAAAGAATAAGTGAATATAATATAAAAACTATATTTATAGGTGGAGGAACACCATCATGTATAAATCCAAAATATATCAATAGGATACTAGAATTTATATATAAGAATTTTAGAACTACTGGATTAGTTGAAGTTACAATAGAAGCTAATCCTGGTACATTAGATAGAGAAAAGGTACGAATATATAAAAAATCTGGAATAAATAGGGTAAGTATAGGAGTGCAGACATTAGATGATAAATTGTTAGAATCCATAGGAAGAGTTCATAAGGCCAAGGATTTTTATAGAAGCTATGAAATTCTAAGAGAAGAGAATATAAACAATATCAACGTAGACCTAATATTTGGATTGCCAAATCAAACTATAGATAATGTAATAGACTCATTAAAGAAAGTAATTGAACTAGGAGTAGAACATATCTCATACTATGGACTTATACTAGAAGAGGGAACGAGACTTTATAAATCCTATATCGAAGGAAAGATTTTATTACCTGATGAAGATATGGAAAGATTAATGTATCATAAGGCTACGGAATACTTGATTGAACATGGCTACGACCACTACGAAATATCTAACTATGCATTACCAAGCTATGAATGCAAACATAATTTAGTCTATTGGGATGTAAAACCTTATCTTGGGATAGGGTTAAGCAGTCATTCAAATATGGAGGGAAAAAGATTTTCAAACACATCTGATATAAATATTTATATTGAAAACTTGAAAAAGAAAATCCTTCCTATAGAAGATGAAGAAATAATAGATAAGAATACAGAAATAGAAGAATTTTGTATACTAGGTCTAAGAAAAATATCTGGTATAGGTAAGACCCAATTTAAGAACAGATTTAGTATAGAAATAGAAGAATTATATAAAGATATAATAAATAAACATATAAAAAATGGTTTAATATTAAATGATGATAATTGTATCCGACTAACAAAACGAGGATTAGACTTGTCTAATTTAGTTGAAATAGATTTTTTAATGTAATAAAATATTTTGATAAAAACTATTGACAAAATTTAGAGATAGTGGTAACTTTAAATCGTGAGCATTAGCACTCAATGACATAGAGTGCTAATAAAACTATCTAGTATGTGAAAGAATACTGAGGTGATTAAATATGCTAGATGATAGAAAACTTAAAGTTCTTTATGCGATTATCAACTCTTATATAAATAGTGCAGAACCTATAGGTTCTAGAACAATAACTAAGCAATATGATTTAGGAGTAAGTTCAGCAACTATAAGAAATGAGATGTCAGATCTAGAAGAGTTAGGATATTTAAATAAACCACATTCTTCTGCAGGAAGAATTCCATCAGATAAAGCTTATAGATTATATGTAGATGAAATTTTAAAGAGTAAAAAGCCTAGGTTAGATTTAATAAAAAAAGATGAGATAAAAAAAATATTAGCTAGTGAATCTAGAGAGATAGAACAACTGCTTCAAAATTCAGCAAAAGTCCTATCGGCAATAACTAGTTATACGGCTCTTGCAATATCTCCACAGTTAATGGGTTCAAAAATAAAACATATTCAATTAATACCAATTGATAATCAACAAGTATTGATGGTTTTAGTTACTAATACTGGAGTAGTTAAAAATTCAATTTTTAGGCTAAATAAAGAGATTCCTGAAGAACAAATTAATATAATGTCTAATTTTTTGAATGATAGATTAAAGGGACTATCAGTAGATGAAATAAATGAAGAAGTTTCCAATGGAATTATTAAGGAGATATATGATTATAAGGTTATCATAGACGGGATTATACCTATTATAAATCAATCTATGGAAGATATAGATAATGTTGATTTATATGCTGATGGGATAACCAAAATACTCAATTTCCCAGAGTACAGAGACTTAGAGAAAGCTAAATCTTTTATATCTTTTATAGAAGATAAAGATTTGGTACTAAATCTTTTACTGAATGATTCTCTATCTCAAGATATTGAAATAACAATTGGTAATGAAAACATTTATGATCCTATAAAGGACTGTAGCTTGATTACAACTACCTACAGGTTAGGAGAAAGAACTATAGGTAAAATTGGAATAATTGGTCCTACGAGGATGGATTATTTAAAGCTAGTAAATACTTTGCATTTATTTTCTGTAAATATTACAGAGATTATAAATATGTTGATGAGTAAACATATATCAAAATAATCATAACATTATAAGAGGTGATGTAATGAAGAACAAGGATCAGGATAAAAAAGAAAACTCAGAGGTAATAGAAGAGGATATCTGTAAGGAGGAAATTGAAGAAACTAGTAAAGACTTAGAAGAAGCTTTAGAATCAAAGGATAAAGAACTAGAGGAATTAAATAATAAGTTATTAAGACTTCAGGCCGATTTTATTAACTTTAGGAAAAGAGCTGAAAAAGAGAAGGAGAGTACTATATCTTATGCTTTAGAATCCTTCGTATGTAATCTATTGCCTATAATAGATAATTTCCAAAGAGCCATGGAATCAGAAAATGATAAGGAAAATAATTTCTATAAAGGGATAGAAATGATATATCAGCAATTAATGAAGGTTCTTAATGAGAATGGAGTTGAACAGATTAAATCTCTAGGAGAAAGTTTCGATCCAAATTTCCATCATGCAGTATTCATGGAAGAGTCTAATGATTATGAGGAAGGTAAGATAACAGAAGTTCTACAAAATGGATATATACTAAAAGATAGAGTTATAAGACCATCTATGGTTAAAGTAGCAAAATAACATTTATTTAAGGAGGAGTTTTTATGGGAAAAATAATTGGGATTGACTTAGGTACTACAAATTCATGTGTCGCTGTTATGGAAGGTGGAGAGCCTATTATTATACCTAATTTAGAGGGAAATAGAACAACACCATCTATAGTAGCATTTACAAAAGATGGAGAAAGACTTGTTGGGGAGACTGCAAAAAGACAAGCTATTACAAATCCAGATAGAACTATAGCATCGATTAAGAGAAAAATGGGTTCTGACCATAAAGTAAATATAGATAGTAAAAATTATTCACCAGAAGAGATATCAGCTATGATTTTACAAAAAATTAAAATGGATGTTGAAAACTACTTAGGGGAGACAGTTTCTGAGGCAGTAATCACAGTACCAGCATATTTTACAGATAGCCAAAGACAGGCAACAAAGGATGCAGGGAAAATTGCTGGATTAGAAGTAAAGAGAATCATTAATGAGCCAACAGCAGCTGCATTAGCTTATGGAATGGATAAGGAACATGGTCAGCATAAGATAATGGTATTTGACCTTGGGGGTGGTACTTTTGACGTATCCATACTAGAGCTTGGAGATGGAGTATTTGAGGTATTAGCTACTCGTGGAAACAACCACCTAGGTGGAGATGACTTTGACGAAGCTTTGGTAAATTATATAGCAGAACAGTTTAAGAAAGAAAATGGCATTGATTTAAAACAAGATAAGATGTCATTACAAAGATTAAAAGAGGCGGCAGAAAAGGCAAAGAAAGAATTATCTTCCACCATGTCAACAAATGTAAATTTACCATTTATCACCGCGACTCAGGCAGGACCATTACACTTAAATATGGATATCACAAGAGCTAAATTCAATGAATTAACTTCATCCTTAGTGGATAATACATTAGAACCGGTTAGAGAAGCCCTAAAGGATGCTGGACTACAAGCATCTGATATAGAAAAAGTACTTTTAGTTGGAGGCTCCACAAGAATACCAGCTGTGCAAGAAGCGGTTAAAAAATTAATTGGCAAAGATCCGCAAAAAGATATTAATCCAGATGAATGTGTTGCATTAGGTGCAGCTATTCAAGGTGGAGTACTTGCAGGTGAAGTTAAAGATATATTATTATTAGATGTTACGCCTTTATCCCTTGGTATTGAAACTCTGGGTGGAGTAACTACTAGATTAATTGAAAGAAATACTACAATACCAACTAAGAAGAGTCAAGTATTCTCAACTGCAGCAGACAATCAAACATCAGTAGATATTCATGTTCTGCAAGGTGAGCGTCAAATGGCAAACGATAATACTACTTTAGGTAGATTCCAACTAACAGGAATACCACCAGCACAAAGAGGTATTCCACAAATAGAAGTAACTTTTGATATAGATGCTAATGGTATTGTAAATGTAAGTGCTAAGGATTTGGGAACAGGAAAAGAACAAAGAATAACTATTACAGCATCAACTAAACTTTCAGATGAGGAAATAGAAAGAAAAGTAAAAGAGTCAGAAAGATTTGCAGAAGAAGATAAGAAGAAGAAAGAAACAATTGAAATAAGAAATAATGGAGATAATTTAGTTTATCAAACTGAAAAAACTCTAAAAGAATTAGAAGGAAAGATTTCTGCAGATGAAAAGTCAAAGGTTGAATCTAAGTTGGAAGAGCTTAAAAAATCATTAGAAGGTGATAATTATGATGAAATTAAGCAAAAAACTGAAGAATTGACAGAAGCTTTCTATTCCATATCTCAAAAAATGTATGAGCAAGCTGGAGCACAAGGTAATCCAGAAGAAGGTGCAGGACCTAAGGATGATGTAGTAGATGCGGATTATGAAGTGGTAGATGAAGAATAAATAACCCATGAAAGATATGAGCTAAATCATTTGATTTAGCTCATAAATTTGATATAATTGTATAAGCAAATTAAAGGTTGGTGAAAAGATGAGGGATTACTATGAAATCTTAGGTTTAAATAAAGATGCATCAGAAGATGAAATAAAGAAAGCATATAGATCTTTAGCAAAGAAATATCATCCTGATTTGAACCCAGATAATAAAGAGGCAGAAGCAAAATTTAAAGAAGCTAATGCAGCCTATGAAATATTAAGTGACCCAGAGAAAAGATCTAGATATGATAGATTTGGGCATGCAGGGGTAGATCCACAAGCAGGAGGTTTTGGAGAGGGCTTTGGAGGTTTCGGTGATATCTTTGAAGATATATTTGACATATTCGGTGGAGGAGGATTTAGCAGAGGCTCAAGAAGAACAGGCCCAGTAAGGGGAGCAGACCTAAGATATAACTTAAATCTAGAATTTAAAGAGGCTGTTTTTGGAGTAGAGAGAGAAATACAAATTAGAAGAACAGAAAACTGTGAAACTTGTGGTGGAACAGGAGCCAAATCAGGTACAGGAAAAGAAACTTGTTCAACCTGTAAAGGTAGGGGAGAAGTGAGATATGCCCAGCAAACTCCTTTTGGTCAATTTGTTAGGACATCTACCTGCGATGCATGTAATGGAACTGGTGAGATAATTAAAGATAAATGTAATACCTGCGGAGGCACTGGTAAAGAAATAAAAACTAAGAAAATGAAAGTGAAGATACCAGCGGGTGTAGATACTGGCTCCATAATTTCTATGAGAGAAGAGGGAGAAGCGGGAGACAGAGGAGGACCTAATGGAGATTTATATATTTATATAAATGTGGTGGAAGACCCAATATTTAAACGTTCAGGCAATGATATCTATTTAACAGTACCTATTTCTTTTACCGAGGCAGCACTGGGTGCAGAGATACAGGTACCAACTTTAGAAGGTATAACAAGTCATAATATTCAAGAAGGAACTCAGACAGGAACAGAATTTAGACTCAAGAACATGGGAGTGCCAAATCTTAAAGGATATGGAAGAGGAGACCTTTTCTTTACTGTAGAAGTTAAGGTTCCAACTAAGCTAACTGATAGACAAAAAGAACTATTAAGGGATTTTGCCAATGAAACAGGGGAAAATATCAAGGAGCATAAAAAAGGTTTCTTTGATAAAGTAAAGGATGCTTTCAACTAACAATCACTCCAGGAGTGATTGTTCTTTATAACTAATAGGAAAGTTCTACCTTTATATTTTTTATTTAGAAATTTTATGACAATGAATTTTAAGCAGATTGCCGAATCTTTGATTTCGTGCAAGTCGCTTATGCAGTGGCTAAGAAAAGTTATCTCTAATATAACCTTAGAAGCTTTTCTTAAAATCATGGTAGTTTTTCCATGGCTCTTAGGGTATAATTATTTTAGATTTTAAAAAAGGATGTGTATTTATGAAGTGGACAGAGGTTCAGATAAAAACTACTGCAGAATTAGAAGATTTAGTATCAAATGTTCTATATGATGTAGGTGCTGCAGGACTTGCCATAGAAGACCCAAGGGACATAATAGAACTATCTCAATCAAAAGAAAAATGGGATTTTGTGGATCCAAGTTTAATAAATCAAGACTTTGATGGAATAATAATTAAGGCATATTTTTCTGAGGCAGATGATTTAGAAAATAAAATTGAAGAAATTAAAAATAGAATAAAAAATGATCCAATACTAAATACTGGAGAGAGTGAAATTATAATAGGCATGGTAGACGATAATGATTGGGCAGAATCTTGGAAAAAGTATTATAAGCCAATTAAGATAGGTGAAAGAATCCTAATAAAACCTTCTTGGGAAGAATATGTTTTAGAAGAAAATGATATATTAATCGAATTAGATCCAGGTATGGCTTTTGGAACAGGTACCCACGAGACAACTATGATGTGCACGGAAGCTTTAGAGAAATATGTAAAGCAAGGAGATATAGTGTATGATATTGGATGTGGAAGTGGAATACTTAGCATAGTTGCAGCAAAACTAGGAGCTGAAAAGGTAGTGGCAGTAGATCTTGATGAGCTGTGTGTAAAAGTATCCAATGAAAATATAAGGCTAAACGATGTAGATAAGATTATCGAAATAAAGGAAGGAAATTTATTAGACGTGGTTGAAGGCAAAGCAATATAATAGTTTCAAATATAATAGCGGAAATAATTGCAAAAATGACAAAGGATTTAAAAGCTTATTTAAAGGAAGATGGCATATTTATTACATCTGGCATTATTGTAGAAAAAATTGAATTAGTGGAAAATGCTTTAGTGGAAAATGGATTTAAAATATTAGATATCAAGAAGCTAAATGGCTGGGCTTGTATTATAGCTATTAATAGTTAGGTGAATAGATTATGCATAGATTTTTTGTTGAGAAAGAACAAGTTATTGATGAGATAATAGAGATAAATGGAACTGATGTAAAACATATAAAGGATGTATTAAGGCTCAAACCTAAGGAAAGAATTGAAATTGCATCAGATGGAATTACTTATACCTGTGAAATTGAATCTTTATTTAAGGAAAAAATTATTACAAGAATAATAGATGAAGTTAAGGGAGTTAATGAATCGTCAGTTGATATTATTTTATATCAAGGACTTGCTAAAGGTAGCAAGATGGATTTAATTATACAAAAGTGCACGGAAATAGGAGTAAAGGAATTTTATCCTGTAGCAACCCATAGATCAGTTGTAAAAATAAAAGATATAAAAAAGGAACAATCTAAGGTAGAACGATGGAATAGTATAGCTGATGAAGCTGCAAAACAAAGCAAAAGAGATATTCTTCCTAAAGTAAAAAATATTATTTCTTTTGATGAAATGGTGGGTATATTAAAAGACGAGGACAATATAATAGTCCCTTATGAAGATGAAAAAGGAAATACAATAAAAGGAAGTTTGGAAAGCAGCGGAATAAAAAAAATGCATTTAATAATAGGACCTGAAGGAGGATTTGAGCCTAAGGAAATAGAAAAATTAAAATTAATAGGGGCAAGAATTGTAACACTAGGACCTAGAATATTAAGGACCGAAACTGCCGGGATTGTTGCATCTACCATAATACTTTATGAGTTGGGAGATATGGGAGTTATTTAGTGAATAAAGTAGCTTTCTATATTCTGGGGTTTGGGAAAGTAAACCTAAATATGGCTACTTTTAATTCTTGTACACCCCTTATATAATTACTTGTATAATAGAATTGAATTTAGCAGACCAAAGACCACTTTTAATAAAAAAGGTGGTTTCTTTATTTTTTCAAAACATATTTAGTTGATATAGATTCGCCTTTTCCTTCTATGATTTCTCTATCCATAAATTCCTGTAAATAAAATATGCATTTGACCTACTTATGCCTGCTGGACTTTCTAAATCCTTTTTAGTAACATATATATACTCATTTAAGTATTCTAGTAGCATAGGTTGAAATGATAAATACTTTTATATTTATCATTTCAACCAAATGTGATTATTATATATGCTATAATATACACATAAGCAATTTATAAGAGTATGAATATATTCTATAAAAATTAAGTGGAGAGATTCTATGAAAAATAAACTTAAACAGGATCGAAAGAGATGGTTGTTTAGTGGGGTTGTGTGGTCATTTATCTTCTTGGTAAAATTATCCAAGGAAGGACTAACTTTATATCCTATTATAAATGGAATTACAGGTGTTCTATGTTTTGCTAATGCTTATATTCGTCATAAAGAAATTATAAAAAATGATGAAGATTAGCTTAATGAACATAGGGGATATAGAATCTCAATTTTTATAATTTATCTTAAAAATATCATGATTACTAAAATTAAATATTTTATTGAAATACGGTATTATTTAGAAAAGAATTATACCGTATTTTTAGATTACATTTTCACCAACTATATATTAATTTAACTTATATTGATATATAAATACAAGTTTTGATCTTAATCTAATGAAAATCAGTTTTTTGTAAATATAATACATACTCTATAATGTCCACATAAGTAATTCGTAATAGTAAAAAATGTGAAATAAGTTTATAGTATCTATAACACTAGCTTAACACGTGAGCTACTTTAATTTAGGAGAGATTAAATTATGAGAAAATTTAATGAGCTGGAATTTAAATCATATTTATGGAAGGGACAATTACATGAAGCTGTGAGTTATCTCAGTAAATTTCATGATAAGAAAGATTGGTTTCAGAAGTACATTAATATTTTTGAAAATGGACAATATTATAAAAGAACAGATAATAAGGTTATTGGAGATATAGACAAAATCTATCAAAATTATTATAGAAATGTATTTTGGATGAATATACCAAACGAAGACGCAAAAAAATTGCTCTTACAAGAATTAACGATTTTTTGTGGAATAAAATCAGATTTGCTAAAGGATGATAATATTGAAAATGAGAATTGAAAAGATAGTGAAAGCAGAAGGTTATGAATATTTAGGTGGATATACATCAGGATTTTTCGGACCATATATTTGGAAAAACTCCACAAAAGTAACTTATGAAGTAGAACTGCCAAGTGGTATAGAACCATATACAATCATAATGATGGATGGATTTATATCACGAAGTTGGTTGGATTTTATTTCTTTTGGGAAAACAGGAACTGGCGGTTGGGTTGGTAAAGATGGGACTTTATGTTGTGTCAGAAGTTCATATGATATAGAAAGTGAGAAATTCAATATTTCATTTTTGAAGCATGAGGCACAACATGCTTATGATAAGAAAAGATATTTAGATATAACAACCGTTGATTTGGAGTATCGAGCCAAGCTAGTGGAATTGATCTATTGGCCTGATATTGAAAAAATAAAGACAATATCTAGTGAGGCAGATAATACTAATCCTGATAATGGACATTCAGTAGCAGCGTATAGGATTATTAATGAGATGTCACGAAAAATATTTGAGTGTGAATATGTAAATGATGAAAAGGTTTGGGAGGATAAAGTAGATAATGTTAAGAAGTATGCTTCAGAACTTTTAGAGGAAAGTAGTAAAGTTTTGAGATTAGCAAATGTTGTCTAGCTCAGAAGTACTAATTTCTAACAATAATAATACACGGTATTCTATATATAAGATAAAGCTCTAGATTACTCTAGAGCTTTATCTTAACCATGGAGGGATTTCATAACTTTTAATGTGTTCAAAGCCTTCTACTTTGGCTTCTTCACTTGATATTCTGATGGTAATATTATCAATACCAACAGTATTATGAGCACCTGTATAAGGAATTATTTGAATTTTTACTATAAAACATGCTGTGCTCTGACGTTCAATATTTAAAATCTTAATATCCCATGGATCACAACAATATGGTTTACCATAATACTCTTCTATTGCTTCTTTTATATAGGGATAAATAAGGGTAGTAAAAATATCCTGATATAATTCTTCATTTGATCCAGTAGATGAATTGCATTTTGATTCATTAGCTAGTGTGAGTGTAGAATTTAGAGAAAATATGCATACAATTAGTCCAACTATAAGAATTATTAAAATAGAATTCTTTTTCAATGTTGTCACCTCCACGATAACTTCGTTATTATTATATGCAAAAATAAATATTATTTATTGGAAAATAAATGCATAAATGTTATTAAAAATGTTGGTACTTGCTTAAATATATACATTATATTAAAATAAATGCTATAATTAAATGTAGATAGTTTATTAGGCAAGATACATGTAAGAAAAAATATTTGAAAAGATTTTTGTTTATGTATATAATTGAAGACATTATTTACAAATAATAGAAAAGTTATATTTAACTTATACTAGAAACAGAGAGGGATAAAATGAATAATATAGATATAACATTTAGTGGTGAAGAATTTTTTCATCGCTATGGAAGGAAAAAGACCGTAAGTATGTTCACCTTGGGATGCAAGGTAAATCAATATGAAACCGAGGCCATGGAAGAAATATTTGAAAAGAATGGTTATATTATCGTAAATAGTGATGAAATAGCTGATATATATGTAATAAATACTTGTACAGTTACAAATTTGTCTGATAGAAAATCTAGACAATTTATATCTAGGGCAAAGAAATTAAATAAGGATGCTGTAATAGCAGTTGTAGGATGTTATTCTCAAGTATCTCCTGATGAAGTATCTAAAATAGAAGGAGTAGATGTTGTAATTGGCACTACTGATAGAAGTAGAATTTTAGAATTATGCGAAAAAGCAAAAAAAGAGAATGGGAAAATTAATATTGTTAGAAATGTAAAGACACAAAAGAAATTCGAGACAATAAATATAGATGATATAAAATCTAAAACAAGAGCTTATATAAAGATACAGGATGGATGTAATCAATTTTGCTCCTATTGTATAATTCCATATGCAAGAGGTCCTATTAGAAGCAGAGAACTAGATGAGATTATTAAAGAAACTAAAAAATTAGCTGATGCAGGATTTAAAGAAGTAGTTTTGACAGGAATTCATGTAGCGTCCTATGGAAAAGATATAGATAAGACTTCTCTAAACAAGGTTTTAGAAGAAGTAGGAGAAGTAAATGGGATAGAAAGGATTAGGCTTAGCTCTTTAGAACCGACATTAATTGATGAAGATTTTATGAAGAACATAGTAAAAATAGGAAAAGTGTGTGATCATTTTCATCTATCCTTACAGTCTGGTTCTGATACAGTATTAAAAAGAATGAATAGAAAATATACAACTAATGAGTATAGAGATATTGTAGATCTCATAAGAAAATATATGCCTAATGCAGGAATTACAACAGATATAATAGTGGGATTCCCAGGGGAAACAGAAGAAGAATTTAATGAAACATTAGAATTTGTTAATGAAATACGTTTTTCTAGAATTCATGTTTTTAAATATTCTCCTAGAAAGGGAACTCCAGCAGCTAAATATGAAAATCAGATAGATGGAAATATAAAAAATATTAGGTCAGAAAAATTAATAGCTTTAGGAGAGGAGTTAATGTTAGAGTTTAACTCAAAACTTATTAATTCTACACTGTCAGTCCTGTTTGAAGAGGAAAGTAAAAAAGAAGATGGCTATATAGAAGGGTATACTACAAATTATGTTAGAGTTAAATCTAATAAAGATACTAGTATGATTGGTAAAATAGTAGATGTGACAATTAACGAAAAGAAAGATGATTTTTTATTGGGAAAATAGATGATTTTAATATAGAAATGTAATAAGATAGTATATAAGAAGGGGGTGGATAAATTGACTGATTGCTTATTTTGCAAGATAGTTAAGGGGGAAATACCTAGTACTTTAATATATGAAGATGAGAAGGTAGCGGCTTTTGAAGATATCAATCCTCAAGCTCCTGTTCATTTCTTAGTAATTCCTAAAGAACATATACAGTCGGCAGCTCATATAGATGAGTATAATAAAGAACTTATAGGTCATGTTTTCTTTATAGCATCTAGGATAGCAAAAGATAAAGGGTTAGATACAGGATATAGGATAGTTAACAACTGTGGTATAGACGGAGGTCAAACAGTAGAACACATTCATTTTCATATACTAGGAAAAAGAAAAATGTTATGGCCGCCGGGTTAAATACTAGTTGAAATATTTTAGATTATAATGTATAATAGTCTAGTGCAAAGCCCTTGATGGGGATAGTATGAAGTACTCTTGCAGTAGAGAGAGGAGGGAGAAGTCGATGTCAGAAATTAAGGTAGGAGAAAACGAATCTCTTGATAATGCGTTAAAAAGATTTAAAAGACAATGTGCACGTGCTGGCATTTTAGGTGAAGCTAGAAAGAGAGAACACTATGAAAAGCCAAGTGTAAAGCGTAAAAAGAAATCTGAAGAAGCTAGAAGAAAGAAATATTCAAGATTTTAATTGAGAAGGTGAACAAATGTCCCTTAAAGAAAAACTTATGGAGGATTTAAAAGACTCCATGAAATCCAAGGATACAATTAGAAAAAATACTATCACTATGGTAAGGGCAGCAATAAAGCAAAAAGAAGTTGACGAAAGAATAGAAGTATCTGAAGAGGCCATACTAGACATTATATCGAAGCAATTGAAGGAAAAAAGAATGGCTATCGAGGAATTTAAAAAAGGACAACGACAGGATTTAGTTGAACTAACAGAAAAAGAAATAGAAATTCTATTACAATACCTACCGAAACAACTTTCTGAAGAGGAAGTAGAAGAAATTGTAATTGAAACTATAAAAGAAATAAATGCTACGTCTATGAAAGATATAGCATTATTATGAAAGCTGTAATGCCAAAGGTAAAAGGTAGAACTGACGGCAATATTGTAAATAAAATAATAAAAAAAGTTTTTAATTAACCTGGGTTTATTCCCAGGTTTTTTGACATAATTAATATCTTACTACAAACTTAACTTTTTAGGGATATGCCAGTGTTGAGAAAGCCTTGGAATTTATAAATTTGTTAGTTATTTTACAAATTTATGGGTAATAGTATAGATAAAGAGATATAAATATAATTATTTATGGTCTCTTAAGTACATATTATGGGAGGTGCTTAAATGAAAAAAAGTAGGGCAGTAATTATACTAATATCTTTAATAGTCTTAATTTTATCAAACATAGGCTATGCAGATGCTGGGGGAGATGTATATGTTGTTCCCATTAAGGGTGAAATCAATAAGGCGACTTATAATTTCTTAAACAATACCATGTCTAAATTGATTAAAGAAAATCCAGCAGCAATTATATTTGAAATAGATACCTATGGTGGACTAATTAATGAGGCAGAAAAAATTAAATCTCTAATCATGTCCTCATCTATACCAACTATTTCCTATGTAAATAACAAGGCAGAATCTGCGGGAGTATTGATAACCATTGCATCAGAAAAAGTTGTTATGGCTAATTCAGCTACAATTGGGTCTGCTGAAACAATACCAAATACCGAAAAAGTACTTTCTATGTGGAGAGGTCTCTTAAGAGATACGGCTCAATATAGAAATAGAAATCCTGAAGTTATAGAGGCTATGGCAGATAAAGATATTGAAATTGAAGGTTTAGTAACTAGGGGTAAATTAGTTAATTTAACTTCATCAGAAGCTGTCGAGTATGGAATAGCTGATTTGTCTACAGATAGCTATAGGGAGATATTAGATTATTTTAATCTTGATAATGCAAATATACAAAGGATAGATGAAGGTCTTCAAATAAAACTGGCTAAATATATATCAAATCCTTATATAAGTAGTTTATTGTTGACTTTAGGATTTGTTGGGTTAGTAATTGAAATATTAACACCTGGATTCGGAATCGGAGGCACAATTAGTATAATAGGCTTTGGATTATACTTTGGAGGAAATATCTTAGCAGGGAACTCCCATTGGACATCTTTAGTATTGTTTGTGACAGGTCTGATACTATTAGTCATAGAGGCAATAATGCCAGGCTTTGGACTTCCTGGAATTAGTGGTATAATACTAGTAATAGTAGGTACAGTCCTTGCTATGGATTCATTGGGAGTGGCATTATTTTCTTTAAGTATAGCTATAATAATAACTACTATAGTGACTATAATATTAATAAAGATGGGTTTTAAATCCAAAATGCTTAATAAGATCGTTTTGGATACAGAACATAAGGATGAAAGAGGATATCTATCTGTTGATTCTATGAATCAGTATATAGATAAAGAAGGAATTAGTATAACAGAACTTCGCCCTGCTGGGTTTATAGAGATAGAAGGAATGAAGCTAGATGCACTATCAGATGGTGGTTTTATTCCAAAAGATACAACTATAAAAGTAGTAAGGGTAGAAGGTTCAAAAATATTTGTTAGGAGGTTGTAATATGCCATATTTACCAATAGGGTTTGCCCTAATTATTATTATTTTTGTAATGCTTTTCTTCTCATTTGTACCAGTAGGACTTTGGATTACAGCTTTTTTCTCAGGAGTTAAAATTTCTATGTCGACTCTTATAGGTATGAGACTTAGAAGAGTAGCACCATCTAGAATAGTAAATCCAATGATCAAAGCTACAAAAGCAGGTCTAGTTATTAAAATCAATGAGTTAGAAGCTCATTATTTAGCAGGAGGAAATGTAAATACTTTGGTAGATGCTTTAATAGCAGCTCAAAGAGCAAATATTCCACTAGAATTTGAGAGAGCAGCGGCAATTGACTTAGCTGGTAGAAATGTATTAGAAGCAGTTCAAGTATCAGTTAATCCCAAGGTAATAGAAACACCTCAAATTGCAGCAGTGGCTAAGGATGGTATTGAAGTAGTAGTAAAAGCAAGAGTTACTGTTAGAGCTAATATTGAAAGGCTAGTTGGAGGAGCTGGAGAAGAAACTATCATTGCCAGGGTAGGTGAGGGGATAGTAACCACTGTAGGTAGTTCTAATTCCCATAAAGATGTATTAGAAAATCCTGATAGCATATCAAAGACTGTACTTGATAAGGGCTTAGATTCAGGAACAGCATTTGAAATATTGTCTATAGATATAGCAGATGTAGATGTAGGTAGAAATATAGGTGCTAAACTTCTAATGGATCAGGCAGAAGCAGATAAGAGAATTGCTGAGGCAAAGGCAGAAGAAAGAAGAGCTATGGCAGTAGCTAAAGAACAAGAAATGAAGGCTGAGGTACAGGCGATGAGGGCTAAGGTAGTAGAATCAGAAGCAGAAGTGCCATTAGCATTAGCAACAGCTCTAAAATCAGGTAATCTAGGCGTCATGGATTATTATAATATGAGAAATATATTGGCAGATACAGATATGAGATCATCCATATCAAAAATAGCCGAAGACGATAAGAAACAGAAGTAAGGAGGGATAATATGCCCGGTCCTTTATTATTCTTTATATTCATTGTAGTAATAGATCTAATATTAAAGTCTGCTAAAGATAAGAAAAAAATAGAAGAAGCAAAAAACAGGAGGACACAGGAATTAAGCAAACAACCTGTACCTTCTAGACCTATGGCAGACTTAAGAAAGATATTGGCAGAAGAAGTTGAAAAAGAAAGACAAAAAGAGATAGCAAGAAGACAAGGAAAGACTAATCAACGTCAGGATATCTTGATTAAGGAAAAAAGACCAGATATAAATGCTGATGATAAAAAAGCAGATATAAATGAAATATCTTGGGAAGTAAGAGAAAATGGAAATAGAAATTCAGAAAATAAAAATTCAGAAACAGTATCATCACAAAATAAGATAGAAAATAATGAAAGAAATTTAAGGGAAGATATTCTAAGAGGAATAATATTTTCTGAAATATTATCAGAACCAAAAAGTTTGCAAAATCAAAGGAGAAGTCTGTAATTTTTACAGACTTCTTTTTCGTAGGAATAGTCCATATATGAAGGGCATAGAATTAATAGGAGGGATGATAATGAAACGACAGATAGAGAATGTAAAATACAGTATTTCAGAAGCGCTGGAATTGCCCATAGATATTATGATGGACTTACCAAGACTAACAGTTATAGGAAATATTGAGGCTTCATTATTGAATCACAAAGGGATTATAGAGTATACACAGGAAACCATTAGAATAAATACAAAATCGGGTGTTTTTAAAATAACGGGTCAGGGATTAGAGATTAAAACAATACTTTCTGAAGAAATAATTATTGTTGGTTCAATTGAAAATATAGAAATAATCAGCTAGGGAGTGTTATTATGCTAGCTATAAAAATATGGAATTATTTTAAAGGATATGTTATTATTAGGGTTGAGGGACTTACTTTGGAGAGACTATTAAATTTAGCGGCTACGTACAATATATATCTATGGGACATAAAAAGACATAGCAACATTGTTCTTGAGATGAAATCTAGCATTAGAGGATTTAAGGAACTCAGGGAAATAGTAAAAAAAGTAGGCTGCAGAGTGGAAATAAAAGAAAAAATAGGATTTCCTTTTGTAATAATGAAGCTTAGGGAAAGAAAAATGTTGGTAGCAGGTTTCTTATTGTTTTTGATGACAATTTTTTTACTAACTTCTACTATTTGGAAGGTAGAAATATTAGGTAATGAACAAACGCCAAAGGAAGAGATAATTTCTTTGCTGAAAAGTAACAATATATCTATAGGTAAACTTAAATTTAATATGGAAAAAGAGGCTATAAAGGATATATTAATAGATAATTATGATTATTTTTCATTTATTTCAGTAAATATAAAAGGAACAAAGCTAATTATAGAGGTAAAAGAAGAAGATTTGCCACCGGAGAAAATCGATAAATCATATCCCTGCCATATAGTAGCAAAGAAAAAAGGTGTGGTGGTAAAGGTAATTCCTAAAAATGGCAAAGCTGTTGTGGAAAAAGGCGGAGTAGTTAATGAAGGAGAAATTCTTATTACGGGTATACTAAATAATGAAAACACACAGGAGCATATATTAGTTCATGCCGAGGGAGAAGTATTAGCCTTAACACGATATAGTAGTATAATTAAAGAACCTATAATAAAAAATGAGGAAAAATATACAGGGAAAGTTCATAAGCAAAAAGGCATAAAAATTAAAGATAAAGGAATTATGTTTATGAAAGGCAGTATTCCCTTTTCAAATTATAAAGAATTCGAAGTAGAGAAAGATTTAATCAATCTTGATAAATTGGGCATAGAATTTCCTATTAAGAGGGTTGAATATGAATATAGAGAAGTTGAGATAAAAGAAGTAAAACAAAATATAGATTTCTTGAAAGAAGCTACTCAAATTCAAGCTACAAAGGAAATAAATAAGGAACTGCCAGAAGGTGCGCAAATACAGTCAAAGACTACAAGACATCAAGTGGATGATAATATATTAACAACACAGGTTATAGTAGAGACAATAGAAGACATAGGAAGAAAGCAAATAATTGAAAATAAGGAGGATTAAATTTGCCAAACAATATAGAAGAAAATAGCATAATGATTGAAGACAATGAAATAATTAGAGAAATATTTGGAGATTTTGATGAAAATATTAATATAATGAAAGAAGAACTAGGTATCAATATTGCTATTAGAGATGGTGAAATAAAATTATATGGTGATAGAGTATCTATAGACTTAGGACAAAAACTGATTTATAATTTAATTGAGATAGTAAGAAAACAAGGCAAATTAGATAAACAAAATTTAAGATATTCAATTCAACTTTTACTTGAAGGGCAAGGAGAATATGTCAAAGAACTACTTAAAGATGTGGTATGTGTTACAGTTTCGGGAAAAAGTATTAAACCAAAGACTTTAGGTCAAAAAAGATACTTGGACTCTATTAAGAAAAATGATATAGTATTTGGGATTGGTCCAGCAGGTACAGGAAAAACCTATTTGGCCATGGCTATGGCAGTTCAATCCTTTAAAAATAAAGAGGTAAATAGGATAATACTTACAAGACCAGCAGTTGAAGCTGGGGAAAGCTTGGGATTTTTACCCGGTGATTTGCAAGAAAAGGTAGACCCATATTTAAGACCAATCTACGATGCATTATTTGATATATTAGGGGCAGAGTCTTATGCAAGATATATTGAAAAGGGTGTAATAGAAGTAGCACCACTGGCTATATGAGGGGAAGGACATTGGATTCTTCTTATGTTATATTAGATGAGGCTCAAAATACTACTAATGAACAAATGAAAATGTTTTTAACAAGGCTTGGATTTGGTTCAAAGGCAATAATTACAGGTGATATAACCCAAATCGATCTTTCAAAAGGGAAGGAATCAGGACTTAAAACAATAGCAAAAATATTAAATGGCGTAGATGGAATAGATTTTATATACCTTTCTAAAAATGATATAGTTAGACATCCTTTAGTTCAAAAAATAATTGAGGCGTATGACAGATTTGAAAACATAAATGGATAAGCCATAAGGGAGGAATACCTATGGATAATAAAAAATTTTCAATAACAAAAAATCGCAGATTATATAATGGGCTATTGCTTGTAATTTTTACGGCAATCCTTTTTTTTATAACGATTCATAAACTGGAGACAAATAAATTCAATCTAAAAATAGGAGACATAGCCATTACTAATATTAGAGCTACTAAGGATTTGGAAGATATCTATACTACTGAAAAATTGAAGATTGATGCAATGAATAAAGTAGAGCCAAGATACAGAATATCTCCATCGGTCCAAATGACCATGAAAAATACTATTAAGGATTTCTTAGATACTACTAGGGATATTAAGGCTCAGGAAAGTATCAGCATAAATAAAAAAGCTCACCTTCTTAATGAGAAACAAGAACTTGGGCTAAGCTCTAAGGAAATTTATATTGCCCTTAGAATGGATTATAAATCTTTAAATAATTTTGAGAATAATTTGATGGATTTAATAAACCAAGTAATGGGAAATGGCATTAAAGAAACAGAACTTGAATATGAGAAAGAGAACTTAGTAAAAACTTTTGAGTCTTTAGATATGAAAGATGAGGAAAAACAACTAGGTCTTTTGCTTATGAATGCCACTATAAAGGCAAATGAATTTTTGGACAAGTCGGAGACAGATAGGAGAAAAGAGGAAGAAGCGAAAAAAATAGAAACAGTTATCCTAAAAGAAAATGAGATTATAGCATCACAAGGAACTACAATAGGTGAAAGAGAACTAGAGTTAATTAGAGAGTCTGGACTACTAAAGGAAGATAATAAGATTCCAATAGGTGTGATAATAGGGACAGTTATGTTAATATCATTGGGAATGTCTATTATCGTCGGATATATATATTTATTTAATAATGAAATACTATACAATAATCGTTTGTTAATATTACTTATTATTATATTATCATCTATAATAATATGCAAAGAAATGTATTTAATTTCCCCATATATAATGCCAGTAGCGACAGCCGCCTTATTAATTTCCATGCTAATAGAACCAAAACTAGGATTATTAGTAAATATGTTTCTATCTTTCTTTTTAGGATTTATATTAAGACTCGATGCTAGTACAATTACTATGTATATGATATCAGGAGGCATTGCTGCATTAATAGCTATTAAACAAGAACAAAGATACAATATTTTGCTTAATGGTTTCATTGTTGGAGCTATTAATCTTTTGGCTTTAACATCCTTTAAATTAGCTAAGGGAGTAGGAGGAATAGATTCAGTTACAACAGCGGGATATAGCTTTCTGAATGGTATTATAGCTGCAATTTTAACTTTAGGATCTTTACCAGTATGGGAAAATGCGTTCTCAGTTTTGACTACATTGAAATTACTTGAATTATCAAATCCTAATCAACCATTATTAAAAAAATTGTTATTAGAAGCTCCTGGAACGTATCATCATAGCATATTAGTTGGCAACCTCTCTGAGGCAGCAGCAGAATCTATATCAGCCAACCCATTGTTAGCTAGAGTAGCATCATACTATCATGATATAGGCAAGACAATAAGACCTTATTACTTTGCAGAAAATCAATTTGGCATGGAAAATCCTCATAATAAATTGCAGCCTATGCAAAGTACCACTATAATTACATCTCATACTATTGATGGAATGGCTTTAGGTAAAGAAAAAAAATTGCCTAAGGAAATAATTGATATAATAGAAGAACATCATGGTAATACAGCTGTGGCATATTTTTATTATAAAGCAAAAGAACTAGATAAAGATATGGATATATCTATAGATGCCTTTAGATATAAAGGCAGGAAGCCTCAGACCAAAGAGGCAGCAATCGTAATGCTGGCTGATTCCTCTGAGACTGCTGTAAGAAGCATGAAGGATTTAACAAAGGAAAAAATTGAAGATATGGTTAGAAAAGTAGTTCAGGGGAAACTAAAGGACGGACAGTTAGATGAATGTAATGTGACATTGAAGGAAATTGAAATTACTATCCACTCTTTTGTAAATGTATTAACTGGAATATACCATGATAGAATTGAATATCCAAATGTAGAAGAAAAATTGGAGGCATAAATAATGGAAATATATATAGATAATAGGCAAGATAAAGTTGAAATTAGTGAAGAGATATCTGAAATAATACAGAAAGTAGTCAATGAAGTTTTAAGTTTTGAGAACAAGCCCTTAGATTGTGAAGTTAGCGTATCTTTTGTAGATAATCAAGAGATAAAAGAGTTAAATAGAGAGTATAGAGGAGTAGATAAAGATACAGATGTATTATCTTTTCCTATGGAGGATGAATTTTTCACCGAGGGACCTATATTATTGGGAGATATAATTATATCTATGGAAAAAGCTTTAGAACAATCTGAGGATTTTGGACATTCCCTTTATAGAGAAATAGCATATTTAACGGCTCATTCAATGTTTCATTTATTAGGATATGATCATATGGAAGATGAGGAAAAAAGCATAATGAGAGAAAAAGAAAAGCAAATAATGAAGAGATTGAAGATATTCAAAGACAATAAAGGAGATTAGTATAATGAAGAAAAAGACTATCATTGATAGTTTTAACTATGCAGTATCAGGTATTATTATAGCATTAAAAACTGAAAAAAATATGAGGATACACTATATAATTGCTATTTTAGTCATAGCATTAAGTCTTTTTTTTGATTTTTCGAGGGCAGAATTTCTCCTATTACTATTTGCAATATCCTTAGTAGTTGTAGCAGAGATGGTTAATACTGCATTGGAAAGAGTAATAGACTTAATTACAGAAGATTATCATCCATTGGCACGATTAGTAAAGGATGTAGCTGCTGGAGCAGTACTTATTGCAGCTATAAATTCTATAGTAGTAGGATATCTACTTTTTTTTGACAGATTAAGTTCATACACAGATCTATTACTATTTAAAATAAGAAGGTCAGATATTCATCTTACTTTTGTAGCTTTGTTATTTGTTATATTATTAACTATAGGATTAAAAGCAAAGTTTTATAGAGGAAGGGGGACTCATTTTCAAGGAGGAACAGTAAGTGGGCATGCAGCTGTATCATTTTGTATAGCTACCATAATAGCGTTTTTAGCACAAAATATATTAGTTACAACCTTAACTTATGGTCTTGCTATTTTAGTAGGTGAAAGCAGGATAGAAGGTAAGATTCACACTTTTTTAGAAGTTTTATTAGGAGCTGCACTAGGAATATTAGTAGGAGTTTTAGTATTTCAAATCATAGGATAAGGAGGAAAAAAATGAAATTTAAGATGAAAATTATTTTAATAGGAATTTTAATAGCATTATTATCCAGTAGTTGTAAAAAGCAAAATGTTGAAGAACCGCCAGTAGTGGAAGAATCAGAGGATGTAGTAAAAGAAGATGAGGTTGTAGAAGAAGTACCAAAAAAAGAAGGAATCCCTTCACCTATTAGTGGAATATATGCAGAAGAGGTAAAGATAAATAGAAGACCAGTAGCAGTTATGTTTGATAATCATCATGGTGCAAGATGGCAATCAGGACTAAAAGATGCAGAAATAGTATATGAATTTTTAGTAGAAGCTCCATATACTAGATATATGGGTATATATTTAATAAATGATCCACAATCCATAGGACCAATTAGGTCAGCTAGGCCTTATTTTATAACATCATCTCTAGAATATGATGCTGTTTATGTTCATGTAGGTGGTAGTGAACAGGCTAAATCAGATATAAGAACTCTAAAAATAGCTGATATTGATGGATTATCTAGCTCTAATAAAGTTTTCTTTAGAAAATCTCATAAAAAAGCTCCACATAATACTTATTCCAGTATGGAAGTCATAAGAGCAACACAGGAAGAAAGAAAATATAAATTAACTGGAGAGTATACTCCATTTAAATTCAGAGAAGATGAAGCTGACATAGAAGGTAGTATTGCTAATAAGATAATTATTAAATATATGAAAAATAATACCACTCAGTATAATTATGATGAAGAAAAGAAAATATATACTAGAGAAAAAGATGGTAAGCTGCATATAGATGAGATAGATGAAACTCCAATTGTAGCTAAGAATATAATAATTCAAGAAGCAAAGACTAAGGTATTAGATAAAGAAGGTAGGCTGGAAATTCAATTAGTAGGTGAAGGTCAAGGAAAATACATAACAAATGGAAAAGTTATGGATATAAAATGGGTAAAAAAATCAAGAAATGATAAAACTTTATATTATAATTCAGTAGGAGAAGAAATAGTTTTAAATCCAGGAATCACATGGATTCAGGTAATCAATGCAAAAACTGAGACTATAATAGAATAATTGTTAAAAGGGAGGTATTTTGTGGATATAAAAGAATTAATAAAAAAAGCTTTAGAAGCTCAAAAAAAGGCTTATGTGCCATATTCTAATTTTCATGTCGGGTCAGCATTACTTACAGAAAATGATGAAATATTTACTGGTTGTAATATAGAAATAGCATCCTACTCACCTACTTTATGTGCAGAGAGAACTGCTATCTTTAAGGCTATATCAGAAGGTCATAAAAAAATTAAAGCTATAGCAGTAGTTGGAGATGCTGATTTTACTTACCCTTGTGGAGTTTGTAGACAGGTAATTAGAGAATTTGGCAAGGATGCTATAATAATTATAGCCAATTCAGAGGATGAATATAGAGAATATAAATTAGAAGAACTGCTACCACATAGTTTTGGACCAGAGGATTTAGCAGAGGCAGATACTAGGAGTGAAAAAAATGTATAAATCAGGATTTGTTGCAGTTATAGGAAGACCAAATGTTGGAAAGTCAACGTTATTAAATCAAGTTATAGGAGAAAAAATATCTATAATATCAGATAAACCTCAGACTACAAGAAATAAGATCCAGCTTGTATATACTGAAGAAAATTGTCAGATAATTTTCCTTGATACACCAGGGATACAAATGCCTAAAAACAAACTTGGTGAATATATGCTAAAAGTATCCAAGAGTACTTTAGAAGAAGTAGATGTTGTTACATTTATGATAGACGATAGTATGGAAATTGGACCTATGGATAACTTAATAATAGAAGATTTAAAAAAAGTATCTACTCCAATAGTACTATTAATAAATAAAACTGATAAGCTAAGTGAAGGCCAGATATTAGAGTTAATAGATAAATATAGGAAAATGGAAATGTTTGAAGAAATAATACCTATATCTGCAATGAATAATACTAATATAGACAGATATATAGAAGCATTGAAAAATAAGCTGCCAGAAGGTCCTCAGTATTTTCCAGAAGATATGATAACGGATCAACCTGAAAGATTTGTTATTGCTGAAATTATAAGAGAAAAAGCTCTTTTAAATTTAGAAGAAGAAGTGCCTCATGGAATTTATGTAGAAATAGATGGAGTCAAAGAGAGAGAAAATAAAAATATTATAGATGTATTTGCAAATATTTATTGCGAGAAGGAATCTCATAAAGGTATAGTAATAGGAAAAAATGGAGCTAAATTAAAAGAAATTGGTCAAAATGCAAGAATGGATATAGAAGCACTTTTAGGTAGCAGAGTAAATCTTCAACTTTGGGTAAAGGTAGAAAAAAATTGGAGAGAAAGAGATAACAAGGTAAAATACTTTGGTTATAAATAATTAGGGGAATTTTATGTTAAAAACAGAAGGAGTAGTACTGAAGGAACTAAGATATAGAGACACATCCAAGATCCTTAGTGTATATACAAAAAAATATGGAAAGATAGCAGTGATGGCAAGGGGAGCTTATAGACCTAAATCTCAGATTATAGCCAATACTCAGCCTTTTTCATATAATGAATATCAGTTATATAGGGGTAAAAATTTTTTCTACCTTAATCAAGGAGATATAATAGATTCCTTTTATTCCATAAGGGAGAGAATAGAGAGAGTCACCTATGGATATTATATGCTTGAGTTAATTGATAAATCAATACCAGAGGAACAAGAGAATGAAAAGCTTTTCAACCTTTTAATAAAAGGTTTAACAGTCTTATCTTCTTTAGAGAATGATTATTTAAAATTTATCGTAGCTTATGAACTTAAATTTATATCCTTCTTAGGATATAAACCTTATTTGGATAAATGTGTTCTATGCGGTTCTTTTAATAAAAATAACATCAAATTTAGTATTTATGAGGGTGGAATAATCTGTGATAATTGCTTTGTTACAGATCCATTTAGCATACAAGTGAATAAGGAAATATATGAGGGTATGTGTGGACTTTTATATACATCACTGGAAAAAATATCTGACGTTATTATTTCCAATGATTCCCTTTATAAAATACATGAGATGATAGTAGAATATATATTGTATAATATAGATAGAAAAAAATTTAATAGTTTAAATCTAATTAAATCATTACAATAATTATCCTTTAAAATAGCTGTTTCTTTATAGTAACAGTATATTTTAGAATACTATATACTTGACAACAAAATCAATTTTTGCTAAATTAATAATCATACAAAATGCATTACTATACGATGAGGAAGAAAATATCGATTGTAATTATTTAAGAGAGTCTAGAATGGTGGGAGCTGGACATAATTACTATTGACGAAAGGCACTTCGGAGTATACTTTATTAAGTGGATACTCTTCAGGGAGTATTAAATAGGGTGGAACCGCGGAAGTTAACCTTTCGTCCCTATGTGGGATGTAAGGTTTTTTTGTTGCCACTAATCGTAAAAATAAGGAGGTTTTTATATGTATTTTCAGGATTTAATGCTGAAATTACTAGACTACTGGGGAAATAAAGGATGTATAATATTAGAACCTTATGATGTAGAAAAAGGTGCGGGAACAATGAGTCCTCATACCTTTTTAAGGTCCCTTGGACCAGAACCGTGGAAAGTAGTATATGTGGAGCCTTCCAGAAGACCAGCAGATGCTAGATATGGTGAGAATCCAAATAGAGTCTATCAGCATCACCAGCTTCAAGTTATACTTAAACCATCGCCAGAAGAAGTCCAAGAGATGTACTTAGATAGTTTAAGGGTAATAGGTATTGATCCGCTTAAGCATGATATTAGATTTGTTGAGGATAATTGGGAAGCTCCAACTTTAGGAGCCTGGGGGCTAGGATGGGAAGTATGGTTAGATGGAATGGAAGTTACTCAATTCACATACTTTCAACAAGTGGGTGGTATTAACTGTGAACTGGAATCAGCAGAATTAACCTACGGTCTAGAAAGAATAGCTATGTATTTACAAGATGTAGACAATATATTTGATATAAAGTGGAATAAAGATTTTACCTATGGAGATATTTTCAATAAAGCTGAATATGAACATTCAGTATATAGCTTTGAAAAAGCGGATATTGAAACTCTAAAAGGGTTATTTAATACTTATGAAGAAGAAGTAAAAAAGATACTAGACGACGGTCTTGTATTGCCAAGCTACGATTATGTCCTTAAATGTTCCCATACATTTAATGTATTAGATGCAAGAGGAGCCATATCTGTATCAGAGAGAACAAATTATATAGGAAGAGTAAGAAATCTAGCAAGGATAGTTGCAGCAAGGTATATTGAGCAAAGAAAAGAAATGGATTATCCTCTATTAAAGAAGGAGGGTCATGATAATGAGTAAGAACTATTTGCTAGAAATAGGTGTTGAAGAACTCCCAGCAAGATTTGTTGGAGATGCTTTAGAACAATTACAAACTAATACTTCAGACTTCCTTAAGGAAGAAAGAATAAACTATAATAGCATGAAAGTTTATTCCACACCAAGAAGATTAGCATTGATAGTTGAGGGATTAGAAGATAAGCAGGAAGATTTAAAAGAAACAGTAAAAGGGCCAGCTAAAAAAATAGCATTTGACTCTGATGGAAATCCGACAAAAGCATTGTTAGGATTTATGAGGGGTCAAAACATAGATATAGCATCTATTTATGTGGAAGATCATAATGGAGTAGAATATGTTTATGCGGATGTTGTTAAAGAGGGTAAGGAAATAGAAGAAATATTAAAAGAAAATATACCTAATATAATTAAGTCTATTAATTTTCCTAAGTCTATGAGGTGGGGGGGCAAAAATATAAGGTTTGCTAGACCAATTAGATGGTTAGTTTCATTATTAGATGATGAAATCGTATCTTTTGATTTAGAAGGCATAGAAGCCTCCAATATTACAAAAGGTCATAGATTTTTAGGCAGTAATAGAATAGAGTTAAATAATGTTAATGAATATGTTGAAGCTCTGAGGAAAAACTTTGTCATAGTAGATCAAGAGGAAAGAAAAGATATTATTAAATATGGATCTGAAAGATTGGCAAAGGAAAAAGGCGGTAACTTGCAACAAGATGAAAATCTATTAGATGAGGTAACTAATATAGTAGAGTATCCTACACCGATGATAGGTAGAATAAAAGAAGAATATTTATCTTTACCAGCAGATGTAGTTATAACTCCTATGAAAGAGCACCTAAGATTTTTTCCTGTGTTAGATGATAAGAAAAGACTGCTACCTTATTTTATTACAGTAAGAAATGGAAATGATGATTTTATAGAAACTGTTATAAAAGGAAATGAAAAGGTACTCGGTGCTAGACTAGAGGATGCTAGATTTTTCTACATGGATGATGTAAAAAGACCATTGGAGTCTTATGTAGAGGACCTTCAAAGAATAGTATTTCAGGAAAAACTAGGAACTTTATATGACAAGACTAAGAGAGTGCAAAACCTAGGAATAAAGATAGGAGAGTATCTAGAAGTCGGAGAAGAAACTGAAAGAAATATAGAAAGAGCAGGGTATTTATCTAAGGCAGATTTAGTTACAAAAATGGTAAGTGAATTTACAGAACTTCAAGGAAAAATGGGTATGGAATATGCGAAATGTTCAGAAGAAAATGAAATAGTTAGTTTAGCTATTTTTGAACAATATCTGCCTAGATTTGCTGGAGATGAACTTCCAACAACTACTGCTGGTTCAGTTCTTAGTATAGCAGATAAGATGGATACTATTTCTGGATTATTTGCCATAGGTATACATCCAACAGGTTCTCAAGATCCTTTTGGCCTAAGAAGACAAGCGTTAGGGATTATAAATATAATATTGGATAAAAAACTAAACTTATCTATAAATGAATTGGTAGAAACAGCCCTTTATTTTTACGTAGAAGTAAATGGATTGGCCTTTGATTATAACAAGGTTAAAGATGAAATAATTGAATTCTTCAGTGGAAGAATAAGAAATATGTTTATGGACATGGGCATTAGATATGATATAGTAGAAGCAGTAATTAGTACAAATACTGATGATATTTATGATATGAAAATAAGGGCTAATAAATTAAATGAATGGTTAAAGAAAGAAGGTTTATCAGAGATATTATCAGCATTTAATAGAGTTGCAAACCTAGCAGAAAAAGCTATATCTGATGAAGTTCAAAGAGATTTGCTTACAGAAGAGGAGATAGAATTATATGAAAGCTTCAACAATGTAGAAGAAAAGATAAATAGTTCGATTGATAAGAAAGAATATGATAAGGCATTAGATCAATTAGTAGTATTAAAAGAACCGATCGATAAATTCTTTGATAAAGTTATGGTAATGGTAGATGATGAAAAGATAAGAAATAATAGACTAGGTTTATTAAAGAAAATATACGATACTATGTTGCAAATTTGCGACTTATCAAAGATAGTTAATAAATAGTCCACTACTTACAAAACTGAAGTAGCAGGGATATTGGGGGGAGATCACTATTCAACTAAATGAAAGACAAGAAAAAATAGTAGATATAGTTAAAAGGAGTCAACCAATTACATCTGAAGCCATTGCAAGTGAACTGAAACTTACAAGATCAACCCTGCGACCAGATTTGGCCATCTTGACTATGTCTGGAATATTAGATGCAAGACCAAAGGTTGGATATTTTTACACAGGAAAAACTAGCCTATCTTATATTTCTGAAAAGATAAAAAACATAAAAGTATCTGATGTAAAATCTGTTCCTATAGTAGTAGATGAATCTACAAGTCTCTATGATGCAATAGTGCTAATGTTTTTAGAGGATGTAGGATCTATATATGTAACTTCTAAGGGTTTTTTATCGGGTGTCGTATCGAGAAAAGACTTTCTTAGAAATGCTATGGGGGGCATGGATTTAAATAAGGTTCCTATAGGGATGATTATGACAAGGATGCCTAATATTGTGTATGTAGATTTAGAAGACAGTGTTTTAAATGCTGCAGTGAAATTAATAGACCATGAAATAGATAGCTTGCCTGTAGTGGAAGAAGATGAAAAAAACTATAAAGTAGTTGGCAGAATAACAAAAACAACAATAACAAGGTTATTTGTAGAATTAGGTAAAAATGATTAAAGGGGGTAAGATTATGGACAAAAGCTTAACAATTTATGTACTATCAGATTCCATAGGGGAAACGGGAGAATTGTTATCTCGTGCAGCTTTAAGTCAATTTAATTCAGGAAGATATGAAGTAAGAAGATTCCCCTTTATTACAGCTGAAGACCAGATAAATGAGATATTTGAAGAGGCCAAAAATGAACCGAGTGTTGTAATTTATACTATAGTAATAGAAAAATTAAAAAACTTTATAAGTGCCAAGGGACAAGAATTTAATATTCCAACGGTGGACTTGATGACACCAGCTTTAAATGCAATTGAATCAGTTCTTGAATATCAGCCTAAAAGAGAGTCAGGGTTAATTAGAAGACTGGATGAAAATTATTTTAGGAAAGTTGAAGCGGTTGAGTTTGCTGTAAAATATGATGATGGCAAAGATCCTAGGGGAATAAAGAAAGCAGATATTGTATTAGTTGGAATTTCTAGGACATCTAAAACACCTTTGAGTATGTATTTAGCTCATAAGAATTTTAAAGTAGCTAATGTGCCTTTAGTACCAGAAGTTCCAGCTCCAAGCGAACTATTCTTAAAAGATAATAGAAGAATAATTGGGCTTGTTGCTAATCCAGTTAAACTAAATGAAATTAGACAAGAAAGATTAAAGGCATTAGGCTTAGATGATAATGCAAATTATGCAAATGTAGATAGAATAAACTTAGAATTGGAATATTCTAAGGAAATAATGGAAAAACTAGGATGTATAGTAATAGATGTATCATATAAAGCAATAGAAGAAACTGCTGGGCTTATAATAGACTATATAAAGAAAAACTTCGGAGATAGAATCTTTGAATAGAAGTGTTAAAGATAGCACTTCTATTTTATTTGTGAAATACTTAAAAATATTTAAAAAATATTTAATATAAAAGAAGGATTATTAAAACTTATGTTGTATATATATATTAAGAATAATTTATCAGTAAATATAAAGGGGTATATATATGAATATAAGATTAAGAACCGAGGAAATAGAAAAAAATAATTTATCCCAATATGCTATGCATAGTCAAAATTCTAAAGGAAGAGAAAAATTTGAAGAAAAATGTGATATAAGGACTGACTTTCAACGAGATAGGGATAGAATAATCCATTCTAAATCTTTTCGAAGATTAAAACATAAGACCCAAGTCTTTATTGCTCCAGAGGGAGATCATTTTAGAACAAGACTTACTCATACATTAGAGGTGGCTCAAATAGGGCGAACATTGGCTAGGGCTCTAAGGCTAAATGAAGATTTAGTTGAGGCCATAGCACTGGGACATGATTTAGGACATACGCCATTTGGGCATACTGGAGAAAGAGTATTAAATAAATTGCATCCAAAAGGTTTTAACCATAACGAACAGTCCATAAGAGTTGTAGATTTTTTAGAGCATAAGGATGATAGAATAGGATTAAATCTCACCTATGAAGTGAAAGAAGGTATAAGGAAGCATTCTGGTGATGAAAAATCACAGACATTGGAAGGACAAGTCGTTAAATATGCAGATAGAATTGCATATATTAATCATGATATTGATGATGCTATTAGGGCAGGAGTTATAAGAAAGGAAGATTTACCTGAGGAATGTGTAGAAATATTGGGAAAAACTCATGGTGAAAGAATAAATACTATGATTTTAGATATAATTAAAAATAGTATGGAAAAAAATACTATAATAATGAGTGCAGATGTTGGGGAAGCAACTAACGCACTAAGAAACTATATGTTTCAAAATGTATACCTTAATCAAGATGCAAAATCAGAAGAATCCAAAGCAGAATATGTTTTAGAACAACTATATATATATTATTTAAAAAATATAAATACACTGCCAGAAGAACATTTGAAAATCTATAAGAATATGCACTCGGAGATAGAAGATATTATTTGTGATTATATTGCAGGAACAACAGATAGATATGCAGTAAATCTCTTTAATAATATTTTTATACCAAAACCTTGGCAAAAATATTAAAAAAAAGAAGGATTTTTGATATTTATGTCGAATATATCTTATAGTGAAAAAATATTATAATAAATAAATTTTGGTAGGTGAGATATTCAGGTGATAATATGACGGGTTATATAAATGATGAAACAATTGAAAAGGTACGAGATGCTGCAAATATAGTTGATATTATTTCAGACTATATTCCACTGAAAAAATCAGGTGGAAATTATGTAGGATTATGTCCTTTTCATAATGAGAAGACACCTTCTTTTACAGTTTCAGATACAAAGCAATTTTTTCATTGTTTTGGCTGTGGAGAGGGAGGAGATGCTTTGGCTTTTATAATGAAAAAAGAAAACTTAACGTTCCCTGAAGCAGTTAAGTTTTTAGCTGATAAATTGGGAATTACTGTGGAAGAAGAAACTCCTAGAAATGAAAAGCTATATCAAGACAGAGATAGGGGTTATGATATTAATAGAGAAGCTGCTAGATTTTTTTTCAGCAATTTAACTAAAGAGAAAATTCCGTTATCCTATCTATATCAAAGAAAAATAAACAACAAAGTTATAAAACAATTCGGTTTAGGCTATTCTCTAAATAAATGGAATTCTTTGCATAAGTATCTTCAGGATAAAGGATATAAAAATGAAGAAATAGAGAAACTAGGGCTAATTGGTAAAAAAAACAATAGTGATGAATATTATGATAAGTTTCGAAATAGGATTATGTTTCCTATAATTGACACTAAAGGAAGAGTTATTGGATTTGGTGGAAGAGTTTTAGACAATTCGATGCCAAAATATTTAAACTCTCAGGAAACTTTTATATTCAATAAAGGAAATCATCTCTATGGATTGAACTTGGTCAATAAACTTTCAGATAGAAAGAGGATCATATTAGTAGAAGGATATATGGATGTAATTTCATTGTTTAGTAAGGGGATTAATTACGCAGTAGCAAGCCTTGGAACAGCTTTAACTGAAAGACAAGCAAAGCTGCTAAAAAGGTATGGGGAAAATGTGTATATCTGTTATGATTCAGATCAAGCGGGAATTAATGCTACAAATAAGGCGATTCAAATACTCTTGAAAGAAGGAATCGAACCTAAGGTAGTAACACTAGGGAAATTTAAAGATCCAGATGATTTTTTAAAGGAGAATACTATAGAAAAATTTGAAAATAGATTAAACGAAGCTCTCAACTATATAGATTTTAGAATACATGTTAATAAACAAAAATATAATATTAACGAGGCAGAAGGCAAAATAAAATTTACAATTGAAATAGCCAAAATAATAAAAGAACTAAAGTCTCCAATAGAAAAGGATGTATATATAAACAAAATTGCTGCTGAAATGAATATTTCAAAAGAAGCAATACAGAAAGAAGTATTTGGCAATAATATAAAAGGTGTAGAAAATAAAAATTTTAAAGAGAAGCTTACTATTTCTCCAGTTAGAACAATATTACCATCAGCAAGTCTTATTGCTGAGATTGACTTAATAAAATTAATGATTTTTGATAAAGAGTATTTTGATATACTAATCAGGGAGGTTTCTTTGGATGAATATGAGAATTTAGAATGTAGAGAAATCTTGAAGATAATGATAGAATTATACCAGAAAGCTGAAGATCTGGATGAAGACTTATTATATAAAAGGGTAAAAGAGTTACCAGGTATTGATACTGGATTACTTAGCTTGATCTTCGAAAGACCAATAAACTTTCTGCCTGAGAATATAGATCAGATGATAAAAGATCTAATAACCACATTAAAAATTAACAAACTAGAAACTAAGAGAAATAATATAAAAAAAGAGATTGAAGAATTAGAAAGAAAGAGTGTCAGGAATTCTAACGAGGATGAACGATTTCTTAAGCTGTGTATAGAACTAACTAATTTAAACAAAGAACTAAACCTCATGAGATATGAGGAAGGGAGGTAAACCAGTTGGACGAATTAAATAAAGACAATGAAAAAACAAATATGGCGAGAATAGAAGCAGTTAAGAAATTGATCGCTAAGGGAAAAAAGGAAGGGATATTAACATATAGTGAATTAATAGATAGTTTAGAGGAGATATCTTTAGATGCAGACCAGATAGAAGAGGTTTATCAGAGTTTGGAAAGTATGGGAATTGAAGTAGTAGGAGATAAAGAAGATAGCTTGTTGCTAGAAAAAGATGACATTGATGACGATATGGATGATGATATTGATAAGGAAGATTTAGATGAAGTAGATATAAAAGAAGATTTATCAGTACCAAAAGGCATCAATGTAGATGACCCAGTTAGGATGTATCTGAAGGAAATTGGTAAAATACCTTTATTAACAGGAGATGAAGAGATTGAATTAGCTAAGAGGATGCAAGAAGGTGATGAAGAAGCAAAAAAACAACTTGCAGAGGCTAATCTTAGGCTAGTAGTTAGCATTGCAAAGAGATATGTAGGTAGAGGTATGCTTTTCCTAGATTTGATCCAAGAGGGCAATCTAGGACTTATGAAGGCAGTAGAAAAATTCGATTATAAAAAAGGATTTAAGTTTAGTACCTATGCAACATGGTGGATTCGTCAAGCAATTACAAGAGCTATAGCAGATCAAGCTAGAACTATTAGGATACCTGTTCATATGGTTGAAACAATCAATAAATTAGTTAGAGTACAAAGACAACTAGTGCAAGAACTAGGAAGAGATCCTAGTCCAGAAGAAATAGGTAAAGAAATGGGTATGGAAGTGGAAAAGGTTAGAGAAATAATGAAAATAGCACAGGAACCAGTTTCTTTAGAAACTCCTATTGGTGAAGAAGAAGATAGTCATTTAGGAGACTTCATACCTGATGATGAGGTACTAGCTCCTGCAGAAGCAGCTACATTTACAATGCTTAGGGAACAATTGATTGATGTATTAGATACTTTGACACCTCGGGAGCAAAAAGTATTGAGGCTTAGATTTGGTTTAGATGATGGCAGAGCTAGAACCCTTGAAGAAGTTGGTAAAGAGTTTGAAGTTACAAGAGAAAGAATTAGACAAATAGAAGCTAAGGCTTTAAGAAAGTTGCGTCATCCAAGTAGATCTAAAAAATTGAAGGATTTTCTAGAATAATAAAGATTCGCTTAAGCGAATCTTTAATTATACTTTTTGGAAAGGAAGAAATAAGAGATGAAATTATCAGAAAGATTACTAACCCTAGCAAATCTAGTACCTAAAAATTCCATAGTAGCTGATATAGGCACAGATCATGGATATATACCAGCATATTTAATAGAAAATAAGATATCTAAAAAAGTGATAGGGACAGATATATCTAAGGGTTCATTAGATAAAATAATAGAATATGTAAAGGAATTAGGATTTGAAGATAAAATTGATAGCAGATTAGGAGATGGACTAGAGGTAATTAAACCCTATGAGGTAGATACTGTAATTATTGCAGGAATGGGAGGTTTACTTATTAGGGATATCCTTGAAAAACATAAGGAAATATCAAATTCTATAATTGATTTTATATTGCAGCCTATGGTAGCTGCTAAAGAATTAAGACAATATCTAATAGAAAATAATTTTGAAATTATAAAAGAAGAGTTGGTAAAAGAAGAAAATAAATATTATGAAATAATCCATGCAAAAAAAGGTAAAACATTTATAGAAAAGGAAATCTATTATGAGATTAGTCCAATTTTAATACAAAATAAGCATCCCTTATTAAAAGAATATATAGAAGTTAAGATGATTGCAGCTAAAAAAATTTTAAAGGAAATAGAAGGTATAGATACAGAAAAATCTAAAGAAAGATACCTAATCTTAGAGAAAACTATAAAGGAATATGAGGAGGTTCTAAGGAAGATTGAAGGCTAAAGAAATAATAGAGTTAATGAATGATTGGGCATTGCCGATACTAATAGATCATTGGGATAATACTGGCTTTCAAATAGGCGATGAGAATAAAGAAGTAAATAGAATCTTAGTTGCTTTAGATTTGGACATGGAAGTTTATGAAAAAGCAGTAAAAGAAGACTTCGATATGATAATAACTCATCATCCACTTATATTTAAGCCAATTAGCAGTATAACTACATCGAACTATAAGGGAAAGCTTATACATGATTTAATCAGGAATGAAATAGTAATATATAATGCTCATACAAATCTAGATCAAGCTGAAAATGGAGTTAATGATGAGTTGGCAAAGCTCTTAGAACTCTGCAATCCTACGGCATTAAAGCTGAGCAACCTAGACTTTGAATCATCATATGGATATGGAAAGGTAGGTGATATAAAGGAAATTGAGTTAGTAGATTATATAAAACAGATTAAAGAAAAACTAAACACAGATAGCTTGATAGTATACGGTAATCAAGAAAGAAAGATTAATAGAGTTGCCATTTGTGGGGGTAGTGGATCAGAATTTATCTATGATGCATATAAACAAAAGGCATGTATTTATATAACAGGGGATATAAAATATCACGATGCACAACTAGGTGCTGAACTAGGACTTACTATTATAGATGCAGGGCATTATCATACAGAAAAGGTTATATTGCCTGTTATAAAAGAATATTTAGAGAAAGAAAAAAATTGCAATATTTATGTAGAAATATGGGAAAGGCCAAGTCCATTATATAAAATATATTAACCTTAAGGGAGTGAGAATATGGAACAACTAGATTTATTGAGGAATTTAGAGGAGCACCATAATTCACTTAAAGTATATCAAAAGGAATTATTCAATTTAAAAAATGATTCAATGGTTAACAAAACCGAAGAAAAGATACTAGATACTGAAGAGAAGCTTTCAAGGCTTAAATCCAGCCAAGAAAAGATTAAAGATAGATTAAAACAATCAAATACAAGGTTAAAAGATTATAATTTCAAGATTGAAGAAATAGAAAATAACTTATATAAAGGACAAATAACTGATTTAAAACAGCTTGAATACTTAAATGATGAAAAGGATAAACTAAAGGAGATAATCAGTGATACAGAAACCGAAATAATAGAGTTTATGGATGAAGTAGAAAATATAGATGAAGAACTGTTAGTCATCGAAAGGTTTCTTGAAGATATTAAAAATAAAAATAATGAGTTGAAAAGTAAATATAAAGATTTAGAAGAAGGTCTAAAAGATAAGATTAAGTCGGAAGAAGATGAAATTATAGCATTAGAAAGTAAAATTGACGTAAATCTATTAAACAAATATAATATGATCAGAAAGAATAAAGGAACAGGAATGGCTGAAGTGAAAGATACAATATGTTCTGGTTGTAATATGCTAATCCCTACAGTTTTAATAGATAGATTGAATAACCAAAAGGAACTGATTTATTGTGAATGCTGTGGTAGAATATTATGTAAACCATAGAAAATATATCCTTTGCACATTTTGACGATTTGTGGTATATTATATACGAGTAAGTTGGATGGTCGCGTGTGGTAACACATGAGGAAAGTCCGTGCTCCATAGGGCAGGATGCTGGATAACGTCCAGTGGGGGTGACCCTAAGGATAGTGCAACAGAGATATACCGCCAGAACTCTTTCTCGGCATTTGCTTGGACTGTAGTGAAATAATCCATGGAGATTATCTGGTAAGGGTGGAAAGGCGAGGTAAGAGCTCACCAGCATTTAGGTGACTAAATGGCTCTGTAAACCCCATCTGGAGCAAGACCAAAAAGGAACATAAAAGGTGGTAGCCCGCTGCCGTTCCAATGGTAGGTCGCAGGAACCTATCGGTAACGATAGGTCTTAGATAGATGACCATTTAAACAGAACACGGCTTATAGACTTACTCGTATACATAATGTGAAACCTAAAGGGGTATAACCCTTTAGGTTTCTTTGTTTTTGAATATCCAATAGATTTATTTAAATTACTTAAATATATAATTTTTTCATTAATGAATTAATGTTAGATTACTGGGTATTTATTAGAAGGATAAATAGCAACCAATGAAATCTCTCATAGTTTTAAAGGACAAACTATTAAACTATTTGGCTAACTATCATATAATAGAGGAGGAAATAAATGAAAATCAATGTTAAACTAAAAATCATAGTAATAGTCTTATTAATTTTTTCATTAAGCAGTACAGTATCAGTATTTTACCAACTAGAGAAAATGGATGCTGATAGTAGAGTAATTAATGATGCTGGTTCCGTCAGGGGAGGGAGTCAAAGGCTTATTAAGTTGGAGTTAGTAGGTCAAAACTCTGATGAACTTATTGATTCAATAGAAAAAAAGATAAACGGATTAATCGATGGAGATTCTGAATTAGAATTGCCAAGGGCTACAGATGAAGATTTTATTTCAGCTATGGAGAAAGTAAGAATAGACTGGGAAGATATAAAGGAAACCATATATGAAAGTAGAAAAAGTGGTGATAAATCTAATCTAATAAGTAAAAGTGAGAACTTCTTTGATACCACTAATAAAGCTGTTTCTGCAGCAGAAGATTTTTCAAGGGGAAAGGTAATATTTCTTAAAATATTTCAAGTCATAATATTTGTTCTAAACCTAATAATTTTGGCATTTATATGGATTATGAGCAACAAAGGAATTTCTAGGCCGCTTATGCATTTATTTGAGGCTATAGATACATTGGATGTTTCGGAAAATATACCAGAAGAATTTATGGCTAAAAAGGATGAAATAGGACTATTATCTAATGCATTTCAGAAGGTCATAGATAGATTAAGGCATCTTATAAATCAGATATCAGAACTGTCTAATGAAGTAGCAGATTTTTCTGAGGAACTTAATTTAACGATTAATCAATCGGCTATCGCAACAGATGAAGTTGCTAGGGTAATAGAAGAGATTGCCAAAGGTGCAAATGAGCAGGCAGAGGAAACTGGAAGAGGAGCAATGGATATAGCCTATTTAGGTTCTTTAGTAGAGCAAGAACAGGAACTATTAAAAGAACTAAAAAAGTCTACTGAAGAGGTAAATACACTAAAGAATGAAGGAATTGAAATTATAAAGGAGCTTGTTGAAAAAACGGCGGCTAATAATGAGGCATCTCTAAAAGTTAGAAAGGTAGTAATGGATACCAGTAAAAGTGCAGAAAAAATTGAAAACGCAAGTCATATGATAAAGAGTATTGCAAGCCAAACTAATCTATTAGCATTGAATGCGGCTATAGAGGCGGCAAGGGCGGGAGAAGCAGGTCGTGGTTTTGCAGTGGTAGCGGAAGAAGTAAGGAAACTTGCGGAAGAATCTAATAATTTTACTGAAGAGATATCAAAAATAGTAATTGATCTTATTGAGAAAGTTGATCACGGTATAGTTATCATAGGAGAGGTGGAAAAAATAGCTGTTTCACAGACAGAAAGCGTAGAACTAACCAATGATAAATTTGAAGGAATAGCTGCTTCTATAGAAAGGATCAAAGAAGCCACAGAGATTATAAATAAATCTGGACAAGAAATGATAGGGAGAAAAGATGAAATTATAAGTGCTATGGAAAATTTATCTGCCATATCAGAGGAAAATGCAGCAGGAACACAAGAAGCTTCAGCTTCAGTGGAAGAGCAGACTGCATCAATGCAGGAGATTGCCAATTCTAGTGATTCCTTATCTGAACTGGCGATTAAGATGAAGGAAAGCATTGATAAATTTAAATCTTAAAATTTAGATTTAAATCTCAAATATATAACTGAATATTTCACAGCATTCATATATATTCAGATAATATATGAATGCTGTGTTTTTGTGCCTTGTTTTAATTGGTGATTAAGCTATTTAAAGATGTTAGATTATTAGTATAGTTTTTAAACTTATATTGTAATTTATTAGCTTTTCTATTATACTCAATTTAATATGAATATACCACAGAAAATATCTAATAGATGAATCTACAGATAAAATTGAAATAAAATTGAGGTGAAAGAATATGGGACCTAATATATTAGGTGATATTTATCAAAAGAATACTGACAAAGAAATCCGAAAATCAATAGGCCAATACTATACACCTGATTTTATTATTAAATATATACTTAAGAAGACAATAGGAAAAGCAGATATTATAGAAAATCCTTATATCAGTGTTATAGATATTTCTTGTGGAGCAGGATATTTCCTGATGGAGGCTTATAGTATTTTAAAAGAAAAATTTTTATTAAGTTTAGAAGAACTAAGGGAAAAATACGGAGAAGATATATATACCTTAGAAAAAGAAGGACGGATATATAGTTTAAATGGAATTGATTATTGGAGAAAAGAAAATATTCATTACCATATATTAAAGCATTGTATTTATGGGGCAGATAAAGATAAAACTGCAGTAAATTTAACTAAAATAGGATTATTGGGAAAAGAACCAACTAGTAAAATAGAAGAATTGAATATAGTGGAATGCGACAGTTTATATAGATGGGAAAAAAATTACATAGATGAATGCAAATTAAAAGAAGAAAATAAACTTATAGAGTTTTGGAGGAAAAAATATAATTATGTAATCGGTAATCCTCCATATATAGGACATAAACAATTGGATATGAGATATAAGCAGTGGTTACTTCAGGAGTATGATGGTGTATTTAAGGATAAATCAGATATTTCTTTTTGTTTTTTTAAGCGAATAATTGATATTTTATCTCCAGACGGTATAAGCGGGATTATTACCTCAAGATATTTTATGGAAAGTCCAACGGGAAAACATGTAAGATCATATCTAGCAAATAATGTAGATATTCTAGAAATAGTAGATTTTTATGGAGCAGAGATATTTAAAGGGATTGGTGTTGCAACAGCAATATATTTTTTTAAGAATGATAAGTCAGATTATAATAAGGTTACTGTAAATAAATTAATAGATGATGCAAATCAATTTGAAGATTTAAAAGATCTACAGGAAGTTATAAAATCTGACCTATTTGAAAGATTTGATGTAGAACAAGTTAATTTATATACAGATAGATGGATATTATCACCTAAGAGCATTCTTAATATATATAAGAAAATAGAAAGTAAGGCAAAAAAAAGGCTGGGAGATGTGGTTACATCCTTTCAAGGAATTATAACAGGATGTGATAAGGCATTTGTATTAACATCAGAAGAAATAGAGAAAAATAATATTGAAAGAGAATTATTAAAAAGATGGATAAAAAATAGAAATGTGGAAAGATATCAAGTCTCAGATACGGATTTATCTCTGATTTATTCAGATTTAATTCAATCAGAAAAAAAGTATCCTAATAGCATAGAGTTTATTAGAAACTATAGGGAAAGATTAGAAAATAGAAGAGAATGCAAAAATGGCGCAAAAAAATGGTATCAATTACAATGGGGACGAGACACAGCATTGTTTGAACAACCTAAAATTGTATTTCCATATAAAGCTAGTAGAAATAGATTTGCATTAGATTATAATAACGTATATTGTAGTGCAGACGTATATTCTATAATTATTAAAGAGGAATATAAGAATGAAATTCCATTAGAATATCTTGTAGGATTGCTTAACTCTAGTATTTATGAATTTTATTTTAAACTATTTGCTAAGAAGATGGGGAGAGGAATATATGATTATTATCCAAATTCTGTACTAGATATGAAGATAATAACTGAGGATATAATTGATGATGTAGTATGTAGAGTAAAACAAATAATGGATTTACTATTAATATTAGATGAGGATATGGATAATAAAAGATTGGTAGAAGAAAGAATATATAAACTAGAGGGAGAAATAGATAGAATTATAGGAGGTTATTTTAATATAGATGAAGAAGAATATAAAATTTATAGAAGATATTTAAAATAAATTAATCTATACTATATCTTTCAAATTGTTGTATAATATACTATGTCATATTAAACATCATGGGAGGAGAAAATAAATGTATGAGTATGCAACATCTGGAGTTTGCGCAAAGGATATAAAATTTGAAGTGGAAAATGGTATAGTAAAGAAAGTTTTATTTACTGGAGGATGTAATGGGAATTTGCAGGGTATTGCAAGCCTCGTTGAAGGTATGGAAGTGGACAAGCTTATAGAGAAATTATCTGGTATAAAATGTGGTAATAAAGAGACTTCTTGTCCTGATCAATTATCAAAAGCCTTAATTAAATATAAGAATAAATAGAACTCCTTATTTCTTAGGAGTTCTATTTGCTATTTAAGCCAAATTTCTGTTTCTAGTTCTTAGAATAATTTATAGATTCCTGTGAAAACTAATTTATAAATATACTTAATTATTAGGAGGAATTTAAATATGTTTAATACTATGGGGCCTTTTGGAAATAATAAATTGATGAGGAAAGATGGAACATTCTCACCATTCCTAACAAATTTTTTTGATAACGATTTCTTTTCTCCAATGAATTATTTTCATGGAAACTTTAATGTTGATCTAAAAGAAAATGACAAAGAGTATTTTGTAGAAGCTGATTTGCCTGGAATTAAAAAAGGAGATATAGACATAGATGTAAATAACAATTATTTAACAATCACTGCCAAAAGAAATGAAAATCAAGAAACTAAGGAAGAAAATTATGTCAGACGTGAAAGACATTATGGAGAATTTAAAAGAAGTTTTTATATGGATAATGTAGATGAAGAAAAAATAGAGGCTTATTTTAATGATGGTGTTTTACAAATTGTTTTACCAAAACTGACTAAAGACAATGACAAAAAGAAAAGAATTGAAATTCATTAATAAAACAAAAACATGATTAATTTAATATTAAAATAAAAATTTATGTAGACAAATAAAATCTGATTATTTAAATAATCACGATTTTATTTGTGTGTGTGTCATAAATTAAATAATATATTA